>JBEKZM010000099.1:0-23607 GCA_049509875.1 Verrucomicrobiota bacterium | reverse complement strand
CCTTCAAAATTTTATAACCAATGTCAATTATGGCCTGGACGTGGACATTTTGGCCAACTTCTTTCTGTGCCTTTTCCAATTCCTTGCGCGCCTCCTCCGCTTGACCGGCACCTGCGAGACATACACCACGATAAGCGTGGACTTGTTCCTTGTTCCCACCCGCCCTCAAATCGTCATTTAAAATCTCCAATGCTTGTGTGAAGTGAATAACTGAATTGCTTCGCGCGTTTGGCAGGCTGGAATATCGGTAGCTTAATGCGAGATTAAAGCGATAAAGATAATTTTCTCGGTCTAGTTCGCACGCCTTGCTGAAGCAAATAACAGCCTGGTCGAACCTCTCTTGGCCAAAATATTCTGAACCCAGGTCACTGTGCGCTTTGGCCGTATCACGCAGCTTCAGGGAGTGGTTGAATTCGGCAATCGCCTTGTCCCATTCGTGCTGCTTTATATAAGCCTGCCCCAAATGCATGTGCGGGAGCGGATCGCTTGGCGCAAGTCGCACCGCTTTCTCATAGTTTTCGAGACTGCCGTCGTATTCGCCTGTCGTCCACTGAAAGCCTGCAAGCAGGTCGAGAACCATCCACGTCGTCGCAGTCTCAGGGCTCCCCTCCGCCTGGCGTCCGGCGGCTTGGCTGAACTGTCGGGCAGCAGCGTTATTGCCCGCGTCCAGGCAAGCCCTGGCCAGGCAGATGAGCACCAGCCCATCGCCGTCCTTGGTAAGGGCCTTGGCTTGCAACATTTCGTTGGTCGCGGTCAGCCAATCGCTTTGGTTCTGTGCGCAAAGCCCCTGAACCAGGTGAGCACGGGAAGCACTCGGGTTTCTGGCCAGGGAGTTGGAAGAGCAATGAAAAGCATCCAAGCGGTCAGCCTCATTCCTGCTGTTGCCGTCCAGGAAGGACAGCCAATGCGCCCATCCGCGATCGGCCCAGAGCTCATAGCTGTCGTTGTCCAATTTAGCGTCCGCAAGATCGTCCAGGGCCTTCGTAATATTGCCCTCCTGGTCGTAGTGAGCGAGGTAGTTGTTGGCTTCCCGCAGGAGTTGGTCGGCGCTGACCAGCCGTCCCGGCCAAATCGCTTTCAAAAGCAGGGCCCCCAACGCCGCGAGGAGCACGATGGCCAGCAGAGAGAGGACGGCGGGCTTGCGGCGGCGGACGAACTTCTGCCAACGGTACAAAAAGTCCGGCGGCTTGGCGGTGATTGGTTCGTCCTTCAGATGCCGGCCAATGTCCTCGGCCAGATCGCTGGCGGTTCGATACCGGCGCGTGCGATCTTTCTCGAGCGTCTTCATCACGATCCAGTCCAGGTCGCCACGGACGAGGTGCATCAGCCGGGGCGGATTGGCTTGGCGGCGCTTGGCGGTGGAGGTCAGTTCGTCTTGCGCCAGCGCGCTTAACTTTGTGGACGGCCGCGGCGGTTCTTCCTCGCGAATGATGCGTCGCATCTCGGCCAGCCCCTTGGAGACGAGCGTTTTTGATTCAAACGGCGTTTTGCCCGTGAGCAGCTCGTAAAGCAGCACGCCCAGCGAATAGATATCGCTGCGCGCGTCAACATCCAGCGCGTTCATTTCCGCCTGTTCGGGACTCACGTAGGCGGGCGTGCCGATGAATTGCTCCAAGGCGGTGACGATGGTCTTGTCCGTCAACTTCTGTCCGCCGGTTGCCTTGGCGATGCCGAAGTCGATGACCTTTGGCGTCGGCACGGTCCCCCGGAGCGTGACCAGCACATTCGACGGCTTGAGGTCGCGGTGAATGATGCCCTGTTGGTGCGCGTACTGGATCGCTTGGCAGACTTCAATGAACAGCTTGAGTCGTTGCTGCGTTCCCAATTTTTCCTGGTCGCAGTATTCGGTTATCGGAATTCCCCTGATCAGCTCCATCACAAAAAAAGGCCGGCCATTGTCTGTCGCGCCGGCGTCAAGGATTTTTGCGATGTTCGGGTGATCCAGCAGGGCCAGGGCCTGTCGCTCGGCCTCGAATCGCCCGATCACTTGCCGGGTATCCATGCCCAGCTTGATCACCTTGAGCGCCACCTGGCGGCGAACGGGCTCCGTCTGTTCTGCCATCCAGACCGTGCCCATGCCGCCCTCGCCGATTTCCTGCAGCAGTTTATAATGGTTGATTCGGTCGCCAGGCTTTTCGATTGACAGAAGGGACGTGGAAAGGATGATCGTGCCTTTGGGCTTGGTGGCGTCTGAATCGTTGTCCACGGGTTCACCCATACGCTTTATGTCAATTCAGTTCATTTGTACCCATCCCAAGCGAAACCGGCCCAGCAGAAACTCCTAGCCCGAACCGTTTGGCGCGGAATCTTTTCTTGGGTTGATGGAAAGTTTCTTGGGTGGTTCAGCCTTGCCGCCAACGAACGTGTCCCAGGTTTTTCCAGACTCCGGAACATATTGTGCTGTTTTGCCAGGTACACGCGGAATGCGAATTAGCGTCTCGCAATGCGGGCATTGGATTTGGCGACCGGACATGACTTCATCGCACTGCAAGCGCTGATGACAGTGCGGACAGGAAAATTTAAAGTTGGCCATTCCCTTGCTCAATTAACATTGCGACACTACTTCTGAAGATAAGCTTTTGTCAAGTCAAAGATTAAAACAAATTTGGCCAAAAGCCCGAGATTTGTGAGTGAGCCGCGTAAGATTTCTCAGACCTGATGCCAATGCAACCAGAAGTTAAGAGCGGTTGAGTTAATAATGAAGAAAACGGCAAACAACGGACCAAAATTGAGCAATCAAACCATGAATAAAAGATACTTTATTTTATCGTTTTTCTTCAAGGCAAGGGTATCGCCGAACCCAATGGCCTCCCCATCCTGGCCCAGTATGATTAAGGGATGGATGGTTTCCTCGAATCCAGACGAGTCAGCAACAAACCTTATGAAAAACGCAATTCATCCTTTTAAGTCTCTCGTAGCGCTTGTTTTCGAACCGGCGCCACGATCGACCTGTTGCTGGCTGCCGTACCCAACCACCCGCGTTTTTGCATTCGAGGGGTTTGGGGCTTTGGCCGCCTCTGGTGTTTTTTGCGTAATCAAAGGGTGGGGAGATCTGTATCGCCTCGATTCGAACCGAAGTGGGAAAGTTTTACACGCTACCATAGGGGACTCGGCCTCCGTTCGAATCTCACATATCTCTCGGCAGCACCGGCAATCGCACGGAGAGAGCATTGTCAACACGGTTCCCGTCAAGCCACAAAAGTGTTTAGGGTCTCCGGCAACTTATGAAATTCTTGGTTCGCGTACATCGTCCTGCGCGGGCCGTTTCCGGAGGGAATCCCGCCGGCCGCGCCCGGGCGCAAAGATTGAATGTGACCGGCCCGGTGGGACCCTCACCAACTCCGCGTTCGGTGTGGTTCAACCATTATATCGGCTCCTTGAACAATAAACACCACAGACATGAAAAAGCAATTGAAGCAACTTATTTCAGCGCTGGCCTTGCTCGCGCTTTCGGCGCTCAACCCTGGACTCTCAACCGCCGAAGCCCAGGGCACGACGGCGTTCACTTACCAAGGCCAGCTTCGCGATGGCGGTACCAACGCCAATGGCATCTATACCATGATCTTCGCGCTCTATGATTCCGCTGCCAACGGCGATCAAATCGGCAGCGCGATCACGAACAATTTGACGCTCGCCAACGGACTTTTCTCTGTGAATCTGGATTTTGGCGCGGGCGCGTTCGACGGCGGCGCCCGCTGGCTGGACATTACCATCACAAACGGCGCAACGACTCAGGAACTTTCGCCGCGGGTGCAGGTGCTGCCCGCGCCTTATGCGCAATTTTCGGCGCTGGCCGCCACGGTCATGAATGGAGCCATCACTACTGCACAACTCGCTCCCGGCGCAGTCGCCGATGCGAACATAGCGACCAACACCAGCCTGGCCATGAGTCTGGCGGAATTGAACTTGGGATTAATCCGCGGGGATATCAATTCTGGTGGATCGGTGGATTTTGGGCAAGGATTCTCGGTTACGCTCACCAATAATCTCAGCACCGAAATCGCCACTTTTACTGTGAGCTTCTCAGTTCCATTCGCCGGATCTCCGGCCGTGACGCTCGGCATCCATTCGGCCAGCGGCGCGGGAACAGCGGGCGTCGAGTCCATTGCGCCAAACGGGTTTATCGTCAATAATTATCATGGCACCGGCAATCTTAACGGATTTTCGTTTCTTGCCATTGGACCAAAATAGAACGAGGCAAGAATGAAAAGCTCCCTTGGCCTGATTGTTTTGGTTGGGATGTTGGCAGTCGTCTCCGCATCCGCCCAGAGCAGCGCGCAGTTCACAATCACCCGCGGTGTAATTGCCGGGGGTGGCGCAACCTTTAGCGCCAGCGGCCGTTTTCAACTGGGCAGCACGATCGCCCAACCATTTGCCACTGTTGCGAGCAGCGCCCGCTTCTCCGTCAAAGGCGGTTTTTGGATTTGGACGTCTCCTGTCCTTTTTGCGCCCGCAAGGGTTGGGGACGACTTTATCGTTTCGATTCAAACCGAGTTGGGAAAGATTTACGCACTGCAATATATGGACTCCTTGTCCATGCCAGTCTGGCAAATTCTCCCTGGCGTCATCGGTAATGGGGCGGTAGAGACCGTGACCAACTCGGCTCCCGGTGTGCCGCAAAGATTTTACCGGCTGGATGAACAATAGCCGAACACGCCTGAAAACATTGATCCAAAAAAGCTTCGGTCAGAATTTCGTGCCGAAAATGAGTGCAGCGGAATATCTTGACTAATCAACTGTATCCTTAAGATGAATGGCATGCGGGATGGTCTAGAATGTTCGAGTGAGTATGCGTCCAAACTTGGAGTTTTGGCGGCTGTGGCACTTGCCATCGGTACCGGAGCCAAATAATTTCGCGAACGCCTGCATTCGAGGTGGACCATGACTGATTCGAAATACACCATGCCAAAGGACGATGCCCGAACCCAAACGCAGGCTGACTGCAAGCCGCTGTTGGAGGCGGCGACCAGGGATTTATACCAAAAAAACGCCTTCCGGGCTCTGGGCCTCGCGGTGGACGCAACCGTTAGGGAAATTTCCAAACACGGGGCAAGGATAAAGCAGATGGAGGAGTCGGGCATTCGTTTTACGCCTAAGCCTGGTGCATTTCCTTTAAGTTCTCCGCCGTCGCATGACGAAATCCGGACGACACTTCAGCGGTTGCAGGATCCGGAAAAGCGATTGGTGGACGAGTTTTTCTGGTTTTGGCCGGAGCTATTTAGCCAGAGCCAGTTGGATCCGGCGATTCTCGCTCTACAGGCAGGTGACAGCGCCACGGCCGTGAAAATCTGGACGCTGAAGGAGTCTGACCCGACCAGCGGAGTGGTCGCGCTGCACAACCTTGCGGTAATGTGGCACATGACCGCTCTGGAGTGCGAAAACCAAGCCGCAGGGGTTCGGTCTGGAGAAAGCTGGCGGTCCAGGTTGGACGGCTATTGGGCCGAGGCTTTCGGGCACTGGGAGCACTTGGTCCGGGGCGAGATTTTGTGGCAAAAATTAGAAGAACGCGTGCGGCAACTCAACGACCCTCGACTGACCAATGGTTTTGTTTACCGATTTAGAAAGGCGCTGCCGATGGCCATTGGCAAGATCAACGGAGAATTGGCGCTGGATTACATTGAAGCCGGCGAGGAGGGCGCGGCGAGCACGCATGCTCGCTTCATGCGCGAAACCAATCATGGATTGCTTGATGTCGAGCAGACGGAGCAGTTAGTCATGGCTCCGGCGAGCCGGCGCTTAAAGGAGCAGATCGCGATTGGACTGCGAGCCACCGCCCAGCCTGCGAACGGCGGCGATGCCGCACTGGAGTTGGCGGCGCAAGCCGCCCGGGCGGTGGCGCTGTTCGATTTGATCTGCGGCGGCAACAGCCGTTTTCGCAACGATCTCTTCGACGAAGTGGCGGATGCTTGCAACAAGATTCAACTGGCTTACGATCGGGCCACCGGTGATGAGCAAAAATGCATCAAATCACTTCAGGCAGTTCTGCCGTTCACAACCTTTAGCTCACTGCGGGCAGGTATTCAACGGAACATTGTCATTTTGACCAAGCGACTCGCCACCAAGAAATCAAGAACCAACCCCAGCCTGGGCCGGCCCGCTACCCAGGCGGACAAGGAGGATCGGGAACAAAAAGCAGCAGGGATGGTGGCCAAAATCTTCGGTGAAAAGTCTCTGAACGCCGTGATTGACAGCCTAAAGTCGATCCAGTCAAGCAAGGATTCACCCGCCCAAAAGCTGGCCACAGTACACCGATTCTGGCTCGCCAAGCTGGAACGGGCCTTGGCGGAATTTCCCGCGGAGACGGATGCGATTTGGAATCTTTGCGAGGCCGTCGGTGGTCTGCTGCGGACCATTTCCCTGCAAGCGGCCAAAACGCGGCGCGATATGCCCACCGCGATTAGTGCAAACCAACTGGCTTTCAAATTTGCAAAATCCCCAGCCCTGTGGAACAGATTGAAAATAGACCGGCAATCCTTTCAAGCGACGCCGGGAATCTTGTCTCGCCTGAGGCGCCTGACACGGTTCCACGCTGTCTGCGCGCTGGCCCTCGCGGGTGCCATTTTGAGCCTGGGGTTCGTCATTCATCTCACCCATATTGACGAGGGCAAAGATAATTTTGTCACCGCAAATGTCATTTCCCCTTTAGACCATTGGTCGATTGAGCGCCCGAGCGGTCCTTTCGCGTTGCTCTCTGCGAGTCCAACGGTTTCCGCGCCGACCCATGAGAGTTCGTCGCTCGGACAGACTGACGAACTCCAGACTCCCCCGGCAGCACAGTTGCCGGCCGCGACCACGGGCTCCATTGTTCAGCCAGTGATCGCCTATCGAATTCCAGACGCCTACACCAATGAGCTGGCGCAAGATCGGTACGCCATCAAGGAACAGAAAAAGAAGCTGGCTGAACTTCTCCACGAGGAGCTCAACCTGCGTGCCCGCCAAAACAATCGGCAGCCGGTGGATTCTGACCCGGTGAACACGGCCATTTCGGTGAGCCTCAAACAGCTTGAAGTTCAAAGGGCTACCAAAACGCTCAATGAAATGATCGCCAATTATAATTCGAAGCTCGAACAGTACGGCAACGCGAAGTGAGCAAGGATCAATTATGGAACAAAAAAGGATTCAAAAGTCGACAAATCAGGAGAACGAAATCGTCGAGATTTCGGCGATGGAGATGCGCGACAGAGACCTGCACATCAAGAAACTCGTGGAGGCGCAAAAAGCATTGATTGAGGAGTTGGCACAGGCGCGCGCCGCGCTGCGACATTATCCTGAGTTTTTGGCATCCAATCTTGCGGTCATTGTCACCAACGCGTGGAAAGCCAGGACCAAGATGATGGACGGCGATCGTGGTCAACCGCGCGAAGAGATGCGCCGGATCTACCGGCACATCGAAACGATGTTCGATGCCTTCCAGCAAATCGGATTGCAGATAAAAGTTCACACAGGAGATGCCTTCGATTACGGACTGCCTTTGACGGTCATCACCACGCAACCGACGCCCGGCATTGCGAAGGAGCGGGTCATTGAAACAATCAAGCCAACCATCTATTGGAACGACACCATCATTCAAACGGGCGAAGTCGTCATTGCCACACCCGTGCAACTCTAATCCTCATGAACCGAACCACGTTAGACTACGGAATCGATCTGGGCACCACCAACAGCGCCATCGCGGTCCTTAAAGGTGTTGCGGCGGAGATCATCAAAAACAACGCCGATGGCGATATTACCCCCTCGGCCGTCAGCATTGACAAGAAGGGGGCGCTTCAAGTGGGACAACGGGCCCGGAACCGGATCATCGACGCGCCTGAGGATGCATACATGGAATTCAAACGGCGCATGGGCAGCGA
Source organism: Verrucomicrobiota bacterium (assembly GCA_049509875.1). Classification (GTDB taxonomy): domain Bacteria; phylum Verrucomicrobiota; class Verrucomicrobiia; order Limisphaerales; family UBA11358; genus UBA11358. The sequence goes on along the minus strand of JBEKZM010000099.1, from coordinate 15,757 downwards.
CCATATTTACCAGTTTAAAAGCAGCGGCCAGTCCCGCAACGCGGAGGAACTATCCGCCGAAGTGCTCAAATCACTGCGGGCAGACGTACAGCAGCGGGCTGGCGAATTGATTGACGCCGCCGTGATCACGGTGCCCGCAGCCTTTGAACTTCACCAATGTGAGGCGACTCGGCGCGCTGCCCAGATCGCAGGTTTCACGGAAAGTCCTCTGCTGCAAGAACCTGTTGCCGCGGCCCTCGCCTACGGCTTCCAAGCCGAACAGCAGAAAGCCTACTGGCTCGTTTATGATTTTGGCGGCGGAACGTTTGATGCCGCCATTATCAAATCCGAAGAGGGGACCATAAACGTCGTCAATCACGGCGGCGACAATTTTCTTGGCGGTTCTGACATCGACTGGGCCATCGTCGAAGAGTTGCTGGTGCCGCGAATTCTAGAACAGAACCTGCTCGAAAATTTCAAGCGGGGCAATCTCCGTTGGCGCCAGGCGTTTGCCAAATTGAAGCGCGCGGCAGAGACCGCCAAGATTGACCTTTCGCGGAGCGATCGGGCGGTCTTGGAAACGTGCCGGTTTGAAGATGACACCGGAAATGAAATTGAGTTTGAGGCGGAGATCCACCGGGACCACGTCATGCGAGTGGCGGAACCCGTCATCCGTCGTTCCTTGGACATCTGCAAACGGGTGTTGAAGGAAAAAAACCTCGAGCCCAACGCCATCGAGCGGGTCATATTGGTCGGAGGACCGACGCTGGCCCCATATTTTCGCAGCATGTTGGAGGCAGGCTTGGGAATTCCGCTGGATCAAAGCGTTGACCCGCTGACCGTCGTTGCCAGGGGGGCAGCGGTTTTCGCCGGGACTCAAAAATTGCAGGCAGCCGCGGGCGCGCCCTTGACCGCCACCGGCTTTTCCATTGATCTCAAGTATCAACCGGTTGGCATTGATGACACTCCGACCATTGGCGCGATAGTATCCGCCGCTGGGCGGACGGATTTGGCCGGCTTCGCCGTCGAGATCGTTAACCAAAAGACTCAATGGCGCAGTGGACGCATCGCGTTGCGGCCCGATGGAGTGTTCCTGACCACCATTCATGCGGACAAAGGCGAGCGAAACTCGTTCCGCATTGAAATGTATGACGCGGCCGGTTTAAAACAGTTGACGCGCCCCGACGAATTCCATTACACGATTGGCACCGTCGTTGAGGAGCAACCGCTGATCAATTCCCTGGGGGTGGCGCTTGCCAATAATCAATATGACCACTTTTTTGAAAAGGGCAGCGGCCTGCCCTTGCGAGCCGCACGCAACTTTAGAACCATCGCGCCGCTTCACCGCGGCCAGAGCGGCGAACTTTTGCGCATTCCTTTGGTGGAAGGAGAACAGGATTTGGCGGATCGGAATCGCAAGGTGGGCGAGCTCGAAATCCGCGCTGATAATATTCTCCGCGATCTTCCGTCTAACAGTGACATTGACGTCACGCTCTCCATCAGTGCCGACCGGATTATTCGCATTACCGCCTATGTGCCCTTGTTGGATGAACATTTTGAGGGCAAAATCGACATGCGCTCCCATACCGTCAATCCTGGACATCTGAAAGCTGATTTTGAGGCGGAAATGAAGCGCTTCGGGGCTGCCAAAATCAAAGCGGCGACCACTGGTCACAAGGATTCGGGCATTCTCATGGAGGAAATCGAGCGTTCGCCCCTGCTGCTGGAAGTGAAACAGATGCTGGAGTCGGCCCAGGCTGATCCAGACGCCGCTGCCAAGTGTGAAAAGCGACTGCTGGAGTTGAAATTGAAATTGGATGAGGCCACGAATCAAGTGGAATGGCCTGTCTTGACAACCAAGGCACGGAAGAGTATGAGCGAATTGCACCGGTACGCCCAGCATTATGGTGACGGGGGGCAAAAGGAAAGAGCTCGTGATCTAGCCGAGGACATTGAGGATATTATTCGTGAAGGCAAAGCCAACCGCCTGCGAACAAAAATCGATCAGGTCAACTTGCTATTGCACGAGATCGCCGCAACACAACCAGACTATTGGGTCGCCCAATTTCGGCGTATGGAAGCACAGCGGCACAAAATCTCTGATCAGGCCCGCGCGGCTCTCCTATTGCAGCAAGGCAAGGATTCCATCGCCAAAAACAGCCCGATCATGCTCCAAAGCGTGGTTGAGCAATTGTGGGCTTTGCTCCCCCGCGAGGAACTTGAAGCCGCCCAACGGGGTTATCAATCAGGGTTGATCCGATGATGTCACCGCGTGAAGTTTGCGTTTTTGGTGATCTGCGTTGCCGGTTGGATGAATCGCAAGGAGTGACTTTTTGGACATTACGGAGTGGAGGAATTTTAATTTTTCGACAGTACGGCGAGGCGAAGAGGCTTGGTTGCGCGGGCGCTAGCCCAATTTGAGGTCCATATTGTCTTCAAGGGTCTGTCGGCTGGGGATTCGCCAGTCCGGGGATCAATTTCATCAAATCCAGCCGTGCGACCGGCGTTGCCTCCGGGGGCGGATGGAATGCGAAGTCAACGCGGCTAACATCCGGATCGATTTTAATATTCGAATGCTCGGCTGTGGCCGTGATGTTTGTCCCGGGGAATGCCACCGACATGATCTCTGATGAAGCCAGTGACTCTTTGAAGGAGGAAAGGTCCATTTCGGTTTTTACGAACACGCCGTCTGGATCACGCAGCCAGCCCCTTGCGTTCACAATGGCTCCGTGATGAATAAACTTCTTGTCCCGTTGTGGCACGACGACGGTGCAAGCCTCAGACCAGGATATCAAGTACAGGTCGCTTTCAGCGCGCGGCGAGCTGACTTTGAGCGACTTTTTGTCAATCTTGTCAACCAGCAGTCGATGAGCATTTGTGCTCAATACCATTTCGTAAATGCGAAAGGCGTAACGCAGCAAGTCGTTCATCGGCTCGGTTCTGGAGCCTTGATTGACCAGGTCCATAACGTTTTCAGGCGCCGCCTTTTGCAGGTATTGGCCCAGCGCAGGAATATAAACCCAGAGCGATTTTCCATCGCAGCAGGCATCGACTCTGACTTCCTTGACAATGAAATTGATGGACGCATCAAGTCGGAAGCGGTTCGGCCGGGCAAAAACAAAATTGTTGGTCGCCCCGAGGGAAAGCAATCCCGACTCCGCTTTGATGACGGCAGAGTCACTGTAGCTGTCAAGGTGTGCATAAATATCGCCGAGATGATCGCGAATAAATTGTTCCCGGTTTTCGTGCAGGCGGGCCTTGGCCAAGAACAAAATACTCGCGATAAAAATTGCTATGATCAACCCGCCGCCAATGCCACGATGAAAGGCGCTCCGCTGACGGCGCAGTTCGGCCTCGGGCAGATTTTGGGAAATCCATTTCCGGTCAAAAGACTTCTGGTAAATGTGGTTTCGGACCGCGAGCAAGCCGGCATCCGACCGGGTGATTCCAGAAAGCCGCAAAGCTTCGACCAAGGGATTTGTCGGGTCATCACGGACAGACTTGCCGCGGTGTACCCGCCGATACAGATCGAACAAGGCAGCGCGATCAATGTCGCTGCGCAGAAGCTGTTGGGCGACAAAAAGAATATTGTCATCCCGCTTGCGAGCCTCGGGGACGAGGAACAATTCCCGGCACACCCCGTCCACTTCGGCCGCTCTTGATGCCGACCGGTGGAAAAGTGACGCACAGAGCCGCTGAGTCAGGTAAGGGTGGCCATTGGTCCAATAGAGCACTCTCTTCAGCAGCAGCATTTGCACCGCACGATCAGGATGGAGAAAGGCCGCCAGCGGCCTGGCCTCTTCCGTGGAAAAATCCGTCAGCTCAATGCGACGGCCGACGTTGAACGGCGTGATGCGGGGATCGCGGACCAAATCAGCCGGCGAAGCGACGCCCAACAGGCAAAAACTCAGCCTGGATAACCGGCTGTCTTGCGAGCGACGGTTGTAGCATTCACGGACCCCAGCAAAGAACTCGTCCGTCGAAAACGACAGGCTGCGCACGCAATCAATCTCGTCCACAAAGATGACGATAGGGCTGGGAGCTGCGGTCAGGGCAACGTCCGTCAGGGAGTTGAACCAAACGCGCATCGGACCGGCCTTCTGATGTTCGTCCCAATAATGTTCCAGTTCTTCATGCAGGCCGAGCAATTCCCCCAACAGATCCAACAAGCCGAGGTACCATTGGGCAGGCGACAGGTTTTGGCCCAAGCGTGCCAGGTCGAGCAAGGCAACCCGGACGCCGGCTAGGCGCAAGCGCTGCGCGGTTCGAATCATCAATGAAGATTTGCCGCGCTGCCGGGACGTCAGTACGTAGCAGAACTCGCCCGCCTGCAACGCGGCCAGCAGCTCTTCATCGGCGCGCCGCGGCACGTAGGAGGTTGCATCCAGCGATAGTGCGCCTCCGGTGACATAGAAGCCGCTCGCCGCGTCCCTGTCCCCAAAACCCGTGCCGGATGCGTGTGAGGTCATGAGCTGGCCTGACTATTTTGAGTGCGTTGCGTACATTTTGCCGTGCGTCAAAAATGCCGGGATGCCAATCCAAATCCGGCGGAAATCACTTCCCCGGTATTACGGCATCCAATAATTACTGGCCGCAGCCCGGGCGATTCTTACGCGCGTGCACTTCGCGGCAGCAGTCGGGTTATTTACTTGAATTTAGCTAGCCCTCCGCGTCTGCGCCGAGCAGCTCGGCGAAAAATTTCTCATACAAATTGCAGCGCAATTGCGTGGTTTCGGGGGATTCTCCATTGACCAAGCCGGCGCTTCGCAGACGATAATAGTCCGCCGCGGTCGGACAGGGTTCTTTTTTCAACAAAGCCTTCAACGTCAACATCAACGAAGGTTCGCGGCTGACCATCGCGCCGGCTCGGTGCAAATGGTCGAAAAAAGGCCCTCGTTCCGCAATTGCCATTTTCTCCAGATCGGCAATTCGCACATGTTCCCGGACCAGGAAATTAAGACCGGCTCGGATTAAATATGGATGGCCCCCCACCAGGGAATGGAAACGTTCTAACTCCTTATTGGAAGTGAGGGGTTCTTGGTGGCGGCGGTTCAGGTCCGCGAGGTGGTCCATGCTGAAGTCCTCCAAAATGACGCGGACTCCGATATTGAACGGCGATTGATTCGGGTCCGTTATGAAGAGGCTGGCTTCTGTGGCATAGGTCATGACCAAGCTCAATTTCGCCCAGGGGCCAGCGGGATCCAACGAGCGCGCATTGTGCCATGACCGAAGCATGCCAAACAGTTCATTACAGTACGGACGGGTAAAAAGCCGGTCTACTTCGTCCATTGCCCAAACCAGGGGCCCGCTCTTTCCCGCAAGAACCTTCCGTGACAGGAATCGCTCGAAATTCGTGTTGGCTGATCTCCTTTCGTCCCAATTCAATTCGCAGGAACTGGGCAGGACCAGTTGATCTGTAATTTCCGCGGCGAGATGCAAGTACAGCGATTTCAGGGAGGCAATGACCTCGTCATTACAAGACTGAAAATCCACGCTGACCGCGCTGCGGCCGCTTTTGCGGGCAGCTTCCAGGCCGCGCGCCAGCAGGGAAGTTTTGCCGATCTGTCTGGGACCTTGGATCAAAACGATGCTCTCCGCCTTGACCAGCGCCTCGAGCAAATCGCGATCTCCGCGGCGCTCGACATAATACGGCGATTTAAGGGAAACGGCCCCGCCGGCGACCTCGATCATGACTGCGGTGTCATTCTTCAATTCCCGCGCCTTCAAACCGCTGCTTTCCGCCGGCACAAAGTTTGTTTGGAGCCACGCTTCTGGAACCGCCCGGGCCTCGTCGAGCGCCGCCGCCAGTTGGCTGCCCAGCCCATCGCCGTCGCTCGGCCGAAAGGCCGGTTCCTTTTCCAAACACCGGCGCACGATGGCATCGACCGCCGCGGGAATGGTCGGGTTCAGCGAAGCTGGCGCGGTCGGACGAACTTTCTGGATGGCCCAGAATGCCTCGTCCGGCGTCAGTCCCGATACCTCAATCGGATAACGGCCGGTGAGCAGCCAATACAAGATGACGCCCAAGGCATAAACATCCGCTTGTGGACCAATGGCAATCGTGTGGGTCGTTTGTTCGGGCGCCATGCAGAGCGGTGTGCCCAACGCCATGCCCGTGTGAGTCATCATCCTTTCCGATTCGAACGAGCGCGCTATTCCGAAGTCCAGCAGCCGGATCGTCCCATGCTTGTCAATCATGATGTTGGCGGGCTTCAGATCCCGGTGGATTTTGCCTTCGCGATGAACCGCCGCAACAATGGCGCACAATTCGGAGAATTTGGCCAATCTCAAACCGTTGTTGGGTTCCACCGCGGACACCCATTGTTCCAGAGTTTTGCCTTCCACCAGCGGCATCACCATGTAGAGGATCCCATCCTCTTCGCCGTCGTCCAGCACCCCCACAATGCCGGAATGAGAAAGCGACTTGACCGCATGGACTTCCTGCAAAAAGCGCTTCCTTATCTCCAGCGATGCGAGTCGGCCGCCGGCTGGAACTTTGACAACCAGCGGCCTGGGCCATTTGTCCGAGACGGCCTCGTAAACCCAGCCCATGCCCCCGCTCGTCAATTGTCGGGTCAGCCGATAACTGCCAATCTGTTGGCCGACCAACTGCGAACCATCCCCACCGGCAGGCATGGGGAATTCCAACTTGATGGTTGGTTCGTTTTGCACAGTCTTTTTGAGGAGCCAACGTGGGCTCGTCTGGACTATGCGATAAAAGCTGAAGGATTGCAAATCCTGGGTCGAGATGGCCTGGCGCCACGGTGTTCCGGAGAATTACTGCCTCTGACCACAATGGCGCCCTAGAATTGTGGAATTTTGGAGCAGCGACGCCGGTTGGAGAAATGCTTCGTTTTCGAAGAACAGTCCCGCGAGCTACCGCGAGCCTCCACTAGAAGAAAGGAGGCCATTCCTTCCTGGAATGGCCCAACGATTACCTTCCCGGCCGCCCTGATCGCCCAGCTCAGCCGCGGCTATAGACGATAGCGTTGACGGCGAACACGGTGCAAGTGTCCCAGTAAAAGTCGTAGTTCCCTCCCGGCTCAAGGAAAAAGTCCCACGAGTGGGTGGTCAGGTCACCATAGGTCGCGGTAATCTTGAAATGAACCCGCTGGGAGCCGTAGTCTGTCACTTTATAATCCGTGATGCATTTGGAAGTGTTGTAGGGGTTGGGCATGACGCGCACCACATGCCCTTCGAGTTGGCTCGCGAAATCCAGCATTTCAGCCGAAGCCGGAGCGGCAACCGACGCCAATGCGGCCAGCGCGAGGATCTTTGTGAGTTGGATGATCGTTTTCATATTGATTGCTTATTTGATTGTTTGGTTGTTGATTTGTCCGCCGGGTTCAACGCCCGACGCAGCATATGGCATGGCGACGTCTCATTCTTACGCAGGCGCCCATCAACGCGTGGAATGGAACGCATAATCCATTTGCAGGGGATTTGGGCTGGAAGACATCGACTCTTGTTGTACTTATAAATATTTTCACATATTCTTTTGGCAACAAGACGTGAGCGAAACGAACTCAAGGACGCTGGGACCGGTCGCCTATGCCCCGGGACGCACCACCGCTTGGAATGCGTCCTGGCGTCAAGTTTACGACCAGTTTGGGCCCGCGATCATTGCCTACGCCCGCCGGCAGGGGTTGAATGAACACTCCGCCGAAGACGTGCTCCAGGAGGTCATGACCACCTTGATCCGCTGCCGGTGCGGCCAGGGAGCCGGCTACGATCCCAAGATTGGCCCATTTCAAGCATGGCTGTGGGGCGTCATTCGCAACCGCGTCAGGTCCGTGCGCCGCAAAGACGAGAAAGAGGATACGGTCTCTCCGATTCCCGCTGCGGATGCCGAGGAGGGAACTGAGCGGGCGCTGCCAGACGTACTGCAAACACCCCAAGATTTTGCGGCGCGGGATGACGAGGAGTGGCAAAGCGCCCTATTGGCCGCCGCCATGTGGAGGTTGCAGCAGCGGGTTACGTCCGAGAATTTCGCAATTTACACGGCACTTCTCGAGGAAACCGCGACGCCGGAGGAACTCGGGTTGAAATACGGCAAACTTCCCAATGCAATCTACGCCGTTAAACATCGGTGTGAGAAAATTCTTCTCCGCGGAGCTCGTGAAGCGCACAGAAATTGGATGCAACTCGGCCATGGCGACGCCAAAAGCCCACAATGAAACGCCCTGAATTCGATTCCCTCCTGTCATCGTCGAGCTTAAAGCAAGCCTGCCAAACGATTTCCGGATTTCCCGTCCCAAGCGTTCAATTGGCCACGCGGCTCCAATTTATTGCGGACCTAGTGTCTGATGCCGGGCCGTTGCCTCCGGCCGCAATTCTGGTCTGGCGGGACCAGGACCATTCCGTGCGGCACGCGTTGGTGGGGGTGGAATTGACGGTCGGAAGACAGGTTGAACGCGGCCTCAGCCTGCCCGAGGACAAGTTGTTGAGCCGGGTTCATTTTGTCGTTCGAGCCGCCGACGGGAGATGTGTGCTGGAAGATCTCCGGTCGCGAAATGGCACGGCCGTCAACCAAAGCGGTTTGCGGATCAAGAGTCACGAATTGCGTGATGGTGATCTCATATTGGCGGGGAACTATATCTTCATTTTCTTGAACCAGGGCATAACGCGCTAGGCCCGGGATTTCGAAGCTGCCCGCTCCATCGCGTAAGGTTTGTCACTGCCACCGCCAGTATTGGGCAGGCCGGCCAGAAGGCCGGCAACTGAAACTCCACATTTAAAAGTGCCAAGTTATGAATCAACGAGGAACGATTGCTTGGTCGAAGTCTCACTGCCTGTCCTTCCAGATTGGCGGGCCGATTCTGGCTTTTCTTATGCTATGGTTCGGTCGTTCAGCCAGTGCAGATGAACGCCACGAGGCTGCCTGGCGCGCCTTCGCGGGCGAACCGCGGCTGGAATCCCGGGTCTGGCGGGTGCAGAGGATTGACGCAAAGCAGGCCATGTCCTGCGACATTCGCAATGTACACGACCGCTTCATCGGCGGTCCCCACGTTGTCAATTTTCGAAATCAAATGGCGGGATTAATGGGGAAATACCATAGCCGCTGCATCAGCCAGGAGCGGCCACCTTTGCCCGGATGGTTTTCAACTTAGCCACCGGGTCTCCAGCTGCGCGGTCCAACTTGCCAGCATGGCGATGACTCATCTTTCCACTCGATAAAATGTCACCAGGTTGGTGGCTGGCAGAACAAAGATTGTCGTGCCAGAAATGTACGTGGCTGTGGCATCCGTTGCCTGCCACGTGGCGAGATCCAGCGAACTTTGTAAGTGAGAAAGGCTGGTGGTGTTTGTGGCAGTAACGGTTGCGACGTGTTGGCTAATTACCGCTGATGTAATCCATGGCGGGGGAGCCTGAACCGCCACGAACTGTCCATCCAAATAAAGGACGGTTCCGTCCAGCGCCAGGGAATTACCCACCACATACGTGGCGGAAACTGGGATGATTAATTCCAACAGACCATTTGTCATTGTAACATAGGCATTTGCCCCCCCGTTGTCGGTCAGGCTGCCGCTGAGAGGATCGGAACCGCTGTCGCCAAAATCATCCAAGTAGTCAATAGCCCCAACGATATTCGTCGAGAAGGAAAAGAGCAAATTGGTGGTGTCGAAAACGCCATTGGAAATCGAGAGTGAAGCGCTGTTCACGTCGAGAACCACGTTACGCATCGCGGCGTAGGCCGTGTCGGTAAAGATGGAAATTTGAAATTGAGCCGTGCCGCCATAATCAGCGGGTCCTTCTCCGTCACTTCCGCCAGGCGCAGGTTGCCAGCTGCCATCGTTGAGAGCCGCAATTGAACTGCCGCCCGTAAACTGAATCTGGGAATTGCCGAAGTCGGCGTTGATTGTCCCCGAGTAGGAGGTTGCCAGGCTGCCCGTGTCTTGCGGTTGCAAGGACGCCGAGGCACCATATACATCAATGGTGCCGGACAGTGTGACAGTGCTTTGGGCGGCAACAAGATTGAATATCTGTGGAGCCCCTGGAGCGCGGAGTGGGATCAGGATAAAGACCAGCGTGCCCAGTGCTGCGATGAGTGCGACCAATGCGGGTTTCATGCCAGCCATAAACGTTTGGATTCAATAAGGGAGCGGCTGTCCATTCGAGAGGGCTGAAGTGTGATGCGCCATCCACAGGAAATCTGAATCGGCCAGAGCCACGGTAGGTCTGCCGAGGCTGACGTACGTGACCCCTGGAATTGCGTCGGGCGAGTTCCATTTGTGCATTTCGACATGGCCGTCGGTAAAGGAGAAGCCACAGCAATTTCCATGGTACTTGGCGGGCATGTCATACCATTTGGTGAACAGGATGCTGGTGGGCATTTGAAAGGAGAAAGCGCCATCGTTTATGCTATCGGGATGTTCTTCGATCAGCACCCACAAGTCGGAAGGACCGATGTTAATGACGTCGCTTTCTTTGAGATAAACAGAAAACGCCGGGGCGGGAAGGTACACGCCCTGGCCTGCGGCCGTGCCGTCGGAGTTGGGCCCCACCGCCTCGTTCATGGAGATGCTGCGTACCCGCGGCTCACCGGCGGCACCGTAATTCCTACTGTTGTCGGTCGGACAGCAAAAGAGACGCGGCGAGCGAACATAGGGACCGAGCAGGGCGTATTGCCCGTCGACGAGCAGGGTACTATTGGTGTCATCCGAAGCGCCGTCATAGTCCAGCCAACCCTTGACCCACCCCGGGCTCTGGCCGTCAGCCGCCTGTTGGCCTTCCAGATTCACCACGAACCAGCCTCGATTGTCGTCGGTGTACATCCTACAACCGAGCGTTGTCTGCCGCAAATTGTTCAGGCAGCGGACACCTTGCGCCCGGTTTTTGGCGGACGCCAGAGCGGGAAACAGCAGCGCGGCGAGGATGGCTATGATGGCGATGACGACCAGCAACTCAATCAACGTGAAAGCCGCACGTCGTTGGCAGTTCTTCATTTGTTGCTTGGATTGAAACACGTCCGGTCCTTTAGCTCTTGTGAATATATAAAAGACATTTGCTAATGTCAATGTCCTGGCAATGGCTTGAAGTTTGGATGGGAGTTGAGCCGCGTCATGTGGCCCCAAGCGAGCCGCAATCAGATCTGTCCAATGGGAGCCGGTAATCATGGCTGCAACAAGGGGCGTGATGGATCGAGAAAAACGGGGAACGTCCTGGTGAAATCCAGCCTGACTACTTGCCGGGCACCCGCCGGCGGGTGGAAGGTAAACTCCGTGTTGTCGAGCTGGGAGTTGATTCGGATGTCCCGATGTTCGGCAACGGCGGTCATATTATTCGTGCCGGAGAATTTCATGATCTGGACTTTGTTATCTCCCAAGCCGACGCGCAAGGCTTTCAGGTCGGTGGTCGATTTGACGAAAAGGCCGTCAGCCTGTCTCGCCCAGACCTTGGTGGGAATGCCGACTTCCTCATTGAGAAAGTTGCCGTCTCCTTGTGGCACTCTCGAAATGCTCTTCTCGATCCATCCGAAGCGGCGGGCGGGCTGGCCTTCGATGGACTCCTCCCCTTCGAGGCGCAAATTTTGCGCGTGCTCATGAACGGATTGCCGGGCATTGGCGCTCAACAGGGTCGCGTAGATGGGGATAGCCTGACGAAGGATCTCAAACATGGGTTCAATTTGGGCGCCCTTTTCGAGGTACGCGGCCAGGTCGGGCGGGGCAGTCTGTTCCATGTATTCGTTGAGGGTGGGGACATATATCCATATATTCTGCCCGTCACAGAATCCGTGTACCTGCATTTCTCCGAAAATGATTTTGAGCGATGAATCCATGCGAAATTTGTTGGGACGCGCGAAGGCAAAGCGGGTTTCAACGCCGATTGACAGCGGGCCGGTTTGCAAGGTGATAAGCGATGAATCGCTGTACGTCCGGACCTTATCATAGACGGCGCCGAGCTCGTCGCATTGCTGATGGCCCTGGCGATTCTCTAGCCACAGGAATGACAGAAAGATCACTACCGCGACCACGGCCGCCGCGAACAGGCCTCCGCGGACGCCCTTGCGAAAGGCTTGGCGCTGTCGGCGCACTTCGGACTCAGGCAGGTTTTGGGAAATCCAATCTTCATCAAAGACCTTCCGATAGATTCGATTCCGGACTTGCAATTGCCCTTGTTCGGAGCGTGTGATGCCGGAAAGCCGTAGGGCCTCGATGAGCGGGTCGGTGTCAGCGTCCCGAACCCTCCCGCCGCGTCGCACCTGGCGGTACAACTCCAACAACCCGGTACGATCCACGTCAGGCCGTGACAATTGCCGGGCGACGAACAGCAGATTGTCCTCGCGCTTGCGCGCGTCGTGGCCCAGGAACAATTCCTTGCAGGCGCGATCCACATCCGCAGGTCCGGAAGCGGGAACCAGGGCAAGGGCGGCGCAAATCCGCTGGGTCAAATAGGGATGTCCGTGGGTCCAATGGAGCGTTCGCTCCATCATGCGACGCCGCTGGTCCGGACGAGAATTCAGGCCCACGCCCAATCGGTGGGCCTCCTCGGCGGTGAAATCGGTCAGTTCAATCCGGCGACCGATGTTAAAGGGGGTCGCGCGCGGATCGCGAATCAAGTCGGCCACGGAAGCCACCCCGAGGAGGCAGAAAGACAATTGCTGCAACGCCAGATCCTGGGTTCGGCGGTTGTAACATTCGCGGATGGCCGCAAAGAATTCAGTGGTTGAGAATGGTAGGCTGTCCACGACGTCAACTTCGTCCACAAAGATAACTAGCGGCTGCGAACTGGCTGGCAACGCCAATTGAATCAAGGCATTGAACCAGCGGTGCATCGGGCCGGTTTCCTTTTGTTCGTTCCAGAACTTGTCCAGTTTCTCCTGCAAATTGAGCGATTCGCCGAGCAAATCCAAGAGCCCCAGATACCATTGCTCCGGCGTCACGTTCTGTCCGACTCGTGTCAGGTCCAGCAAGGCCACCCGGTGGCCGGCGACGCGCAGGCGATATGCGGTGCGAATCATTAGCGATGATTTGCCGCGTTGCCGCGAGGTGAGGACATAGCAGAACTCCCCCGTGCCCAAGGCGCTGAACAACTCCTCGTCCGCCCGGCGGGGCACGTAACTGGCGGACTTCAGGGACAGTGCCCCGCCCGTCACATAGAAGTGTTCCCGCTGCGCACCAGCCGGAATATCCCGGGGAGGTTCGGGCGACTTGAGATCGCATTTAGGCATATTTGCTGTCCTATCCAGCCGGTCCAGGCAGACGCCCGGCCGGCAAAGTCACATCTGTTCAGGCATCCACTCGCGCATTTCTTACGAATCGAGTCTTCTGGGCCGCCAGCTTGCGGAATAAAGGCGGCCAAGGTTGCCAACGGAACCTAGCCGGCGGCTACTGGCTCGATATCCATTTGGCGATTGTCAGGCACGCTTACATCCATTTTTAAAAGAAGTAATGCAATATGCCGGCCTGTCAACTCCCAAACGGGTTGACGCCTGTCGACGGACGGTCGCGTAAGATTCGCCGGGGTGGTTGCCAATCTCATGTGGTAGCAGATCTTTGCTGCCACGAAGACGAAAGGAGAGGGGTCTATGAAAAATATGGAAATAGCAACGAGGGCGCCGGCCACCGATTTGCGCGCGGAGGATGAGAAAACGGCCGACCGGGAGCTGCAGCAGGCACATGCACGGGCTGGGAAGGGTGGGACGACTGCATCTGCCGCGCTGCGCGGGTTTGGAATTGGCGTTATTGGCGCGACGGCATTCATGCTGTTGGGCGGCCACTATTTGCCACTCCCTTTGGGCTACATTTGGGTCGATCACGCAGCGTTGATCGTGTTTTACCGTTTCAGCGACTACGAGTTTTACGATCTGAGGATGCCGCTTATGGCCGCCAGGGTTCTTGGCATCCTGAATGTCGGCCTGATGTGCGGTTTGCTTACTTGCCTTGCACGTTTGGTGTGCGCGAAAGCACGAAAGGGACGCTAGCTAGCCCATCAAGCCTGTCGCGACGGCCACCGGTTCTGTTAGTACTATGCTCCCAAATTGTTCCGGGAACTGGAGCAGGTCCAAGCCGACGGCAGCCTCCTGAAGCTGCTCAAAAAACTGACCAAAGCGTCGTTGATTGCCATCGACGATTTTGGGGTGGCAGCGGTGGCCGGCAAACAGTACCGCGACCTGCTGGAGATCCTGGACGACCGGCAGGTAAGGGGCTCGACCCTCATCACCCGCCAGTTCCCGGTGGTCGGCGCTACCCCATTTGGGGACGGCCAGCTCTGCTGGTCTGGGAGCTGATGGGGGCCTCACCTTCGCCGAGAAAACTCGTCGCCTGCGGCTCCGAAAAACAGACAAAACAGGAGGCGAAAACCTTAACCCATTTCGGACACCCTTGTAAGACTGCTCCCTGGGCGTCGCTACGCTCCGACAACTGTCCGACAAGCCTGGACGAGCGTCCGACAATTATCGGATCGCTGTCCGATAATATCGGATTGGGTGACCGAAATCATTGGAATGCGCAACTTGATCTGTCTACACTCAAATTCAAAGTTCAGGACTCTAGAGAGGGCCTTTCGGAGCTTTTTTTTGGTGGTCGGTGATAGACGGATTTCATTGATTCATAATAAGGCACATACGGACTTCGGATTTGGGGGATTAAATCCGGGATCCGATGGGTAATGCCGCGCCAGAGGCTTACGGATTGGGTGGCACGACAATCATCTGGCCGGCCTGCATTTTGGCGCGGTTGAAGCCGGAATGCCCCCGGGACGCGTCCAACATCTGACGCATGGCGGGTTTATTCGTGGCATAAAGCATGGCGGTTTCTTCGGTAATAAAATCCTGTTTGTAGGCCTGGAGCAGGGATTGCTCAAAACTGTGCCAACCGGCATGGTTGCCCGCCTCAATGATATCAGGCAGCCGCCGCGTCTCACTCTCGCCCAGCATGATGGCTTCCTGCGTGCGCAGGTTTTGTCCCATGACTTCGGTAATCAGCAGGCGACCGCCAGTCTTTTTGGGCACCAGCCGCTGACCGATGACGTAGCGCAAACAACCCGCCAAGCGCTCCCGAATCTGTTTTTCATCATCCTTTCGGAACAGGCCCAAAATACGGTTGATCGTCTGTCCGGCGCTGATGGTATGCAGGGTGGTGTAAATCATGATGCCGGTTTCGCTCGCATTCAGGGCGATCTCCATGGTTTCACGGTCGCGAATCTCGCCCACGAGAATCACCTTGGGCGACTGCCGCAAAGCCGAGCGCAGGCCTTCGGAAAAAGAGAAGAAGTCGTGGCCCAGTTCACGCTGGCTGATCGCGGCCTTGGCGGGCACATGCAAGAATTCCACCGGGTCCTCCAGGGTGACTATATGGACATTGCTGGTTTGGTTGATCTCATTCAGGAGAGCGGCCAGCGTGGTGGTTTTACCGTTGCCCGCCGCCCCCGTGACAAAGGTGATGCCGTTCTTATCCTTGATGAGCTCATGGAAGATCGGAGGCAAACCCGCGGCGGTGATCGAGGGCACCAGCGGCTTGAGCAAGCGCAACACCATGGCCAGATGCCGATTCTTCCGATAGATGTTCACCCGAAACCGGCAACGATCGCGGAAGGAGTAGCTGCAGTCGCAGGAGCCGCGCTCCTTGAGGTCCTGGAGCAGCTTGGGATTGTCCTCGATGATGATGGCAGCCAGTTGCTCAATCAGCGCGGCGTCCTGCGGTGGGGTGGGCCATTCCAAGGCCGGGGTTTGCAGCAGCCCATACACTTCCACTTGCGGTGGCTTTCCCGGAATGAACAACAAATCCGAAATGTCCCCGTGACTGGCAACCATCACGGTCAAGATCTCATCCAAGCT
>JBEKZM010000098.1:0-24490 GCA_049509875.1 Verrucomicrobiota bacterium | reverse complement strand
TGGTCGTTGGCGGTGGAGGCAAACGGCGTATTCTGTGAATCCGCCCAGACAAAGGCGCCTTGATGCAGTGCCTGCGCCTGCTGCCCAGCGGCCAGACTATAAACCCCGCCCGCCAAATCGTCATATCCACCCGGCACGGTGGCATAATTGCCGGTCGCCGAATTATCCGAGCCACCCGGCACGGTGGCAAAATAGCCAGCCGTGTTGCCGGCACCGCCGCCAACGGTCCCTGAATCCCCCGTCACCACGTTCGCAACATTGCCGCCAAGGGCCCCGAGCCTAAACGCATAACCGCCCCCCGCAATGGTTCCACCGACCACGCCATTGGAGATCGTGTTGCCCCCAAAACCTCCAATGAGGTTGATTCCCGACTCTGAACCCAGGCCGAAGGGTAAGGACGCCGCATATTGAAGTTGCAAGCCAACTTGATTGTCGGACCTAAAAATCAACGGCTCATTGTCGCTGGTGCCCAGAAAATTGACTCCCGGCGAGGTGCCGGCATTGCCGGTGGTTTGCCATAGGCTGGCGGGGGCAAGTCCGTCCAGCAGGCTGGCATTAACGCCCGTCAATCCGCTCCCGCTGCCAGCGAAGCTGTTGCCCGCGTTGTTTAACGTCACGGCGCTCCCGTAGGTGCCGCTCAAATCCCCGGCGGGAATTGTGCCGCTCAACCCCGCCGCATTGGCGTTTTCCGCGTAGATTGCATACGGCGTCGGCGTCAACTGCTGGCGCGGCGTCAGCGCGTTGAACGTGGCGCTGCCATTGGTGCGCACGCCGATCTGCAGCCAGTAAGGCGTGCCGGCGAAGATCCCCGGCCCAAAGTCCACCGGGGCGGTGAAGAGGCCGTTGGTGACGCCGACAGCCAAATCCGTAAGCCGGATTTGAGCCGTTATTCAACCGGCCTTGGTAGGTGAAGGACGTGCCTTGGGCCGCGGCGTGAGGCAGGCTGGCACATAGTGACAGCCCGATGAGCAGACAAGCTAGCTGTGTTTTCATTATTTTATCCTTTTGGCGCAGTGCACCAGGTTTGGTTTAGGTTGGCAGGGGAAAATCGCCTGTCACAGGACAAGGCGGAATAACGGGGAGAAAAATGCAGATTATTTTTACAAAAATGCTTCAGGGTCCGATTCGGAGGAGGTTTGGGTTGGGGAAGAAGGTTGGCACGAGGAGTCGGCACACTTCTCCGTTTGGCCAGATTGCACTCGCGCCTGGCAGCGATCTGATCACCGTCCGACGGCGACGGCGGATTATTGGTGCTTCTTTATCTCGCGGAAGAGCCACGCGCGAGCGTGGGCCCAATAGCTGTCGGCAGTGCGGACGGAAATACCCAGAACTTGGGCCGCTTCGTCAATGGTCATCCCGACAAAGTAACGCAGCTTTACGACTTCAGCCTCCACCTTGTTTTGGGCGGCAAGTTTGTCAATGGCATCGTGTACGGCGAGAATCTCATCCTCATCTCCCATTACGGCTATTTCCAAATCTTCAAGGTCCATGCGTTGCTGGTCACCTCCGTGACGCAGCGCGCGCTTGTGGCGGGCCCTGTCGATGAGGATACGGCGCATGGCCTCGGCGGCGGCGGCAAAGAAATGTGAGCGGTTGGCAAACTCGGCTTCCCCGTTCCCGGCCAGACGCAGCCACGCCTCATGCACGAGCGCGGTGGGTTGCAAGGTTTGATTGGGGCCTTCGCCGGCCATTTTCGCCCCCGCGAGCTTGCGCAGCTCGTTATAGACTAGCGGCAATAACTCATCAGCCGCCCGCGGATCGCCTTGCTGAATGGACTGCAGAATTTGTGTAACCTCGCTCAATGTTTGAACACTACCAGATGATTGCGGATCGCGCCAGGGAATTGGGTGGCAAGCCAGACTTGAAACGTTGAAATGTGCGGCGGCCTGCAACCCGGCTGCAGCGCCCACAGGGCGCCTGATCGGCGGGAAGGTGGCAAATGGCGAAGGGCCGGAAACACGCGGGCCAGCCGCCCCGCGCTCCGGCGTAACCAAGATGAGGTCCGGGTTTCAATGTTATGCCATGCCCAGATCAAAGCTCTGGTTACGGATAGATCATGCGAAAGAAGACGGTGGGATTGGTGGCGGCGATAGCCGTGAGAATCTGGTTGGTCAAGCCGGAGCCGGTGACAACAGTCCAGTTGTTACTCAGTCCGATGGACAACGAGTTGGTCTGGCTTTGGAGCTGCCAGCCAGTATGATCACCGTACCATTCCAAAAACAGGTTGGTGGGGCTTGTTTTAGTGTAGAAAAGGGTGGAAGGAGCGGGATTGGTCGAGCGCGCTGCCACGGTGATGCTGAAGTCGGTGGGATTGTAATTGGTTTGCCAGGTGATGAAGGCCGGCAGGTTGGTTCTGGGGAACAATGTTCCAGCCTCGGAGGTGTAGTTGAGCAGGGTGAAGGTGGAGCCCACGGTCGGCCAGTAAAACGGATTGTTAAAGTTGGCGCTAACGCTCCCGCTAAAGGTGGCGGGGCCGGGCAGCGTGATTTGGCCGTTGTTCCCGGTCCCGTTGAGTCCGAAGGTCATTTGCGTTCCGTTGACCAGCGTATATGGCCCTTGCAACAGGATGTCGCCGGACTGTGCGTTCATTGTGCCAGTGTTGGTCAGAGTGACTCCGCTCGCCAGGGTTGTGGCCCCACTCGTGTATTGTTTTAGCAGTGTTCCGAAGTTGTTGAAGATGGTGTCTCCGTTATATCCGCTGGTGGTCAGCGTTTGGTCGCACTGCGCCGCCCACAGACCATAGTTGTAGATGAATGTCCCCGGGCTGGAGCTCCCACTGCGGATGTTTCCGCTGTTCCAAACGAGGGTTCCCTTGTTCGTTAGTATGCAGTTGGCCATGTCATTGTCATTTCCGGTGCCTCCGGCCACGGTCACGGTGCTGCCATTCAAAATGGTCATGACGATGCTATTCCACACGCCAGCTTCCCAGGTCAGATTGCCGTTGATGACGTTGGTGCCCACCAAATTTGCTGTGTTTTGAATCATGTTTGCAGTCGCGGTACCGTTGATATTGTCCACGCCGGTCGTAAGGTAGATGATTCCAGCGGGGTTGTTAGCGGTTCCGCCGGCGAAGTTTCCGGTACCTTGGAAAGTGAGACTGCCTTGTTGTATGTCAATGGCCCCGGCAAGCTGATTCAGTTCGATCCCGGAAGCAAAGGTGGTATTGGTGCCTGCGGATTTGCGGAAGATGCCGTAATTGTTGAAGAAGGTGCTGCCGTTGAAGCCGCTGGTGGTCAGTTGCTGGTCGCTTTGTGCATTCCAGACCCCGTAGTTATAGATGTAAGTGCCGGGGCTGCTGCTGCCGCTGCGGATGTCTCCGCTGTTCCAAGTGACGATGCCGCTGTTGGTGAGAATGCAGTTGGGCAGGTCATGGTCGTTGGCGCTGATGACCAGGAGTGCCGAGTTGGTGGTGATGGTGACATAGGGCGCGCTGTCCCAGTTGCCGTCGAACCATTCCAAGGCTCCCTTGATGACGTTTGTGCCAACGAGGTTGCCACCATTTTCGATGACATTGGTGCCGGTGGCGGTGCCGTTTAGATTAAAGTTGCCGGCGGAAAGAAAGGTGGTTCCCGTGGTGTTGGTGGTGATGTAGCCGCCGTTGAGATTTGCGCCACCTTGGAGGGTGAGATTGCCCTGCTGAATGTCGAGGACTCCATACGGTTGATTTAAGAATACCGGGCTGTCCAGCAACGTTTGGCTGGTGCTGCTGCCACCGGTTTTGATGAATCTCCCATAATTATTGAAAGTGGCATTTCCGTTATAGCCGGAGGTCGTCAGTTGCTGGTCGTCTTGGGCATTCCAGAGCCCATAGTTGTAGATGTAGGTTCCGGGGCTGCCGCTGCCGCAGCGGATGTCCCCGCTGTTCCAAAGCACGGTTCCGAAGTTGGTGAAGCTGCAATTGGCCAGGTCGTGGTCGTTGGCACTGATGATGATCAGGAGCCCATTGGTAACCAGGGTTGCCGAAGGCGCCGTGTTCCAATTCCCGCTAACCCAGGTCAAGGCATTGTTGATGGTGGTGGTGCCGATAAGATTACCGCCGTTTTCCCAGGTGTTGGTGCCGGTCACTGTGCCATTCAGGTTGAAATTGCCGGAGCCCAGCGTGGTCAGACCATATTTGTTGGTGGTGATGAAGCCGCCGGTGAAGCTTCCGCCGGCTTGGAGTGAAAGTTGCAGGCCGTTGGTGCCGTCTTGCACGTCGATGACGCCGGCAAGTTGATTGAATGGTATCGGTGATTGGAAGGTGGTTGCGCTGGCGAATTCGCTGGCGCCGCCGGATTTACGAAAGATGCTGTAGTTGTTAAAGGTGGCGTTTCCATTGTATCCAGACGTTGTGAGTTGTTGGTCACTTTGGGCATCCCAAGTCCCGAAATTGTAAATGAAGGTTCCCGGAGTGCTGCCACCACTGCGGATGTCGCCGCTGTTCCAAATCACGATTCCATAATTCGTGAAGATGCAGTTGGCCAGGTCGTGATCGACGGCGGCGTTGGTAATCGTCACGATTGAGTTGGAGGTGACGGTCACGACGGCTGAGTTCCAATTTCCGCTGATCCAGGTGACGTATCCGTTGATGACATTGGTTCCGACGAGGTTTCCGCCATTTTCGACGGTGTTGGTTCCGATGGTGGTGCCATTGATGGTAATGTTGCCTCCGTCCAGGTAGATGATACCTGTGTTTGTCAGAGCCACTCCCGTGAGCTCGCCGCCACCTTCTAGGTTTAGCCCCGCATTTTCAATATTCAGTGTTCCCGCCGGGAAGTTTCCGGCCCCTTGCAGAACCAGCATGCCGGAAACGACGGTTACGCCGGCGCTGCTGTTAAAGGTTGTGCCTGACGAAAACGTTGTGTCTCCGCCTGTTGTTTCCTTGGTGAAAGTACCGTAGTTGTTGAAGACGGTGGCACCGTTGTAGCCGCTCGTGGTGAAATCCTCGTCGCATTCAACAAGCCAATTCCCGTAGTTATACACAAAGGTCCCCGGGCTGCTGCTCCCACTGCGGATGGTGCCACTTTGCCAGAGCACCGTCCCGTAGTTGGTCAATATGGTATTGGCCATGTCGTTATATCCGGTGCCTCCGGCAATGACCACGAGGCTGTTGGTAGGGATGGTGATGACGGTGCTGTTCCAGAGCCCGGCGATCCAGGTAAATCCGCCTTTGAGGCTATTTGTTCCGGTCAGGTTGGCGCCGTTTTGGATAAAGTTTGTGATCGCAGTTCCGTTGATCGTGTCGCTGTCCCCCGTAAGGTTGATCGTCCCGGCTGGGTTGTTGGCGGTGCCCCCGGTGAAATTTCCCGTTCCTTGCAGTGTTAGGCTGCCTTGTTGCACGTCGATGGCACCGCCAATTTGATTGAGCACGGTCCCACCTGAGAAGGCTGTTTGGCTGCCTTGGCTGCCGGCAGTTTTCCGGAATACCCCGTAGTTGTTGAACGTGGTCTGGCCATTGTAGCCACTGGTGGTCAAGTCTTCGTCGCTTTGCGCTTCCCACACGCCGTAGTTATAAATGAACGTTCCCGGGCTGCTGCTCCCGCTTCTCAGCGTGCCGCTGGCCCATTGCCAGGTTCCATAATTCGTGAGTATGCAGTCGGCCAGGTCGTTGTTTCCGGTCCCGCCCTCGACGACAACCAAGCTATTGCTTGGAATGGTGACGACGGTGTTGTTCCAAGTTCCGGCGACCCATTGGATGGCCCCATTGATGACGTTGGTTCCAACCAGGTTTCCAGCGTTTTCAATAACGTTACTGCCGGTTGCCGTTCCGTTTAGATTGAAGCTCCCTTGGGCAAACAGGGTTGTTCCGGTCGCGTTGGTAGTAATGAAGCCCCCGGTGAAGTTGCCGCTGCCTTGCAGAGACAGATTCCCTGCCTGCACGTCGAGTTCGCCTGCCGATTGGTTGTACAGCACAGAATTGGCGATCGTCGTCTGGCTGGTAGGGCTTCCGTTTGTTTTGCGAAGCGTCCCGTAGTTGTTGAAGGTCGTTTGGCCGTTGTACCCCGAGGTCGTTAGCTGGTTGTCGCTTTGGGCAGTCCAACCGCCGTAGTTGTAGATGAACGTTCCTGGGCTCCCGCCGCCACTTCTGATGTCGCCCGCCGTCCACAGGATTGTTCCGTTGTTCGTGAGGATGCAATTGGGCATGTCGTGGTTCACGGCGTTGGTGACCAGCAGGGTCCCGTCGCTGGCCACGCTCAGCGTCCCTCCGAGCAAGCCCGAGCTCCAACTGACCAGGCCGTGGAGGCTTGCATTGGTATTGCCGACGAGCGTCCCGCTGTCGATCGTCAAAGATGCGCTTGGATGCACGGTGATTGGTCCATTCAGGCTTAGCGCAAAGCCGTCCAGTGAAAGCGATGTCGCGCCCGGGCCGTTGGTCCCCAAGACGATGCCGCCGGCGGTGGTAGCGCTGTTCAGTGACACCACCCCTTGTGGAATCACTGCGGTATCGTTGCTGCCGGGGACGGCGTTGGGGCTCCAGTTAATGGCGGTATTCCATCCTCCGGCGGCGTTGGTCCACGTGATCGTGGCTGCCTGCGTCAGAGAGCATGCGAAGATGATGCAATAGATGGCTGATGTGGCTGGGATCGAACGGCGGGGTATCTTCAGGAAACGGGTCGTTTTCACGGTTTTGCCTCCAAGCTTGTTGGTTGTTTAAACTGGGTACACCTCTCTGCTAAGAATCTAATTTAGTTAATCAGGCGCTGGATGTCAACTCAAAACGAAGAGGTGGAGACATAGTAATTGGTGGGGCAGCTATGAAACGGTGAGAGGTACGCGGCCGTTGGGATATAAATTGCCGGCGGAGTGGTCGGAGTCTGATCCTACAAAACCAGGAGCCCTTCACGGGTCTAACCGCTACCACAAGGTTGCCTCACGACAAGAGTGGGCGCGGACCACAGCGGCGGGGGCCGCACGCACTCCACGACGCTGGCGCGAAGGGCGGGAGAACCGTCAAATCATTCTTCGGTGATGACCGTGTCCGCGTGTTCGTAGGCGGGGGCGCAACAGCAGAGCAGGCGCAACGTATCCGGGCCGGTGTTCCACAGCTTGTGCTTCTGGCCGGGCGGTATGGCGATGGCGTCCCCTGCCCTCACGTCGCGCACTTCGCGCTCGATCCGCATTTTGCCGGTACCGTGGGTGATGTAATAGATTTCCTCGGTGCGTAGATGGTAATGCTCCTGCGTGGCCCCGCCGACGGGCAGCCGCGCCTCCGCGAGGCTTTGGTTGCGGATGACGGAATTGCGGTACGCCAGCAGTTCGCGGATCTCCGAGCCGTCCTTGGTGATGAACGGCGGCTGGTCGTCGAGATTGCGTATGTTCATATCAGCATTCGATCACCGGCTGCCGTCGGTGGTGCCGGTCTTTAATTCGACCACGTCGTGCGGCGCGGCTTCGCGCTGGCCGGCGGGACTGACACGAATGTAGCGGGCCTTTTGCCGGAGCTGATCCAGATTGGCCGCGCCCACATAGCCCATGCCGCTCTGGATGCCGCCGATTAACTGCCCCAGGACGCGGTCCACCGAGCCCACCGATTCCTTGAGCGCCTCGATCCCTTCCGCAGCGACCTTGCGATTGGCATCGGCCTTTTCATGGCCGTAGCGGGCGGCGCTGCCCGCCTTCATCGCCGCCAGGCTGCCCATGCCGCGATATTGCTTGTAGAGTTTGCCGCCAATTTCCATGACCTCGCCGGGCGCCTCGGTGCAGCCGGCAAACATGCCGCCGCAAATCACCGCCTGCGCCAGCGTCAAGGCCTTCACGATGTCGCCCGACTTGGTGATGCCGCCGTCGGCGAGAATGGACACCTTCCGCTTCGCGGCCGCCTGCGCGCAGACGTAGAGCGCCGTCATTTGCGGGATGCCGACGCCCGCCACAATGCGCGTGGTGCAGATGGAACCGGGCCCCTGCCCAACCTTGATGGCGTTGGCGCCGCAGTCGGCCAGATATTCCACACCCGCCGCACTGGTCACGTTGCCCGCAATGATGGGCAGCTTCGGAAAGGCGCCGCGCAGCACCCTGACCATGTCGCCCACGCCCTTGCTGTGGCCGTGGGCCGTTGAGACCGCCACGGTGTCCACGCCGCGCTCCACCAGGGCGCCAACGTGGTTCAGAATCCGCTCGCGATCCAGTTCTCCAAAGGCGTTGCGCGTGGCGCTCACCGCGGCGCCGCAGATGAGGCGGAACTGCGCGTCGCGCGCGGGCTTGAACTGGGCCTCGCGTTCCTGCGTGATGCGCTCGACGTCGCTCATGGTGATCAACCCGGCCAGGTGGTCGTCGTCATCCACCACCAGCAGCTTGTGGATGCCAAGGTGTTCGGTGAAAAACTTGTCCGCGCGGGCAATCGGGTCCTTGCCCAGCTCTTTTTTCGTGATGGTGTGGACCTGTTTGCGGGGCGTCAGGGCTTCGATGATTTTTTTC
Source organism: Verrucomicrobiota bacterium (assembly GCA_049509875.1). Taxonomy (GTDB): domain Bacteria; phylum Verrucomicrobiota; class Verrucomicrobiia; order Limisphaerales; family UBA11358; genus UBA11358. The sequence goes on along the minus strand of JBEKZM010000098.1, from coordinate 16,096 downwards.
GTCGCGTAGCGCGGCTTCACGACGTGGCCGGAGAGCAGGCCCACAAGCTTGCCTTTGCCATCCACCACGGGGAAGGTGCTGAAACCAAATTTTTTCTGCTCGATCATCGCGATCACATCGCCGATGAGCTGCTCGGGCGCCACCTTGATTGGGTCCTGGATCAGGCCCTGGACGTGGTATTTGACGCGGCTGACCTGGGAAAGCTGGTCGTGTTCGGGCATGTTGTAATGGATGAGGCCGAGGCCGCCGTTGAGCGCCATGGCGATGGCCATGCGGGATTCGGTGACCGTGTCCATGTCTGCCGAAATCGCCGGGATGTTCAGGTGCAGGCCTTCGGCGAGCATGGCGCCGAGCTGGGTGTTGCGGGGCAGGATTTCGGAATAGAGCGTGGCCAGCGTGATGTCGTCAAACGTCAGGCCCACTTTGTGGTTCGCGGCGAAAAAAGAATCCGCCGCCTGATAGTAGGTTTCGTCGAGATTGGAAATACGCGTTGCTGCCATGTCAGAAAATGCCTGCCGGCCGAGGCTTTTGGCAAGCCAAATCGGCGCCCCGGAGATGGGCAGCGCTTATCTTGCAACTTCCCACACCGCGGGGCGGCTTGGCACCGGTGCTGCACGCGCCGGGCGGCGACGATTGGCGGAGCGAACAACCGCCGTCACTGCGACGTGATGAACAACACGTGCGCCATCTGCCCGGCGGCGACTGCAGCCAGGATCATCGAGACGAACCAGAGCGGCTTTTTCTTGACGATCAGGCACATGGCGCCCAGGGCGATGGCCACCTGAAACAGAGTGATGGCCAGGCCCATCTCTTTGGAATTCTGGGCGGCGGCGTCCGCGCGTTTCCGCGCTGCCTCGCGGGCAGCCTCAAATTTCTTGGCCAGGGCGCTGGACTCGGCCTTGTTCTTGTCATACTTGTCCACTTTGGCCTTCATTTGGGCAACCGCCGCGGCATCGGGGGCGGGCGCGGCCGACAGATGTTCCAATTCGATTTCGCAGAGGTTGCCCTTGATGGAACTGGCCTGGTAGAAGGCCCACTGGTCCGAGGCCTGGGTCTGGTTGAACGTGGCATCGTTCATCTCCTTCAGATTGCGCGTGGAAAAGCCGCCGCCCTTCAAGTTGGCCACGGCCGACAGAACGGCCACGACCACCATGAACAGCGAGACGTAACGCGTCCAGCGTTCGCGCCGTTCCTTCTCCTTTTGTGCGACGTGATCAGCACGCAATTCCGCCACCAAGGCTTTTAGTTCGTCCAAGTCGGAAGCTTGTATCATCGCCAATTATTCAGGCATCTTCATCAACTGATCGCCGGTCATGGGCTGCGGGTGGCTGCCGATGGCATCGCGGATCTTCTTCACGTCGTCGGCGGTGACTTCGCCGGCCTGGTTGCCCCAGGAGGTGCGCAGGTAGCTGAGCACGGCGGCCAGATCGGAATCGGACAGGGCCACACCCATGGCGGCCATGTTGAGGTTCCATTCCTTGCCCTTGACCATGAGCGAACCGCTCAGGCCTTCCAGCGGGATATGCACCAAGCGGTTGGCGCCCTTGGCCAGCACCCATTCGGACCCGGCGACCGGCGGTGCCTGTCCCGGCTTGCCCGCGCCGTCGTTGCCATGGCAAATGCCGCACACCGCTTCATAAACCCGTTTGCCCTGGGCCGCCACCGCCCCCGCGCCAGTCTGGGGCTGAAACGACTCCAACCGTTCCGCGCTGTTGTAGGGTGAATAGACTCTGGCATTAAACCAGCCGCCGTGGCTGTCCAGATAAAGCCCGCCAAAGAACAGAAGTGTCAGCGTCACCACGATGATCCACATGGGCGCAGCCGAGCGCTTGACGGCCGGCTCTCCGTTTGAGGCATTGCAACAGGATTTATTTTCGTCGCTCATTTACTTGGCTGCAGTAACGGGGGTAAAGGGCGCTTCGTAAAGCGGCGCGTTGGCTTTCAAGCTGACCAAGTACGCCGCCAGCTCGCGCGCCGCGGCGGTGGGCACCACTTCCAAATCAGCCGCCGGGGCATATTCCCCGGGCAACACGAGTGCCTCCGGCGAAGCCTGGCCGCCAATTTTTTTACGCACTTGAAACAAGGTGCGGAACGCGGGCATGGTGGAGCTCTTCACGAGGGAACGGGGCGCGTAGAGATGCTGTAACTGCCAGTTCAGATCCGGCGCGCGGACGCCAATCAAAGTCAGGTCGGGCCCGGCGCGCAGATTGCCCAACTGCACCGGCTGGTCATACAAATAATCCGCCGCGACGCTCTTGCGCAGGCCCCAGCCGCGCTTGATGTCCGAGCCGATGGCCACCACGCGGACCTCGGCTTTGACGCCGACCGGCTTGAGTTTGGCGGCCAGGGCCGAAACCACGGTGGCGTCTTCGCCGGAGTACAGGATCACCGACACGTCGCCGTTCCATCGCTCAAGGTTGCCCACGATCGTATTGGAGGCGGTCATCAGCTCCGGCGCGATCATCATTGACTGGATGAAATCCCTGAAATCCTGCGGCTTGTGGGCGCCGAGGCTGGTCAGCGTGATCTCATTGGCGGCGTCCGTCTGCCGGACTTGTTCCGTGTGGCAGGCGGCGCAGCCATACGCCCGATAGACCTGCAAACCCAAGGCGGCTTCGCCGGTGCGCTGCGGCGGCCAATTATCGGCCGACTGCAGGACCACCGTCTGCTTTTCGCCGCCGAGCTGCGCCAGCGGCCCGTAAACGAACCCAAACCAGGACGCACCGAGCGCCACGAACGCAGCCAGGAAAATGGAGAAACCGGTCTTCATGATTTCACCTCTTCGACGGCCAGCGGCGCTTTCACGGCCGCAATCAAGGCCCTGACCAGACCAAGCTTCCATTGGATCGCAAGGACGGAAACGTTCAGCAGCAGGCAGAGGGAACCGAGCAGGACGAGAAGCTGGCCGGTTGTGCTGATGCGGTAAAACATCAGGGCGCCGGCGCTGATGTCCGCAAAGGCAATGTTAGCATCGCGCAGCTTCAGCCCCTGCACCACTCCGCCAATCAGGAGCGGAACCACGTAAAGGAGAACGCCGATGCCGAAGAAGAAGAAAGTTGCCTTGGCGAGTATTGGAAACGGCAGACCCTTTTCCACGGCCAGCGGCAGAATGTAATAGATGGCGCCGCAGAGTATCATGCCGGCGAAGCCGAGCAATTGCCATTGGGTGACCCCAAAACCGAACCAGGTGAAGTCCACCGCGCGGCTGTAACGCGGACAAAACTCGCCTAGATATAGAAAGGCCGACGCGATAAAACTCAGCGTGCCAAATTTCACGAAGCAAAACGGCCCGCCGGTCACGCTGAAGCCCGCCGGGGCTGCCGTCTTCCACGCAATAATGGCAATGGCGAGCACCGGGATCAGGGACAGCAGCGCTGCAAAGGCGCTGGTCGCCGGCAACCAGGCCGGCACGGGCGCACTTTGCGGAATGCCGCACCAAGTGCCAAAGAAGATCAAGGTCAAAAATGCAAACAAGCTGTAACCGGAGCCGTCCAGCGGCTGGTTAGCCAACTTGGGCAGGAAATAGAACGCAATTCCAATTCCCAGGAGTCCGAGCCCCACAAAAACCAGGTTGTTGGCAAACCACCAGGCGAGGACCGCCTGCACCACGCCGCGGGGCGGATGGCCGGAAAGCAGGAAGAGATTGGCCGAGGAGTAGCTCCACGCAAACCACAGGAGGGCCGCAAACAGAAACCAATGCGACGGGTACGTGGCGCGGGCTGCCCGGAAGCCCATAGTGGCCGTGGCGCTGATTGCCACCAGCATGAAGCCGGCGAACAGCAACACCGCCGCCGCGCGGGGATACTCCAGCCAGGTGTAGCCGGTGCTGTGCCCGAGCAAAATGGCGACCGTGCCGATGAAGACGCCCAGGTGCCAGAGATTGGCGGCGGCGACGGGAACGATGGGCAGCGCCAGCGGCGCCTGGCTCAGGCGGGCGAAAATCCAGAGCACGACTCCCAGTGCGGCGGGAATGACAAAACCAAAAAGCAGCAGGTCGTTGGCGGCCGCCTGCGCCCGGCCATAGCTGAGACTGGCGCAATTGGCGAACAGGTCCGGAGCGTGAAACGACATGGCGGCGGCGAGGCCCAACAGCAGGCCCAGCACGAGCCACACCACCGCACCCCCAAACAGCGCCAGCAGCGGCACGCGGCATGAGGCGTCAATCCCGGCCACGCTGAAGCTTTTTGTCGTGTCGTTCATTCAAAAGCACTGGGTTTTTCGGGGGCCTTGGGCAATTCCGCCGCCGCTTTTTCGGCGCGGGCCGTCAAGTTGGCGCGTGCGGCGGCGGGGTTCTGCCAAGCCTGGGCCGCCAGTTGCAGGGCGGTCTCAATGGGCAGGCGCACAATGCCCCGCTGCGGGTCGATCACCGCCGCGGTGTTCAACGCCTGATCCTCGGCCGCGCGAACCTCCGCCAGGGCCTTGCTCCGCTGGGCGCCACGGTCGGCATCCACCGCCGGAACCGGCTGCGACAGCTTCGCCCCCAAGGCAAGCACGGCGAAAATGACGCTGACGATGAGGAAGCCCACGGCGGCCGCAGAACCGCGATTGCTTTGTTCGAGATTCATTTCACGCCTCCTGCATTGGCGTCAACGAGGTCGCCGACGGTATGGAGATTCACACCCATGGCTTCGAGCAGGCGGGGATCGCGCTGCGGGTAGGGCGGATGGGCGTTGAATTTCGTGATGAAGATCTTTCCGAGCACGCCACCCATGAACAGCACGCAGCCGACGTGCAGGAAAAGCCATCGGGTATGATGGCTGCCGGGATGCCACGCGGGCAGGATGTTAAAAGCGAGGTCCGCGAAATGCATGACGGCGATCAGAAAGCACACGGGAATGAGCACCTTGAAATTGGTCTTGGTGCGGATGGGCAGCAGCGCAAAGAAGGGCACAAAGAACTTGCCGAGAATCAAAATCAGGCTGAGACACCACCAGCCGCCCTGCTCCCGAAGGAGATACCAGAAGGTTTCCTCGGGCATGTTGGCGTTCCAGACGACAAAATATTGCGCAAACTCCGCGTAGGCGGAGAGCAGCGTGAACGCCAGCAGCAACACGCCAATAAAATAGAAATAGCTGTCCTTCAACACCGGCGTCAAGATGCCCTGCCGTAGCATGGCCACGGCAATGACATAGATGAACGCCAGCGCCGCCCAGACGCTGCTGGCGAAGAAATAAACGCCGTAGATCGCCGAGAACCACTGATATTGCACGGCCTGCATCCACAGGACGCCCGAGAAGGTGAGCGTGAGCCCGAAGGCCACAATGCCCCAGCCCGAATGGAAGCGCATCTTTCGGGTGCACTCCGCCGCCCCGGTCTCATCCTGCTCCAGCGACAGCGAACACAACCGCGAAGTGAGCAGCCACCAGATCCCAAAGAATATTGCGGAGGTGATCCAGAAACCAGGAATTGTAAACACCGGGTGCTTGGCCGCGAGGATGTTATTGGTGGCCGGGTCCAGCGTCATCCATTTGTAAATCTTGGGCCCGAGCAGGCCGATCGGCAGGAACAGGAAAATCAGCGGCAGGCGCAACAGCGAGGCCAGATGTTCGCAAAAGCGCCGGATGCCGACGGACCAGCCGGCATCGGTCAGATGATGCACCAGCACCAGAAACAGGGCGCCGAGGGCGACGCTGTAATAGAACATGAACGCCAGCAGCCACGCGAAACCAAATTCCCCACCCCCGTTGCGCATGAAGCTGGCCACCACGCCCGCGAGCGTCAGCGCCCCGCCGAAGAATATCATCGCGCCCGGCAGCAGGCTCCTGAACTCGGGCTTGGATTGGTTGTTCGGCGCGGAAGTCAAGTTCATTTCAGCATCCCCTGTTGCGCGGGCGGCAAATCGTCCTTGGTGCCGAGCCAGCTCAATTGCAGCGCCCGCAAATACGCGATGACCGCCCAGCGGTCCTGCGCCGGCATCAGCGGGCCGTACGCGCCCATCGTGCTCTTGCCGCGGGTGACGGTGTTAAAAATCTCCCCATCGGTCAGTTCCACAATGCGCTTGTCATGGAGATTCGCCACCGTCGGCATTACGCCCAGTCTCTTGGTGACGCCGTTGCCGTCGCCGAGCCGCCCGTGGCACGGGGCGCAATAGATGTCGAACCGCTCGCGCCCGCGCTGGAGCAACGCTTCATCCACGGGCAGCGGATTCGTCTCCACAAAATTGGTCGTGCCCGCGAGACGGCCAGTGTTGACCGGCGAATCTTCAAACCCGTACACCGGACCGCCGGCGGTCTGGATGGGCTCGCTGCGCGCGACGGTGCCCGCCGGCGGCAGTTGCGAACTCAGGCCATTGGCGAAGAAGCTGTTGGGCTCCTGGGGCCGCAATTTCGGCTGGCGATCCATGCCCGGAAAGAATTTGTCCGAATACACCTCCACCGGTGGCTTGCGCGAAAGCCGCCCCGGCACACCCAAAATGCCGACCGTGGCCGCGCCGAGCGCCGCGCCGATCAAGGCGGTGGACAGAAGAATGCGGATCATTCCGGGTCCTCCACAATTTCGATGTGCCCGGCGCCGGCGGCGGCGAGCAGCTTGCGGGTCTCGGTGGCGCAGAACTTTTCGTCGTTGGCGCCGATCACGATGACGAACTTGTCGCGCGTGGCGAGTTCGAAGCGCTTTTTCGCGAAGAGCGGATGATGCAAGCGCGGAAGCTGATTAAAGCCCAGCATGCCCAGCAACGCGCCCACCGCGGCCCCCAGGATCATCAAAATATAGGACGGCACAAAGGTCATGGGCGGACTGAACAGCGGTTTGCCGCCGACCAGGAGCGGATAGTCGAAATCATTGGCATACCACAGCAGGAAGACCACGGACAAGAACGCGCCGGCTCCGAGCGCCAGCGAGACCCAGCCGACGAGCGAATTTCCGTACCCCATCACCTTGTCGAGTCCGTGAATTGGGAACGGCGTGTAGGCGTCCCAGCGGCGGTAGCCGTCGGCGCGCACCTGTTCGGCAGCGCGGAGCAGCGCGGCGGGCGAGTCAAATTCAGCCATAAGGCCATAGACTTTTTCGCTCATCAGAGGCCTCCTTTCTGCGCCCCACCGAGGGGATGATGCGGATCCGCCTGGGGCATGGCGCCCTTCACCTCGGAGATCGCTATGACGGGAAGGAATTTCACAAACAGCAGATAAAGCATGAAGAACGCGCCGAGCGTGCCAACATAAAGGCCCACGTCCCAAATGGTCGGATAATACTTGCCCCAGTTCGCCGGCAGGAAATCCTGGTACAGCGATCCCACGACGATGACGAATCGCTCGGTCCACATGCCGATGTTGATGAGCACGCCGATGACGAACAGCAGGAGCAAATTAGAGCGGATTTTTTTGAACCACAACAGCTGGGTGACGAAGACGTTGATCCCAAGGAGCATCCAGCCAAAGGTCAGGTAGCCCTGGCCGAAGAAACGGTGGCCAAACACCCAGCGCTCGTAAGGGTCGCCACTATACCAGGCGATGAAAATCTCCATCAGGTAGATGTAATCAATCATCAGACCGCTGACGAGCGTGAGCTTGGCCACCTTGTCAAGATGGCTGCGCGTGATGATGTTCTCCAGGCCGCACAGTTTGCGGAGCGAGGTCAAAAGCACCAGCATCATGCCAAAGCCGCAAAACACGGCGCCAATAACGAAATAGAGCGGGAAAATCGTGGCGTGCCAGCCCGCTATCTGCGCGGTACAAAAGTCCAGGCCGACGATGGAACTCACCGTGAACACCAGCAGCGTGCACAGGCCGCACAGCACCACGTAAGCCTTCTCGTAGTTGTGCCACTGCCAGGCCGAGCCGGTCCAGCCCATGGCCAGGAAGCTGAAAACCCCCCGGCGCACGCGGGTTTTCGAGCGGTCGCGCAAGACGGCAAAGTCGGGAATCATGCCCATGAACCAGAACAGCGACGAGACCATCAAATACGTGTTCACCGCGAACACGTCCCACATGAGGGGCGACTTGAACTGCGGCCACAAGCCGTTCGAATTCGGGATCGGGAACATGAACCAGTCGAACCAGGCGCGGCCGACGTGGATGGCCGGATATAACCCCGCCATGGCGACCGCGAAGACGGTCATCGCCTCCGCCATCCGGCCGATCGTGGTGCGCCAGTGCTGGCGCGTCAAAAACAGCATCGCGGAAATCAGCGTGCCGGCATGCGCCACGCCGACCCACCAGATGAAATTCACAATATCCCAGCCCCACATGTCCGGATGATTGTTGCCCCAGACGCCGACGCCGGTGAACACCTGATAGAACAGGCAAACCGGGAAAATGACCGTGGCCGCAAAGGCGGCCGGCAGGAACAAGACCCACCACCACAGCGGCACCCTGCCCTCCGCGAACGCGGACAGCTTGTCCGTCAACCAGCCCAGGCCCTGGTTGCCTTCGATGACCGGCGCGCGGCGCAACTCAGCCGGCGGCGCGAGCCGTTTCAGTTCCTCGATGTTCGCGATTTCAGACATTCGTCAGCTTTTTTCGCCCGTCAGCAGCGTGCTGTCGTATTCCTCCGTGCTGAACGGCGCATGGTAATCCGGCATCGCCGGGTTTGGATTGCGGACGCGCGCCAGGTACGTGGTGCGCGGCCGGGTCAGCAAATCGCCCAGCACCGAATAATTGAGGGTCGAGGCTTTTTGCTTCGATACGGAGCTTTGGGCATCGCTCACGTCGCCAAACACAATCGCGCCGGCCGGACAGGCCTGCTGGCAGGCCGTCTTCGGCACGTTGCCGGCGGCTTCGGTCAGGCGCACATTGTCGCTGGCGCCGGCCCTGGCCTTCTGGGCGATTTTGGCCTGCTCGATGCGCTGCGTGCAATAGGTGCATTTCTCCATCACGCCGCGCATGCGAACGGTCACATCGGGATTTTTGGACAGCTTGATCAGATCCCATTCGTCCTCCGTGCGCATGCCGCTGTTCGGCTCCTTCCACCAGCGCAACAAGTCCCATTGGCCGTCGGTCTTGTGGGTCAGGGTCGTGGAATAGAGCGTCCCCTTCAACTCGGTCAAAGGGCGCTTGTTGTAATCCAGGAAATTGAACCGGCGGACCTTGTACGGGCAGTTGTTCGAACAATAGCGCGTGCCAATGCACCGATTGTAAGCCATGACGTTGAGGCCCTCCTGGTCGTGAACGGTCGCCGCCACGGGACAGACGTTTTCGCAGGGCGCGGTCTCGCATTGCTGACAAAGCATCGGCTGGTTCACCGCCTGCACGTCATCAATCCACTCCTCGAATTGCTGCCGGTCGTCGCTTTGGTTCATGTCCGCCGAAAGATCAAAGCGGCTGGGATTATGTTTCCGCTTGGGATCGGTTGTAAAATAGCGGTCCACGCGCATCCAGTGCATTTCGCGTCCGCGCAGCACTTGGTCCTTGCCCACAATCGGAATGTTGTTCTCGCTCTGGCAGGCCACGATGCAGGTGCCACAGCCGACACAAGCTCCGAGATCAATGGTCATGCCCCATTGATGCAAGGCCGTCTTTTTGGCTTCATCCAGCGGATTCGGATACAGCGACTTGACGATGGGCGGCTCGACACCGTGGAATTTTTCCTCGGCCACGCTCTCCTCAGTTGTATCGCTACCCGCTTCGGTCAACTCCTTTTCGACGTCGCCAAGATTGAACTCCCGCACGGCCGGACGCCCTTCCATGCTCCAATGATGCTGCGTACAGGCCAGAATGTGCGTCTCGCCGGTCTTTTTGAGCGTCGCACCGGTCTCGATATATTTGCCGCTGAAAATCTTATAGGCATTGAAACCGACGCCTGTGCCGACGCGGCCCGCCTTTTCACGCCCATAACCGAGCGCGAGACCGAGCGAAAAATCCGCCATGCCCGGCTGCACCCAAATGGGACCGGCAACCGAGCGGTCGTTCAGCGAAATCTCTACCACGTCGCCATTCTGCACACCCAATTCCTTGGCCGTTTTGCGGCTCATGAGCACCGCGTTGTCCCAGGTCATCTTGGTGATGGGATCCGGCAGTTCCTGCATCCAGCCGTTGTTGGCGTGGCGGCCATCGTCCACTTTGGCGTCGCGATAGAAAATGACTTCGAGACTTTCTTTGGTAGGCAAATTGATTAGGGCATTGCCAAGTTCTTGAGCGATCGGCACTCCGTAAAGTTTGAAGTCCGACAAACCCGTCTTTTCCGTGTTCAAAAAGCCGTTGAACAAAAACTTTTTCCAAGCCTCTTCCGGGTTAACCCCATCCCAGACCCCGAAGGTCGTCTGGCGAACAATTTCGTAGGGATTGGTCTGCGATTCTCCGGCCAGCCGCGCCAGAAACTCCAGTTCCGTCAGACCGCCGAACAAGGGCTGGATCAATGGTTGAACCGGCACGAGAATCCCATCGTAGGTCGTCGCGTCCCCCCAGGATTCGAGGTAGTGCGCGGCCGGAAAATTCCAGTCGCAACTTTCCGAGGTTTCGTCGTCGTAATAACCCACCCGGACAACCGTCGCCGGTTTCTGCTTCGCCGGCCAATTTAAATGGCTCGCCGGATTGCCGCCCAGAATGACGAGTGTGTCGGCCGCATTCAGGCCGGCATCTTTCAGGCGCGCCGCGGGCTTCTGTCCAGCCGGCTGCAGCGTTACCGTCTTGCCGATATTGCCCAGCGCGTAATTCATCGCGTAGGCCATCAGATGGACCACCAACGGCTGGCGCTGACCGGCCACAACCAAACATTGTCCCTTATTGGCCTGCAAATCTTTGGCACATTCGACAATCCAGTTAAAATTAACGCCCGCAGGCTCGGTGTTGACCAAGGACCCCGGCATCATGCCCAGGACCCTGGCAACGTTCCACTGAATATGGGCCGCCACGTGGAGTATTTCGCCCGCCGGAATTCGCAGCCGGTGATCCGCGTTCGCGCCAGTCAGCGTGAATAGCGCTTCCACCGCATACAGCCGGCACATACCTTCGCCCGCCTTGCGGCCGGCGGCAAATTTGCGGATATGATTGTGCGCGTCGTCCTCGCCGCCCAGAAAATCGGCATCCAGCGACAGGATGACTTTCGCCTTGTCGAAATGAAAAACCGGTTTCACCCGTTCATTGAAGGCAAACGACGCGGCGCGTTGATGAATATCCGAATCAATCGCGTCGTAGGCAAACCACTGCGATTTCGGGAATTTCCGCGCGATGACCTCTTGCAGCCGGGCGCGCGAGGGCGAGGTGCTGCTTTCCGCGAGGAAGGCGAGGCCTGCGCCCTGGTTGGCGGCAAGCTTTTGCGACAGCTCGTCGAGGAATTTCAGCGCCTCGTCACGCGAAACGGGCTTGCCGTCATGCGTGAAATGCCGCGCGCGGTCCGGATCGTACAGGTCCAAAATGGAAGCCTGCGCGTAACGATCGGTGCCGCCGTTGCCGCCCGGGTAGCGGGCGTTGCCCTCGATCTTGATCGGGCGGCCCTCGCAGGATTTGACCACCAGCGGGATCGCGCCGGTGCGCGTGGGCATGGCGGTGGCAAAATATTGGGGCTCCCCATAAACGTAATTCTCCGGCTGCTTGCCGTACGGTTCCAGATACTCCTCGGGCCGGCGGCAGCCCGCGCCGAGCGTGGCCACGCCCGCGAGCGCAAACGACGCCGACATGAGCTTGAGGAACTGGCGCCGGCTCTGGCCGTCCTCCATTTCGCTGGCGCCCCGCGGAAACTCGCGCTGCAGCCATTCCGCAAACTCCGGCGTGTCCGCCAGTTCATCGAGGCTGCGCCAATAACGGCGGCCCGTGGCGGACGCTGAACCTGGAGTTGCCGGATTTGAATTCATCAGGAAAATAACTGCCGATGGCCGATGGCCGATGGCCGATTGGAGAATAGTCCAGCGCAACGTCCATTATCGAACGCGGCGCGTAAATCAAATATGGTCAATCGTAAATTCATTAGCGGTGGCACGCAGAGCAGCTCTGCAGCGATTCCACCTTCCAGTCGTGGACGAATTTCTGCCCGTTCATCTCCTGGAGGTTCGCATTTTGAATGGCGTTGGTGCTCCATTGCCAGTCCAACTTCGTCACCTTGTCAGGCGGCCGGATGGCCGCCGCGGGGTCGCGATGGCAGTCCAGACAGAAACTCATGCTCAGCGGCTTGGCGTGGCGCACCTCGTCCATCTGGTCGATGCGGCCGTGGCATTCCACGCAACTGATGCCCCGCGTGACGTGGACGGAATGGTTGAAATAGACGTAGTCCGGCAGCCGGTGGACTTGCACCCAGGGAATCGGCGTGTTGTTCGTGGCGCTGTCGCGGATGAGCTGCAGGACCGGGTCGTCTTTCATCACCAGATTATGGCAGTTCATGCAGGTGGAGGCGCCCGGCAGATTGGCGAACCAGGATTTTTCCACGCCATTATGGCAATAGCGGCAGTCCAGGCCCAACTGGCCGGCGTGGACCTGATGCGAAAATGGCACGGGCTGCACCGGCTGATATCCAACGCGATAATACTTGGGCGTCAGATAGATCGTCACGCCGGCAGTCACGCCCGCCCCGCCCAGCGCGGCCAAAACGGCCAGCACCAGCGGCAAACTGTTTGTCCACTTCGGAAAAATCACTGCTTTCTTAAATTAAATCCGCTACCGAACAAAAGTCGTCCAACTAACTCCAAATTAGAGGACGTCTTTTAGCAACTGGGCGGGCCGTTCGCAAGAAAAGTTTGTGAAATTTTTCACGTGCGCTTATGCGGGGGGAAGCACCGCGCGTTCGCGGTCTTGGGTGGGACTCTCGTGGTGCCCCACAGAAGGGGAAGGAGGAGCCAAGCCGGATCGGAGACCGGCGCTCCGAGGGTACGCGGCAGGGGGCCGAGCAATGCTCGGCGCTCCGGGAAAGGAACTCTTGAGGATGTCGGTTTGGCGCGGCTTTTTGTGGCGGCCGATGGTGGATTTCAGAGATTTTGGTTTTACTTGGCTTGACCCAGTTTGACCGGTTCGATTTTTTTCTGCTCGCGTGCCAGCCGATCTTGCTGCATTTGCAACCGCGCCCCGCTCAGGTCGCCCCGGCGCAATTCGACAATGTCCCGGCACAACCCGCTCAAGACCCGCAATTTCCGCCGGAACGCCTCGTCGGCCTCGCCGTCCCAGCCCGAAAGCGCGGCGGCGTAGCGTGCGGCCAGGGCGGTGGCCAGATGATCGGTGAGCTTTCCATCCGCGGCCGCATTCAACTCTTTGGCATTCGCCGCGCAATCGCACCTTTGCTCCAACATATCCCGTCGCGCCTGCCATTCCGCAAAGCCGCCGGCACGCCATCCGCAGAGGTTTTGTTTGCCGACGGCGCTTCCGCCAAATTCCTTAGCCAGCATAGCCCGCACGGCGGGCAAATCGTTGAGCCAGCGCAGCAATGAACCGCCGTCTTCATTTTCTGACAGGCGACGGTTCAGTTCATCGCGGATTTCACGCGGCAGGCGGGCAATTTTTCCATTGCGAACCATAAACTAACTTCTGACAGGTTGCGGCTGGGGTTGACGGCGGCGGTTCATGACGGGTGCATTTCCTTTTCAATTTGCTGCAAGGTTTCCGGGCTGAGGCCGCGCGTGAGTTCTGAAAAGAACTCTTTGCGGATTTCCGGCCGTTTGAGCCATTCCCGAAATTCCTGGTAGTCATATGGCTTTACTTGGGCACGCACCAGTTCTTTCAAATGTTCAAAAGCTGCGCGAGTCTCCGGATTGCCTTTGGTATATTGCGCAAGCTGACTCAATCCCGCATCGATCTTTGGCCGCCACTTTTGTTCCGCGTCGCGCTCCGACAGGTTGAGCCGGTCACGCTCAAGCTGCAACCGCTCCGCCGCATGATCGCCACGGCGCAGCGTGGCCCAAGTCCTGAACGAATGCCGGCAAAACCTTGAAACGTGCGGTACCGTCCAATGACGTCAATTTATCCCGGGCCTCCAGCAGGTATAGAGGAGCCAGCCAGCCGGCCACGGCATTCGTAACGTGACCGCCCGCCGCCGATTTCAAATCGTTTGCCTCCGCTGCGATGTTCAGCACCAGCGCTTTAACCTCTGCCAGATTGGAATTGGGCATCGATATTTCCCCCGTATGCGGCGGCTGGTTGTTTTGTCCATCGCCACCCCCAAACTAGCATAGCCAAGAAAAATGTAAAGTCTTAATAAGACATAATTTAATTCTTGTGACGGTTCAGGCGGTGACGGTCGCTGGGGGTGTGTATCCAGGACTTTCATTCCCGCCCGTATAAAGCGCCGATGAGGAAAGGTCAAATGGAAAAGAAACAATCATTCATAGTTATACGTAAAACAAGACAACCTAACAATAGCTACCTGCTACAAAGGGGACAATGTTCTTGTGCAAACCAGCGGGCTGTTTATTGGCTAGGACCAAGTCTGACCGCCGTTGCCAGCTTGCAGGCAGCGAGCGGAGGCGTCGCCGAGGAGGTGGCTGGGGTCCTATAGCTCATGGGTTCGACAATCTGCCGCCCAGAACGCGGGCTGAAGCCGCCATGGTCATTGTGGAGCGGATTATGGCCCACCTGTCGCCTTCCCAACGAGCGGCGATCACGCCCCGAATGAAGTGGGACTTGGCGGAGGCAGTCGCAATCAAGCACCGGGAAACTTGCGAGAATGTTAGACAGGGTCAGAGCGTAGAAGAACAAAAGCTAAAGTCCCCGCACGCACCGAAAGCCAGCGTTGCTGGGGCCGCCGTACGACGGGCTGCCGTGGTTGCGAAAAGCGCAAGCGTTCAGGTAGGCGTAGAAGGTCCAACCGCCGCCGCGCAAAACACGGACGCTCCCAGTTGCCGAGCCTTTGGGATTAGTAGTAGTTGGTTGACCATACGGCGTCCCATACCAATCCCAACACCACTCTTCTACATTCCCGGCCATGTCGTAAAGTCCATATCCGTTCGCCGCAAAATAGCCCACCGGGCTCGAATAGGGAAACCCGCCGGTATCGAAGAGGGCGTTGTAGCTGTTCGGTCCCAAGTCGTAGAGAAAGGCGGATGGATCTCCAAGGTAATTGGCCTGGCTTTCGGAAATTGTGTCGCCCCACGGAAACCGCAGCCCGCTTAATCCACCGCGAGCCGCCTTCTCCCACTCCGCCTCCGTTGGCAGCCGATAGCCGCTAACCTGCCAGTTCGCAAAAACATTCGTTGTCTCTCCGTTGGTATAGACCAGCGTCAACCCCGCGTCCGTGTAATACACCGGCGTCAAACCCGCCTGCTGCGAACGCGCATTGCTCCACTTCACCACGTCAAACCAGTCCACCTTCTGCACCGGATAAATCGCCGCCTTGCCAAAGCCAGCGTTGGTAAAGTTGTAGCCGTGGTTCGTGGCGTAGGCATAGACGGTCTGCCATTGATAGAGGCTCACCAAGTTCGTGTCCATGTAAAACGCCGACACCGTGACGCTAACGGAAATGGCATTGGTGTCGCCATCTAAACTGTCCCCCATTGTGAACGAACCGGCGGGAATCAGCGCCATGCCGTCGGGAGTGGTGATGAGAATGTTGGTGTTCTGAAGCAAACGGAAGAAGTTTGCGGGTAGTGTGCTGGTGACAGTGAAGGCGGTCACGGGGACGGCATTGCTGACCGCTACCAGGACGGTATTACCGACCGTGGCCCAGCCGGGCGAGGCCAGATTGGTGGTGCTTTGCAAAACGTAATTCGTAACGGACGTCGGCCAAGAGATGAGGACTTGATTACTGGCTGGCGAAATACGCAAAGCCGGTTGAGCCAGAACGGGATGTGCGCCAGTCAGCATAGTCAGCGCGGTAAACAAAGAGTTGAGTTTAGTTTTCATCCAAGACGACACCTCCTTCTCGCCCTCTGGCTCACGACCAGCGGGCGTCAATCCTGCGATTCTTACCTTCCTGTAAAAGTTTGCAAGTTCTTTTTCCGGCGATGGTGTTTATTGACACGTGTTTAGGCCTTTCATCACACCGCGAATGAAGTGGGACATGGTCGAGGCCGTCGCCAGCAACCACCGGGAAACTTGCGAGAATGTGACCCAGGATTAAAGCCAAGAAGAGCAAAACTAAGGCTCCCTCACACACCGAAAGCCCACGTCGTTGAAGGAATTAAATGGCTTTTGGCTGACGCGGTGAGCGCACCTTTCGGCGGCAGGAATGCCGCCCCACTGGCCGCCCCGGAATAGACGGTCAATGCCGGATATGGCTTTGACAATGCAGGTTCCGGCGTGGCGAC
>JBEKZM010000097.1:0-26268 GCA_049509875.1 Verrucomicrobiota bacterium | reverse complement strand
AGAGCGCGGCCCCGTTGAAGCTGGGAACAAGCCGAGCCCGATGACCCCGGCTATCCCACCGATTTCCGCGCTCGAAAGAGCGCGGCCCCGTTGAAGCACGGTGGGCTATTCGCCACGGGGCACTGAATTTCTGGATTTCCGCGCTCGAAAGAGCGCGGCCCCGTTGAAGCGGCGGATGACATGAGCGAGAATCATCCCTTCTACGTGGATTTCCGCGCTCGAAAGAGCGCGGCCCCGTTGAAGCTGAAATCATACTGATTCAGCACACTGTAGCCAGCCACGGATTTCCGCGCTCGAAAGAGCGCGGCCCCGTTGAAGCCAAATGGAGCCACGCTTGTTGATCCTGATGGTATTCCGATTTCCGCGCTCGAAAGAGCGCGGCCCCGTTGAAGCCACCGGTGGAGATGTCGGCGAGAATCATTGGAATTTAATTTCCGCGCTCGAAAGAGCGCGGCCCCGTTGAAGCTGTATCATCAGGCAGTCAACAGGACGGCACCGGCAACATTTCCGCGCTCGAAAGAGCGCGGCCCCGTTGAAGCAAATTCGTCCAAGAGCTTTTACCCGGTGACCAGTGGTATTTCCGCGCTCGAAAGAGCGCGGCCCCGTTGAAGCTCCAGTGCAGACATCATGTTGCGCATGGGCCGCACATATTTCCGCGCTCGAAAGAGCGCGGCCCCGTTGAAGCGACGGACTCTCATTGTTCATCGGCCTGCCCATTCAAGATTTCCGCGCTCGAAAGAGCGCGGCCCCGTTGAAGCGAACTTATGCAGCGCGAATCTATTCAGCGAAGTAAGTCATTTCCGCGCTCGAAAGAGCGCGGCCCCGTTGAAGCAATTCAGGGATTTTAATTCTGCGAATAGACGGGACAGATTTCCGCGCTCGAAAGAGCGCGGCCCCGTTGAAGCTAAGAGTTCCGACTGCTTTTTCCTGGCATCATCATATTTCCGCGCTCGAAAGAGCGCGGCCCCGTTGAAGCTTTGGTTTGGCGGGTTGCTCCCCGTCGTGGTAGCCGATTTCCGCGCTCGAAAGAGCGCGGCCCCGTTGAAGCAATTCCGCAATCCGCGTTCCGAATTCCGCACTTGGCAGATTTCCTCGCTCGAAAGTCCGCGGTCAACCTTTTTCCTCGCGCGAACGAGCCCGATCCGTTGAAGCCTGTTTTTATTTCAGTGTTTCAGCTTTTCAGCATTTCAGATTTCCTCGGGGTTTGGTCGCGGTCCGTCATGCATAGACCCACTACTCTTCTAATTTGGCTCATAATTTCCCATATCCTGCCATTTCTAAATCATATAATGTTTATTTTAAACAACTTATAAACTATAATCAATAATCTGTAGTGTGTCACAATTAGACTTTACATCTTCCACTTTCATGGTAGATTGGTGTCGATGAACAAATACAGTTCATGTTCAGGCCCGCTCCGCGAGCGGGCCGACCGCCGAAGTGCCCCCGTGGACGGCAGGCGAGCCATTATTGTACTCATCCAACCCGTCACCAACTGAATCGTTCCGGATAAATACAGATGCATACAGGTAATTACGGATATTTTCGGCCAAAAAAACATCCCCATTCCGAACTCCGCATTCCGAACTCCGCACTCAGGTGGCTCCCCCCTCGGCCCTCCGTGGTCCCTTGTCCGTGTAGTCCGTACCCGCGGCCGCACGTTAACAAAACGTTAACAAATCGTTAACAAAATCAAGCCAAATCAAGCCAATTCAAACCAAATCAATCCAAAGATCGTTCCAACCCATGCCTGTCAGCCTCTTCCAGCCCAAAACCGCGCAAAATCGTAAACCTGACGCATTCCACTGAAAACAGCCAAAAACTGGCAAAAGTTGCGCTCGCCTTGAGCCCAGTTTTTCCTATCATTTCGGTCGGACCGCATTTAATTTTTTGGACTTTTTGCAATTGCCGTGATGACCAGCACCCAAATCCGCCAGTCGTTCCTCGACTTCTTCAAGTCGAAGCAGCACACCATCGTACCGTCGTCGTCGCTAATGCCGGACAGCCCGAACCTGCTTTTCACCAACGCGGGCATGAATCAGTTTGTGCCCATTTTCCTGGGCCAGACCCAATGCCCCTACACGCCCGGGCGTGCCGCCGACACACAGAAGTGCATTCGGGCCGGCGGCAAACATAACGACTTGGACGACGTGGGGCTGGACACGTATCACCATACTTTTTTTGAAATGCTCGGCAACTGGTCGTTCGGCGATTATTTCAAGCAGGAGGCCATCGGCTGGGCGTGGGAACTGGTGGTGGACATTTGGAAATTTCCGCCCCAGCGCCTCTATGCCACGGTTTACAGCCCGGATCGGGCGAAGAACGACCCGAGCGAGTTTGACCAGGACGCCTGGAATTTTTGGGCCGGGAAATTCCGCGCCGCCGGGCTCGATCCGGCCGTGCACATCGTCAGCGGCAACAAGAAGGACAATTTTTGGATGATGGGCGAAACCGGTCCGTGCGGCCCGTGCTCCGAATTGCACGTGGATTTGACGCCGGAGGGCAGCACCCAAGGCGCGCTGGTGAATCAAGGTGACGCACGGTGCATTGAGATCTGGAACCTGGTTTTCATCCAGTTCAACGCGAATCCGGACGGCACTTTTTCACCGCTGCCCTCCCGGCACGTGGACACGGGGATGGGTTTCGAGCGCGTGACGGGCATCCTCCAGGGAACGAAGGGATTGCAGGATTTTGCGAAGGCCAGGATATCCAATTACGAAACGGATATATTCCGTCCGATTTTTGACGTGCTGGAGAAGTTAAGCGGCCGGAAATATGGCAGCACGCTGCCGGTGGCCGCACAGGCCTCCCGCCCGTGCCTGGCCGAGACCACTTCCGGCGCGCAGCCGGACCCAACCGCTCCCCTCAAAACCAGCGGCGAAGCGCCGAGCAGAATCATTGAAGTGCCGGCACGGGAGCCGTCCAGCGACCCCACCTGCGAGGAGGAATCCGGCCAGGGCGATGCTGAACAAGTTCAGATCGACATTGCCTTCCGCGTGATCGCCGACCACATCCGCACGCTGAGCTTTGCCATCGCGGATGGCATCCAGCCCGGCAACAACGACCGGAACTACGTGCTGCGCCGCATCCTGCGCCGCGCCGTTCGTTACGGGCGCACGCTGGGATTCAAGGAGCCGTTCTTCTACAAACTTGTGGACGTCCTTGCTGAAACGATGGGCAATGTTTTCCCGGAAATCCGCGCCAAGAAGAAGCAGGTGCAGGAGGTCATCCACGCGGAGGAAGAGGCGTTTAACAAGACGTTGGACAAGGGGATTGAGATATTTGAAGAGGCGGTTGGAGAGTACAACGTGAAATCGGCCGTCCACCGCGAATCGATGAAGGCTTTGCCGAACGTGGCGGATATGGGACACAGCTCGGCTTACGCGCGAGTTGAAGGCGAAGTTCAATCAATCCAAGCGATTGATTCGAATGGGGAGGTATTGGCTGGTTTCGCGTTTAAACTTTACGACACCTACGGCTTTCCGCTCGACCTCACCGAGTTGATGGCCCGCGAACGCGGCCTGACTGTGGACACGGAAGGGTTCGAAAAATTGATGCAGGAACAGCGGGCCCGCGCCCGCGCGGCGCAGAAGAAAGAAGTCATTTCCCTTTCCCAAGTCGAGACCACCGTGCCCACGAAGTTTGTCGGCTACGAACAACTTGCGGTGGAGGCCAAGGTGCTGGAAGTCGTGTCACTCAAGGACAAGACCGCCGTCATTCTCGACGCGAGCGCCTGTTACGCCGAAATGGGGGGACAGGTGGGCGATACCGGCGAATTGTCCGGAAACGGCCAGCTCTGGCGCATCACTAACACTCAAAAATCCGGCCAGACCTGGCTCCATTTCATCCATGACGCCGACACCGCCGCCCCAATCGGCAATCGGCAATCGGCAATCGGCAATTCCTTGGATGTTCCGTCGGTAGGTTCAGGCGTCAGGCTGACTGTGGACAAGGTTCGTCGCTCCGCGATCGCCCGCCACCACACCGTCACGCACCTGCTGCACTGGGCGCTGCACGAAGTGGCGAGCCGCGAGGCGTCGCAAAAGGGCTCCTTCGTGGGGCCGGACAAGCTGACGTTTGACTTTAACAGCGCGCCGCTGACGCCGCAGCAGGTGGCCGACATCGAGAAGCTCGTCAATGAGCGCATCGTGGAAAACGCGCCCGTGTCGTGGGTGGAGGTCAAGCACAAGCACGTGAAAGATCGCCCGGACGTGATGCAGTTTTTCGGCGACAAGTATGGCGAGTGGGTGCGCGTGGTGCAAATCGGCGGCCAAGCCACGGCGCTGAACGGTTATTCCATGGAACTGTGCGGCGGCACACACACGCGGGCCACCGGGGAGATCGGCCTGTTTCGCATCGTGGCCGAGAGCGCGATTGCGGCGGGCGTGCGGCGAATTGAGGCGGTGGCGGGATTGGAAGCGTACCAGGTGGCGCACGAGCAACTGCAACTCATCCACAGCATCGCCGGCAAGATCAACTCGCCGGTGCACGAACTCGAAAAGAAAGTCGAGTCATTGCTGGCGCACCAAAAGGAACTTGAAAAATCGCTCAAAATGGCCATCCAGCGCAATGCGGCGCAGACGGCGGGCTGGTTGTTGACGCGGGCGCAGGAGGTCAACGGCGTTCCGCTGATCACGCAAATTTTCCCCGATGCCGATGCGGATTATCTCCAAGCCGTGGTGGACGCGCTCAAAGGCCGGTTTCAGGGCGTGGTGGTGGTGGGTGGTGCCCTGGGAGGCGCCGTCGCGCTGATTGCTTCGGTTGCCCCGGAGTTCACCAAGAGAATCCAGGCGGGCAAGATCATTCAGCAAATCGCGCCGGTGGTTGGTGGCAAAGGTGGCGGCAAACCGGACAATGCGCGGGGCGGCGGCAAGGACGCGGGCAAGCTCGGCGAAGCCCTGGCAAAGGTGAAAGACCTCATTTGAAGCCTATGGAATCGCCAGCCAGCCCCAAACGCAAGCGCCTGAGATCATTGCCTCCGGTGGAAATCCGTGAAATGGAACTGCGGGACGTGGCCGGAGTGTATGATTTGGGGCAAAAGTTGTTTACGGCGGACGAGTGGCCCTCGCTCTATCGCTCGTGGGATGACCACGAAATCGCGCAGTTGTTCAGCACCGAAGCCGAGACCTGCCTGGTGGCCGAGGCGGATGGCAAAGTGGTCGGTTTTGCGCTGGGGCGGGTCATGGAAAAACCGCGCAGCGCTTGGCGTTACGGTTGGCTGTTGTGGTTGGGGGTGGAGCCGCGCTTCAAGCGCAGTGGCGTGGCCACGCGGCTGCTCAACCAACTCCGGGGACTCTTCATCGAGCGCCATGCACGCATCATGCTGGTCGACACGGCCGCCAAGAACCACGGAGCACTTGGGTTTTTCCGGCGCAACGGTTTCGGCCGGGAAATCCGGCACGTCTATCTCTCGCAGAATCTGGAGAGCGATCCCCGTTACATTCAGCGCAACGCCGACGCGAGCGAGGACGATCCAGACGATTGAAAAATGCGGAATGGGGAACCAGCCGCCAAAAAATTCTGCGTCGCCTTGCTATCTCAATTTATTACCGCCTCGTTATTCGGCTTCCAAATCTTCGATGTCGAGGAATCCGTGAAGTTGCTTGAGCCGGGTGGGATGGCGCATCTTGCGCAGGGCCTTGGCCTCGATTTGCCGGATGCGCTCGCGGGTGACGCGAAACTGCTGGCCGACCTCTTCCAGCGTGCGGGCGTTGCCGTCACCGATGCCGAACCGCAACTCCAACACCTGCCGCTCCCGTTCGTTTAAGCTGCACAACACATCGCCCAGCCGGTCTTTCAAGAGGCTGAAGCTGGTCAGGTCGAGCGGATTTTCCGCGGCCTTGTCCTCGATGAAGTCGCCAAAGCTGGCCTCGTCGCCGTCGCCGACGGGCGATTGGAGGGAAACGGGCTGCTGGGCCATTTTCATGATGCCGCGCACGCGTTCGACGGGCAGGTCCAGTTCGTCGGCTATTTCCTCCGGCATCGCCTCCCGGCCGAGTTCCTGCAGCAGTTTTTTCTGGGCCCGCATGAGCTTGTTGATGCTGTCGATCATGTGGACGGGGATGCGAATGGTGCGGGCCTGGTCGGCGATGGAGCGCGTAATGGCCTGGCGGATCCACCAGGTGGAGTAGGTGGAGAATTTGTAGCCGCGCTTGTATTCAAATTTTTCGACCGCCTTCATCAGGCCGATGTTGCCCTCCTGGATCAGATCCAGGAAGGACAGGCCGCGGTTGGTGTACTTTTTGGCGATGGAGATGACGAGGCGGAGGTTGGCCTCGACCATTTCGGTTTTAGCCTGCAGCGCGCGGGCCGCCGCGTCGCTGAGGCGGTCGAACGCGTGCAGGAAATCCTGATGGGGCAGGCGGACAAATTCCTCGAGGGCGCGCAAGGTCTGCTGTTCGGCCTCGGCCAGGTGCTTTTGGGCGCTGGATTCCCGCTGGTTGTTGGCATCGGCGACGGCCCGGAGGCTGTATTGAAACCGGTCGTGGATGTTCCGGGCGACCTGAACAATTTCCTCGACCACCTTTTGCTTGAAACAGAACTTGGCAAAGAGCGCCTGCAGCTTCTTGTCCAGCTTTTCAAATTCGTCATGCTCCCGGCTGCGTTTGGAGTTTGGGTGGGCGTCGCGCCAGCGGTTGTATTGGCGGTCCACCTCCTGGTCCATGTCCCGCACCCGGATGATGAGGCGCTGCAACGTCTTGAGATGGGTATCGCGGCTCCCGACCTTTTTGTCGAGGACCACGCGGTCAAAGCGTTCGCGGGGCGGGTCGGCCAGCAGCTTCTCGGCGAGGGCCAGATGCTCCTTCGCGGTGAAGCCGAAGCGGTACACGATCTTGCGCAATTCGGTTTCCGCCGCCTCGATCCGCTTGGAAATTTCCACCTCCTGCTCCCGCGTCAGCAGCGGGACGGCGCCCATCTGCTTGAGGTACATGCGCACCGGATCGTCCAGCGCATCGAGCCGCACCTCTTCCTCCTCGGTATCGTCGGCATTGGCCGGCTTCACCCGGTCCACTTCCGCGGCATCCACCACGTCGATCTCCAGTTCGCGCAGCTTGGTAAAAACTTGATCCAGGTGGGCGGGAGTCGAATACTCCTCGGTGAGCACCTCGTTGATGTCGTCAAAGGTGAGCTGGCCCTGCTCATGAGCCAGGCGAACCAATTCCTTGATCTTGTCTGTGAGCGGGTTGGCGGGAGAGGCGGTGGAGACGGAGTGGGCTGACATGCCGTCATTGGCGTGTCCGGTCTGAGTGGGTTTCGACGTCGGCATATGTGCAGCATCGCCAGCGCCATGCAACGGAAGCGGCTGCAAATTTGAATATGGGAAGCGGAATTGAGTTCGTCAAGCGGGGAAATTCGAAGATTGAGCCGAACTTCAGTCCTTGGGAACCAGATAGACATTGCGGCGGGCGAGTTCGGGCACGATCATATCGACCGTGCGCTCGATGGAGCCGAGGTTTTGGGCCACCACCGCGCGGGCCCGCTGGCCCAACTCGGAGCGGCGATTTTGATTTTCGAGGAGGGCCGAGAGCGTACGTTCCAGCTCCTGGGCGTTTTTAACCTGCACGGCCGCCTCGCGGGTGAGGAAGAGGCGCACGATATCCTTGAAATTCTCCATGTGGGGGCCAAAGACCACCGGCTTGCCGGAGGCGGCCGGTTCGATTGGGTTCTGGCCCCCGACGGCCTTGAGGCTTTTGCCGACGAAAACCACGGACGCCGGCTCGTAGAAGAATTTCAATTCGCCGGTGGTGTTGACGAGCAGGCAATCCACCTCTCCGGGACCCAGCTGCGTGTTGGGAAAAATGGCATTCCGCAGGATGAATTTGATTCCGCGCGCCTTCAGTTTCTGGCTGAGGTCGCTACACCGCTCGAAGTGGCGCGGCACCAGAATGAGAAACAGGCTGGGAAATTTTTTCCGGAGGCGGGCGGCAATGTCCGCCAGCAACAATTCCTCGCCCTCATGCGTGCTGCCCGCCACCAGAATCAAGGCGTCCTCGGGGACGGCGATCTGCCGGAGCAGGCTGCGCACATTCAGCTCGCGGTTTTCGGTGAGGCCGGCGGCGTCAAATTTCAGGTTGCCGACCACGCGCACGGATTCGGGGCGGCAGCCCACGTCGCGCAGGCGCCGGGCGTCCTCCTCGTTCTGGCAACTCACGCCGGCGAACGAGGCAAACAGCGGCCGGAACAGCCAGCCGAACCGCTCATAGCGTGAGTAGGAACGGTCGGAGAGGCGCGCATTGGCCAGGAAGACGGGAATATTCAAGGCCTCGGCGCGCCAGAGGAAATTGGGCCAGACTTCTGCTTCCAGCAAGATTACGATTTCGGGATTGATCGTGGCCAGCGCGCGGCGGACGAATTTGCGCCGGTCAACGGGATAGTAAATCTTGGTAATGCGGCTGGGCAACCGGCGGCGATATTCGGCCATGCCGGTGCTGGTGGTGCAGGAAACGACAATTTTGGCGTTGGGGACGCGCGGTTCCAGGGCGCTGATTAGCTGGGTGCAGAGGCCCACCTCCCCGACGCTGACCGCATGGAGCCAGATGATCTGGCGGTTGGTCAGGGCCTGTTTGATGGACGGATCGTAGATGGCGAAGCGCTGGCCGAACCCGGTGGTCCAGTCCGTGGGCCGACGCCGCAGCCGCCAAAAGTAATATGGTGACGCCAGCCCAAAGCAAATAATGAACAGAATGTTATAAAGTGTCCGCACGCCGCCAACCCCGGTTTGATTTGAACCAAGTTTTCACAATGAGCTGCCCAAGTGGATAAAGGTTTTCACAATCGTGACGATTTTTCAACCCCGGAAAAACAAGACAAACGTAATGATCAACACCGGGAGCAGAAAGGGAAGCGAGAACTTCGCGATGAACGCCAGGAACGAAGGCACCGGCACTCCCCGCTGCGCGGCGATGGCTTTGACCATGAAATTAGGGCCATTTCCGATATAGGTGGCCGCGCCAAAGAACACCGACCCGACGGAGATGGCCACCACCTGGGCCGCGTTTTGGTCCAGCAACTGGGGGATTTCCCGGACGCCGGTAATGCCAAAAAGCGTGCTTAAAAAGCCAAGATATGTGGGGGCGTTATCCAGCACCGCAGACAGTCCGCCGGCGCCCCAGAAAAAAAATGCCGGCGCCGGCCGCGGACCCGCGAGGCCGGCGGCGCCGTGATCGAGCCAGGCCAGCGCCGGTATCATGGTCACAAAAATGCCCGCAAACAGAATGGCGACCTCGGTAATGGGATGAAAATCGAATTCATTCGCGGCCAGGATGAACTTTCGGGTGGTGCAATGGGATCCCGCGGCCGCCCCCAGCATGAGCAACTCGCGGAGGAAGGGCGGCCGGGTGAGGAACAAGGCGCCCAGCACGACTGCGAGAAATAGGAGATTGGGCAGGCCTTCGATCCCCCACGTTCCCGCGCCGGCCGGAGGCCGGTCTTTTTCGGCCCGGGCGAAAGCGATCCGGTCCAGAACGAAAAACATCGCCAGGAGCAACCCGGTGCCGACCGCCCACATGGGCCAGCATTTTTTGGCCACCCACCAAAACGGAACGCCTTGCAAATAGCCCAGGAAGAGCGGCGGATCGCCGATCGGCGTGAGACAGCCGCCGACGTTGGCGACCAAGAAGATGAAGAAGGCGAGGTGGTAGCCGCTGATCCGGGCGCGATTCATGTGGATCCAGGGACGAATAAGAAGCATGGCGGCGCCGGTCGTGCCCAGCACATTGGCGGCCACCGCCCCCGCCAGTAGGAACAAAACGTTGGCCAGCGGCGTGGCGCCGGCCGGGGCGGTGATCCGAATGCCGCCGGCGATGACATAGAGAGAACCAACCAAAGCGATGAAGCTGACATATTCATGCGCCGCATGTTCCAGGCTGGCGGCGTCGTCCAGGAGAAAAAAATATGCCGCGGCCGTGGTCAGCCCCAGCCCGAGCGCGACTTTGGGGTAGTGTCGCCCCCACCAATGCGGCGCCAGCACCGGGGCCAGCGCCATGGTGGCCAGCAGCAAGGCAAAGGGCAGGATGAAAATCGGGGACGGCGCCGCCATGGCTGAATTTTCAGGAACGCCGCCGGGCCGGTCAACTGAAACCGGCGAATTGGTTTGGAGAGGTTTCCTGGTTGCCGGCCGGCGGCTGGACCAAGCACCAACCTTGGCGGCGCCCAAACTAGACAAATTTCGGATTTGAGTTATGGCGGGGCAAACGATTCAATGACCCTCACCAAAGCGGTCCCCATGGAACAAATCAGGAAAATTTTTGAAAACAGGCAGGTCTTGCTGTTGGTCGTCGCCTTGGGACTGGCCGCGCGGCTGGCGATGGCCACCTTGGGCCATAATTTTGATATCACGTCCTGGTTTATCGTGGCGGACATTAGGCACCATGGCGGCAACGTCTATGCAGAAACGGATCGTTACAATTATGGTCCGGTTTGGTTTCTCGTCCTGCAGGCACTGGACGTGCTTTCCGGCCATCATCATGCGGTGCTGCGTTACCTGCTCACGCTTTTCCTGAGTCTGGTGGATTTGGGCATCTTCTGGCTGCTTTGCCGGCTGGCGGGGGGCTGGGCCGCGGCGCTGTTTTTCTTGAATCCGGTTTCCATTCTCATCACGGGATACCACTGCCAGTTCGACAATCTGGCGATCCTGTTGGCGCTTTGCTCCGTCCGCCTGTTTGGCGATGACTTTGCGAGTCCGCTGGGCCGGCGGAAAATCTTGGGCCTGATTGTTTTGGGCGTTTCCTTGATGGCCAAGCATCTGTTTTTCGCCTTTCCGCTGTGGCTGGCGCTGAAACAAAAAGGATTTGGGCAAAAAATCGTCGTCTTGTTCCTGCCGGTCGTTTGTTTCCTGGCCGGCTTCGCCCCGTACTGGCACCACGGCTCCCAGGGAATCCTCTCGGACGTTTTTTGGTACACTCCCACCATGACGGGCTTCTTTTACAAATCCTTTGTGCCGCCATGCGTCCAGCACGTCTGGACTGGCGAAAGCCTCTGGTACCTGCTGTTGATCTTGTTCGCCTTCATTTGCCGGACCCGGAATGGATTTGAGTCCGCGCTCATTTATTCCGGCGTGCTGGTGGCATTCTCCGCCTCCACGGCCAATCAGTATCTGGTCATTCCCATGGCGCTGGCGTCGGTGTTCCCGAATCCCCTGTTCATTGCCTTCACCGTGCTGGCCACGATCCACATTTGTGCGGACGCCACTGTGGGCCCGCATTTATTGGGGGCGGTGCCCCTGCCCTGCAACCAACTGGCGGTCGGCACGCTTTGCGGCGCGCTGGCCTGGCATTTGTGGCGGGGGCAATGGTTCAAATTGCTGCAGAACATCGGGCGCGAAGTGGCGGTCCAGTTTGGCCGGGGCGGCGGCCCGGCGGATGGTATCACTTGACGCGACGGTCCTTCGCTGCGAATTTTCAGTGTTTGGCGCCAAGCGAAACCCCGTCAGCGGCGGGCAACTTCTTCGCTGACATTTTGATGGCTCCGGCCGTGCAGGACCTGGCGCGGCGCGCGGAGCATGGCGGAGCGCTGACTTGTCCCGGCGTGACGGCCAGTGCCCGGCCGTTTTTTGCGGCGCTTCTGCAGCAGCTCTGCCCGCGCAGGCCGATTGTCCTGGTGGCCGAAAATCTGAAGACCCAGGAGACGATTCATCAAGATCTGGAGACCTGGCTGCCACTCGCCCGCCGAGAGGGCGACGGCGCTGCTTTGCCCTCCGTTTCCAATCTGCTGTTTTACCCCGCCTGGGAATCGCTGCCGCAGGACGGCAAACTGCCGCGCGCCGATGTCATCAGTG
Organism: Verrucomicrobiota bacterium; assembly: GCA_049509875.1. Classification (GTDB taxonomy): domain Bacteria; phylum Verrucomicrobiota; class Verrucomicrobiia; order Limisphaerales; family UBA11358; genus UBA11358. The sequence goes on along the minus strand of JBEKZM010000097.1, from coordinate 14,492 downwards.
ATCGCCTGCAAACGCTCGTCACGCTGTCCGCATGGCCGGGCGCCGGGCCGGCCGCGCCACCTTTGGTGGTCACCTCCGTGGCGGCGCTGCTGCAAAAGACGTATGCGCCGGGCCATCTCCAAGAGCGCGCGCGGCACCTACGGCGGGGCGATAAGGTTGCGCCCCTGGATTTGATCGAATTCCTGGAAGAGCAGGGCTACGAACCGGAGGCGCAAGTGACGCAAAAAGGCGAACTGTCGCTGCGCGGCGGCATTTTGGACGTGTTTCCACCGACCAGCCCCTGGCCGGTGCGGCTGGAGTTCTTTGGCGACGAGCTGGAATCGCTCCGGCATTTCGATCCGCTGACGCAAATTTCGCGGGCGGAAATCCAGGAAATAACCGTCCCGCCGGCGGGTGAGATTGGCATGCTCAGAAATCGCGGCCAGGAGGTGGAAACTCGGCTCCAAGACGGCGGCTTCCGGGCCGCCGCCGAGGGGCAGTTGGCGACTTTGACCGCCCATTTGCCGCCGGGAACCATCTTTGTCCTGTGCGAGCCCGAATTCCTGGCGGTTCAGGCGGAGAATTATTGGCGGCAAATTCCTACTGGCGATCCACTCCACGTATCGTGGGCGGCGTTTCTCGCCGAAGTGAATCGTCGCGGTTTCACGACGATCGAGCTGAATGACGAGTGGGCGCCGGGGCATCGGAATGAAAACGCGGCATGGGAGGCGGCAGCAGGCCCGGGTGCGGGGGAAAAAGGCGTCGCCTCCGCGGCGGCGGCGCTTTTCGCCAGTCTCGAGGCCTTCCGGCCCCTGGCGGAACGGGCGCCGGAACTACCCATGGCGGAGGCCCAGCGCCGCGAGTTTTTTCAGCAGCTTCACCGCTGGTTACGGCAGGGCCATGTCGTCCACGTCTTTTGCAACAACGACGGCGAGCGCCAGCGTTTCGAGGAAATCTGGAACGAAGCGGGCCTGCCACCGCAACCGGATGCCGGGATGGTCGCCCGGCCGCGGATTCATCTTGGCTCGCTGGCGCGCGGTTTCATTTGCGAGCCGGCAAAGTTCGTCGTTGTCACGGACGCCGAGATCTTCGGGCGCTACAAGATTCAACGGCCGCGAAGACTCAAGTCGCCGCATGCGCTGGCCGCCCGCTCCGCGCTGGACATTGATTTTACGGACCTCGAAGAGGGCGACTTGGTGGTGCATCTCCAGCACGGCATTGGACGCTATCTGGGATTGAAGCGGCTGCCGGCTGCCGTGGGACACGGTCCGGCGCCGGCAGCGGATGGGCAGTTGGAAACCGAGTGTCTGGTCATTGAGTATGCGCCGAGCGATCCGGCCAACGAGCCTCCCAAGCTGTACGTACCGGTGAGTGAGTCACACCTGGTCAGCAAGTACGTGGGCGCCGGCAAGGCGCATCCGCCGCTGAACACCCTGGGCGGCACGCGCTGGGCCAAGGCGAAAGAACAGGCCGAAAAAGCCGTCCGCGACGTGGCGGCGGAACTGCTGCGCATCCAGGCGGTGCGGGAAACGCAGCCCGGCCATGCCTGCCGGCCGGACACGCCCTGGCAGGGCGAGTTTGAAAGCGCCTTCATCTATGAGGAAACGCCGGATCAATTGAAGGCAATTGTCGAGACCAAGGCCGATCAGGAGCGGGCCAAACCAATGGACCGGCTGATTTGCGGCGACGTGGGCTTCGGCAAGACCGAAGTGGCCATCCGCGCCGCGTTCAAGTGTGTGATGGACGGCCGGCAGGTCGCCGTGCTGGTGCCCACGACGGTGCTGGCGCAGCAGCATTTCAACAATTTCCGCGAGCGCATGGCGGATTATCCGATTCGCGTCGAGTTGCTGTCGCGCTTCCGCACCAAGCGCGAGCAGAAGAAAGTGGTGGAGGACCTGGCTGCGGGGGCGGTGGATATCGTGATCGGCACGCACCGGATCGTGCAAGAGGACATTGCATTCAAGGACCTCGGCCTGGTGGTGATCGACGAGGAACAACGATTTGGGGTGTTGCACAAGGAGAAGTTCAAACGCCTGCGGACGCTGGTGGACGTGCTGACGCTGAGCGCCACGCCGATTCCGCGCACGCTCTACCTGGCCTTGACCGGCGCGCGCGAAATGAGCACGATTCAAACGCCGCCGCATGACCGCCTGCCGGTGGAGACCATTGCCACCCAATATGACGAGCGGCTCATCCGCGACGCCATCCAGCGCGAACTCAACCGCGGCGGCCAGGTTTTTTTCCTCCACAACCGCGTCACCACGATCGAGACGATGCGTTCGAAACTGCAAACGCTGGCGCCGGCCGCGCGCATTGTCGTGGGACACGGCCAGATGCGCGCGGAGGACCTGGAAGAAGTGATGACCAAATTTGTCAACGGCGAGGCGGATGTCCTGCTCTCGACCACCATCATCGAAAGCGGTCTGGATATTCCGAACGCAAACACGATAATCATCGACCGCGCCGACCGGTTTGGCTTGAGCGATCTGTACCAGTTGCGCGGGCGGGTGGGGCGCTACAAGCATCAGGCCTACGCCTATCTGCTCCTTCCGCGCCATGCGCGGCTGCTCACGGACGTGCGCCGGCGCATCAGCGCCATGAAACAATACTCGACGCTGGGCAGCGGCTTCAAAATCGCCATGCGCGACCTGGAAATCCGCGGCGCGGGCAACCTGCTGGGGGCGGAGCAGAGCGGGCACATCACCGCCGTGGGATTCGACCTCTACTGCCAGTTGCTCAAGCAAAGCGTGGGCGCCTTGAAAGGGGAAAAGGTCAAGCCGCGCGTTGCAGTGCGCATGGCGCTGGATTTCCTGGAGGCGGACAATGCGGTGCGGGAGGCGCGCCCAGTAAATGGCACCACTCGCGCATCACTGCCGGATAATTACGTTACCGAACCGCACCACCGCATCGAGATTTACCGCAAACTGGCGCAGGCCACGGAAAAGCCGTCGCTGGAGGCCTTGCAGGCGGAGTTGCGCGACCGCTTCGGGCCGTTGCCGCCGGCCGTGGAAGTGCTGCTGGCCGTGGCGGAACTCAAAATCCTTGCGAGCGGGAAAAACGTCACCAGCATCGAGGTCGAGGACAATAAACTGAGACTCGTCCGCGGCGGGGATTTCATCACGCTCGGCGGCAAGTTTCCGCGGTTGACGAAAAAGGGACCGGAGGCGCGCTTGAAGGAAATCAAACGGCTGGTGCTCGCCATTTGAATCGGAGCAACTTCCGAATTCCAAGACCATCCCGCAGGTTAGAGCCAGCCGAACATGCGCGCAAAATAGACCAAGCCGTAAGCAATGGCTCCGCTGGCGGGAAGCGTCAGAACCCACGCCCACAAAATACGCTCGACGACGTTCAATTTCAGGGCCTTGGGACCCTTGGCGCAGCCGACGCCCATGATGGAGGCGGTGATGACATGAGTGGTGGAAACGGGCATGCCGAAGGTGGCGGCGGTAAACAACACCGTGGCCCCGGTGGCTTCCGCCGCGAATCCATTAACCGGCTGCAGCCTGACCATCTTATGGCCGAGCGTCCGGATGATGCGCCAGCCGCCCGCGGCGGTGCCGGCGCACATGGTCAGGGCGCACAAAACCTTGATCCAGGACGCGATGTGGAGGGGCTGGCCGGCCGCGGGCGCGCTCATCTTCAAAAATGAAAGCCAATCCGGCAAGGAATCGAATTTGCCGGAAACCGTTCCGCCAACCAATGCCAGGGCGATGAGGCCCATGGTTTTTTGGGCGTCGTTGGTGCCGTGAGCCCAGCCCATATAGCTGGCGCTGAACAATTGAAGAACTCCGAAGGTCCGGTTAACGGTGACCGGTTTCCAATCGCGCAACAAAAAGAAAAGCAGCGCCATGACGAGGAAGCCGACGAGGAAACCGATGGCTGGCGACGCGACCATGGGGAAAATCACTTTCCATAGGATGCCCTGGCCCTTCCACCAGTGCTGGGGGTTGGGAACCGACCAAATGATGGTTGACCACCGGTTGTGCGAAGCAGCCAGAACCGCCCCACACAGCCCGCCAATCAGTCCGTGAGAGGAACTCGAGGGCAAGCCCGACCACCAAGTCAGCAAATTCCACACAATGGCGCCAATCAGCGCGCAGCATAGCACGGGCATGGTGGCTACTTGCGCGTCCACCAGGCCGGTCGCGATGGTCAGGGCAACGGCGCTGCCAAAAAATGCGCCGATCAGATTTGTGACCGCCGCCAGCAGCACCGCCTGGCGCGGCGAAAGCACCTTGGTGGAGACCACGGTGGCGATGGAATTGGCCGTGTCGTGAAAGCCGTTGATGTAGGTGAACACCAAGGCCACGAAGATGACAGTGAAAACGAGGAGCATCGCCGAGGTCAGGAATTCTTCAGGACGATGTACATGACCACGTTGCCGGTGTCATGGCAGCGGTCAATGACCTTTTCCATCAATTCGTAAATGTCCTTGAGCGCCATTGCCCGGTTTGGCTCATATTTGCCGCTGTAGAGATCCTTCAACAAGTCCATCATGTAGCGATCCGCCTCGACTTCGACCAGTTGCAGCCGGTCGTTGAAGGTTTTGATTTTTTCCAAATCCTTCATGTCGCGGAGCTGGAGCACCATGCCCTGAATGGCGTCGGTGGCCTTGGACATCATGTCGGCATGCTTCGAGAAATCGATGCCATCGAGGAAATGCCCGGCCAACACCAGGCGGTCGGCCAGTTTTTCGGCGGTCTTGGGAATGCGGAACAGCGCGCGCGCCAGGGCCTCGATATCTTCCCGTTCCAGACCGGTGATAAAAGTATTCACCAAGTCACTGCTGATCTGGTCGGAAATCTTCTTTTCCTTGCGGCGGGCCAGGATGACGTCGTCCCGGTTTTGCGTTTTGCCGGGCGATTTCATGACCTCGATGGCCAGCCGGACGCTTTCATGCGATTCCAGGGTGGCGGCTTCGAGCAATTCCTGAAAACGGTCGCCCTTACTGAAGAGTTGCTGAATGGAAAACATGGCCCTCAGAGTATGCCAAAAAAACGGCGGGACGCACGCGAAATTGTCACCGGCGAAATTGTTACCAGATTGTCACACACGTATCGACAGACAACCGTTTAAGATCTGTAGCTGGTGAGTCTTAGGCTGCCGGCTGCTTTCTCAAATTGTGCCGGATGTCCTGTGCTTCGCAGAGGTAAACCACTTCCTCGGCGATGTTCTTGGCGTGATCGGCGATGCGCTCCAGGCTCTTGGCGGCCACAATCCAATGCAGACAGCGGCCGATGGTTTCCGGGTTCTCCATCATATGCTGGGCCAGGACTTTGTGCATCTCCTGATTTAGCGCGTCCACCTCCTTGTCGCGCGGGATGATGGCGCGCGCGGCGGCGGAATCGCGCTCCACAAAGGCGTCCAGGGCGTCCTTGACCATGGCCAGCGCCATGCCGGCCAGGCGCGGCAGGTCCAGGGCAAGTTTGACCGGCGGTTCATCCGTCAGGTCGCGCGCGCGTTTGGCGATTTTCGTGGCCTCATCGCCGATGCGCTCCAAATTCTGGGATACCTTCATCCCCACGGTCACCAGCCGCAAATTGCTGGCCAGCGGCGCCTTGGTCAGCAGCTGGATGGCCATCTCATCGATCTCGATCTCGAACTGGTCGATGATGTCATCATCGGCGCGCACTTTCATCGCCAAGTCGTGATTGCGCTGCATCAGCGCCTGGATGGAATCGTTCACGGCGCTTTCTGCGCGGCTGGCCATGAGCAGCAGCCTCTGCCGCAACTCGTCCAGGCCCATTTCAAAATGATTTTCCATATCCGATTCTGAACCGAGTCACACTAGCTCATCCAAACCGCCCTGTCACATAATCTTCCGTCCGCTTCTGCGAGGGCTTGGTGAAGATTTTGGTGGTGGGTCCGTATTCCACGAGTTCCCCGAGATAGAAGAACGCGGTGGTGTCCGAAGCCCGCGCCGCCTGCTGCATGTTGTGGGTGACAATGACAATCGTATATTCCTTTTTCAGATCGAGGATCAAATCCTCGATCTTTTGCGTGGCGAGCGGGTCGAGCGCCGAGGCGGGCTCATCCATCAAGAGCACTTCCGGCTGCACCGCCAGCGCCCGCGCGATGCACAACCGCTGCTGCTGGCCGCCCGAGAGGCTGATGGCCGGGGCGTCCAAGCGGTCCTTCACCTCGTCCCACAACGCCGCCATGCGGAGGGATTCCTCGGTGCGCGCGGCGAGCGCATGCCTGTCGCGCAGGCCGTTCAAGCGCAGGCCCACGGTGACGTTTTCGGCGACGGACATGGTGGGGAACGGGTTGGATTTTTGAAACACCATGCCGACGCGCCGGCGGACCTGCACGGCATCGACGTCCCGGGAATAAATGTTCTCGCCGAAGAGACGGATTTCGCCCTGCGTGCGCGCGTCGGGATTGAGCTCGTGCATGCGGTTGATGGCGCGAAGAAAGGTGGATTTGCCGCAGCCGCTGGGGCCGATGATGGCGGTCACGGCCCGGCCGGCAATGTCGATGTTGACATTTTTGAGCACGGCGTGGTTGCCAAAAAAAATGGAAAGACCGCGCACCGCGAGGGCCGCGGTGCCGCCGGTCATATGTTCCAGGGGAGCGTTGGACATCGGTTGTAAAATGGCCGCCAAACGTCAAGGATTCAGGGCTTGAGCCTGCGGAATCGGTCGCGGGTCAGCGAACGGACGCCAATATTGATGGCGCTGACGAGTAAAATCAAGACCAGCGCGCCGGCCCACGCCTGCCGGTGCCAGTCGTCGTAGGGTGAAATGGCGTAGTTGAAAATTTGCAGGGGCAGCGCGGCGATGGGCTCAGTGAGCTTGTGGGTCCAATAGGCGTTGCCAAAGGCGGTGAAGAGCAGGGGCGCGGTTTCGCCCGCCACGCGCGCCAGGGCCAGCAGCGCGCCGGTCACGATGCCTTTCATCGCCGTCCGGACCACAATTTGGGCGATCATGCGCCATTGCGATATGCCCAGCGCCAGCGCGGCTTCGCGGTAGCCGTTGGGGACGAGTTGCAATACTTCCTCGGTCGTTCGCATGATGAGCGGAATCATCATCAGCCCCAGCACGACCGCGCCGGCCAGCGTGGAAAAGCCCGAGACGGAATTATGCAGGCCCAGGATCTTGATAAAGGCCAGCCGCCAGGCAGAGGCGGGGTTGATCTGGTTGGCGATCGGCCGGTTACCATCGTCGCGAAATGAGACGATGACGCCCGCACCCGGCAGGGCTTCCAATTGCGTCTGGCCCCCCAGGTTCCATCGGGTTTTGGAATCGACGATGAATTCCCTGGTGTTGCCAGCCGGATCCTGGACCACGAAGACATGCCTGGCCGCATCGATTGATTTGACCGTTCCGGTGGAGGGCAGAACGATGGGCACGACGAGCAAACCGTACACGACCATGCCCCAGATGATCGAGGGCACGCCATTGATGATGTCGGCGACAAAGCGAATCCACCAGTTCAACTGCCGATGGGTGTATTCAGAGAGGAACACGCCGCCGAGGACGCCGATGGGCACGCCGAGCAGGGAGGCCAGCGAGATCAAGATGAACGTGCCGGCAATGGCGTTGGCCATGCCGCCGCCGACTTCGCCCACGGGTTTGGGCAATTCGGTGAAAAACGCCCAGTTGATCGAAGTGGCCCCCTGCGAAAGCAGGTGAAAAAACACCAGCAACAAGGGCAGGATCACCAGCAGGGCGCACACAAAGGTGAGCGTCTGCATGCAGTTGTTCTTGGCCTTGCGCCAGCGATGGTTGGTGTCCGTCATTCAATGGCCGATGGTCGATTGGGACGGGAGCGAGTGCGGTTGGGATTCTTCGGACGCGGGCGCAAATCGTAAAACGCAAATCATATCAGCTCAGTTTTGTGGTTTGACCCCGGGGCCGGCAAAGGTTTTCAACAGGATCTGCGCCAGGGCGTTGACCACCACGGTAACGCCGAGCAAGACCAGGCCGATCTCAAACAGCGCGCTCAGGTAGGTATCCGTCGTGGCCTCGCTGAATTCATTGGCCACGACGCTCGCCAGGGTGTACCCGGGGGCAAATAGGGACTTGGCGATTTGCGGGCTGTTGCCGATGACCATGGTGACGGCCATCGTCTCGCCCAAAGCCCGGCCGAGGCCGAGAATGACGGCGCCAAAGAGCCCCTTTTTCGCATAGCTCAGGACCGCAATCCGGGTCACTTCCCAGCGGGTGGCGCCCAGGGCGTACGCCGCCTCGCGCTGGAGGCCGGGGACCGAGCGCAGAATCTCGCGGGCAACCGAGGTGATGATGGGCAGAATCATGATGGCCACAATGATGCCGCCGGCCAGGACGCTGGGTCCGAAAATCGGCCCTTGGAACAGCGGCAGAAAACCGAGAACCTTTTGCAGCCAGGGAAAAATGGTGGCCCGGAGAAACGGCACCATCACGAAGATTCCCCAGAAACCCAGAATGACGCTCGGCACCGCGGCGAGCAGTTCGATGAAGATGGTCAGCGGTTGCCGGATCCAGAGCGGCGCGAGTTCGGTAAGATAAACCGCGGTGGCGATGCTCAAGGGCACGGCCAGGAGCAGCGCGATGGCCGAGGAGGCCAGCGTCCCGAAAATGAACGGAAGCGCCCCGAACTTCTCGTTGGGCGGATCCCACTCGCTGCTGACCAGAAAGTGCCAGCCAAACAGCCGCACGGCCGTGCTGGATCCCTGCGCCAGTTCGTAGCCGATCAGGACAATCAGCACAAAGACGGACAGCGCCATCAACAGGGTCAACCCCTTGAAAGCGCGGTCGCCAAAATGGCTGACGTCAGTTCTGCCCATAATTGGGTTCGTTATTGCGTGCTTCCCAACCTTCCAAACCTTCCAGAAAATCAGAAGGACGGAGAGCGGTGGAACTGCGCTCTTCGTCCGGCCCGCCCCAACCCCACGGCCTGGAGCGGCGCAAAGTCAGAATTTGATCGAGTCAAGCAATTGCAACTCGCGCTGCTGCACCGCCGGCGGCAACGGCGCATAATCCAGTGCCGGCGATAATTTCTGGCCGTCGGTGACCGCCCATTTCAGGAAGGACACCAGTTTTTTGCCGGTATCCGCGTGCTTTTGATCCTGGTAGATGAGCACCCAGCTTGGCCCGGCAATCGGGTAGGCTTGGTCGCCCGGAGCGTTCACCATGGAAAAGCGGAAATCTTCGGGGATCGTCGCCGCCGCCAGCGCGGCGCTGACTGAATTGGGCGCTGGTGAAATGAAATTGCCGGCGGCATTCTTCACGTCCGCATAGGCCATCTTGTTTTTATCGGCATAAGCCAGTTCCACGTAGCCGATGGCGCCGGAAATCTGCCGCACCTGGCCGGCCACGCCTTCGCTGCCCTTGGCGCCCAAGCCGATGCCCAACGGCCATTTTACCGCCATCCCCTTGCCCACCGTATCCGCCCAAGCGTGATTTACACTGCTCAGGTAGTCGCTGAAAATGAACGTAGTGCCGCTGCCATCGGAACGGTGCACCGGAATGACCGCCACTTGCGGCAGGGCCACCCCCGGATTTAGCGCCGTAATTTTGGCGTCGTTCCAATTCTTGATGTTGCCCAGGTAGATGTTCGCGATGGTGTCGCTGTCCAGCTTCAATTTCGGACTTGCGGGAAGGTTGTAGGTCAGCGCCACGCCGCCGGCCACGATCGGGATGTGAAGAATCTTGCCGTCGCCCTTGGCCATGTTGTCATCGCTCATGGGCGCGTCGGAGGCGCCGAAATCGACGATTTGCTTCAACAATTGTTGCTGTCCGGCGCCGGAACCGACGGATTGATAGTTGAAATGGGCTGCTGAATTGACCTCAGCATAGGCTTCGAACCACTTCGTAAAGGCAGGATTGTCGAATGAGGAGCCTGCCCCATTGATCAATTGTGCCTGCGCGCCCAGCGCCACGGCACCGGCGAGCAGGGACAGGACTGGCTTCTTCATTTGAACAAAATAGGAAATTTGGCCCGGAGTTTCACGTTACGTTCACGTTACGAAGTTTGAAGGGGGGAAATCCGCAATCCGGGTCCCCGAAATCCCAAAGAAAACCGAAGCTCGAAATTCGCACGGGATGGTTTTTGGTTTTATTTGCTTTAATTTGGTTAAAGTTTTTCGATTGCTCGAGTTGGGCGTGTCGAATGGGAAGGCGAGGACGGAAGTCTTCGAGTGGCCAGAAGCATGCGGGCGAGCCGCCCGCGCTCCCGCCTTCGCCAAGGTTCGGGAGGACAGGCCAGCCTGCGCCAACGCTTCCTTCTTCACGAGGTTTCGAGGCTACGAACTGGCGCGACAAGCCAGTGCGCAGGGATAATGGCTGGGTTCGATCATTTTCGGTGGCGGGATTTATCCGTAATTATCCATATTCATCTGTATTCGGGTGCAGATTGCGGAGTGCGGAGCAACCCGGTGCGCCGCATGAAAGCATGGGAGCGGGCATGCTCCATGGCTTACAAGGCGTCTGCTTGTAGCGCGGACGCCGTATGGACTGTATTCATCCAACACCCGCTCAATCTAACCACAAGCTTGGGAAATGTAAAGTCTAATTGTGACTTAAAAAGCGATATTCTTCTTATAATTCACAACATTCTGCATGTAAAAATGATACGATTTAATTGTGGCAGGATATTAGAAAATAAAGGTCAAATACAAAAATTAAAAGTCTAACAAAGATAGGCGGGAGCGCCGGCGTTGGTGCAAAGGTTACCCAAGGGATGAGAGACGGGAGCCGAATTGCGCCACCGGGATCAGATGAAGGCGGAAGGGCGGATGGGCCACCAACACGTTCGCTTACGACGCCAATGGCAACCGGACAAACTCGATCGTCTGGCGCCAGGGGACGACCGGCGCCTGGACTTCGGCCACCAATGGGTACGTTTTTGATGCCATGAACCGGGTCATCCAGACCATCAATCCCGATGGGGGGAGCAGTTCGGTGAACTATGATCTGGCTGGTTACCAAGTAGCCACGACTGATCCGCTCGGGAACAGCACCAGCTACGCGTACGATTCGCTGGGCCGGCTCATCCAGACCGCCTATCCAAATTCGACCACGAACTCGTCCGCCTACGATGCGAACGGGAATCGCACCAACAGCGTGGATCAGGCGGGTCGCGTGACGGGCTACATCTATGACGCCTTGAACCGGCTGGTCCAAACCACGTATGCGGACGCAACGACCAACGCCACGGTCTATGATGGCGTGGGGCGGGTGGCGCAGACCATCGACGCGCGCGGGACCATTACGGGCTTTGCTTATGACGTGGCGGGCCGGCGGCTGGCGGTGACCAACGCCTTCAACACGGCGGTTACCCAGACCAACTATTACGGTTACGACGCCAACGGCAATCAGACGACGTTCGAGGATGCTTTAGGCCGGGTGACGACGACGGTTTTTGACGCGTTGAACCGCCCAGTGCAAACGATTTATCCCGATTTAACCACGAGCGAAGTGGTGTACGACGCGGGTGGCCGGCGGGTGGCGCAAACGAATCAGGATGGGATTGCAACCTGGTATGGCTATGACGGGTCGGGGCGATTGACGTGTGTCACGAATGCTTTGAAACAGGTGACGCGTTACCAATATGACGAGGCGGGCAACGAAACCGCGCAGATCGACGCCTTAAACCGCACGAATAACTACGCCTACGACGGCCTGGGCCGGCGCATTCAGCATTCGTTGCCCGGCGGGCAAGCCGAGACATTTGGCTACGATTGGAACGGGAACCTGCTCTACCACACGAACTTCAACGGCGCCACGATCACGAATCAGTATGACGTGTTGAACCGGCTGACGGCGAAGCTTTATCCCAACGCCACCAGCAACACGTTTAGCTACACGCCGACGGGCCAGCGCGCGACGATGAACGACGCCAGCGGCAGCTCCAGGTATATTTACGATCTGCGCGACCGGGTGCGCGACCGGGTGCGGACCAACGCCACGCCCCAGGGCACGCTGTTTTACGGTTATGACGCCAACGGCAACGTGGCGAGCATCAGTTCTTCCACGGCCAATGGCACGCTGGTGAGCTACCAATACGACGCCTTGAACCGGCTGACCAACGTGCTCGACTCGAGGCTTGCGGGGACTCAGAGCACGGCGTATGGTTTCGACCTTGTGGGGAATTTGCAGCACGCGCAATACCCGAATGCGATGACGAATTTGTACCAATACGATTCGCTCAACCGGTTGACCAGCCTGGTGTGGAAGACCAACGGCACAACTCTCGGGAGCTTTGCGTATCAATTGGGGGCGACCGGCAACCGGACGAACCTGAGCGAAACCGTCGGGGCGGGGGCGTCGGCGCGTGGGTACGCGTGGCAATACGATGCGCTGTACCGGTTGACCAACGAGGCGGTAAGCGCCGTGGCGCCGACGGGCAATCTCGGGTACGGGTACGATGCGGTGGGGAACCGGACCAGTCGCACGGGCACTTTGGCGAGCCTGGGCGCGCAATCGTTGGCCTACACGACGAACGATTGGCTGAGCACGTACGTGTACGACAGCAATGGCAACACGCGCACCAACGCGAGCAACCAGCCGTATGTTTACGACTACGAGAATCGGTTGACGAACTTCAACCACGGGGAAGTGATCCTGGTGTACGACGGGGATGGCAACCGGGTGAAGAAGGTCACGGGCACGAGCACAAATTTCTACTTGGTGGATGCGCACAATCCGAGCGGCTACGCGCAGGTGCTGGAGGAAGTGAGCATCAGCGGCGGGACCACCAACCTGTTGCGGGCCTACACCTACGGGTTGGGCCTGATCAGCCAGCGGGTGCCGGGGGGCAGCACGAATTTCCTTGTTGCCGACGGCCATGGCTCGACACGGGTGTTGACGGATGCGGGCGGGAGCACGGTGAACGTGTTTGGCTTTGACGGGTATGGGAATTTGATCGCGTCGAATGGGCCGGCGCAGACGGCATATCTGTATTGCGGGCAACAGTTGGACTCTGATCTTGGGTTGTACTACAACCGGGCGCGGTATTTGGATGTGAGCATGGGGCGGTTCTGGACGATGGATACGTACGAGGGCGACAATGAAGACCCACTAAGTCTGCACAAATACCTCTATGTGAAGGATAATCCCGTCAATAAGAGCGATCCAAGCGGGCAGGACGGAATTGATGACATATTAACCATTGCTGATGCGATTGGAACTTTCGGGGCCACCGTTTCGGCACCTGCCATTGGTAGTGTTACTGGAACCGGCGGGCCAGATGTTACCAAAGCGCTCAATCGAACACTGTTGGATGTACAAGCCAAATTCTGGAGTTGGAGCAGCGATCAAAAAAATGATGCTGCCCAGCGGATGCGCGATTTATTCGGTGCAGCTACGAGACGCGGAGCGGGCGGAAGAGGAGGAGCGGCAGACGCATGGGATATTATTCCTTTGATGGAAGTTGGATTTGATGTCAATTATGGTTACTTAATCGCGGACGGTCAAAGCTACCGCGCCGGAACAGGGATGTGGACAAGAACCGTAGGGTTTAATGGGAAATGTTATTACGCCAGTGCAGTGAACTATGCACTGTGGGGAACAATGAACCGCTGTGTCTATGATTGGCTGAGTTTCGACGACAGGCAGGACAATTTGAATCGTGACGAATACACTTTGGACGTCGCAATACACACAATGCAGGCGTTCAAACACTTTTCGTATCACGATTTTGGACCGATAGAAAAAGAGGCTGCGGAATTTACCGCCTATGGATATAATGGAACGCAACCTTCGTGGGCATTGCCGTGCAAACCTACAGGAACTGTTACGGCAAAAATGTTCAACTGGTGTTGGGAGCCGGTCCAACCTCGACAATAAGGACCATCTGGCAGGGCGTATGAAAAATTACAATTACAGTTTATTCAGGAAGACCACGCTGTTCGCGCTCGCCTTATGTACGACAACGATTCTGCTAGTGTCTTGTGGAAAATCGCCGTCCTGGTATCTAGGTTTTACGGGGCAAAGCCAGGCATACTACGCCGCAATTGCCCAAGCCTGTGGCAGCTTGCTTTCACCAACCAACCACATTTCAGGCGAGCAGATTTTTAGTGGTGATGACAAGTCATTGCCAACGGCTCTGCTGAATCTTCATGCCACGACCATCAAAGTTGCCAACCGGCTTCTGATGGGAACAAATTACGTGTCGGGTGTCACAATAATTTTCGGCGAGGGGCGACCTGATTTTACGGCTGCTTGGTATCAGAATGATTATGGGAACGGCAATTGTCCTTGGGAACTTGCGGTCAATGGTGATGGCCCCCACACTGTAGTTTTTTCTACAAATCTCGTACCGAGCGCGCCGACCGTACCGCCGTCCAGTCAGGCAAATGAGCCAGGGCATTAAGCCCAGCACAGGCGTGACAAGCCGCGAAACCCGGTCTTATAGGGCAGTGCAAGCCCTACCCCTTGAGCGGGCAAGGTTTTCGTAAACGGGTCAGTTCTGAATGGCCCTTAGTTAAGGTCTTGATATTTGCGGGGTCTGCCTTTCCAATATCGGCTACGATGGGTGATTTCCACGAACTTGCGGCGTGGTTTGTTGAGTAACGGATAAGGTTTTGGGCG
>JBEKZM010000096.1:0-24066 GCA_049509875.1 Verrucomicrobiota bacterium | reverse complement strand
CCTGCTCCCCGCTTCCACCGTGGCGTTTCTTAAGAGCAGATGGTAGGCGCTCGCCACATCGTATCCTCTCAAGCCGCGCAAATACGATCCGGCGATAAAAGCCGCCGCATGGTCGCCGTGAAAAAATGTCGGCATAAAACCGGTCTTTTCACCGCGGTCAATCAGGGAGCGAATGACATCCACCGTGACATCCGGAGACAGCAGGCCGAGCAGCACCAGCTTGTTCCGGTAGTCATCCCACAGGGATGGCAGGGTGTAGTATTGGAAGTGCTTGTTGACGACTTTCCCGCTTTCATCCAGATATTCCCCGTTCACGTCGCTGCGCAAGGCCGGCCAGAGAAAGGAACGGTAGAGACAGGAATAGAACAACCCTTGCTCCCGTTCCGTGCCGCCAGTCACCTTGATCTTGGAGAGCAGCTTCTCCCAAGTCCGGTCGGCCTCCTTTTCGACTTGGTCAAAGCTCTGGCCTGCCAGCTCCTGGTCCAGATTCATTTTGGCATTTTTGGTGCTGACAAAGGAAAGCCCCAGCTTGATTTCCAAAAACCGGTTGTCCGAGTCCGCAAAGTCCACTACGGATATTTCCCGACCCCGGTTCTTGAGCTTTTCGATGCGCATGATTTTTTGGCTGGTCACCGCATAAAAACACACTTTTTCGCCCCCGGTCTGGTAGCCCTTGAAGGCATGGTCCCCGTCCTGTTCGATCTGCCAGTCGCGGATCCGTTCGTTTGAAACCGCCAGATTGACCACCAGCTTTTTACCCTGGTTTTCGGGATAGGTGTATCTATGGAATCCGCATCTCAGTGTGGTTGTCAGTTCGGCGTTGATGTTATAGCGTTGCAGAAACACCTCATAATAACCCGGGTGGGCCGACTCGTTGGCATGATTAAACGCGGAGGCAAAATCATCGGGATCAACCGCGCCGGTCACCGGCAAAATGGGGATGTTGCATAAGTTCCAGTGGCCCTTGTTGGAATGGGCAAAGGCACAAATGGTGGGGCTTTCATATTCGTAACCAGCCCCGCTGCCGAACCGCGTGATGGGGCTCAATTGCACCATGGCATTGGGCAGCGAGGCCCCGGGAAACACCAGGCCGGCCCACACCCGCCAAGGGGGCGTGAAGCCAATGTCCGCCGGATCCGTCAGGGGCGCCGTTCCCAGAAAAGTATTTACGCGCGATGTCAGTGATTGACCGGCTGTTAAGGCGGAGGTCGCGAGCAAAAGCAATACCAAAGTGACAATGTTCTTTCTCATAGTATTTTCCATCAACTCACAAAATCATACCCCCGTCAAATGATTTGGTTCCGAATCAATATATTCCCAAGGTAACACGCAGCGGCTGGATAAACGTCCGGTTGTGGTTGCCTTGGCCGGCCCGAATCGTGCAGGAAAAACCACCTTTTAGGAAGCGCATCTAAAAGACAGCGGGTTGTGCTTCGTCAACGCCGATATTTGATGGTGGTGAGGCAGCCTTCATCACTGCTGCGGAGATCGAAGCCTTCACGACATCGGAATGGCTGCAAAAGATGTCCTGCTAACCCCTTCGCAAAATAAAGGCGCAGAGTTTAATGCCTCTGCGCCTGTTTCAACCACTCGCTCTCGTCGAAGCACCTTCGTTGAATGGTGGGATCGATTATTCGCGAGGAGTTAATCCGGTGCATTCTGATAATCATAGCCCCCCGGAATGGCCGGCGTGCCGGTGGTAGGATAGGTGTAGTATCCCCCGGGATATACGCCCGAGGCCGAGTCGTAATAGGTCTTGATGGAAGCAGCGTGACCGTCCACGAAGCTGAGATTGTTGAGACAGTTATTATAGGGGATATTGGCGTTACCGGTGAGACTCTTGTGCCAGGAAAACGCCCAGGAGAAGGACCATTCGGCCATCAGCCAGGTGCGCGTCGGGTGGCGGACGTTCGCCAATTTAAAGTTTAATAGGTTGTTGCCATTGCTGCCCGGCGCGGTGCTGCTCTGGTCGTCTGGCTGGTTGTCCACCCCATTGAATATGTAGCTGCTGTAGTCGCAAGACGCCACTTGCCACAGGGGCGTTAGGTATCCGGGATGGGGCGCCCAGCCACGATCTTTCGGACAGCGAAAAACCACGTCATTGGTGCCCGAAGGGCCTTTGACTCCGGCATAGGTTTTGTCCAACTCCTTATACCACCACCAGATCCCGTCGGGAACTGGTGATCCGTTAGGGGAGGTGAGATAACTGTTGACTGCCGGAGTCGTGTCATGATTGTCGTCGCAATAGAGCACCATCGCTAGGTTGAGCTGCTTGAGATCATTCAAGCACTGCATTTGTACCGCTCGGTCTTTGGCCTTGCTCAACGCCGGCAACAACATGGCCGCCAGAATCGCAATGATGGCAATGACGACAAGCAATTCAATCAAGGTGAAACCATCCCGGCGGGGCTGGTCGTAGCACTCAAAACGTCTTTTCATGGCTTGTAAAAACTGCTGTTGTGGAATGGCCAAGGTGCAAATGCCGGCGCTGTTCCACTGACACCGGGCTTGCGTTTTGACGCAGCACGATTCTGGAAACATTGCTTTCAGTACGGCGCAAATTTCTACCAATTTTGGGACATTGTCAACGCACGTCAATGGCCCACTTTTCCACGGGCAAGCCACCGAAGACAGGGCCAAAAAACCACAAAACCAAAGTGGCGCAGAGCTCAAACCCTCTGCGCCCATTTCATTGAAAGGAGAATCATGACAGACACAAACAACGCCCGGCCCGCCGCTCGCGCATCGGGGTAGGGCTCCTTCACCTTGTCGCCGGTTTTATCCGTGCCCATCCATGGTTGAACTGAACTGATAAGGCTAAGGACGCGGTCCGACAAGAGTCCCGGTGAAGGCGTACCAGTTGCCGGCAGCGTCAAGGTACGAACCAGAAATCTCGCCCCGATTGTTCATGCCGTAAATTTGAGTCGAGGCCGCGCCCGGCACGTCCACCGTCACAAAATCGCCTGCATGCTGGATGAATCCGTACGACACGGCGCCCAAATAGTAGGCCCCAACCACGTCACCTTCGTCATTAATTCCGACGGCTAATGTATCATCGGCCCCCGGCACATCCAAAGTGGTAAGCGTCGGGCCCCGTTTGAGAAAACCATGGATCACGCCCGCGCTGTCCTGGTAATAACCGACCACAACACCCTCGTCGTTGATGCCCGCAGCGTAGGTGCCATAGTCGGTCCCGCTTGAGCCAGGGACTACGATGAACGAGTAGCTGCGGCCGTCCCACAGCCAGCCGACGCCGTTGGTATAGTCAGTCGGGGTGCCTTCGTAGGCGGCGCCGACCGCAAAGCCAAAGTTATTGATGCCGTTGCCATAATTGAGCGGAATACCGGGAATGTCCGGCAATTCGATCCAGTGGTCGTCCAATGGCCTGTACAGCGTGGCGTGCGACACGGTAAGGTCATCGTCATAGTTCCCGACCACCACTCCGGAATCGTTAATTCCCCCGAGATAGGTATCTGCCCAATCGCCGGGTGCATTGACAGTAACGGCCAGGCCATCACGCGCTAGGAACCCATGAATAAACCCCGAGCTATCGGGATAAAAGCCCGAGGCCACGCCTTCGTCATTGATTCCGAAAGCGCTGGGCCCAATTCCGTACGAGGGGATGCCGACGATGGTGGTGAAGAGATAATTTGTGCCAATTCCGCCCGGCAGGTGGCCGCCGCCGTGCCCATGTTTGCCGACAAATGCGCGGCAGGTCCCGGCCCGCACAACCGTCCTGGAGTTAATGACCAGCATTGCCATGGCAAAAATCGCCAGCATGGCCTGGTATGTTCGTCCGAATTTCATTCGCTTTGCTCCTTTCGTTTCGGGTGGCTCGCATCCATGTCTCGTTTGTGGCTTTGTGTTAGCTCACATTTATAATCCTATTACCCGCACTTATGCCTTTGGCGCAAAGGAGAGCCGGTCGCCTAAGCGGCATAATGGATTTTTCGTGCCTTGAGTCGAGTGTGGCGCATAATGCCATGAAAGTCAAGGTTAATCGCCGATTCCCGGCGGTTCCGAATAACCCGATTAGGGGTGGGAGCGGGACCCGTTCTACTTCGAGGCGACGCTATTGGGCTGGACGGCCGCCGCAAAGAGTGGTTGAGTAAGCAAAATGCAGAGCAAACAAAAACAAAACAGAACAACACAACTAATGATGCAGAGCCTGAAAATCTGACTAAATTTCTGCGGTTTCCTGTCCAAAGGATGTGGGCCACCTCTGGCTGCCCAGCATCGATTGAAAGAAGCTTTTGATTTGGCTGGTCAACTGGATATTCGTAACATGGCCTTGAATGACACTGACCTCGAACCCTTGAGGAAGGATATCGAACTCGAAAATTACTAACCAAGTGATTCGATTCCTCCAGGCATTTTATCGAGGCAAGGTCAGATCAATGGTCGGCAAGGCGATGTGCCGCAGCCTTTTCGTGGTTTCTTCACCTGCCCCGCTCATCATCTCGCTGTTGATTCCGCTGATGCTGCTCGAATTGTTCGGCCTGGCGGCGGAGGGACGAAAGCGAACCGGCACGTTTCAAGGTGCCATAATGCTGATGGCCGCTGCGCTGGGATTGGCATGGAATGTCGTTGCAGGCGCAGCCATGTTTCTGGCCCGCAACCCGGCCCGCAGACTCATGAGCAAATCGAGGCTGAATAAAGGTGCCACCTTTGTCATCTTTGCTACCCTTTTGGCTTTGCTTGAGGAAGGTATGACGACGACCTTGACGAATTTGGCTCCGGTCTTTGGGAATGCGCAGGCGTTTATCACGGCGTCGCACAACTATCTGGAGGTGGTGGTCTGGCACAGTGTCATTGTCATTGCGCCGATGTTTTTGGTTTGGTCTTGGTTGCTGGCCAAGATTAGATTCAGCCCCGCATCCGTCTTTCTTCTATTTGGAATCAATGGGGTGTTGGCCGAACTCCTGATTGGCGGCCCGGCTCTGCTTATGGCACCGTTCTGGATTTTCGTTTATGGCCTGATGATTTTCCTGCCCGCCTACAGCTATTCGAGCAACGAAGAATCCCCCTCGCCGCGCTGGTACCATTATCCATTGGCCACTGGAGCCTGCCTCCTGGCCTCGGTTGGGATGGCGATACCCGTGAACTTGGTTGCAACCCACCTGCCGCACTTCGGCTCAACGCTCACGTTTCCGAGACCTTAGACGCTGTTTGAATCATGCTGTAATGTTAGCAGCAATCGAATGAAGCCGAAACCAGACAAGCCTCCTGCTCCCAAGCGCCCCAGGTTGCCGCGCTGGTCACAATCGGAAACACGTCTGGTGGGCACAGCCCCGGATCGCATTATCGCGGAGCGTTTGGGACGCCCGTTTCGGTCGCCATCGGGGTCTTCGAGTGCGCGCCACAAATTTACGGCAATCTCGCGCCGGCTTTCTACGGGTTGCGCACAAGCCTGCTGACGCTTTTGCTCATGCCCTGTGGCGAATCAAACAGCCCGAAGGTCTCAAGGAACCATTCGCCCCAGGATTTGGGACGGGTGTTGGGTTTTGATCGTGCGCCGGAAGTCAAAACGTTGCGGCGCAAACTGACCCGGCTGGCCGCGGTCGGAAAAGCCACTCAATTCGGCCAGGCCTTGGCCCGTCAGCGGGTGAGCTTGCGCGGCGAGGCCCTGGGCTTTCCTCGTATTGACGGGCACGTGCGCGTTTATCACGGCAAACACGCCCTGCCCAAGGCGCATGTCACGCGCATGCGCATCTCCTTGCCGGCGGCTTCCGATTACTGGGTCAACCAACTCCTGGAAATGCATCTGGCAGTCGCGCGGCACGGGCTTTTTAATCTTCCAATCGCTGCATGAATTTCAATTCGCCAGACAAAAGTGGGCCAACCAGAAAAATATCTAGCGTCAAAGGACGGCCGATTTTAATGCGAAAGTTGGCGGGTGACTTTGCCCGCAAACTGACAGGGCAAGGCAATTGTCACTCTCCAAATCAATCGGGATAAGGAGCCGAATGCCTTCAAAATGAAATTCTCCCCCTCCTCTTGTTCCAGTAATATCAGGCCAGTCCCTATGACTCTATGACTGACAACGAATTTAAATATTACGCGTTCCTGAGCTTCAGCGCAAAGGACAATGGGGCGTCGTCATCTATAGGCGCGACCGAAGTGGGCCGCCTGCAATGGGGCAACTGGCTGCATGACGCGCTGAAGACATTTCCCATTCCAGCTGACTTTGCGGGCCACGTTAATGCGCGCGGCGAAATTGTTCCCGAACGCATCGACGCGATTTTTCAGGGCGACCAGGAATTGCCCGAAGGCGCGGGACTAAGCGCGGCGGTACGCGAGGCACTGGAGCAATCACGCTGCTTGATCATCATCTGCTCACCGCGGTCGGCCAAGAGCGCTCACGTGAACGAGGCGGTGCTTTACTTCAAGCAACTCGGGCGGGGCAGATGGGTTTTGCCCATCGTCATCGCCGGCGAACCCAACGCCAGCGCCGCGCATCAGCCTGGTCTCTTTTTGGATGACGAGTGCTTCGTGCCCGCGATGCGGCATCCCGTGCTGCCTGATGGGACCTTGGACACCACGCGGCAAGAGCGCGGCTACATTTTTGCAGACGCCCGATGCGGCAACGACAAGCGGGAAGTTCTGGTGAAGGATTATCGCAATGTGGAAACGGAATTGGAGCGCGCGAAAATCCAGTTGGTTGCAGGATTGCTCGGCGTCGGATTCAACGGCCTGTGGCAGCGCGAACAACAACGCCGCTTTGCTGGCTTCGCTGAGGCGCAAGCTCAGATTCAGGAAGCCTGGCATCAGGCTCGCAAGGCTCAAAAGCAAGCCGAGGATACCCAGAAGCAGCTGCAGGCGTTGCAGCAGGAGGCGCGCGCCCCCGAGGGCAAAGTTTTGGAAGCGCAGCAGCAACTGGAGGAAGCTGGCAATCAAGTTCGCGACGCGCAGGACAAGGTTTTGGAAATCCAAAATCTGCCGCAGGACCTGCAGGGCCAGATTCACGAGGCGCAGAACCGCGCGCAGGAAGCGGAAAACCAAGCACGCGTCGCGCAAGGCCGTGTTCAGCAGTTGCAGGATCAAGTGCGCACGGCCGAGAATCAACTTAAACAGACGCGGAATCAGACGCAGGACATTCAGCGTCAGCTCGACGACGCTCGCAACCAGTCACGCGAGGCGCAGAGCAAGGTGTTGGACGCTCAGCAGGAGGCTCGCGCTGCGCAGCAGAAACTCGAGGAAGCGCGGAATCAAGTACGCGCGGCGCAGCACCAAGTTCTGGAATCGAAAAACCTGTTGCAAGCCCTGCAAGGCCAGCTTCAACTCGCGCAAGCCAAAGCGACCGGAGCCGAGAATCAGGCGCAGGAAGCGAGAGGCCAGGCCTGCAGCGCGCAAGATCAGATTGGACAACTCGAAAACGAGGCGCGCGCCGCTCAACGTCTCACGAAGGTATTTGCCCTTTTGGCCGCGCTCGCGCTGCTGGCGGCCGGCATCGTTTGGTCTCAACGCAAAATGGCCATCGCCGACACGGCCAAGATTTCCACAGAGCCCGTCGCAACCTCTGTCTCATCCACGAACGCATTGGATTCAGACCAAATCCGGCGTGCACTGCAAAATGCGAATGGCAACGGGCGGTTGCGGGATCTGGATGAACTCGCCACATGCATTCCGCCAGAAAAGATTTCCGAAACGCTGAACCTGGCGGCAGCGATTTTGGACGATCCGCAGCGCCGTCATTTTCAGGATCAGTTGCTCGACAGTTGGGTCAAAGCCGATGTATTCGCTGCCTTCGATTGGAGTCGGCAGTTGACCAATGTCGAATCGCGTCAGTTCGCATTGGGAAAATCCGTTCCCGCGATGGCGGCGGACAATCCGACCAATGCACTGGCGGCGTTCAACTGGTTGCAAAGCCAGACGAACGCCAACGCACTGGCCACCCACAATTGGCGGAACGCGATCATCGCCGATTTGTTCAAGAGCTGGGCCGTCAAAGATTTGGACGCTGCGGAGACTGCGAGCAGGCAATTGTCCGAGGACGCAAACAAAGAACGGGTCAGCGAAATCGTCCTGAGCCAGCGGATCGCCAAA
The DNA here is from genome assembly GCA_049509875.1 of Verrucomicrobiota bacterium. Taxonomy (GTDB): domain Bacteria; phylum Verrucomicrobiota; class Verrucomicrobiia; order Limisphaerales; family UBA11358; genus UBA11358. The sequence goes on along the minus strand of JBEKZM010000096.1, from coordinate 16,020 downwards.
ACTCCGACGGCGGCTGCGAACGTCATCACGAATCTTCCGCCCGGGGACTTCCGGCAAAAAGTGATCGCGGACCTGGGCCAACTCTGGGGCAGTAACGATGCGCCTGCGGCGTTGGCTTGGGCGCAGACACTGACGAGCGAGGCCGAGAGCAGCAACGCCGTCGGACAAATCATCGGCAGTTGGGCGCGAAATGATTTTGCCGCGGCCACGAACGGGATCGCCAGTTTGCCGGAGGGAAACAAAAAAGTTTCTGCTCTGCTCGCGCTCGCCGAACCGTGGGCACAGAAGGATGCACAAAGGCTGGCCACGAGCGCCCTCGCTCTGCCGGCGGGAGAGGTCCAGACGGGCTGGTTAACGGCCGCCTGCCCTCTGTTGGCGGTTCGCGATTTCGCGGACACGGCTGAGTTGCTGCGCCCATTGTCGGATGCCGCGTTGCGGCAAAGTCTTTTAGAGCTGGCTGCGCGCAACTGCGATATGCCGCACTTGGATCAGGCCGCGACATATGTTGCCGCAATGTCAGCGGGCGATGACCAAAAAGCCGCCATCAAGGGTTTGCTTGCCGGTTGGACCCCAAATGATCCCGTAGCTGCTCTCAAGTGGCTGTGTGCTTTTTCGCAATCCAATTCTCAAGGTGAACTGATTCAGTCCGTCATCAAGACTTGGTCGCAAGCCGAACCAGCAGCAGCGGCAAAATGGCTGGCGAATTTGCCGGTGTCCACCGCCAGCGACGAAATGACCAGCGCCTTCCTTGAAGGCGCAATGGAGAAATATCCCGAATTCGCCGCGCACTGGACCCAAGCCGTAACCGAGGAAGCCAAGCGACAAGAATTCCAGATTCAGGTTGCCCGCCAATGGCTGAAAATAAGTTCGTCTGCCGCCTGTAAATGGATTGACAATTTGGAATTGCCAGAAGAAATAAAGCAGCGCCTCAAAAACGGCTTGGATTTGTGAACGCATAAGCAACAAAGACTTTTTGCGAATTGAAATTCCGTTGGGCCAGGCGAGGCGTCTGGCGACGAATTGTTATTACGAGTGATTACCCGGGGAGATGCGTAAAAACTCCCCAGACTTTGGGTGTGCCAGTCTTTCGGACTGCTTACGCAGGGTCGACGGCTGGCCGCGGGGTGAGAATCTGCAGTCATGGTTTGAAGGAAACAGGCAGCTTGGGTGTCATGTGCGTTGCACTAGGCCACTTTTCACATGGGTAATGTGGCGGGGAGAGGTCAGGTTCAAATGCCGGTCCATAGCCGAGCGGATAGATTGCGCCAGGCCGCATGCAAACGGCGGTTTGATAATTGACACGTGGTCGCCGTCCAGCCAGTGAATGTGAGGCTGATTGTGAACCCAACGATGCCAGCCGCCGTCCGGCAAATGACAGGTGCACCAAGGCTGCAGGGGATGCGCGCGGGCATCATAGGAATTGAGTTCGCGAAATAGATCAATCGTGACCTCAGAGCCAACCGGAGGATGATATTTTTCCACCAGGCAAAACAGATGCCGTGAAATGGATGACGAAAGCCAATCTCTAACAGGAAGGCGGGGTTCAGCCAGACTCTGCTTTGTTGCCAACGCCATTTCCCGCCAGCGGTGCAATCGCCTCCAGCGACGTTTATGGTCCGTGGTCAGGTTCCATAGCCAGGGCGGGAAATACCGGAATAGATGCGAGAGGCGGGAGGCAAAATTGGTAGGCCGCATCGGGGCGCTGGTTCCGACCATGCCCGTGAAGCATTGAATTCCGTCGGTTACCGCCAGTTGTCGCGCCACTTCAAAAGCAAGCAGGCCTCCCCAGGAGTATCCGATCAGTGACGGAGCGCCTCGGGGCTGAATTTTTCGGATCCAAGGCACAACTTCTGCGGCTGCTTCTTCCATGGACCGGGGCAGCCGGGACAAATCCTCGAGCGCGGGTGAACGGACACCGAAAACGGGCTGGTCGTCGCCCAGAGCTTGCACCAGATGGAAATATTCTTCTACCTCGCCAAAAATACCATGCAGGCAAAACAATGGCGGGCGCGTTCCCTTGGAACGGAAGGACACCAGGCAGGAGGTTGCAGAGGATCCTTGGTCGCAAAGGATTTTCACCAACTGCTTTATTGTGGGCGCCTCAATGAGTGCCGTCAAAGGCAGTTTGCGTTGGAAGATTTTGTCAATCTGCGCGAACAATCGCGTCGCCAGCAGCGAATCGCCACCCAGTTCGAAGAAATTTTTGGTCACGTCAATTGGGCCGGTTCTAAATAATCGCTGCCACAACTCGATCATCTGCGCTTCGACGCTGGCGTTGTCCTCCGCCCCAACAATGCTCTGGACTGTCACCGGGGCCGCTTGGGCGCCGGCAGACTTGGGCGTGGCCCAAATCCGGACGTTATCAACCCGTTCCCCGGGATCTTTAGCCATGGCTTCCAAAATGGCTTGATAGTCCGCAAGCAGCCGCTTCATGCTTGTGCATTCGAACAGCTGCGTACTGTATTCCAAAGTGATTTCCAGCTTGGGCTCGCTTTTTAACCAGACGATCAGATCGAGCTTTGATGTTCCGGTTTCCAATGGCAGCCAATCCACGCTCAAGCCTGGAAGTTGCCAGCTTTCCTTGGACGCGTTCTGCAGATTAAACATCACTCGGAAGGGTGAAGTTCGGTTCCTGTCAGCACCCCCCCGGATCGCTTCCATTAGCATTCCCAGAGGCAGTTCCTGGTGCGACCAGGCATTCAGGCTGACCTCGCGCACGCGTTTGAGTACTTCGCCGAATGTCGGGTTGCCGGATAAATCGGTGCGAAGAAGCATGGAGTTGCCGAATCGCCCGATCAACCCTTCGACTTCCTCCAGCGGACGGTTCGCCGCGCAGGTACCCACTCCAATTTCTTCGTGGCCTGAGTAACGATGAAGCAGGCACTTGAATCCCGCTAACAGCACCATGAACAAACTCACTTGCTCCTGACGGCTTAATAATTTCAAAGAATCGGCTTGCGCCACCGGCAAAATCACCGTCTGGGTTGCCCCGGTGCGGGTAGTCCTGTTTGGCAGCGCGATATCCGTTGGCAGATGGTCAAAGATGGTCGTGGAGCCCAGTTGCTGCTTCCAATAGTTCAGATTTGACTCAAGTTCGGGACCTTGAAATCGTTCGCGATGCCATCGTGCGAAATCGCCAAACTGAAACGTCAATGGGGGATTAAGCGGCACGGTCCCAGCGGCAAACGCACGGTACATTTCGGACAATTCACGGATCAAGACGCCAGTGGACCAGTCGTCATAAACCAGGGTGTGAGTGGTCAGTTGCAGAACGTGTTCGTCCGTCTGCAGACGCATCAGTTTGCCGCGAAGCATCGAATCCCGCGCCAAATCGAAAGGCCGCAGGGCCTCGGCCCGGGCTACCGCAAACATCTGTAGTTCTTTTGCCTCGGGCAAGCCGCCCAGGTCCACTACCGGCAAAACGAACATCTGCGGCGCCAGAACAATTTGAATCAGGTTTTCTTCCATGATTCGGAACACCGACCGAAGCACGCCATGGCGGCACACGAGCTGTTGCAAGCTCTGTTGCAAAGCGCCTGTGTTCAGCGGGCCGCGAATGCGAAGAAGGAGCGGGTAATTATAGACTGCGCTGTGTGATCCGGCAGGATCTTCGAGCCATTTTTTTTGCTGGGCGAACCAGGCCGGCACCACAAAGGCGTCCTCAGGTTCCAGCCCCGGGTTACGGTGGCGTACCGCCCCCAACAACTCTTCACGACTGTCCGGCAATTTCCGGGGCGAATGAACCAACTCCGGGACGCCGGGAATGAATTCATTTTTGCCCTCAGTCATGCCGGCGGGTTTCTCACATCGTGATTCGCGGTCACCGCGCCAATTCCAGCCGGAATGCCGGAAAAGTTAACCGGCAATGAAGTCAGGCCGCGAATTCCAAGATTGGTCCGCCAAACCAAAGGAGCCGGCTCAAGTGACCAATGCGGGAACCAGGTCAGCATTTCTTCGAAGGCAATCTGAGACTCGAGCCGGGCCAACGGCCCGCCGAAGCAGGTGTGCGCCCCCCACCCGAAGGCGACGTGACGGTTGTCCTCGCGAGTGATGTCCAACCGGTCAGGATCGGGGAAACGATCGGGATCGCGATTGGCTGCGGCCATGACGGCAATTACCGCCTGGCCTTTCCGAATCTGCTCGCCGCCCAGGAAGACGTCCTCCGGGGCCAGACGCGCGGTGTGCTGAACGGGACTCTCATACCGCAGCAATTCTTCCACCGCCGAAGGAATCAAGGAAAGGTTCCCGCGAAGTTTCGCGAGCTGGTCGGGATTACGCAACAGCGTAAGCGTTCCGCTGGCAATGAGATTCGTCGTGGTCTCTTGACCGCCAATCAGGGTTATGATGCAATTGGCAATTACTTCTTCCTCCGTGAGGCGATCACCGTTGATTTCTGCGTTGGCCAATGAACTGACAAGTCCATCGGGCCGCAATTTCTCCGGGCGCATGGCCGCGCGAAAGTAGGCGGTCATGTCCTGCGTACTCTTGAGAATTCTAGGCACGCAATCGGCGTCGTGCTCAAAATTGCCCAGCATTTCGGCGAAATCCTGCGACCAGACTTTCAATTGGCTATGATCTTCGACCGGCACGCCGAACATTTCGGCGGTCACGATGCATGGCAGCGGTTCGGCCAGATCCGCAATCAAATCCATGCGCCCCCTTTCTTTCACCCGGGCAAGGAAGTCTCTGACGATGTCCCGAATATGGGATCGCAAGGCATCCACCCGTTGCGGCGTGAAGGCCGCTGATGCGAGGTTCCGGATGCGTTTATGCTCCGGCGGATCCATAAACAGCATCTGCTTGACCATGATTCTGGCCATCGGATTCAGTTCTGAAAGATCCATGGCGGTGAGCTGTTCGGCGGTGCGTATTCGCTCCGCGGAGAAGTCGCGCAATACCCGAATGACATCCGCGTAACGCGTGACCACCCATGCGTGCATGTACGGATCCCAGAAAACAGGATTCTCTGTGCGCAACCGGTGGTAAAGCGGGTAGGGATCGCCCAGCACGTCAGGATTCAGCAGATGAAACAAGCTCAATTCCGAAGCCGCCTTGCTCGCACTGCCGGTATCCTGCACTTTTGCGATCATTTTGAATCAGTGTTCAACGCCGATCCGGGCGGCGGATGCCGGCACGGATTGGACCTTGTTGCCATTCACGCCTTCTGGTTTAAGAACCAGCAGCCATGCGATCTCCGCCGATACTTTGGCCACCGTGGGGCCTTCAAACAAAACGCGAAGTTTCATCTCCACACCAAAGACGCTGCGGATCCGGGCAATGAGCTGGGCTCCCACAAGCGAATGGCCGCCGAGATCGAAGAAGTTTGCGTCCACGTCCACCTGCGGCACTCCCAAAAGGCTCCCCAGAATGCCGGCTACTTTCTTTTCCAAATCATTTCTGGGAACTGTAAACGTATGATCTCGCAGAGTATTCGCTTCGTTGGGTGCAGTCAGCTCTGAGAGGTTTATCTTTCCATTGGTTGAAAGCGGCAGGCTTTCCAACTTCACAAAGCTATCGGGCACCATGTAATCAGGCAGGCGAGCCCGAAGATGGTGGCGTAGCTCACTTGGCGTGGGCAGCCCCCCCGGCGCAGGAACCACATAACCTATCAGGTGTCTTTCCCCCTGCGCGACCTGGCGCGCCACCACCACGCTTTGCATCACGCGAGGATGTCGATTTAGCACCGCCGCGATTTCATTGGGCTCGATCCGGAAACCGCGCGCTTTAATTTGATCGTCCATGCGCCCCACAAAGGCAACCTGACCGTCTGAGAGCAGCCTGGCTACGTCACCGGTTTTGAACAATCGCGCGCCAGACTTGGCTGAAAAGGGATCGGGAACAAATCTTTTGGCCGTCAACTCCGGGCGGTTTCGATATCCTCGCACGACACCCGCGCCCCCGATATAGAGTTCCCCCTCCACCCCCGCGGGTACTTGCCGGCCCGATTCGTCTAAAATATAAACCTGCGTATTGGCAATTGGCAGTCCAATCGGGGGCAGGGCGTTTTTTGCATCGTCCGGAAGGACGCGGCCCGACGTGGCAACCACCGTGCATTCCGTGGGACCGTAATTGTTAATCAACTGGAAAGGCAGCCCGGCCGGCGGGTAGCGGCGGAGCGTGTCGGCCCCGGTCAGCATGGTGCGCAAGGCCGTCTGCGCCGGCCACTTCAGACACAACAGCAGTTCGGCCATGGGCGTTGGGATGAAACTCATCGTGATACCCTCGGCCACCAGCCAGTTGCGCAACGACTCCGGATCACGTATTACGTGTTCCTCAGGAATGTGAACACTGCCACCGGTTGCCAGGCATGGCCAGACTTCCCAAACGGCCGCATCAAAGCCGGCACTGGCAACTTGACTCGCCCGATCCCCGTCGGTCATCTGGAAAGCGGCTTGATGCCAGCAAACGAGGTTGAGGAGGTTTTCATGGGTGACCTCCACCCCGTTGGGATCGCCGGTGGAGCCGGAAGTATAAATCACATAGGCGAGCGAGGCGAGCGTCTTCGGAGCCGGCTCGGACAGTGCGGCAGTGGAGCCTGAATGAACTGGCGCGTCAACAATTCGCCCGTAATCATCCAGGACGATGGTTGGCCACGCACCGCCGGACAATTTATTATCGTTGCCGGGTCCTATTACCAACGCTGAAATGTGCGCATCCTGCGCCATAATCGCCAGCCGGGCGGCAGGATTGAGGGGATCCAGTGGCAGGTAAGCGCCGCCGGCCTTCAGAATCGCCAGAGCACCGATGACCATTGAAGGAGAACGCTTTGCGCACACGCCAACCACCACTTCTGAGCCAACTCCCAAGCCGCGGAGCACCTTCGCCAGGACATCGGCCCTGTCATTTAACTCCTTGTAACTTAAGATGTGGGATGCATGGGACAAGGCCATTGCATCAGGTCTGGCAGTGGCTTGTGACGCCACCAGTTCATCGATGGGTCTCATGCGAGACCGTCCAGTGTCGCAAACGGTTAAAGAATCCATTCTGAACAATTTACATTGATTTGCTCGAATCCGGTTGATTCGCCTCGTAATCATGCCAGTCAAACACTGGCGCAGTATCACCGACAAGACCTTTCAGTCTGCCACGTCTATACATGGCACGGCTGTAACCTAAACGCCACACAAGCACGGAACGAGCCACAAAATCAGGAGGCCGCACGAGCCATAGAAGCGAACCATGTCATGGGTGACCACCTATTTATTGCTCGGGAAAGCCGTTACATCCGTTACCTCGTTGATAATCAAAAACTAAGCCCGTAACACAATCTGTAACAGGCCCGGTGCAGCCGCTACAATATTGGCATTCAATAATTTACGAACTCCTCTTCCGTCACAACGAAACTTTTTTTGGTTTGGAATTGTCAACCACACCAACTTTAATCTGAACTTCAACCGAAAGGTATCAGCAATTCAAATTCATCTCTAGACCATGACGAGACATCTTTAGGCTTATTTGGGACATACCAGATAATCACGAATCACGCTGGGCCGACCTTGCAACTTTTTTGAGAACCACATGCCACGCCAATGATTTTCTTTTGATTCATGGCGGGCAGGGCCTCAAACTTTGCGCATGGACCCCGGACCTTCAAACTTTCCTCCGCCGATTCGCATATTCACTTCGTTATGATGCTGGGTTTGAGTTGGCTGAGTCGCAACCACCCGTTCATTTGCCTGCGCCAACAGTCGGCGCATCATTTCCGCCAGGTCGTGTACGAACGGTTCCTTCAAGAATGTGTTGTGATCGCCCTTCACTCGAATGACCTCGACCCCACCTCGGCAAACTTCGCCCCAGCCATTGAATGGATCGACCTGGGAAACATAGCGGAATCCACAAAATGGTGGTTCCTCAACTTTGACCAGCGTGATCTTCCCGTTGAAAATCCCGGGACGGTACTGTTGATTGGCTCTCAGCAGAACCTGCTCCATAGAATCGGTGCCGCTCTCAGGCATTGCGTTTAGAGATTCTCCGCGCTTCCCGAGGATCCGCGCTTTGTTAATAGTTGCCCGCAGGACAAGACCCCCCAATGAGAAAAAATTTTTATCGGATGACCCGTCACGGAGCGCCTCCAACAATTCTTTGACGGAGCGTTTACTCAATCGGAGCCCGCGATTGAAGCTATCCAGCATCACAACGAGAGGCACGTCCCGTCCTTTTGCCTGGAGTTGACGCGCCAATTCAAACGCGACGGTTCCGCCGAACGAATATCCTGCCAAAAAGCAGGACCCCTCCGGCCAGACTTTTTCAAGTTGCGGAACCAAACTCGAGGCCAGTTCCTCGACCCGCGCAGGAATCGGCTCCTTACCATTCAATCCGGGATATTCAAAGCCGTCATAAAACCGCCCCGATTCGCCGACCCTGTTTGCAATCAACTTGGGAAGAAACTCCAATCCGGCGATTCCGGGAATATAAAACAAGGGAATGCCCGTGCCTGAGCCGCGAAAGTGGCTGGCAAGCGACAATTCGACAGAAGACTCAGAGTTCCCGATCAGTCTCGCCATTTCCGCGATGGTGGGGGCGGCGAACAGGGTCGCCAAAGAGATTTTGGCGCCAAATTGTTTTTCCAGCCCGGTGAGCAACCGCATTGCCAGCAACGAATGCCCCCCCAAGTCAAAAAAATTGTCGTGGATGCCGACACGCCTGTGTCGCAACAAGTCTTGCCAAAGAGCACACAGCCTATTCTCCACCCCATTTCGCGGAGCCGACACGGTCGCGCCCGTGAGCCGGCGACCGGACGATTTCTCCAGCGCCTTGCGATTTACCTTGCGGTTGGTGTTGAGCGGTAACTTGTCCAGCACCGTAAAGTCGTTGGGCATCATATATTCGGGCAGCCATTGCGCCAGTTCCGACCGCAGCCTGGAAAACGAGAGCTCATAATCCGGCCGGGCCACAATCCAAGCTACTAATTCCCGTGTGCCGTCACTGGCCGGCCGTGCCAATACTGCGGCATCGGCCACTGCCGGGAGGCGCCGCAAGGCGGTTTCCACCTCGTTGAGCTCCACGCGAAACCCGCGGATTTTTACCTGGTCGTCGAAGCGGCCGAGGAATTCCAGACTGCCGTCCGAACGCCAGCGCACGAAGTCGCCCGTCCGGTAAAGCCTTGAACCGGGCCGGCTGCTGAACGGATTGGGAACAAACCATTCGGCTGTTAATTCTGGTTGGTTCAGATACCCCAGCGCCACGCCGTCGCCGCCGGCATACAACTCGCCCGGCACCCCCACCGGCACCGGTTGCCTTTGGCCGTCCAGAACATAAACCTGCGTATTGGAAATCGGTCGGCCGATTGGGACGCTGGGCGACAAATCGCTATCACGCTCGACGACTTGGCAGCAGGTGAACGTCGTGTTCTCGGTCGGGCCATACCCGTTGATAATCCGGACGCCAGGCAGCGCTTGCCGCGCTCGGCCCACTTTTTCGGGCAATAGCACATCACCTCCTGTCAGTAATTGACGCAGCGTCTTTAGCTCATCCACTCGCTCGTCCACCGTGAGATGAAACAAGCCCGCCGTCAGCCATAAAGTCGTCACCCCATAGTGTCGGATCGCCTCTCCGATGTCCCTTGGTGTCGGCAACGCTTCGGACATCAGGACCAGCCGACCCCCGTTGAGCAAAGCACCCCAAATTTCAAAGGTGGATGCGTCAAAGGACAACGACGAATGATGCAACAATGTTTCGCCTTCGTTCAGGGAGGCATAATTGGAGTTCTTCACCAACCGGACCACCCCCCGATGTGGCACCACCACCCCTTTCGGCTTCCCAGTCGAACCCGAGGTGTAACTTATATAAGCTGCATCCTCAGCCGTGACGGATGCCGTCGGAAACGGGATCACCGAGGCTGGCTCGGAAAGCAAATCCTCGATGCCAGCCACGATCCCCGCGCCCGGCAATGCTCTCTCCATCTGTGCGACCATTTGCGGAACGTTCGCCTTGTTCGTCAGCAGAACCTTCGGCCGCGCCTCGGCCAACAACAGAATCACCTTTTCCGCAGGCAAATTTTCCTCCAGAGACAAATAAGTCCCTCCAGCCTTCAGAACGCCCAGCACTCCAATAATTAATTCAAACGAGCGTGCGATACGCAACCCAACCAGCGCGCCTGGTTTGACCCCCAACTTCAGCAGGTGCCACGCCATCCGGTTGGCCCGCCAGTTCAGTTCGCGATAGGTCAGTTGCTGCCCTTGGTGGATCAAGGCGGCGGCCTCCGGCGTCCGTTCGGCTTGGAGGGCAAACAACTCATGCACACATTTGTCCCGTGGATATCCCTGCCCGGTCCGATTCCAATCGACCAGCAATTGTTGACGCTCCGCCGCCGGCAACATCTCCAATTGCGCCACCGGGCGGTCCGGATGTGACAGGAGTGATTCCAGCAGCACCAAATAATGTCCCGCCATTCGCTCAATCGTGGCGGGTGCGAACAGGTCGGTGTTATAGACGAACCATCCGGCCCAACCACCCCCCCGCTGCCACAAGTGCAATTCCAGATCGAAATGCGTGGTGGGGGCCGAAACTGTTTCGACGGAAGTTTCCAGCCCAGTCAATTGCAGCGGAAATTCCGGTGCGTTTTGCATCGCAAACAGCACTTGAAACACGGGATGCCGGCTCAAATCCCGGACCGGATTCAGCACCTTGACCAGTTCCTCAAACGGCAAATCCTGATGGTCGAAAGCTTCCAGCGCCGCCGTCCGCACCCGCCCGACAACTTCACGGAAGCTGGGGTTGCCGGAGAGATCCCCTCGCATCACCAGCGTATTGACAAAAAAGCCAATCAGCCCTTCGGTCTCCACCCGCTGCCGGTTGGCAATGGGTGTTCCCACGACGAGGTCCTCCTGCCGGCTGTAACGAGACAAAAGAACCTGAAACGCCGCCAATAAGCTCATGAACGGCGTCCCTTGGGCGGCACGGTTGAAGGCGGCCAGCTTCCGGGCCAGATCCGCAGGGATGGAGACCAGTAGCTGGGCGCCGACGTAGGTCAGCCGCGGCGGGCGAACAAAATCGGCCGGCAACCCCAACGAGGGCGCGTTGGCAAGCCGCCGCTGCCAGTAATCGGATTGTCTTTTGAGTTCCCCGCCTTGGAGCCCTTGCCGCTGCCAAACGGCGTAATCCGCATACTGCTGGCGCATCGGTGAGAGCTTGATTTCTTCTCCCGAATATAACGCGGCATATATGGCGGAAAGTTCACGGCCGAAAACTTCGAGCGACCAGCCATCGCAGACAATGTGGTGCATATTGACCAGCAGCAGATGCTCCAGCGGGCCCAACCGAAATAGCCCGGCCCAAATCAGCGGTCCGGCGGCCAGGTCAAACCGGGCCTGCGACCTCTCGGCCATGAGCCGCCGCGCCTGCGATTCCACCTCCGGCTGTCCGGTCAAATCCACCACCGGCAGGTGAAAATGCCCGGGAGGCGCTATGACCTGTACGCCCCTGCCCTCTCGCATCTGAAAGGTAGTGCGCAAAACATCGTGCCGTCGGATTAACTTCACCAGTGCACTTTCCAGCAGATCGGCTCGCAGGTTTCCTTTTAGCCTCCAAGCCTGTGGCAGATTGTAAGCCGCGCTCTCCGGTTCATACTCGGCCAGAAACCAGAGCCGCTCTTGGGCAAAGGACAAAGGTGGCTCTGAACTGCAGGTTCCTTTGAAATCTATCGTGTCGCCGACCGGGCGCTCCTGCCGGAGTTTTGCCAGTTCGGCGATGGTTGGCCGTTCAAACAGGTCGCGCACCGACAATTTAGTCCCCAAGATCGGATTGGCCCGTGCTATGACACGCACGGCAAGCAACGAATGTCCGCCGAGTTCAAAAAAATTATCGTGGATGCCGACCCGTTCCAATTGCATCAACTCCTGCCAAATGCCACAAAGCTGGCGCTCAACGTCATCACGCGGCGCCGTCGGTTGCTTTCCGCTCTCCAGGCGGACTCCCTTCGTTCTCTCCAGCGCCTTGCGGTCCACTTTGCCACTTGGCGTCAGCGGCAGCGATTCCACAACGTAAAATGCCGAAGGGACCATGTAGTGTGGCAGTTTCTGCGTCAGACAGGCACGGAGCGCAACGGTGGTCACAGTCTTTCCTTCGTGCAGCACCACAAACGCCGCCAGAGCTTTTTCACTTTCCGCTTCGCTTTGCATCACCACGACGGCGGCGGCCAGTTCCGGAATCTGGCCCAATACCCCCTCGATTTCTCCCAGCACAACACGGTAGCCTCGGATTTTTACCAGCTGGTCCTTCCGCCCAAAAAATTCGATTTGGCCGGATGGCAACCGTCGGACCAGGTCGCCTGTACGATAAAGCCGGCCGCCGGCCTGCGAACTGAAAGGGTCGGCGACAAATCGTTCCTGAGTCAGGCCTTCCTGGTTGAGATAGCCGCGGGCTGGCGCGACCCCGCCAGCATACAACTCGCCCGGCGTACCGTCCGGCACCACCTGCTGGTGGTCGTCCAAGATATGAAGCGAAACGTTGTGGATGGGCATCCCGATCGGCGGCAGCGCGGGCCAGTTCACGGCTGGCCCGTGCAATTTAAAGCTGCTGATCACATGAGTCTCAGATGGACCATATTGGTTGACCAGAAGGATGCGGCTGCTTTCAAACATGGTCCGGATGGCGGGAGTTATTTGAAGTTGTTCTCCGGCGGTAATCACTTCCCGCAATGTCCCCGGCGCATGGCCCCGTGCCGCGACCAGTTCTGCCATACGGCGCAACAACACAAAAGGAACGAAAATCCGGTCTACGCGTGCTTGTTCAACAAAGTCAAGCATGCCTGCGATGTCACCTGTTGAACTGGGCGGGAAAATCACCAAGGTGCCGCCAAAACACAAGGTTGAAAAAATTTCCTGAAACGACACGTCAAAACTGGGAGATGTGCTGTTCATGGTCCGTTTGCCGGTTTCATATTGGGATTCGCTCTGCTGCCATTCCAGGAGATTGAGCAGCGGAGCGTGCGGCATGCAGACCCCCTTGGGGAGGCCGGTTGAACCGGATGTATAGATCACGTATGCAAGGTCCTTTTCGCAGGTCTCAACGGCAGGTGCCACCGGACTTTCCACCGTAATTCGGCTCCATTCCGAATCGAGGCAAAGCACCCGCGTTTTCCCCTCCGGCAGCCGGCCCCGCACTGCATCCATCGTCAATACAACCCGGGCATTTGCATCCTGAAGCATGAATCCCGTTCGTTCGCCAGGATAGGCCGGATCAACCGGAACATACGCCGCCCCGGTCTTCAATACTGCGAGCACGCCAACCACCATCTCCTGCGATCGGTCGAGAAAGAGAGCAACCCGTTCATCCAGCCCCGCGCCAAGACGAACCAAGTGATTTGCCAGCCGATTGGCCCGCAGATTCAGTTCCAAGTAGGTCAAACTTTGCCCTTCCGACTCCAATGCCAGGTCATGGGGTGTGCGCTCGACCTGTTCTTCAAAAAGCTTATGAACGCAACGACTTTCAACCGAACGCCGGGGGTGTCCAGAATTCCCTGACGGCGGTTCGCCTGGGCGGCTGCCCGCCAAAATGCTTGCCAGTTCGGCGATTGTAGGCGCGGCAAACAAAGTGGTCACCGTCATGGGAACCCCCCTGAATCGTTCCACGCGAGTAACAACCTGCATGGCGTGCAAGGAGTGCCCGCCCAGTTCAAAAAAATTGTCGTGGGTGCCAACCTGCTCCACCGCCAAAACATCCTGCCAGATTTCACACAACCGGCGCTCGCCGTCGTTTCGCGGAGCGACATACCCGGTTCCGGCCTTCAGCGGGATACCTTCCGTCTTCGCCAGCGCCTTGCGATTCAGCTTCCCGTTGGCTGTTAGCGGCAGTTGCCCCACACCCACGAAAACCGAAGGAACCATGTGCTCAGGCAGCCGCTTACGGAGCCATTCCTGAAGTTTGCCGGCCGACAATGCCGCCGGCTCACGGACCACCATAAATGCCTCAAGGCGCAGGTCTCCCTGCGCGTCGCCTTGCGCCGTCACGGCGCAGGCGGCCACCGCAGGATGGGTCCCGAGCACGGATTCAACTTCCCCCAACTCAATCCGGAATCCTCGCACTTTCACCTGCAGGTCGGCCCGGCCCAGATATTCGAGCTCACCGTTTTCGAGCCTTCGTGCCAAATCGCCGCTCCGATAAAGCCGCCCGCCTTTTCTGAAGGGGTCGGCAATAAATCGGTCGCGGTCCAATTCAGGGCGGTTGAGGTAGCCACGAGCCACGCCGGCTCCGCCCACAAAAATTTCCCCCACCGCGTTCGTCGCGACCGGTTTGAGCGTTTCATCCAGCAGGTGGATCTGCAAATCAGGGATAGGCACGCCGATTAAACTCCCGCGGCCGGCTTCGACATCCCTCCGAGTAATCCGCCGCCAGGTAACATGGACGGTTGTTTCAGTGATGCCATACATGTTCGCGAGACGCGGGTGATCATCGTCGTTCTGCTCAAACCATGTTTTGAGCATCCCCAACTGCAAGGCTTCGCCGCCCAAGATGATCCAGCGCAATGAACGCCAAGCCCGCGCGGCGGTCAGCCGTTCGATTTGGAGCAGTTGCCCGAAAGCCGAGGGTGTCTGGTTGAGTACCGTTACTTTCTCATCCAGGAGGAGCTGACAGAACAATATCGGTGTCCGACTGACCGGATAAGGCACTACCACCAGCCGCCCACCGTATATCAGCGCTCCCCACATTTCCCAGACGGAAAAATCGAAAGCGAACGAATGGAACAACGTCCAGACATCAGCCGCGCCGAAGCCAAACCATTGTTTAGTTTCCTGGAACAGCCGGACGACATTGTGATGGGTTACCACCACACCCTTGGGGCGGCCCGTTGAGCCGGAAGTATAAATGATGTACGCGGCGTTGGCCGGGGTGGTCCCCGTCAAAAGATTCCCGCCTGTTTCCTTATCCGCCCCAACTTGGTCCAGAGGCACCCGCAGGACGTTGGCTGCCGGATGAAAATCCGGTCCGGCGATTCCACTGCGGGTTATCACCAGGGAGACCCCAGAATCCGCCAGCATGAAGTCAATGCGTTCCGACGGATACGATGGATCGATTGGAACATAAACGCCGCCAGCCTTCAGGATGGCCACGATGGCCACGATGGGATCGAGGGAGCGTTCCAGACAAAAGGCCACCGGAACCTCCGGGCCAACTCCCAGCCGTTGCAGGTGATGCGCCACTTGGTTCGCCCGCTGGTTCAACTCCCGGTAGGTAAGGCTCCGCCCCTCGAATACGACCGCCACGGCATCTGGCATTCGCTCCACCTGTTCCTCAAATAACTGGTGAAGACATCTGTCACAGGGATAATCCCGCGCCGTCAGATTCCAGTCATCCAGCAACTGTCGGTGCTCGGCCGCCGTAAGCAGTGGAATTCCCGAAAGGGTCTGGCTGGGGAACTCTTCGGCGTTCAACCCGGCTGGGAATGGCATCAAGTCGACGGAATTTGCTTTTGCGTTTTGGATTATCACCGGCCCACCTTTCTGTCATTAAAGATGCGATGTTTATGAGCGGATTTCAAGCCCTTTTAGCGCTCGCGCTTGTTTACTACCTTTAGGGGCAGGGCGGCATCGCGTCCATGTTCTGCTGTGCTTATCGCAGGTCACCCAGTTTGGTGGCAGCGCAACGCTCACCCACCTCCATCGCGCCCCACTTCTTCTTCCGCGAAAAAACTTACTTTTGGAAAGAGAAGAATATGAATGGAGGGTTTGTCATAAATTGTGGCCCAACCGACGATCTATGTTGCGCATCGCGCGCAATCGTCGGGCGTAGGGACGAAATTGAATATAGATCGTGGCGATATAGATCCAAGCTTCGGCGCTGCTGGAGAGGGCATGATGGCTTTGGCTTTAAAATCACTATCGAATGGCGGCATAAAGCTTGCGTTTGAAAAGAACCTTTCAAACCATGCTGTAATGTTAGCAGCAATCGAATGAAGCCGAAACCAGACATGCCTCCTGCTCCCAAGCGCCCTGGGTCGCCGCGCTGGTCACAATCGGAAACAGGTCTGCTGGGCACAGCCCCGGATCGTATTATCGCCCAGCGTCTGGGACGCTCACTTCG
>JBEKZM010000095.1:0-24265 GCA_049509875.1 Verrucomicrobiota bacterium | reverse complement strand
AAGCTGGTTCTGGTCGCAATATTCGGTGATTTTGATCCCCCGGACCAATTCCATCACGAAATAGGGACGGCCGGTCTCCGTCGTCCCGGCATCCAGAACTTTGGCGATGTTGGGATGATCCATCATGGCCAGCGCCTGGCGTTCCGCTTCGAAGCGCGCGATGACCTCCTTGGTATCCATCCCCAGCTTGATCACCTTGAGGGCCACGCGGCGGCGCACCGGCTCGTTCTGTTGGGCGACATATACGACCCCGCACCCGCCCTCGCCCACTTGCTCCAACAGCTTGTAGCGGCCAATGGTCTGGCCCACTGCGTTGTCGTCCGGCGCGGCAGGCAGATCCAGTTTCAGGGTCACCTTGGCGGAGGTGTCGGTCTTGGGCAACAATTCTCCGGCTTGATCGGCTGCGGCAAACAGCGCTTCCAGGCGATGGCGCAGGGCGTCGTCGCCGACGCATGCCACCTCAAGATACGCAGCCCGTTGGTCGGCCGGCAATTCCAGCGCAACGTTGAATACCTCAATCTCGCGTTCGTGTGGCTCCGACATAGACAAATCCGATCATTCACCTCTCAGTGCGAAAAAAGCGGATCAAACGGACAATAAAAATGTTTACGGCACCTTGAGCAGAAAGAACTGCTGCGAAACCGAAGGGTCCAGGGCGTTGTTCACGGTCAGGTTGAAGGCGCCATTGGCGATCCAGGAGTTGATCGTCAGTGGCGTCCATTGGCTCAACGGCAGGGCCGGATTGGTGCTGACCAGCACCGAATACGTCTGCCCGGAAGCACCGTTGGCGCCGCTGAGCACGAGATTGGCTCCCGAGCGACTAAGGCCAGTCAGCTTCAGCGGCGGTAGTACGGTGATGGATGGACCGGTAACTCCCAACGCCAGGCCCAGGCTGTTGGTCACGACAAGGCTCTGTGAGAACATGCCTGTCGTGCTGTAAACATGGGCCGGATTTTGCCCGGCGCCGGTTTGGGTGTCGCCGAAACTCCACTTCCAATTGACGATGGCGCTGCCGTCGCTGTCAATATTTGTCGAGCTGAATTGAACAGGATGAAATTGCCAATCGTTCGTGGGACTGGCGGTAAAGGGCGGCACAGTGGGCAACTCCACCGCGCCGAGGTCAATCAGCCCGCTCTGCGTGCGCGGATAGCCGCGCTGGTCGGCAGAGAAGGTGTTGGCAGCCACGCTGCCCGCGCCGATGGCGGGCGAGCCTGGCAGGGGCGGCATCGTTTGGGTTGGCCCGCCGTAGTTGCCGAGCGGGGCGAGGTCGGGAGCGTTGGTAACGGGCGCGGGACCAGAAATGAAACCGCCATTATTATCAACCAACGGAACCAGGTTCGAGGTGCCGTAGGTCAAGTCGCCACCATCGTTGTAAATATCCGCACCGGAAACGGCCGTATTTCCAGCCACAATGGTATTTGTCATCACCGCTGTGCCATAATTGTCAATGCCTCCGCCATTTTCATTTGCACTATTTCCAGACAAGGTGCATTGGTTGACCGTCAGCGTGCCATAAGCGTTTTCAATGCCGCCACCCTCGTCGCTCGCACTATTTCCCGATACGGTGCATTGGTCCAACGTCACAATGGTTTCGTCGCTGTTGTATATGTAAATGCCGCCTCCATACTCCGCACTATTTCCCAACAGGGTGCAGTTGGTCATTGTCAGCGTGCCATCGACCCGGTTTTCAATGCCGCCGCCATCAGCCGCACTATTTCCAGACAGGGCGCAGGTGGTCAATATCACGATGCCATCATTATAAACGCCGCCGCCGCCACTCGAAGTATTCCCAGACAAGGTGCACCGGTTCAACGTGAGCGTGCCACTATTGTCAATGCCGCCGCCGGCGTCCCCATCATTTTCCGATAAGGTGCATTCATTCAGTATCGCCGCGGCGGATTCGTTTGCAATGCCGCCGCCATAGTACGCCGCGTGATTTCCCGCAAAGGTGCAGTTGGTCAAAGTCAGCATGCCATCCTCGTCGTAAATGCCACCGCCGATGCCATTTCCACTCCCACTCGCAATATTTCCCGAGAAAGTGCATTGATTCATCGTCACAATGGTTTCCCTGTTATTGATACAAATGCCGCCGCCGTACTTCGCACTATTTCCCGACACGATGCAGTTGGCCATTGATAGTGTGTTGCCACTGTTGTAAATGCCCCCGCCGTACGCCGCACCATTTCCCGACACCGTGCATTCGTTCATCATCAACGTGCCATTGTTTTCAATGCCCCCGCCGTTCTCGCTGCTATAACCATTGGTGAGGGTGAGCGAGTTGAGCACGTTGCTGGTGCCGTGGGCCACAATGAAGATCTGAACGGAGTGGTTTCCGTTGATTCGAATGCCGCCGGGCAGTGCCGAGGCGTCAATGGTGAGGTTCGTATTGATCGCCAGCGTGTTGCTCAGCGTGATTGTCGCGCCGGACAGGCTGGGGTTAAAAGTGATGACCGCGCCGTTGACGGCATTCGTGAGTGCCGACCGCAGTGTGCCGGGCCCGCTGTCCGAGATGTTGGCAACCACCTGCGCCGAGGCCGTGGCCCAACCGGCCAAAATCTGCATGAGCAAGGTGGGGATTAAAGCGGCAGGCATACCGCGCAACAAGGCCATTAAATGGTTTTTCATAAAGATTCAGAACGATGCTGTAAAACTTCTCATTGGTTTGGTGCAAGATTTTCCTAGCAACAATGCCAGGTTTTAGGGCGATAATTGGGCGCGGTAGAATCGCCGGACATTGGTGGTGGACTGTGAATCTGAGAAATGGTACATCCCACTGCCGAGCAAGTTTGTTTGGAGTGAAATCCAAGCTTGCAGGTCGGCGCTGCCTTGTATGACCACGTTGGCGCCGGACGGGCCGGACACGTCGAAGCCGAACACTCCATCTGTGAAGCCAAACGAAGTGTTGGTGGTGATGATCGCGAGGGAACCCGGGGGCCCTGCCAAGTAGGCCATGGCCGCGTAAGCAGACACGTTAGTGCCCGCCGTAGTGAACTCGCCGCCCGCATACAGGGTGTTGCCGGACACCGCCAACGTACGTACAGATCCGTTCATCCCCGAACCGAGAGCTGACCAATTGCTCCCGTTCCATTGCGCAATGTAATTGACTGCGTCGCCGCCCGCCATCGTAAACCAGCCGCCCGCATACAAGTTGCCGTCAGTCACCGCCAGCGCAACCACTTCGTTGTTCATCCCCGAACCAAGCGCCGACCAATTGCTCCCGTTCCATTCCGCGATGTAGCGGGTCCCGATGCCGCCCGCCGCCGTGAAACCTCCGCCTGCATACAACGTGCTGCCCGTCACCGCCAGCGCATTCACTTCCCCGTTCACGCCCGAACCAAGGGCCGACCAATTGCTCCCATTCCATTGGGCGATATAGCTGGCCGCGTTGCCACCTGCCGTCGTGAAATCGCCCCCCGCGTACAACGTGCCGCCCGACACGGCCAGCGCAGATACATAGGGACCACCTCCATCGGCGCCCACACCCAAAATCCCCGAATTGAGGGCCGACCAATTGCTCCCGCTCCATTGCGCGATGCTCATGGCCGAGTTGCCGCCGGCCGTCGTGAACCAGCCGCCCGCATACAAGTTGCCGTCAGTCACCGCCAGCGCAATCACTGCGTTGTTCATCCCCGAACCGAGGGCCGACCAACTGCTCCCGTTCCATTGCGCGATGTTATTGGCCGCGCTGCCGCCCGCCTGCGTGAAACTGCCGCCCGCATACAACGTGCCAGCCGACACCGCCAGCGCATTCACAGCGGCACCGCTTTGTCCGGTGATCCCCGAATCGAGCGCAGACCAATTGCTCCCGTTCCATTCCGCGATGGCATTGGCTGCAACGCCGCCCGCCGTCGTAAATGAGCCGCCTGCATACACCGTTCCGCCCGACACCGCCAGCGCATTCACAGCGACGTTCATGCCCGAACCGAAGCCCGACCATCGGTTCCCGTCCCATTGCGCGAGGTTATTGGCCACGGTGCCGCCCGCCGCCGTGAAAATGCCTCCCGCGTACAACGTACCACCCGACGCCGCCAGCACAGCCACTTCCCTCCCCTGATCCTGAGTTGCAAATCCCGAACCGAGGTTGGACCAACCGGTGCCGTTCCATTGCGCGATGAAATTGGCATTGGTGTCACCGCCGGCCCCCGTAAAAACGCCGCCCGCATACAACATGTTCCCAGACACTGCCAGCGCAAACACTTCGTAATCCACTCCCGAACCGAGGCCCGACCAACTGGTCCCATTCCATTGCGCGATGAAATTGCCGTTGGTGTCACCGCCGGCATCCGTGAAATCGCCGCCCGCATACAGCGTGCCGCCCAACACTGCCAGCACATCAACAAAGGCATAATGGTTGCCACTTAGCGCTGAACCAAGGGTCGACCAATTGGTCCCGTTCCATTGCGCGATGTTAGTGGCGGCGACGCCGCCTGCCTCGGTGAAAGCGCCGCCCGCATATAACGTGCTTCCCGATACCGCCAGCGCAAAAACAGAGGGTCCGTTAACCTCAGCGCCCCAATCATCGCCCACACCTGAAATCCCAGAACCGAGGGGCGACCAGTTGCTCCCATTCCATTCTGCGATGTTGTTGGCCGAGAAGCCGCCCTGCTCGCGGCTGCCCCCCGTAATAATGAAACTGCCGCCGACATACAACGTGCTGCCAGACACTGCCAGCGCAAACACCGAAGCAGGGTATCCGTTCCAGGTGTGACTTGACATCCCCGAACCAAGAGCCGACCAATTGGTCCCGTTCCATTGCGCGATATTAGTAGCCGCAACGCCGCCCGCCGCCGTGAAATCCCCGCCCGCATACAACGTGCTTCCCGATACCGCCAGGGCCTCCACATAGGGGCCGAATTCATCGCCGACGCCTGAAATCCCAGAACCGAGGGCCGACCAGTGTTGGCCGTTCCATTTTGCGATGCCATTGGCGACGACGTTATCAACAATTGTAAACTGGCCACCAATATAAAGATTGCCCGAACCATCTAGCACCGCCGCGTCAACGGTGCCGTTTGCACCGGGAAAACCGCCCATGCTCACCCAATTGGCATCGCTGAACGTGGGGTCAATCCGCACCGGATACACCGCCTCCGCATCATTCACCACCACAGCCAGTTCCTCCTTCGCAGGCACCAGCGTGAGCACGCTCTCTGCTTCAATATCCTTGTCCGCCGCGCCCCAAGCATCGAGACCCGTCGCCTCGGATTCCACGGATGAGACCTCAATGCGGGCTGGCAACTCTTTGCCGGTGGCATCGGTGACCCGCAGGCGGCTGTAAGCAATCTTCCGCCCGGAATTTGCCAGCACCAGCCGCGCGCCATCCGCCGCCGGCTCAACCTGGGCGCCGGTTACGGTCAGTTGCACCATTAACTCGCCTGCCAGGGGACGGAGAGGCGCTTCTTCCACGATGAAATCCTGCCGCACGCCGTCCAGGCTCACGGAATATTCTTCCGTCAGCCCGGGGCGGTTCCAACACACCGTCTGGCTGCGGACGGATACTTGCCCCGCCGTCGGCAACGAGCTGACGGATTCAGAACCTGGAGAGTTGAGGGTGGCATTGGCCACAGTCCGGGCCAGCGCCGCGGCCGTCACCCGGAAACGGTCGCCGGCCATGTTGGTGACGGTCGAGGTCAACCACAAGCCTTCCGACGTCGCCTCGCCATCAAGCCGTTGGAAGACGCAGTGTAGACTCGCGCTGAATTCGGCCGGCGTCACGGCCAGCCCGTCACCTTGGTAATCCGCGCCGGCCTTCGCGCCGATTTCATTCCAAGGAATAGCGCTCGGGGTGTTTGTGGCAGACAGTTCGCGGGCCTGGGTGGCAAGCGCCGTCAGCGCGAGCAGGGCCGCGCAAAGCAGTTGCTGGAACCGAGCCCAGTCCGTCTTCCCGCCGGGAAATGATTGGTTTGTTGCGTCGGATTCGCTTCGGTTAGGGAAGGTCGTGAGTGGGGCTTTCATAATATTATGGCGTTTGTTGGTGACATTACGGCAATAATTGAGCGCGATAGAAACGCCGGACGGTGGCGGGGGACTGTGCATCGGAGAAATAAAGCAACCCGCTGCCGAGCAGGTTGGTTTGGAGTGGTATCCAGTTTTGCAGGTCCGTGCTATCCAGGATGACCACGCTGGAGCCCGGCGGGCCGGACACGTCGAAACCAAACACGCCATTTGTGAATCCAAACGCCGCGTTGGTGGTGATGATCGCAATTGAAACAGGCAAGCTGGCCATGGCCGCGTAGGCAGAGACGTTGGTGCCCGCTATCGAGAAATCGCCGCCCGCATACAACGTGCCGCCCAACACCGTCAGCGCATACACATTGGGACCGTATTCAGCGCCACCTGACATCCCCGAACCGAGGGACGACCAACTGCTCCCATTCCATTGTGCGATGCAATTGGCCGCGCTGCCGCCCGCTGTCGTGAAATCGCCGCCTGCATACAACGTGCTGCCTGACACCTCCAGTGCAGAAACCGAAGGGTTGTTGCCACCGATCCCCGGACCGAGGGACGACCAACTGCTCCCGTTCCATTGCGCGATGCAATTGGCATTTGTGTCATCACCCGCCATCGTGAACCAGCCGCCCGCATACAACGTGCTGCCCGACACCGCCAGCGCATCCACTTCGCTGTTCAACCCTGAACCGAGGGCCGACCAACTGCTCCCGTTCCATTGCGCAATGTTAGTGGCCGCGCGGTCGCCCGCATAGGCGAACGCGCCGCCTGCATACAACGTGCTGCCCGACACCGCCAGCGCACTCACACAGGTGGCACCTCCACTGTCATCTGAATAAATCCCCGAACCGAGCGTTGACCATCTGCTCCCGTTCCATTGCGCAATGTTGTTGGCCCAGATTCCGCCCGCCGAATAGGACTCGCCGCCCGCCCAGGTGAAAGCGCCGCCCACATACAACGTGTTGCCCGACACCGCCAGCGCATACACAAAGGGGCCGTTTTCATCGGGATCTGTTGAAATCCCCGAATCGAGGGCCGACCAAGTGGTACCGTTCCATTGCGCGATGTCATTGGCCGCAATGCCGCCCGCCGTCGTGAAATCACCTCCTGCATACAGCGTGCTGCCCGACACTGCCAGCGCATAGACCACGGGACCGTAATAATCAACGCTGCCGTTGTAGGCGTCTGCGCCTGACATTCCCAAGCCGACCCCGGACCAACCGCTCCCGTTCCATTGCGCGATGTAATTGGCCGGGCTACCGCCCGCCCAGGTGAAAGCGCCGCCCGCATACAACGTACTGCCCGACACCGCCAGCGCACACACATCGCCGTTCATCCCCGAACCGAGGGCCGACCAACTGCTCCCGTTCCATCCCGCGATGAAATTGGCCGCGCTGGCCCCTGCCGTCGTGAAAGAGCCTCCTGCATATAACGTGCCGCCGGACGCTGCCAGCGCACTCACAAAAGGTGAGATGCCACCCATCCCCGAACCGAGGGACGACCAAATGCTGCCGTTCCATTCCGCGACGTTAGCGGCCGCAACGCCGCCCGCCGTCGTGAAATTGCCGCCCGCATACAACGTGCTGCCCGACACCGCCAGCGCACACACATCGCCGTTCATCCCCGAACCGAGGGCCGACCAACTGCTCCCGTTCCATTGCGCTATGCAATTGGCCACACCGCCGAATCTCGTCCGGAAACTGCCACCCGCATATAACGTGCTACCCGATGCTACCAGCGCATACACTGGGCTGTTCAAGCCGTTGCTCCCCGAACCAAGGGCCGACCAACTGCTACCGTTCCATTGCGCGATGTTAGTGGCCGCGATGCCGCCCGCCGACCAAAACTCGCCACCCGCATACAACGTGCTGCCCGACACCGCCAGCGCCAAAACATTGCTGTTCATTCCCGAACCAAGAGCCGACCAACTACTGCCGTTCCATTCTGCGATGTTAGTGGCCGCAATGCCGCCCGCCGACGAAAACTCGCCGCCCGCATACAACGTACTGCCGGACACCGCCAGCGCTAACACAGCTGGGCCTAATTCATTGAAACCAGGAATTCCCGACCCAAGGGTTGACCAACTGCTCCCGTTCCATTGCGCGATGTCATTGACCGCGATGCCGCCGGCCCTCTTGAAAGAGCCGCCCGCATACAACGTGCTGCCCGACACCGCCAGCGCAGACACAAAGGAGTCGAAATATACGCCCGGAAAATCCAACACACCTGACAAGCCCGAACCGAGGGCCGACCAACTGCTCCCATTCCATTGTGCGATGTTAGTGGCAAGGATGTTACCGACGAGAGTGAACTCGCCACCGATGTAAAGATTGCCCGAACTGTCTGTCACCGCCGCGTTGACTTGGCCGTTTGCACCTGGAAGTCCGCCCATACTGACCCAGTTGGCATCGCTGAACGTTGGGTCAATCCGCACTGGATACACAGCCTCCGCGTCATCCACCACCACGGCCAGTTCGTCCATTACCGATGCAGGCGTGAGCAGACTCGGTTCCTGATTTTCACCCACGCCCCAAGCATCGAGGCTCGTTGCCTCGTCTCCCACCGATGCGACCTCAATCCGGGCCGGCAACTCCCTGCCCGTTGCATCCGTGGCGCGCAGGCGGCTGTAAGCTATCTTCCTCCCTGAATTATCCAAAACCAAACGCGTGCCATCCGCCACCGGTTCGACCTGCGCGCCGGCCACAGCCAGTTCTATTACCAACTCGCCTCCCGGCTGACCGAGAGGCGCTTGTTCCACGATGAAATCCTGCCTCACGCCGTCCATGCTCACCGAGTATTCTTCCGTCAAACCCGGGCGGTTGAAACGCACGGTCTGGCCGCAGACGGCCACCTGCCCCGCCGCCGGCAGCGAAAAGCCTGATTCAGAACCGGGAGAGATTTCCCCCAAGAAGGTCGCATACAGGTACCACGAATCATCTGCGACAAGGTCCTGCCGAGACGCTGGGAGCGTTTCTCCGTCTCCGCGTTTGACAAGGGCAGAGCGGTCAAATGGGGAGAGTGCTGGGGTGAGGTAATCGTCCCACGATCTTGGGGTTCGGAGGGTGGCCTTGGCCCCTTTCATTACCACCGCCACCGCCGTTACCCGGAAACGGTCGCCGACAGTATTGGTGACGCTCGAGGTCAACCACAAGCCTTCGGACGTGGCCTCGCCATCAAGCCGCTGGAATACGCAATGGAGGCGCGCACCGGTTTCGGTCGGCGTCACGGCCAGGCCGTCACCTTGGTAATTCACGCCGGCCTTGGCGCCGATCTGGTTCCACGGGATGGCACTGGGGGTGTTGGTGGCAGACAGACCGCACGCTTGCGTCACGCTCATGGCCAGCAAGGCAGTCAGGATAAGCAGGACTGGAAACCAGCCAGCGCGCAAGGCTCTGCCGGGCCAAGCGGATCGATTGATAATGTGTGTTTTCATTGGTTAAATCCATTTAATCCACGGGTTTACTTCTCGTCAGAGTCCGGCTCTGGGTCGTCTTCACGGATTTGGACATGGTCTTCATAATTTGCCTCGCTAAACTCTCGGTACCTGGCTCAGTTCAATTTTATGGCTTTTTCCTGGTTAAAGTTCATTTTCAGCCATGGGCCGGTTTGTCCCGCCGCCATCCAGTGCGAGATTCTTGGTCGAAGAGAACAATTTATTTTGCAGAAAAGAGCCATGGTCCTGTGCCTTTATTCCACAGGCCCACGGCCTGAAAAGCTACCGCCAATGGCGGAATATGACCTCCAGGCGGCATGATTAGTTTTGTTTCTTTGGCCTCAATGGTCAAAACCACAGTATCCGTCCCGATCCCCGCGTAGTGCGATGACTGCGTGTTGCACATTATTGGTGTCAAAGTAAACGCCGGCGAGATCTCCGTTGTCATTGAGACCGACCCAAGCGGTCCCGATCGCGCCGGAAACGTTCGCATCCACTGTGCTGAACTGGCCAGCGCGCCAAACGAAACCATGAAGGATGGTGTCCGGGTTCACATAATAACCGGTCACCACGCCACCGTTGTTGAGGCCGTAACCTATGGTATAGGCTGCTCCGGGAACGCTTAACGTCGTGTAGTTCGTGCCATCTTTGAAAAAGCCGTGCGGGGTGCCTGTGTTGTCAACATAAAGACCGCTGATCTGGTCCCAGTCGTTTAAGCCACCGTCGACCGCCCCATCGGTTGCGCCCGGAACAGTGAAGAAGGAATAGTCTCTGCCATTCCAGAACCAATTCAATCCCAGTCCGTTGCCGCCGGTATTGATGTTGCCACTCGCGTACGCGACCCCAACCGCGTGGCCAAAGTCGTTAATACCGTCGGCAGCGTTGTATGGCATACCCGGAATATCCGGTAGCGGAGTGAAGGTTCCGCGGCGAATGTCATAAAACGCCGGTTGCTGGTTGGTTTCGTCGCCATAGTTCCCGCTCTCGACGCCGAAGTTGTTGGCCGGGCCGAGAATGGTATCCGTGGCGCCAGGCTTCTCAATGCCCGTGGTCAGCCGGTCGCCCTCGAACAGATAGCTCAAATAGTCACCCGTGACCGGATCCGGGTAGGAGCCGGTGACCAACCCATTGTCATTGATTCCCAAAGCCTCCGACCCGGCTGGCAGTCGGATTTCGGTGAACCGGTATTGGAGTTGGATCGCTTGCCCCAATGCCGGAAGCAGGCCCGCCCCCAGCAGCACTCCGAGAACTCCGGCCTTTGGCAAGAAACCTCCGCCGAAAATCCAACCTGGGCAAAATGTCAGCAGGACTGCTCCTTTCGACGCCACCGAAGTGGTTTGTGTTTTCGTGTTGATAATTTTTGTTTGTGACTGTTGCATAATGTATTCCTTTAGTTGCTTGTTCGTCTGGTTGTGGCCCGAGGGCCGGTTTTCATTTTTTAATCGGGCGATAAATTGCACCCAACACCTCCCAGTGCGAAATTCAGGGGCCAAAGGAACAAGTTAATCACGCCAGCATTGCGGCAAACCGATGTTCCTGCCCGGCACGCTGCCCCGGGCGCCGACCGAAGGGCGGTGGCGAGTGAAAATTAAGTGACAGAAGGAGTGCAGCGGACTCGCGGTGGCGGCGAGCTGTCGCCAGCATCCGGAAAAACAACGGTTTTGTCCGGCTTGGCGCTGGTTCGAGGTGCGCCAATACTGGAAAAAAGCCTGGCTGGAAGATGGATCGTGAAACCAGCGTCAAATAAAGGCAGTAAAATACCGGGAGAGGCGACACACTCCGATTTTCAGAGTGGCGCGTAATATGTGCCGGCTATATGCTAAGGTTGAATTGAATAAAACCATGGCTAATGAACCGCCAACGCTCAGTCACCTGAGCCTCGCTTATCTGGAAGGACTGTATGCGGATTACCTGCGCGATCCAGCGTCAGCTTCTCCAGAATGGCAGGGCTATTTTGCTGGATTGACCAACGGCGAATTGGCGGCACCGTCCCCGGTGTTCCGCCCTTACAGCGTTTTCAATCCGCCCACAAACAGACGCGACCGCGTGGCGCCCGGCATTGAACCGGCCCTGGCGGGTTTGCAGGAACGCGTGGATTCGCTCATTCGCAGTTATCGCTCGCGCGGACACATCATCGCTCAGATTGACCCGCTAAGGCAGCCCAAGGAATCGCCCCCGGAACTTGAACTGGGCTATCACGGCCTCGCGGATGCAGACTTGGACCGTCAATTCGCCTGCGCCACCCTCGAACCGAACGGTTTGCTGCCGCTGCGCGAAATCATCGAGCGAATGCGCAACACATACTGCCGCTCCATCGGAGTGCAGTTCATGCACATTGACGATTATCCGATCCGGTATTGGCTGCAAGAACGCATGGAGCAGGTGCAAAACCGGCTGGCACTCAGCCGCGCGGAACAACTGCGCATCCTCACGCGATTGACCGACGCGGTGGTGTTCGAGGAGTTTATCCGAAAGAAATTCATTGGCGCGAAGAGCTTCTCCCTAGAGGGCTGCGAGAGTTTGATTCCCCTGCTTGAATTGGCCATTGAACACGCCGGGAAACAAGGGGTGACCGGTATTGTTTTGGGGATGGCCCACCGCGGCCGGCTCAACGTGCTCGCCAACATCCTCGGCAAAAGCCCGCGCGCGATCTTTCGCGAGTTTGCGGACACGGATCCCAAACTTCAGCTAGGCGGCGGCGATGTAAAATACCATCTGGGTTACAGCAATGATTGGCGGACCGCTTCCGGACAAACGGTGCGCCTGTCGCTGTGCTCCAATCCCAGTCATCTGGAATTTGTGAATCCAGTGGCCGCCGGTCGTGTGCGGGTCCGGCAGGATTGTGGCGGAGACGCGGAGCGGAATCAGAACCTGTTGTTGTTGATCCATGGCGACGCGGCATTCATTGGCGAAGGCGTGGTGCAGGAGACGCTCAACTTGAGCCGGCTCCCCGGTTATGCCGTGGGCGGGGCGCTGCACATCGTCATCAATAACCAGATCGGTTTCACCACCTCACCCAATGAAGGCCGCTCCGCCATGTATGCCACCAGCGTGGCCAAAATGCTGCCGGCGCCGATTTTTCACGTCAACGGGGAAGACCCGGAAGCCGTCGCGCAATGCGTGCAACTGGCACTGACGTTCCGGGCGGAGTTCAAGCTCGATGTGGTGATTGACATGTATGGCTACCGACGGCTCGGCCACAACGAAAGCGATGAGCCGACCTTCACGCAGCCGTTGCTGTATCGGCGCATTGCTGAACGAAAACCGGTTCGAGAGGGCTACCTGGAACATTTGCTGAAATTGGGCGAGGTGACCCGCGCCGAAGCGGACGAAATCGCCGAACGGCGCCAGGCCTTGCTCGAACAGAATCTGGCGGAATCCCGTCGCCTGCCACCGCCGCCTTCCGATGGCGCACTGGCCTTCGGCGGACAAAACTACGTCGGCGGCCCGGAGCCAGCGGATGAATTTGAAGCCAGCTCGGACCGGCAAACTCTGGCAACCTTGCTCGGCGCGCAAACGCAGCTGCCTGACGATTTTCGGCCGCACCCCAAAATACAGAAAATCCTCGAAGTCCGCCGGGAAATGGCAGCCGGCGAACACGCTCTGGATTGGGCCGCCGCCGAGTCGCTCGCCTTCGCCACGCTGGCGACGCAGGGCGTGCGCGTGCGGTTGAGCGGCCAGGATTGCGAGCGCGGGACATTCAGTCACCGGCACGCGGTGCTGCACGATTTTATTGACGGCCACACTTACACACCCCTGCAGCACCTCGCTGACAAGCAGTTGCCCGTGGAATTTTACAACAGCCCACTGTCAGAAACGGGCGTGCTGGGTTTTGAATACGGCTACAGTCTCGACTGCCCCGGCGGCCTCATCTTGTGGGAGGCGCAATTTGGCGATTTTGCGAACGCGGCGCAGGTGATCGTGGATCAATTCATTATCAGCGGCGAGAAGAAATGGGGCCACTTGAGCGGGCTGGTGTTGCTGCTGCCTCACGGATTGGAAGGCATGGGGCCCGAACATTCCAGCGCGCGGCTGGAACGATTTCTCCGCCTCGCCGCCGAGGACAACATTCAGGTGGCAAATCCGACCACGCCAGCACAGTATTTCCATTTACTGAGGCGGCAGGCGTTGCGATGCTGGCGCAAGCCGCTGGTGGTGATGACGCCCAAAAGTCTGCTGCGTCATCCGAAGTCGGTTTCCGCCTTGGACGATCTGGCCACCGGACGGTTTCAACGCATCATTCCGGATGACGCGCCGGACGCGGCGGCCCCTAAAATCATCCGCGTGCTCTTGTGCAGCGGCAAAATTTATTTTGAATTGGTGGAACAACGCGAAAAATTGAAACGTGAAGACGTCGCGATTGTGCGCATTGAGCAGCTTTATCCGCTGCCGGACAAGCTGGTGCAATCGGTGTTGACAAAATATGGTGACGGCACGCCGGTATTCTGGGTTCAGGAAGAGCCGGAAAACATGGGAGCCTGGTACGACTTCCGGGTGCGCTTTGGCGACCGTCTTTTTGGGCGCTGGCCGTTCGCCGTCGTCTCGCGTCCCGCCTCCGCCAGCCCGGCCTGTGGTTCGGCGAAGGCGCACAAACGGGAACAAGCCGCTTTGATCGCGCAAGCCTTTGGAGGACAATTATGATGATCGAATTAAAAGTGCCAGCCGCTGGCGAATCCATCGCCGAAGTTGAAATCGGCAGTTGGCTGAAGGCCGAAGGTGCAACCGTCGCCAAGGATGAGCCAGTCGCGGTGCTTGAAACCGAGAAGGCCACCATGGAACTTCCCGCGTCTGAGGCGGGCACGCTCGTTAAGATCCTCAAGAAGCAAGGCGAAACCGCCAAGGTGGGCGAAACCATCGCACATTTGGAAGCCGGGAAAATAGAACCGGGGACAGCCGCGAATCCGGCGCCTTCACCCAAGACGGAGAGATCTCCCAGCGCACCCACGCGGGCAACCCCGCTGGCCAAACGGGTTTTGGCCGAACACGATCTGCGGGTTGACGAAGTGCCGGCCACCGGGCCGGGTGGTCGTGTATCCAAGGCGGACGTGTTGCATCATGTTGAGCAGGTTCAGAATGAAAAAGCGGCTGTTCCGGTCGCCAGCGCAACCGAAGCCGCTCCGCCATCCCCGGCGGCGTCGGCGAGAGCTGAAACGACAACTCGCGAAGATCGGGTAGTGCGGATGACGTTGCTGCGGCGCACGATCGCCAAGCGGTTGGTGGAAGCGCAAAACACAGCGGCTTTGCTGACGACCTTCAACGAGATTGACATGTCCGCCATCCTCGCGCTCCGTCAGCAATACCAGGAGGCGTTCCTGAAAAAATATGGCGTCAAGCTGGGCTTCATGTCGTTCTTCGTCAAAGCCGTGATTGATGGGTTGAAATTGGTTCCGCCCTTAAACGCCGAAATCCGTGACACGGATATTGTGTATCATAACTATCATGACATCGGACTGGCAGTGAGCACGGATCGCGGATTGGTCGTGCCGGTATTGGGCGATGCGGACCGATTAAGCTTTGCAGGAATCGAGCAGGCGGTGACCGATTTCGCACAACGCGCCCGCGAAGGCAAACTCAAGCCCGAGGAACTCGCCGGCGGCACGTTCACTATTACCAATGGCGGCGTCTTCGGCTCGCTGCTCTCCACACCACTCGTGAACCCGCCGCAAAGCGGCATACTGGGCATGCACACCATTCAGGAACGTCCGGTGGCGATGGCCGGCCAAGTGGTCATCCGCCCGATGATGTATGTGGCGCTGACCTACGACCATCGGATCGTGGACGGCAAAGAAGCCGTGCTCTTTCTTCGCCGGGTCAAGGAGAGCGTTGAAAACCCGGCCCGCATGCTCCTGGAGATTTGACACGGCTGCCCTGAGTCCAAAGGCCGTCAGATGTGAATGGCCGTGCCGAACGCCTGCCCGGTCGCCTCATGGACTGCCTCGCTCATCGTGGGGTGCGCGTGAATGGTGGCCTCGATTTCCTCGTGGGTCGCCTCCAGTGTAATGGCCAGTCCCATTTCGGCAATCATCTCCGTGGCTTCGGCGCCAACGATGTGCGCGCCCAGCAACTCGCCGTACGGCTCGCCAAACACCAATTTCACAAAGCCGTCGGTTTCCCCAACGGCGCGGGCTTTGCCGCTTGCTGAAAATGGAAATTTGCCGACTTTGTAGTGTAAACCCTTTTCTTTCGCCTCGCGTTCCGTAAGGCCGACACTGGCGACTTGCGGCTGGCAATAGGTGCAGCTCGGAAAAACACCAACCTTTTTTGGCACATGATTCGAGAACATTCCTTCCACAGCTTGGATCGCCTCATAGCTGGCGACATGCGCGAGCAGCGGCGGCCCAATGATATCGCCGGCGGCAAAGACTCCGGGAATATTCGTTTGATAACGGGCATCAGTTTCGATGTAACCGCGCTGGGTCAACTTGACCGCCGTGCCGCCGGGCAACAGCGGTTGCACGCCGATGGCGACGAGACAGACATCCGCTTCGATAGTTTCATTCGTTTTTCCCTCAAGAGAGATTTTCACGCCGTCTTTGCCGGCTTCGGCGCCGACAACCTTGGTATTGGTCAAAACTTTAATGTCCAGTTTTGCAAAGGCCTTTTCGAGGGCCAACGACGCGTCCGGGTCCTCCATCGGAAGAATGTTTGGCATCATTTCCACGAGCGTCACTCTAGTGCCGAACGCATTGAAGAAATAGGCGAACTCCACACCAATAGCCCCCGCGCCAATGATGACGATGCTTTGGGGCTGCTTTTCCAGCACCATCGCCTCGCGACTGCCAATGACAGTCGTGCCGTTGAATGGCAAAGCAGGCATGGGGCGCGACACGACACCGGTGGACAGTAGAATATTCGCAGATTCAAGGTTTTGAATCTTGCCATCGGCGGATTTCGCACTCACCTCTCCGGCGCGTTCCAACGATGCTTCGGCGCGGATGTAATCCACTTTGTTTTTCTTAAACAGGTATTCGATGCCGCTTGCGTTTTTGTCCGCGACATCACGGGAGCGTTTGATGATTTTGCGCCAGTCATGGCGCAGATTTTCGAAGCTGAAGCCAAATTCCTCCGCGCGACGCTTCATCAGGTGATATAATTCGGCATTTCGCAAAAGCGACTTGGTCGGGATGCAGCCCCAGTTGAGGCACGTGCCTCCGGCGCGCTCTTTCTCAACGCACGCGACGCGTTTGCCCAATTGCGCGGCACGAATGGCACCCACATAACCAGCGGGTCCCCCACCAACTACTATCAGGTCGTATTTCATAAAATTTAGATCATCGTCAAGATGCGATTTTCCAGCAAGCCGCGAAGTTCCGCCAGATATTTTGCGCCAATAGCGCCGTTTGCCACGGGGTGGTTCCCGTCAAGCCGACGGTGGTGTCTCCCCGGACCCGCGAGCCCAAGTCAGGTCCATGGCGGCCTTCCATTGTTCAGAATTGGGAGTTGCGTTGCCACCGCCGTAGTGAATAAAGTGCGCAACCTAATTTGAGACGTGAAACCCAAGCGGTACCCACTGACGCCCCCATCTCGCAGCAAATCCTGCAAGGTTACGCCCAAGCTCAAGCGCATAGCTGACATTCAAATCACTTCGGCCAGACGCAGGTGGTTCCGAATTACAGCGCTGATTGGGCCGTTCCTGCTTCTGGCGCTGTTGGAGTTGGGGCTGCGCCTCGCCGGATGTGGCTACCCGACGAGCTTTTTCCTCAATTCCCACCAGGGCGATCGACCCATGCTCAAGGACAATCCCAAGTTCGGCTGGCGATTCTTCCCACCGGAAGTGGCCCGCGCACCCCGCCCTTTGTTCCTGGACGCTCAGAAGCCGCCCGGCACCGTCCGCATCTTCGTGCTTGGCGAATCAGCGGCCATGGGTGATCCCGAGCCAGCCTATGGCTTCGCCCGGCAACTCGAACGCATCCTACAAGCCCGTCACCCGAACCAGGCCATCGAAATAGTCAACGCGGCGATGGTCGCTATCAACTCGCATGTGATCCGGGAAATTGCACGCGATTGCGCCGCTCACCAGGGGGATTTCTGGTTGGTGTTCGCCGGCAACAATGAAGTCATCGGCCCCTATGGCGCCGGCACCGTGTTTGGGCGGCAGGCAGAGGGTCTCACCTCTGTGCGGCTCAACCTCGCGCTGAAGTCCACCCGTGTCGGGCAACTCCTCGCCGAGGTGGGCCGGAGTCCGAGCGAGCCGATAAACTGGGATGGCATGGAGCTCTTTCTGGGCCAGCAGGTGCCCCACATGGATCCACGACTAAAGAATGTCTATAGTAACTTTGCGGCCAACCTGGCCGATATCGCCGATCTGGGGCAGCAGTCGGGCGCGACGGTCCTGTTCGCCACTGTTCCCGTCAACCTCCGGGATTCCCCGCCGTTTGCCTCGCAGCACCGTCCGGGACTGCGGCCGGAGGAGTTGACTCAATGGGAACAAGACTATGCCGCCGGGCAGCGGGCTCAAGAAGAGGGAAGATTTGAAGAGGCGCTGTCGTGCTATCGCAAAGCGGCCCAAATTGACGGCGATTTTGCCCAACTGATTTTTCAGCGCGCCCGCTGCGAGCTGGAACTCAAGCAGGCTGCACTTGCGGATGCCGATTTTCGGACCGCCCGTGATCTGGACACCCTCCGATTCCGGACAGATTCCCGCCTCAATCAGATCATCCGCCAAACAGCCGCCGCCAAGGGCGTTTTGTTGGCCGATGCGGACGAGCAATTCGACAGTCAACCGGAGGGAATCCCCGGCGAGAATCTCTTCTATGATCATGTTCATTTGAATTTCGCCGGCAACTATCGCGTGGCCGCCCTGTTCGCCGCTGAACTGGAGAAACACTGGCCCGGTGCCCGGACCCTCGCCACGCCGTGGCTCCCCGCAGCCGAAGTCGCGCGCCGCCTCGCCTTTACCGATTTTGACCGGCGCCGCGTAGACTCAGAGATGCGCGCCCGATTGCAGCAGCCGCCGTTTAATGCCCAGAGCAACTTCCGCCGGCGTGACGATCATTGGCGTGAGACTATTGCCTCTCTTTCCGAGCCGCCGGCGAGTTTTTGTTCCGACTACCTGAGCGCCGTCGCCCTCGCCCCTGCGGACTGGGTGCTCCACGCTCATTTCGCCGGCTTGCTGGAGGCCGCGAAAGACACCCCCCACGCCATCGAGCAATGGTTGGAGGTGACTCGGCTTTTGCCGCACTACACCAGGGCATGGGCCAGCCTCGGCCAACTCGCCCGCCTCGCCGGCGACCCGGCGCGGGCGGACGCATATCTCAGAGAGGGATTGAAGCAACAGCCGGATTCGGTCGAGACTCTCACCGAGTTAGGCATCCTGGAGGCCGGTCGCGGAGACACCCAGGGCGCGCTGCTAGGATTTCAAACGGCGTTGCGCCACCGGCGAGGTTATAGCCCTGCCAGAATAAACCTCGCCTTGCTTCTTGCCAGTGAAGGCGACGCCGCTGCCGCAGCCGCCCAATACCGCGAGGAAATCCGCTGGCACAACGACAGCGTTGACGCCCGAATCAATCTGGCCAACCTGCTCGGCACCAAGGGCGAAACGGGCCAAGCCCTGGCTCTGTATGAGCAGGCGGTCAATCTCCAGCCGGACAACGCCATCACGCGCTACAACCTCGGGCGACTGCTGGCGGCCAATAACCGTCTCGCGGATGCCGTCACGAATTTGGCCATCGCGCTCCAGCAGCGCCCGGATGTGGCGGAGATCCATTTTGAACTGGGAAATGCGCTTTCCCGCCTTGGAAATGACGCGGACGCACTGGTCCAATTTGCTGAAGCCACGCGCCTCAAGCCCGAACTCGTGGACGCCCACCTTAATTACGGAGTGGCGCTGGCAAGGATTGGACATTACCCCGAAGCAGCCGCGGAGTTTCGTGAAACGCTCCGGTTGCGCCCGCAAGATGCAAGCGCGCAACACATGCTCGACCAGGCCTTGAGAGGTACACCCTAAGCTTTGGCTAAGGATTTGGAGCTGTTACGATTTTGCAACATTTTTCTTGCCAATTAGCCCTGGACCTGCTTAGATTTCCATGTCACCACTTTAAAAAAGCTAGCAAGTCGTTGCGCGAAGCGGATGAATTCATTTGCATTCGTTCTAGTGCCTGGTTCAAGTTGGCCTTTTGGAGCGGTGAAACAAATGTCAGAGCCTGCTCACGAAGAAAAATCCTATTTGAGTGGCGATAACGGTGCCGCACAAAATGGCAGAACTTGCGTATTGGAGCGGGGGCCTCTGCACAGAGCGGAAACAACAGAAACTCCCAGTCAAACCTCGAATCAAGTCCATCATGAAACCAATAACTTCATCGGAACTTACACGTTGCCCGGAGAAGAACTCCGGCCTCGGAATCCATAAGCCGCAGCGAGCCTGGTGGCGAACCGCGTGCGCGTCGCTCTCGGTGGCGGTGTTGGCGCTTTGCGCCACCAGCGCCAGAGCCGGTATCAACTGGCTGGACGCCGATCTCGGCGGCCCGAATGAGGCGGGATACACGGTCACCAACAATAACGGCACATTAGACATATTTGGCGGCGGCAGTGACATCTGGAACGGCACATCCCAATGCCACTACCATTATGCATGGGCTTCGGGGACGAACTGGAATATAACACTACAAGTTCAGAACCTAACGCCGGTTGACCCCACTTGGACCAAGTGTGAATTGATGGTTGACTGGGCGAATACGGCAACCGGACCCCAAGGCAGTGACGCGTTCATTGCGGCCATGAACACTCTGCCCACTGGGGACAACGAGTTTGGTGTGGACCAGTTTCGCACCACCAGCGGTGGCAATGCCGACTGGAAACAGGCCGGCAACTCCCCGCGTCCAGTTTATCCGAACGTGTGGATGGGGATTAATCGTAGCAATAGCGTTTTTACGGTTCGTTACAGTTATGACGGCGTCAGTTGGACGAACTACATCAGCATTGACACATCATCCAGTTCACTGGTTGGCCAGGATAATAGCACTACGTTTGGAACTCCCTGGCCCAATCTAGTGTGCGTGGGTGTGGCGGTGACGGCACACGACGGCAGCACTGGAGAAACAGGAGGTCTGGCCGACGCTACGATTGGCAACCTGGTCGCCACCTTTTCGGGAATAACGGCACCGACCGTCGTCAACACGACCGTTCAGGTGTCGAATGTCACTGCCGTTGCCGGCAGCGAGGCATCCTTCTCCTTTGCCACCACGAACAACTCAAGTCCCAACGTCGTCGTGCCTTCTTACCAATGGTATAAGAACAACCTGCCCGTTACAAATGCCACCGGAGAATCATTCACGTGGCTGGCCCAAGCCGCTGACAATGGCGCGCAGGTTTATTGCGTAGCCACCGTGCCATCGCCTTACAATACCTCCGTCACGACGGTCACTAGTGCCACCGGAACGTTGACGGTGAACTCGACGGGAATTGTAGTGACGAACGGGCTGAAACGCGAGTTCTTCGCAGGCACCACCAGTCGCACGGCGGTTGAAGCCGGTAACTGTCCTCCCGCCACTTCAATCAATGTGCGCCCCAATTTTGATGACCCGGGTGGCTACGGCAACAATTACATCCAACGGTTGAGCGGTTGGTTCATCCCCCCCACCAGCGACAACTACGTATTCTTCGTCGCTTCTGACGATGATTCGGATATTTTCTTGAGCACCGACAGCACGGAGGCCAACAAGCTAATGATCTGCCAGGAAGTCGGGTATAGCGAATTTGATCAGTGGACCAACCCGGGCGGCAATGGCTCCACAGCCTCGCAGAAGCGATCAGACCAGTTCGTTGATCCGGTAAGCGGCCTCTCGCCTTGGGCCAGCGGCATTCCGTTGGTCGCCGGCCATAAATACTACCTTGAAGGCGTGATGCACCAGGGCGGCGGTGCCGACGACTTTAGTGTGACCTACCAGACCGTCACTCAGGTCAACGACCCCAACTGGCCCAACGTGTTCAACAACGGCACCAACAGCCAGCTTCGGGCCACCAATGGGAACATCGCCTACATCAGCTATCCGGACACGACACCGACTTGGACCCTGCAACCGACCAACATCACGGTCACGGCGGGCACCGGCGGTGGTTTCGCCGCGAGTGCGGTGGACGGTGGCGAATTTGCCCCTAATTATCAATGGTATAGCAACAGCGTGCCGATCCCCGGCGCGACCGCCTCGACACTTTTTTACGTGAGCATGCCGGCGTCAGCCGGTGGGCAGCAGTATTATTGCGTGGCCAGCGGCCTCATGAACGGCCTGGCCGCCACCAGTTCCGTGGTCACGATCAATATCACCACGCCCGTCTTGGAGCATGGCTGGGCCAAGGTTGAATATTGGTATGGTGGTAGTTTATCCGCGCTTGAAGCCGGCACGCTCGGTATATCCACCAACGTCATTACTTCGCCAAGATTCGAGCAGGCAACGGCCGGCAATACGGCCGGCAATAATTATGCCACCCGGATGACCACAATGTTCTACCCGGCCACGACCGGCAATTATGACTTCTACATCAACGCCGATGACCAGGCCGACCTGTTTGTCAGCTCGGACTCCACACCTGGCAACAAGCACTTGGTGGCGCAGGAAGCGAACTGGAGCAATCCTTGGCAGTGGGAACAGGACGAGGGAAACAACCTCGTGGTTCCACAGAAACAATCACCCACCTTTTCTCCGGATGGCGGCGTAACGACCCCTTGGTCAGCGGGCATTCCGATGGTTGCCGGCCAGGCGTACTACATCGAACTGGATCACCAGGACACCGGCGGTGGCAATAATTCCGAGGCGACCTTCGAGCTTCATGGGCAACCGGCGCCAGTCAATGGCGTGTATAGCGCCCTGGCGGGCAACCTGATTGCCATTGATGTGCCGAAATCCTTCAATCTTGGGTTCACGGCCGAACCCGCAAGTACGACCGCACCTCTTTACGGCGTCGCCAACTTCACGGTCGGGGCTGTCACCGACTCCAAGATTGCGGTCGGCACCACGGGCGACCCACGCCCACTGTGGAATAATACCATTGTCTATCAATGGTTGAAAAACGGGACGCCAATAACCGGCGCCAATGCCCAAACCTATTCCTTCGGCCCCGTCACCCCGGCAGATCTCGCCAGTACTTTCACCTGTCAGATCCGGTCATTGGGTTTGGTGGATAATGTGGGGAATGACATTTGGAGCAACAGCGTGACCGCATCAATTACGGCGGTGAGCGGTGGCGCGGTGCTGGAAACCGGCTATGCGTTCCATCGGTATTGGGGCAGCAACCCCGGCCGGACTGTCATCGAGAACAATGCCGCTGGCACGCCCCAATGGGATATGTCTTCGCCGGCGTTTGATCTTGATATTCAAGGCACGGAAGTGGCCGACAACTTCTGCGACGATTTGCTCGGTTCTTTTGTTCCGGCGACCTCGGGGAATTATGTCTTCTTCTGCAATTCGGACGATGATGCCGACGTGTTCTTGAGCACGGACAACACGTTCGCCGATAGCCAGTTGATTGCCCAGCAAACGTCCTATGGCGGCGGCGCGTTGCAATGGAGCAGCACAGCCAACGGAACCGCCAGCCAGGTGCGCTCCGACACGTTTGTCAATTCGACCGGCGCAACACCCTACGCCAACGGCATCGCCCTGGTCGCCGGCCAGAAATACGCCATCCGCATCGTCCACCATCAAGGCGGCGGCGGATCTTATAGCTGCGTGACCGCCAAGTTGACCAGCGACCCCGACCCGGTGGATGGAACGCCGAGCATCATCCGCGGGAACCTGTTGCAAACCTATGTGCCTCCCTGCACGTATGTGACCATCACCAATCAGCCAAAGAGCCTGACGGTGAACAACTATGGAAGCGCCTCATTCAGCGTCACCGCTGGCACCGATTCGACCCTTCCCATCGGGCCGGAAACGGACTGGCGAAATTACTTCAACGACTTCCTGACCTATCAATGGTATAAGAATGGCGCGGCCATTGCAGGCGCCAATTCGGCGACTTATTCCATACCGACGGTCTTGCCCAGCGATAATAATGACCAGTTCGTCTGCGAGACGCGGGCCTTGGGTTATGCGGACAACTCAGGCAATCCCATCTGGGTCACCAGCCAGACGGCGCTGCTAACCGTCATTACCAACGCACCGCAGATGATTTATGCGGCTTATTATGCGGACACGAATTATGAAAGTTTCGGCAATGCTGAAACGAACTACATCATCGTCGCCTTCAACGCTCCGATGGATCCGGTCATGTTGGGCCAGGCCAGCACCTACACATTGCCTGCCGGATTGACCATCCTGAGTGTCGTTGTGAACACCAACGACTACAGGAGCGTGGCCCTGGCCGTGTCGGGAACCATCACCTTGCCGATCAACGTCCAAGTCAGTTCGTTGTTGGCAGGCACGGGCGGCGGACTGCCGGTGGGCAACACCTCAGTCGCCCTTAGCTCGCCGGAGTTGATGGATACTGACATTGGAAATCCCGGGGTTGATCCGGCCATTCCGGGCATGATGTTTATGGATGGTCCGAACGCCTACACCATCCTTACTGAAGGCAGCGACATCTACAACAATGGCGACGGGTTCAACTTTGCGTACGAAACGAAGACCAACGACTTCGACGTCGTCGTCCGTCAAAAGGACATCAAGCACACCTCCAACTGGGCTAAGGGCGGGCTGATGGTGCGCGAGACCCTGGATGCCGGCAGCCGGAACTGGAATATTCTCAACGACCCGGTGTCTTCGGATGGCATTGACGCACCCGATAATAGCGGCTACGGAGCCAACGCCGTCGAATGCAATGCGCGCAATACCACGAGCGGAGCCAGCGCCGGCTGGAACTTCAACCCCAGCCCGGTGCCTGCTTACCCGAACGCGTGGGTGCGCCTCAAACGCACTGGCAATCTCCTGTCTGCGTTCTACTCGACCAACG
>JBEKZM010000094.1:0-25344 GCA_049509875.1 Verrucomicrobiota bacterium | reverse complement strand
GTGGTGGTGGAAAAATATCTGGGCCGGCTTCGCGCGCGGACCCGGCTACTGGTCAGTTCCGGCAATCACGACTGCGAGGCACGATCAACCGCCAACGAAGCTATTTGCAAGTGGCTGCACGAGGTCAAAGCCGGACAGATGTTCGTGGACGGTGACGGCGTCGAAATTGCCGGCACCCTCGTCACGATTTGTCCTTGGTGGGACGGGCCGGTGTCACGTGGCGAAGTTGAAAAGCTGCTGATGCGAGATGCCAGCCGAACTAAAGCGAAGTGGATCTGGATTCATCATGCTCCGCCGGACAGCTCGCCGGTGAGCTGGACGGGAAAGAATTTCGGCGGCGATAAATTCCTCGTTGAATGGATTCGGCGCTTCGAGCCAGACCTGGTGCTTTCCGGCCACATTCACAATGCGCCTTTCGTGCCTCGTGGTTCATGGATTGACCGGATCGGCAAGACCTGGGTTTTCAATCCCGGTA
The DNA here is from genome assembly GCA_049509875.1 of Verrucomicrobiota bacterium. Classification (GTDB taxonomy): domain Bacteria; phylum Verrucomicrobiota; class Verrucomicrobiia; order Limisphaerales; family UBA11358; genus UBA11358. The sequence continues at coordinate 24,869 of JBEKZM010000094.1, read as the reverse complement.
AACAAATCGGCCCCTCACCCACCTGCCTCATATTCGATCTGGAACGGATGAGCGTGGAGTGGGACTCCTTCGAAAGTCGGGGGAGACAGGAGCTCAACATCGCCGTCGGTGCATTCACCGGCCCGGCCGTCGCGGCTGATGGTGCATGAGCGTGTTGAGAACTTCGTCCACCATGCCGATATGGTCGTGACCTTCGTATTGCTGCTTGAGGTCCACGAGGTATTTGTTGAGCGTATTGAGGCGCGCGGCCAGCAGCGCGGCGAGGTGGAGGCTTGCTTCGGCCGAGGACTCCAGAAACTGGCGTGGATTTTTGACGACCACGAAGGAGCTGGGTTTTAACGCGCGGATCGTGACGTGATGACAGCCGCCCAGCAGAACGGACATTTCACCGAAGATGTTGCCTGGCTCATAAGCCTTGGCCACCCGCACATTGTCGCGCAGCACCTCGACTTCGCCGTGGACGAGCACCCACAACGGCCCGCTCGTGGCACCCTGTTCGACGACAATGCCACCCGCTTCAAAGTTTTCGACTCGGTGTCCGGCGACCAGTTCTAGGATGGTAGACATGACGGAACATCGTTAGCCCTTCAGGAATCGCGAGTAAACAGAAAAATCAAATGGATTTTGGGCACCGGCGGGCTGGTGACGTTCAAGGATTCGAACTGGCTGATGTCCATTGTGCTGGCCCACCAGCCACATTTCTTGAACCAACCCGCCGACGCGCAGGTTTTCTGGGGCTACGCATTGTTTCCGGATCGGGTTGGCAATTTTGTGCCCAAGCCAATGGCCGACTGCAATGGGGCGGAGATTCTACAGGAGCTTTGCGGCCACCTGCATTTTGATCTCGAGATCATCAGAACGGCCAACTGCATTCCTTGCCGGATGCCGTATATCACCAGCATGTTCATGCCTCGTTCGCAGGGCGACCGCCCCTTGCCGGTGCCGCCCGATTCAAAAAATTTCGCGTTCATCAGCCAGTTCGTTGAAATTCCGGAGGACACCGTATTCACCGTGGAGTATTCGGTGCGGGCGGCGCAAATGGCGGTTTACGAATTACTGGGAATCACCCGCGGGATTCCTGCCGTGACTCCACACGACAAATCCCTGCACACGGAATTTGAAGCGCTGGTGAAGGCATTCAAGTGACGCGAAAATGAAATACCAATGTTCGCGCCGGGATTTTTTAGCCACAGTTACCACCGTGAGTGCGGGCGGGGCCTTGATGCCCGCATCCGCCTGGTCCGCTGAAGAAGCGGATCCCAAGGTGGCATCCATCGTGGCCAGCACCATGGGGATTGATACGCACAACCACATCGATGTCCCGCTAGCGGCCGCCGATCAACCGGGGCCAGACTTGGATTTGGCCGGGGAGATGAAGCGATCTGGTCTGTCCGCCATCTGCGCAACTTTCGCTGTGGATTATCAAAGGCTCGGGCAGCCGGGAGTGGCTTACGATCGTTTCCTCAATGCCCTAACAGCGATGGACACACAACTCGCGCGGAATCACATGCAGCGCGCACTGAATTTGAAAGACTTTCAAACCGCTCACCAACAGAGTCAGCCGATTATCATCCAAGATGTCGAAGGTGGGCATTTCCTCGAAGGCCATCTGGAACGAGTGGAAGTGGCCTACAAACGCGGTCTTCGCGTTCTGGGCTTGCTGCACGACTCCGACGCTTCATGGGACAAATGATGCGGCCGCGATTGCTCAGCAAGGAACATGCAATAGTGATCGCCGAAGCCGGAGGCATCGTCGTCGTCTGGACCCACTTGGTTGATTCACCAGCCGAATATGTCCAAGCTGTGCGCGCGATGGCCGACGTTGTCGGGATTGATCACGTCTGCATCGGCACCGACACGAAACCAACGCCGGGCAGCAACCGTGGCGGATTCGGTGGACCTGGCGGCCCACGACCCAATGGCAGACCTGACGGCGGCACCAACGCGACGCCAAATGGGTTCGGCGGTCCCGGCGGAGGCACCAATGGGTTTGCTACTTGCCTGATGATCAAAGCGCTGATTTTTGATTTGGACAGCTGCCTCGCCGCGGCGGACGAGGCGGGAGAAAATCTCTTTGCTCCGGCATTTCAAGCGATTCGCTTGGCGAACCATGACGCGGTTTCTGAGGACCAGCTTCGCGCTGCTTTCAAAGATTGCTGGCGCTTTCCCTTTGATTTCATAGCTGAAAAATACGGCTTTTCGCCCGCGATTCGCGCGGCCGGATTTGCCGCATTCAGAAATATTGAAGTTCACCAGGCCCTGCATGGCTACGGTGATCTTCACGAACTCGCGCAATTGCCAGCGAAGCTCTTTCTCGTCACTTCAGGCTTTCGACGCTTACAGGAAAGCAAAGTCAAAGCGCTGGGCATAGCCCACCTTTTCACGGCCATTCACATCGATGCCATTGATGAAGGCAAATATGCCGGAAAACTTTCGATGTTCGAGAGCATCCTGCAGGAGCATGGATTTCAGCCAGACGAAGTCATGGTCGTGGGGGACAATCCGGGCTCCGAGATTGCGGCGGGCAATCGGCTCGGGATGACAACGATTCAGACCCTGCGCCCCGGGGTGCCACCTTCTTCCGCTGCGACCCATTGCATCCACACGCTTTCCGAATTAAAACGATTTCTCTGATCCGGGCCCGGGGGGCAAGATCAGAACAGGTGAGGCAACTCCTTATGCGATGCCGCCCAACACTTCAGCTTGGATCGACTTGCGGTTCAAGCGGGGTGAGCAAATTCCACTAGCCCATGATGCCGGCCACGCCACCCCCCAGCCATTGCGCCCATTGATTATCGCCGATGGCGGTGAGGCCGCCGCGGGGGCATTCGGCAGGGAAATAGTTTGGAAGCGCCATCTCAGGACTTGGGGAAACACCGTATATCTTCTCACAACCTGGCTGGCATCATCTTGGGCATGAATCATCACGGTTCTCATCTGGTCGCACTTTTGAGCAATATCAGAACAGGTGGAGCAATCCCGGGTGCGACAGCATTGCCAATGTGTCATAATGTCTTTTCAACATTTGAATGCAAAGATTGAGATTATGAACACGACCAAAACCAAAGCCTACGCCGCGCAAAGCGCAACTTCACCGCTGGCCTCTGCCACGATTTCCCGCCGCGAGCCTACGCCGCGCGACGTGAAGATCGAAATCCTCTTCTGCGGCATCTGCCACTCCGACCTGCATTGCGCCCGCCACGAGTGGAGCAGCGTAATGCAAACGGTTTACCCATGCGTGCCGGGCCACGAGATCTTTGGCCGGGTCACCTCGGTCGCTTCAGCCAAACGGCAACAGACACTATGTCCACTGTAGAGAAACCCAAAATTCTCATCACTGGAGCCACCGGGCAAGTCGGCAGTCGAACGATCGACTTTCTTTTATCAAATCAAGCAGTAGAAATTGTGGCAGCGGTCCGTTCGCCGGGGAAAGCAAGGCCCTTTACGGCTAGAAGAATTGCCACGGCCATCCTTGATTATGATGTCGAAAGCACGCATCTTAGCTGGGTTGATGTGAATGATGTGGCCCAAGTGGCCGCTTTGGCATTGGCTCATCCTGAATCGCATGCCGGCCAGACTTGCCGGTTGGGCTACGACGCCATGACTTTTGGTGAACTCGCAGCCCTGATGACTTCGATCATCGGCAAGGCTTTTCGTTATGAACCGCTGGCCCCGGAAGTATTTCTGGAATCCATGAAAAGTACTGGTGCAGAAATGGCTTATATGAGCTGCGTCTATGAGCACTATAAACGCTATGCGGCCGGCGCGATCCCCGGCGCTGACGATCCGTTTGATGATTTTCCTCAGCTTATCGGGAAACCGCCAACCAAATGGGCGGGGTTTATTGAAAAGCACAAAGCCGAGTTGGACAAGGTCAAGCATTTCGGGCTGTCGGAGCCTGGAGCACAAACTGTCCGCCGCGCGCATGCGGTGCAACCGGTAACGGCGTTGCAGAATGAGTATTCGTTGTGGACGCGCGGGCCGGAGACCAACCGCATCCTGGACGTGTGCGAGGAACTCGGCATAGGCTTGGTCTGCTACACCACGCAAGTGCTGGCCACCACCGGCCGCTGAGACCAAAACCAATCCATCGCACCATGACCAACATTCTGATTCTCGGTGCCCACGGCCAGATTGCCCGCGTGGCCACCGACCTGTTCTTGAAGCGCCATGACGTGCGGCTGACACTTTACCTGCGTAACGCCCGGCGCCTCAAATTTTCGGGCCACTCCAATCAAGTGCGTGTGGTGGAAGGTGATGTTTTGGACACGAAAGCACTGGAGGCGGCGATGGTCGGCCAGGATGTTGTCTATGCCAATCTTGCCGGGCAGTTAAAACATCTTGAGACAAGCAGCCGAGAGGCCCGGAAATGAATTCACCGCAAACCAAAGACCAAATTATGGAAATAAAACGAAATGGTTCACAGCCATCCAACCAAGGCCCGGCTGACTGGTTCACCGGCACGGTGCGCATTGACTCACCCTTCAAGGGGAGCGACCCTGCGCGCGTCAGCGGCGCCACCGTCACATTTGAACCCGGTGCCCGCACCGCGTGGCACACCCATCCGCTGGGACAGACGCTCATCGTGACCGCCGGCTGCGGACGCGTACAGCGCGCAGGCGGTCCGATTGAAGCAATTCATCCCGGGGATATTGTCTGGTTTCCGCCCGGCGAGAAACATTGGCACGGCGCAGCCCCGACCACGGCCATGACGCACATCGCCATCGCGGAGTTGCTCGACGGCAAGGCCGTTGACTGGATGGAAAAAGTAACTGACGAACAATACGGAGCTTGAGCGCCCGGCCAAATCATGAACACCATTCACCTCACCGAGAACGCCGTCAGGAACCACGAGGAGCTTTTCCCAAATCACGAATCCAAACTGCAAAAAACGGATCCGGAGTTCATCGCACTGTTCGACAACTGGGCCTTTGACGAAGTCATCCGCCAGAGCAAATTGGACACGAAGACCAGAGCGATGCTGATCCTGGCGTCAACCATTGCCTCGCAGGCACTCGGCGAATACAAGGTCATGGTCGGCGCGGCGCTCAACGTCGGTCTGACACCGGTTATGATCAAAGAGATACTTTATCAGTCGGTGCCCTATGTCGGTGTGGCAAAGGTTTTCGATTTTTTGCACGCGACGAACACGGTCTTCCAAGAAAATGGAATCGAACTGCCCTTGGCAGGCCAGTCCACCACCACGGCTGAAACACGCTTCGAGCAGGGAGTCGCCGCGCAGAAGGCAATCTTCGGCGAGGCGATTGACAAGATGCGGCAGCAGGCTCCCGCGGACCAGTTGCACATTCAGGACTTTCTCGCGGCCAACTGTTTTGGCGACTATTACACTCGCAACGGTATTGATCTCAGAACGCGGGAGCTGTTGACATTTGTCATCCTGATCTCGCTCGGCGGCTGCGAGCCACAGGTCAAGGGCCATGTGACCGGCAATCTAAAAATCGGCAACGACCGTGCGCGCCTGATTGACGTCGTCACCCAATTATTACCGTACATCGGTTATCCCCGCACGCTCAATGCGCTACGGGCGATTGACGAAGTTGTCCCACTCACAAACATAACCAGTGCCACAGCCACCGCGCAGTGACCATTAACACAAAAATGGAACTTACTATGAAACAACGCACATGGTTTATCACCGGAGTCAGCAGCGGCTTTGGCCGTCAACTCACTGAGCAACTCTTGAATCGCGGCGACCGCGTGATCGGCACCGTTCGAGACACCAAAAAAATCACGGACCTCGTCGAGACGCGTCATCCAGATTTCTTCCTACGGCGGGCAGGTCGCCTTCCCGGGGAACTCACTTTATCACGCCTCCAAGTGGGGCATCGAAGGGTTCGTGGAGTCTGTCGCGCAGGAAGTCGCATCCTTCGGCATCGGCATGACCATCGTCGAACCCGGCGGCGCGCGCACCGAGTTCCGCTACGGCAGCGCGCAAGTCGCCAAACTCACGCCCGTCTACGACCAAACTCCCGCTCACAGCTTCTTGCGAATGCTGGATCCAAAAAACGGCCTGGCCCCCGGCGACCCGGCCCTGATGGCCGCGCGCATCATTGAGAGCGTTGACGTGGAGCCTGCCCCGCTGCGCATTGTGCTCGGCTCACAGGCGCTGGAAGGCACCCTGGCTGCTTTACGCAAACGAATCGCCGGTTTCGAAGCCCAGACTGCTCTTGCGGCTTCGACAGACTTTCCGCCTGCCGCGTAGCGGTCCTGCGTTCCCACGAGCAAGGAATTCATGGGGTGTTCACCCCATTGTGCCGCCAGCTTCGCAGGAGCAATCTGATTTTGGCAGGCGTCCGGGTCAGTTCAAGCGTGACGTCCCAAATGCGCCATGAATCGGACCGCACGAAACAAACAACCGAAGGAAATAATATGCTTAGCAAAATCAAAACCCTGAAAGGTTACAGTTTGGACGCACTGGTGAACAGTTAGCCTATGCCAGTTGCTTCGCCCGTTTCCGCCCCTGCTGGAATTGCTGTTCCGGCCAACCATTCCACGAATGGCCTCACCAGCGATGAGGCTCGCAGGCGGCTGGAAAAGTCTGGTCCAAACTCCATGCCTGCTACGGCGGTGCATCCATTGCGCCGCGCGCTGGCCAAATTCTGGACCCCAATTCCTTGGATGTTGGAAGCGGCGATTCTGCTGGAACTGCTGCTTGGAAAATTCGTCGAAGCCGGAATCATCGCGGTGCTGCTGGTGTTTAACGCCGCCCTGGGATTTTTCCAAGAGGGCCGTGCCCAGGCAACCTTGGCCGCGCTTAAATCGCGACTGGCACTGACTGCCTCGGTTCGCCGGGATGGCGTGTGGAAAAATCTCCCGGCTGCCGATCTGGTGCCAGGCGACATGGTGAAACTCTCACTTGGTGGCGTCGTCGCTGCGGACGTAAAGCTGACCGAGGGGAACGTGCTGCTTGATCAGTCCATGCTCACCGGCGAATCCATCGGCACTGAAGCCGGTCCAGGCTTTCAAACCTTCGCCGGGGCGCTGGTGCGACGCGGCGAAGCGGTCGCGGAAGTCACGGCAACGGGTACCCGCACCAAGTTTGGCCGCACGGCCGAATTAGTTCGCACGGCGCACATTGTTAGCTCACAACAACAGGCCGTATTGCGCGTGGTGCGCAATCTGGCGGTGTTCAACGGCATTCTCATTATCCTTCTGGTCGCCTATGCCATGGTTCATGCGATGCCGGCGAGTGAGATAATTCCTTTGGTTTTGACGGCGGTTCTGGCTTCGATCCCAGTGGCGCTGCCGGCCACGTTCACGCTGGCGAGCGCCCTCGGAGCAAGAGCGTTGGCGCGTCAGGGGGTCTTGCCCACACGACTCTCCGCGGTGGACGAAGCGGCCTCGATTGATGTGCTGTGCGCCGACAAGACCGGGACGTTGACGCGCAATCAACTATCGGTGACGTCGGTTCATCCGCTGCCGGGCTTCGATGAGTCGCACGTTTTAACCATGGCAGCGCTCGCCAGTTCCGATGGCGGACAAGACCCAGTGGACGCTGCCATTCGTTCCGCTGCTGCCCAGAAAGTTTCGGCCAATCCGCCCAAACTGTCCCAATTCAAGCCGTTCGATCCCGCGACGAAAATGTCCGAGGCGACGGCGACGGATGCAAGTCTGGGGTCACTGCGCATCGTCAAAGGCGCCTTCACCGTCGTGGTCGCGATGGCGGCTCCGTCACCGACAGCGGCGGCGGCGGCGACGGAACTGGAAGGAAAAGGATTTCGCGTGCTGGCAGTTGCCGCGGGACCACCGGCGGCGATGCAACTTATGGGATTGATTGCGCTCAGCGACCCAGCCCGCGAAGACTCGGCGCAATTGGTCACGCAATTGAAAACCCTCGGCGTGCGCATGGTGATGGTGACCGGTGACGCGCCCGCGACAGCGGCGATTGTTGCTCATACGGTCGGTCTTGAGGGGGCGGTGTGTCCACCCGGGCCAATCCCGGAGGACGTTCGCCCCGAAAGCTTCGCCGTCTTTGCCGGCGTGCTGCCCGAAGATAAATTCAAACTCGTCAAGGCCTTTCAGAAAACTGGCAACGTCGTCGGCATGTGTGGCGATGGTGCCAATGATGCACCCGCGTTGCGGCAGGCGCAAATGGGCATCGCGGTTTCGACCGCAACCGATGTCGCGAAGTCGGCGGCGGGAATTGTGCTGACCTCGCCGGGCCTTATCGGCGTGGTCGCGGCGGTAAAAGAGGGGCGCATTACGTTCCAGCGTATTCTGACCTACACCTTAAATTCCTTGACCAAGAAAATCGTGCAGGTCTTGTTGTTGGGCCTCGGCCTCATCATGACTGGGCACGCGATTTTGACGCCGATGCTGATGATCATCGTGATGATGGTCGGCGACTTGCTTGGCATGTCGTTGACCACGGATCATGTCCAGCCATCGCCATTGCCCAATGGCTGGCGCATCGGCAAGTTGACAATTGCGGCCATTTTCATGGGTTTTTCCGAACTGGCTTTCTGTGTCGGCATTGTGGCCCTCGGTCACTTCCGTCTCGGCCTGGACATCGCCGCGTTGCAGACGCTGGCGTTCTTTACCTTGGTGTGCGGAAATCAGGCAACCACCTACGCTGTCCGCGCCCGAGGCCGAGTTTGGTCAACGCCGTATCCCTGCCGCTGGCTGGTCGTATCGTCTGTCCTTGATCTATTCATCGCCGCGACCTTGGCCGCCTGTGGGTGGCTCATGTTGCCGCTACCGCTTTGGATCTTAGGTAGCGTGCTAGCCGGGGCGATTGCCTTCACCTTCGTCATGGATTTGGCAAAAGGATTGGTGTTTAGCCGCTTGAAAATGGCTTGAATGGCGAAGCACCAAATATCGCAAAAAGCTTGGACCAGCTTGGCATTGCGCTCATCGAGCCAGTCCACGGCCGCATCAAGGCTGTTCAATGGGGCCAGCGGAAAAGGGCAACTGGCATGGGAAAAGCGATGGTGCGGGCGGATCCCGCATTGAACCGCCGGGGAACCGGACCGATTGCCCCCTTCCGCTGCCATCAGTTGTTGGCGAACCTCCAGCCCGCGGATGTGGTGGTTTGAACTTTCCGGATCTGATTTGATCTTTAAGAACTTGCGCGGCGGTGACCGCTTCTGGCACACTATCCTCGTGCTCGATTTCCAAAACAAAACGACCGCGCCAGGCCCCAACCCGGACCTGGGAGTAAAAAACGCCATTCCGCTGCCACAGGCCGCGCATTTTGCGTTTTGCGCCGTCGTACACTTTATTGAACTGATTTCGGGCGCTTTTTGTGCGGCTCTGCGTCTCATTACGTTTCACGACGCAATTGGAGCACAAAGTCAAGCGGGGATTCTAAACACCCGGTAAATACTATCGCCTCGGTAGCTCAATTGGTAGAGCAGTTGACTCTTAATCAATTGGTTTGGGGTTCGAGTCCCCACCGGGGCACCACTCTGAAACCCCTGTTAACACAGGGGTTTTTTGTTGTTTGCAGGTCGGAATTTGAGTCGGCTTTGGGCCGGTAGAAAACGATTTTATACGTTATTTTATACGTTGCCCTTCCGGGCAGCCTTCCCAAGTGCGTTTGGCGTTTTCGTCCACAACCCGGTTCGCGGTGCAGAAAAGGGGCCAACTCTGCTGTCGCAGCAGAATGTGCGTTGCCTCTTTTGCCTCCATCAGACTCCCGAGGGTGCCACGCCGTCGCCAGCCACCGCCGGCATCTCCTCGACACAAAGGATTGTTAAGAAACACATCCCATATCGGCACCCAGCTCTTGGAACCACCGCTCGGTCGCCTCTTAATGAGCCTAACATGCTGTCCTGAGACAGCTTGCAACCTACGACGGAGGAAACGCTTCTCCGATTTGCGCGCAGAAGAACAACGATTCCCGCCTTCTGGAGGCCAAAGATTGTTCCGTTCGGAGATTGTCCTTGGGGTGAAAACATTCTGCATTTTAATTTGCGCGTCTGGTTCCGGAATCTCGCCTTGTATGGCGGTGGGCCCATTGGCGCACACCCGAAAAATTAAAGAAACGAAGAACAATTTTATGAATATCCCGAATCCTGACCGAAAACCGGTGGCGCTTCCGCGCATCGGCAGCCAGTGCGCCCGGTTGTTACTGGCAATTTTGCTGGCCTCGGTAACGCCGTCGCACGCGGATAATCCGCCGACGTTTCTTTTTGAGATTGATTCCAATGCGGTGCCCGGTGGATTTTCGGCCTTCTCCGTGGCACTGGACAGCAGCAACAATATCTATGTCGCCGACAGCTTAAACAATCGGATTGTAAAATTCACCGCCGGGGGCACCTATTTAACGCAATGGGGCAGTCTCGGCACCGGCAATGGCCAATTTGCAAAAAATGGCCCCATCGGCCTGGCCGTGGACAGCAGCAATAACGTTTACGTGGCCGATGAATATAACAATCGCGTGGAAAAGTTCGGCCGCAATGGAAACTATTTGACGCAATGGGGCAGTTTGGGAAGTGGCAACGGACAGTTTCAATATCCAACATTTGTCGCCGTCGACAGCAGTCAAAACGTGTACGTGACGGACGTGGATAATTACCGCATTGAAAAGTTCGACCGCAATGGAAACTATTTGACGCAATGGGGCAGCCAGGGGAGTGGCAATGGCGAGTTTTACTACCCTGGCGACCTTGCGGTCGGCACGATCAATAATGTCTATGTGATTGACTACAACTATGACCGGGTCGAGACTTTCAGCGCCGGCGGCGGTTATGTGTCTCAATTTGGCAATTATGGAGCCAGTGCCATCGGCGTCAGTCCCGCCAATCAGATTTACCTCGGAAGTGATTTCGGTGCTATTTACAAGCTCGACGACGATGGAACCGTTTTGACGCAGTGGACCAATCACGTGTCCGATCCCCAAGGTATCGCCGTGGACAGCACTGCAAATTTCATTTATGTGGCTGATGTTCTCCACCGCATCATGGTTTTCGCCAATGACACGAACATCATCGCTCCTATCATTACACAACCGCTTGTGAACCAAGTTGTTCCAGAGGGTAGCGACGTGACTTCCAGTATCGGTGTGGTTGGCACCGGTCCATTGGCGTATCAGTGGAATTCCAACAGTGTTCCCGTGCCCGGGGCCACGAACGCCAGCTTTACGCTCACCAATGTGAGCTTTTCCGAGTCTGGCACGTATTCCGTGCTGGTCACCAACAGCAATGGCAGCGTCTTTTGCAACACCCTGCTGACCGTGTTGCCTGCGGTCGCCAGCACTCAGCCGGCCAGCGGCATTTCCCCGACGGGCGCGGTGCTGAACGGTTTGCTGACACTTGGCTCGGATGCAACGGTGGTGTGGTTTGAATGGGGATCCGACACCAATTATGGGAATATCGCCGGACAAACCATTGTGCCGGGCGATAGCGCGAGCACCAACATCAGCACCATGCTGAATGGATTAAGTCCGGACGAAATCTACCACTACCGCCTCGATGCCTCGAACGATCTCGGCGTTGTCTATGGAAATGACCAAGCATTTTTGGCTGCATTACCTCCGGCGGTTTCCACTCTTCTCGCAACGAACATTGGAACGAACCAAGTCACTTTCCAGGCCACGATCAACCCCGAAGGACCGGATACACTCGCCTATTTTCGATGGGGAACGACCACCAATTACGGCAATATGACTGCCAAGGTGGATGTGGGCCGTGGTGGCGCTCCGCTGAATCTCAATCTTCCCGTAACGAATATATTTTATTCATTTTATGCATACCATGTCCAAGCGGTGGCCTCAAACAGCTTGGGCGTGGCCTTCGGCAAAGATGTCACTTTTGTTCTAGGTCCGTGGGCTTCGACCATGGCACCCATCCATAATTGGGACGCCATCGCTGCGTCGGCGGACGGGACCAAGTTGGCCGCGGTCGCCTATGATTCGGTGACCGGCGGTCCGATTTATACCTCGACGAATTCGGGCGCCACCTGGATTTCGAACAGCGCGCCTGTGGGCCCTTGGGAGTCGGTTGCTTGTTCGGCGGACGGCACCCAATTGGTGGTCGCCGGGGGTGGAGGCGACCAGATCCTTGGCCCGATTTATCTCTCAACAAATTCTGGAGCCTCCTGGGCGCCAGCCAGCGCGCCCAGCAATAATTGGTATTCCGTGGCCTCGTCGGCGGATGGAACCAGACTGGTCGTCGTGGACAGTATTGGCGAGCGGATCTACACGTCGGCCGATGCCGGAGACACTTGGACGAATACCGGCGCGCCCAGCAATTACTGGTCTTCGGTGGCCTCGTCGGCGGATGGAACCAAATTGGTGGCCGTGTCGGGGGCGTACAATTATCTCGGCCATCCCACCGGCCCGATTTACACCTCGACGAATTCGGGAGCCACTTGGATTTCCAATAGTGCGCCACATGAATACTGGGCTCATGTATCGTGCTCGGCAGATGGCACGACCCTGCTGGCGGTGGCAGGAGGCAATAATTCTGCCGGGCCGATCTATACCTCGACAAATTCGGGAACCACCTGGGTGTTACGCTCCGGTGCGGGCTCCCGGTACTGGCAGTCCTCAGACCTATCAGCAGACGGCAAAAAAATGGCGGCCGTAATTGATGGCGGTTTGATCTACACCTCGACGAACTCGGGCGTGACATGGTCGGCGATCAGCACGCCAATCCAGGATTGGAATGCGGTGGCCTCCTCGGCAGATGGATCCTTTCTGGTGGCTTCCGTCGGGTATCCGGCCACCGGTGGTGTTTACACACTGCAAACCACGCCCTCACCAGTGTTGAATTTGTCGGCTGCAGACAATGTCATTTCATGGCTCATTCCGTCCCTGAATTTCACCTTGCAGCAAAGCCCTGATTTGATGAGTTGGACGGACCTGACAAACCCGCCGGTGCTGAATTTTATGAACCTCCAGAATCAAGTCGTGCTGCCACCGCGGACCGGAAACAGTTTCTACCGCCTCCAGTACTGAAATTGATGGATGGTGAAGTTGTGTTATTTCGTGCGCATGACCATCGAGGTGACCGCGCCGGTTCTGGGAATCTCCGCTCGTACCGCCGGCAACTACTGGGCACATGCCCGGGCGTGGCTCTGCCGGGAAATCAATGTCCAATGCCAGTGGTCCAAATTTGCCACCTGCCGTGTGTATCAAATTTCGGTTGCTTGATTTCTTTCAAGGTTCTTTGCGCGGTTTATTCTGGTTTTTCGCTTTGGAGAGCAGAGAGTGATGGCGTCCGCACATGACCACTCCTTCAGACCGCGAATTGACCTTATTTAGCGTCGCCCGGCAACTGCCGGAGCGGGAGCGCAGCGCATTTCTGGACCAAGCCTGCGCGGACGACCCGGCGCTGCGTCAGTGTGTCGAAGACCTTCTCCAAGCCATTGATGTTGCCGGTGACTTTCTCGAAGGTCCCGCGGCAGATTCGTTTGCACCGGATGGCACCGTTCGGTTCACGGCCAAGGCCGCCGAGATGCCCGGTGACAAGATCGGCCATTACAAACTGCTCCAACAAATTGGCGAGGGTGGCTGCGGCGTGGTGTATATGGCGGAACAAGAAGCGCCCGTCCGCCGACGGGTGGCGCTCAAGGTCATCAAGCTGGGCATGGACACCAAACAGGTCATCGCCCGATTTGAAGCGGAGCGCCAAGCCCTGGCCTTGATGGATCATCCGAACATCGCCAAAGTTCTGGATGCCGGCGCGACGGACAAGGGCCGGCCTTATTTCGTCATGGAATTGGTCAGGGGCGTGAAGATCACCGATTACTGCGACAAGAATAATCTTCCCACCCGCGAGCGGCTCCTCCTGTTCGTCCAGGTTTGCCAGGCGATCCAACACGCCCATCAAAAGGGCATCATTCATCGCGATATCAAACCGTCAAACATTTTGGTGACGTTGCGCGATGGCGTTCCCGTCCCCAAAGTGATTGATTTTGGCATTGCCAAGGCCACCACCGATCAGCGGCTGACCGACAAGACACTCTTCACCGCATTTGAACAATTTATCGGCACGCCGACCTACATGAGTCCCGAACAGGCGGAAATGAGCGAGTTGGGCATCGACACCCGCAGCGACATTTATTCGTTGGGCGTCCTGCTTTATGAATTGCTGACTGGCCAAACCCCCTTTGATTCAAAAGTCTTGCTCCAAGCGGGCCTGGACGAAATACGGCGCATTATCCGCGAGCAAGAACCGGTGCGTCCTTCGACCCGGTTGAGCACGATGCTGGCGGGCGAACTGACCACCACCGCCCAACGTCGCCAGACAGAGCCGGCCAAACTCAGCGGTTTATTGCGGGGCGACTTGGACTGGATCGTGATGAAGTGTTTGGAGAAAGATCGCGCCCGCCGATACGAAACGGCCAACGGCCTGACTGCCGACCTCGATCGACACTTGAAAAACGAACCAGTCATGGCCAGGCCGCCAACCGGCCTCTACAAGCTCCAGAAGTTCGCGCGGCGAAACAAACTTGCGGTCGTTGCCGTCGGCGCGGTGGCCGCCGCGCTGATTATCGGTCTAGGTGTGTCCACTTGGATGTTCATCCGGGAGCGGAATGCCCATCAGGAGGCTGCTGCCGCCGAACGCGAACAGAGCCGTTTGCGCGAAACCGCCCAGCAAACCCAAGCCCGGGAAACATTGCTGCGCCGGCAGGCGGAGGCGGCGGAATTGGCGGAGCGACAAAAAGCCTACGCCTCGGACATGAACGTCGCGTTTCAAGCGTGGGATAAGGGCGACGTTAATCGCGTGGACCGACTATTGGATGAACACCGTCCCAAGCCGAGTCAAGACGATCTGCGTGGTTTTGAGTGGTTCTATTTGTGGCGGCTGATTCATTCCGATCAACTCACCTTGCGCGGTCACAATGCCTACCTTCGCGCCGTCGCCTTTTCCACTGATGGCGACTTGCTCGCCACGGCGGGAGACGATTCCACGACGCGCATCTGGGACGCTCACACTGGAAAGATAAAATTCGCTCTCGGAGGCCATACCGGCGGCGTTACGGCGGTTGCCTTTTCCCCCGATGGAAAAGTGCTAGCCACGGGCGGAGCCGACAAATTGATCGTCTTGTGGGATGTGGCCACAGGAGCCGAATTGTCCGTTCTGCGAGGCCATAATTACGGCGTCACATCTCTTGCCTTTGAGCCCGATGGAAAATGGCTGGCCTCTGCAGATGGCAAGCTGGCGAACGGCGGTGATCGCAACCCGCTCGATAAATACGTGGATACGTCACCCCTGATGGCTGAAGTCAAATTGTGGAACGTCGAAACCCGAAAAACAATCCTGACGCTCTCCGGCAATACCAATAGCATCCTTTCCCTGGCAATTTCGCCGAATGGCAAGACGTTGGCCACCGGCGGTGCCGATGCCACCGTGAAACTTTGGGAGATCGACACCGGAAAAATGCGGACGAATTTGGCAGGCTTCAAAGGTCCGGTCTTTGCCGTGGCTTTTTCACCAGATGGACACTCCCTCGCCGTCGGTGGCGGAAATCCATATCGGGAACAAGCCGAGCTTAAAATCATGGACCCGGCGACTTGCGCGGAACGAGTGTCCTTTAAGGGCCACGATGGACCGGTCTTTGCCCTGGCATTCTCACCCGATAGCAAAACGCTCGCTTCCGGCGGATTGGATCAAATCATTCGCCTCTGGAATGTCACTACAGGAGATGAGGTGCAAGCCATCAAAGGCCACCGGGCCTCCATCTGGTCTCTGGCATGGAACCCATCGGGAGAGAGGATAGCCAGCGCCAGTTGGGACCAGACGGTGAAGGTGTGGGACGCCGTCCAGCAACAAGGCCAACAGGTCTTTCCTGGTCCAGGCAGCTTCTCGGGCTGCTTCTCTCCCGATGGCAAATATCTGATCCGAAGCGGCTGGCGTTTGAAAGTGATTGAGATCGGCACGACGAATCCGCCCTACCTCATTCCAGATTACTTCGTTCCCGATGCTGTTGTGGCCGTCTCGCCGGACGGCTCAACCATGGCCTCAGGGGGAATGGGCTCTTCCGTCACCCTTTGGGAAGTGGGCACATGGCGGCGCTTGGCCACGCTCCCAGGTCCAGACGCCAATATCTATGCCATCGCCTTTTCTCCCGACAGCCGCACGTTGGCCTTCAGTGACGTTTCGGGGGTGCGACTGTGGGACGTTCACAAACGAGTCGAGCGAGCCTTCTACCAGTCGGGAACGGAAGGTGCCAGCCGTGTGCTCGCTTTTACTTCCAATGGGCGCACGCTCATTGTCACCGGCGAGCGGGGAGGCGGAACCTGTTTCCTGGATCCCACGACGGCCCAAGTGCAAAAAGTTACCGAATGGGACGGCGTCGCCGTCTCTTCCGACGGTCGTTACCTGGCGGTCGATCGGTCGGGCCTGGGTTTGCTCGACCTGAATTCCATGGAATTGAAATGGCTCGTCAATGCGCATCGGGCCCAGAATTGGTCCGCTCATTTTTCACCCGATGGAAGAACTTTGGCGACCGCAAGTTGGGATGGCACTGCTCAACTATTGAACGTCGCCAGCGGGCAGGAGATGTTTAATTATAGGGCGCCCGGTGTGGTCTGGGATGCCCTGTTTTCGCCGGATAGCAAATGGTGGTCGGTGGGGAGTGGCTCAGCCGCGAACGGCGAGATGGCTCTGTTTCGCAGCGCGACCCCGGAAGAAGTCGAGGCGGACGATGCTCCAGTCATCTACACCCAGCCGACTGGCCAGTCTAGCTCCGAAGGACGGACCGTGACCCTTCAAGTTTCTGCGACCGGAGCCTCCCCGCTTTCCTACCAATGGCGCCGCGGTGTTAACAGCATCCCGGGAGAGACAAACTCCGCCCTCACGCTGGCCGATGTGACGGAGACCAATGCGGGCGACTACAGCGTCATGATTTCTAATGCGCTCGGTAGCACCACCAGCAGCAACGCGACATTGAATATCCGTCACCTGCGGGAAACACTGATCGCGGAAGTTAATTTTCAGGCCAAGCAACCAGCTTGGTCCAACGCTTTTACTTATTCCGAGAACCCCGTGCCATTGTCCACCAATATCTCTGAGATCGCCGGAGCGGGCGCCGACGGAGGCGCCGCGCTCGTTTTGCGGGCTGACGGTTCTGGCTTCTCCAACAACATGAGCCAAGCGAATAGTGGCTTCGGACTCACCGTTGGCGCTTTCGCCAGCAGAACCAATGGGATCGACACGACCAATCTCAGCTTGTATAAAGTTTACGCCACGATCAGAGCCACGGGTGTCGCCGGTAAAAGCGCTGCCGGACGTGTTCAATCCCTGTTTATGGCCCCACATCGACCCATCCTTGGTATTGAAATCCCGGTCACCTTCACCACGAACTTTCAAGTTTATTCCTTTATCCTGAGCGACGGAGTAATTGACACGGACAGCGATTCCTGGAATGAATTCGCCACAAACCTTGATGCGATTAACGCCCTGCAACTTGCAGTTGTCGCTGATCAATGGCTGGTCCGATTTCATCCCGACGCAAACAACGGCTTCTACCTCAGCAACATCAAATTTATGCGCCTCGTCCCCCCACGCGCGATAGCCCCTAATGCAAGGGTGTTGCATAGTCCGTAAGGGTCAAACCGGAATGGCACTTAAATTAGGCCCTTATTTTCTTAGAGCCCGTTAGAAAAAGCAAATTGGGTTGCTTAGGAAAAGGTTGGCTGCGAAATAAAACGCACAAAACGCTTGATTTGACTGGCTATTTTTGCGGTTTTCATTCGCGGTAGCGCCAATTAGGCGATGAAAATCGCTAACTACGACACCAACCTTACCGACGCCCAGTGGGCTTACCTCAAACCGATGCTTCCCAAACCCGCCAAACGCGGACGCCGCCCGATTGATCGCCGGCGGATCTTGGATGCCGCCTGGTATATCGTCAAGTGTGGCTGCCCGTGGCGTTATCTGCCCGAGTTGACTCAAATTACTCCGGGGCACGGTGGCGGTCGCGAGCGGGCGGCCGCATCCTGGGCCGGAGCGACTGTATGACGTGATTGAGCCGGTGGTACGGCAAATGTGGTTGACGGCCGAACAGCCCTGCGGGAAACGGCTGGCGCCGATTCTGCGCACGTGGCTGCCCTACTACGAGCGGCACTACGGCGGGCTGAGCAGCCGCCAGCGGAAGTTGCTGCGGCACATCAGCCCGGCCACCTTGGATCGATTGCTGGCCCCGGCGCGGGCCAAATATGTGCGGGGTCGCTGTGGTACCAAGCCGGGCAATTTGCTGCGGACGGAGATCCCGATCCGGACCGGGACTTGGGACTTGAGTCGGCCGGGATATTTGGAGGCCGACAGCGTGGCCTATTGTGGCGGCAGCTTGGCCGGGGATTTCATCTGGAGCGTGACCTATACGGATATTCTCAGCGGCTGGACCGAAGGCGGAGCCGTGTGGAATAAGGGCGCCACGGGCGTATTGACGGCCACGCGAGAGATGGAAGCGCGCTTGCCCCTTTCCCTGCTGGGGTTCGATTCGGACAACGGCGGAGAGTTTCTCAATCATCATTTGTGGACGTACATGCGGGAGCGAAACGAGGCGGTGGAGTTTACTCGTTCCCGGCCCTATCACTCCGATGACAATGCCCATGTGGAGCAAAAGAATTGGACGTGGGCGCGACAGCTTTTGGGGTATGGCCGCTTGGAAGATCCGGGGCTGGTGGCGCCGATCAGTGCGTTGTATCGAGAGGTGTGCCCCTTGGCAAAACTTCTTTCTGCCCTGTTTGAAGCTGGAGCGAAAGTGGCGGGAGGGCAGTCATTGGCGCAAGCGCTATGAGTTGCCGCGGACGGCGTACGAACGGCTCTGCGCCCCGGGGATGCTGCCGTTGAAAGCCCGTCGGCAGCTGCGGGACCGCCACGCCAGTTTGGATCCGTTCGATTTGAAGTCAGAACTGGAGAAAAAATTAAAGCAGATTTTGCGGCCCCAGCCAAAGTGACGCCCCCCTGCACCCCCCCAAAAACCAGCCCTGGGTTCGCGACCGCAGAGGGGCGCGAGCTAAGGCTCGAAGCTCGCCCCTCTGCTCGTTTTAACTCGCCAACGAAAACCACAAATTATATAAACTTTTCCCAGCCGGAAAATGAGTCTGAAATGATCCGCTTACTCAGAACCCTTCGGTGTCTTTTTTCAATCAGTCAACGGGATAAACCCCCATGGCACGAGCCGGCAAGGCTGGAAGATGGCGGAGGTGCTTCGCCCGCGTCATGATGAAAACACTGCCGGTGGACTGAACCACTGGCTCGGCACGGGTGATCGATTACAGCTTACTCGACCGCGACCCCGGAAGAAGAGCCAGACTTGTGCTGGCGCGCTAACGATAGGCCTCAACGCAGGAAGCTGCCACGACCTCAATCAGGTGCGGGTCTGTTATTGGTGGTTTAGCCGGAAGAAGGAAGTGCCCGCGGCAATCTCGATTTGTGCGGCCAGCTGGCCGTTGGTGTCGAAAATCGTTCCCTGAAAGGACTGCCAACCGGCGGGATTGTCCAAGTTGGGATTGCTTTCCAAGACGAAGCCGGTGGCGGTGTTGGGCCAGAAGAGCGTCAGCGTGGCGCTGCCCGGCAGGTGCGCGAGGACCAAAAACGGCGGCGCTTGCACGGCGGGAAGTGATAGGCTAAAGATTGTGCCGTTGCCCTGCGACGGCCCGCCGCGAAAGGCCGTCCCGTAAATAACGTTGCCAGCTTCGACCAACCGGCCTGGAAACTCTCCGTCCGCCCAAATGCCCGCTTTTATCCGCGCCATGGTGTGGAGCACGGTAAAACCGCTTCCGTCCGCGGCCATTGAAAACAGCGTGCCGGCGCCGTTTGTGCCGCCGTCGGACGTGGTGCCATAGAGCGTATTACCGGCGATTGTCAATCCGGCCTGCGGCGCCGCACCATCCGCATTAGTATCGCCGACCAGGGAGTTGACATAAGAAGCCGGCTTGAAAGTGTGCAGGACGATGTAGTTGGAGCCGCTGGTGTCAACGGCAAACACCGCGCCCCAGCCGTTGGTCCCACCGCTTTGAGTGGTTCCGCAGAGTTTACTCCCGGTCCAGGCGAGGCCAGACCCAATGGCACCATCGAAATTCGCCCCGCTATCGTCCGGTGCGGAAAAGGCGTGGAGCACTTGGAAATCGTCGCCGTTGGTATTGACGGAAAATAATGTGCCATAGCCGTTGGTGCTGCCCTGCGAGGTCACCCCATAAAGGGTATCTCTGATCAAAACCAGAGGGCTGTTTGGTTTATACCCGTCCTGATTAGTGGTGGTAAAACCTCCGCCCGGTGCGTTGGCGCCGCCCGCCGGGCCAAAAACGTGGAGGAGTTTGAAACCGCTCTTGTCAGTCTTGACCGAAAAAACCGTGCCGCTGCCATTGGTGCCGCCGTTGACCGTTACCCCGTAAAGCGTGGTCCCGGCCAAAACCAAACCGAAAGCAGGTCCAGCCCCATCCGAGTTGGTGTACTGGAGTTGCTCATTTAAACCTTCGGGGGCAAAATCATGCAGCGCGCTGAATCCAGCGCCGTTAAGGCCGAGTGAAAACACCGAGCCACTGCCAGAGGCGCCGCCTGCTCCCGCCAACCCATACAAGACCGACCCGGACAAGAGGAGACCGCCCGGACTATTCCCCTCGGTGAACTGGAACGTATCCAGCACGGTATAGCCCGCGCCGTCGGTGTTTACCGAAAATAACGTGCCGTCGCCGTTGGTGCCGCCATACGTCGCCAGGCCGTAGAGGGTATTGCCCGATAATACGAGCGTGGGATCCGGCTCACCACCGTTCTGATTGGTCGGCGGGCTACCTGACAGGTCGGGGAAATTGGTCAGCACTGTGAACGTCTGCGCTTGCAAGACCGTGGCGGACAGGACCAGAGCCATGACTGCCAGCAGGGCCATAGGCGCGGCGTTCCGCACGCCCGCTTGAATGAGCGACCAAGAATTGATTTTCATGAGCCCTCCTCTCTTTCCTTTTGTGTTAAAGCATGCATACCACAATCTTAAGATGAGAAGCAAGATATTGTTGCGCAGGGCCAGCGATAGAGCGTCCGGCGATTGCGGAGAAAAGAAGGGGCCGCCGGAGGGCTCCAAGGGTTAGCTATTTTGGGTCTCACGTTCGATAACCTTCATTCCTTCACTCCAGTCTGCGTAGTCCTGCCAAATTTTAATCTTCCCTTCCGAGACGGTCGCTTTCCAGAGAGGTGAAGCGCAGCCAAGTCCTAGCGTGAACCGCGACGGCGGCACTGACAGCACTGGCACGCGCACCAGAAATAAGTGCCGGGTTCAACTTTTTGGACGAACGGGCCTTTTTGAGCAATGGTTGGCTCCATGTTTGAACAACCATAATCGTGTTCTGGGAAAATGCAAATTCCGGTCAATAATTGGGTCGCAACCACATTTCGCGCTCGGAATGCAAAAGGCTGCTGCCGCCTGCCGTAATCGTGTCCGCCGTGGGCAGGCTTAAGACGCCGCTGACCAAGACCTCGCGGGCTTGGGCACCTGTTGGTGACAACAACATTTTCGCCGGGCAAGTTCTCTTCAATTGGTCTCCCGGGCCGCGAACATTCTGGGAAACTATTCAGAAGCGCCCGGCTACAATTCTTTTGGTTCTCATGGGTATTTCGTTGACAGGACACCTTATTTATAGTACAAGTGGCGCTTACCACTGCCAAAAAACATCTATATGAATAAATTCCATCATTTACCCTTACTGGCTTGGCTCCTAATGGTGTTGTTTTTTGCGGGATTCAGCCAGCGGCTTTGGAGTGGCCCGCCATCCTCCGAGCTGGGGATTTCTTTGTCGGGCGGGCAGGTCTCGCTGGACTGGCAGGGCAGTGATGATTGGCTGCAGGCGGCAGGCGGTCTGGCGCCTTATCTCTGGATAAATGTGTCGCCAACGAATCCTTCTGCGACGAACCACGCCTCGTTCGCGGCGGATCAAACGGCTCAATTCTTCCGCTTGGTAAATTCGTCTGGTCTTCCGCCCGCCACGCGTCTGGGATTGACCGTGGAGGAAGATGGCACTTTTGTACTGTCATGGGATCCGGTTCCTGGCGCTGTCACTTACAACGTGTATCTGGCGACGGTTTCCGGAATAAACCAATTCAACTACATGGTGCTTCCGGGGGGAACCCAGATCACCGGTATTTCCGATACGTTCACCAACCTGACCAACCTCGTTTCGGGCACGACCTATTATTTTGCCGTGACCTGCGTGTCCAGTCTGGCCCAGGAAAGCGCGGCGTCAAACGAGGCCAGTGGTGTCTACGGCTGGCACGCCGGGATAAGCGGATCGGTTTTTACCACGCTGACGTTCGGAACCAATTCCACGGCGGTGGCTGTTCCCGGGGTGCAGATTTTACTGTCCAACACTATTCCCGCCTCCGCCGTTGTGACCACCGTCAGCGATGACAATGGATTGTTTGATTTCGGCAGCCAGCCCGCGGGTAATTACCAGATTTGCTGGCAGGCAGCCGGGTTTGCGGCGGATTGCCAGGCTGGCATCGTCACCCTTTCGAATGTTCCCACCGTGCTGGATCCGATTGAGCTTTTCCCGCTTACAAATGGAGTCGGAATGGTTTACGGGCAAATTACTTATCCCGACGGCACCCCAGCGGTGGAGGAGGATGCCTTTTTTCAGATCACCAATGAACCAACCGTGCAGTTGACCGATGGCAGCGGGAATTTGCTCGTGCAAGTCACGCCCGATGTGAATGGGGAATATATTATGACCGGCTTGCCCGTGACAAACAACCTGACGCTCACGGCGACGGCGGGATACGGCAGCGTCACGGCCAACATTGACACCTCGGTGACCGGAGAGGCGGATCTGGTACTGCCCAATTCCAGTCCCCAGATCACGGCGGCCTTTGCCGTGTCAACCAATGACGGGCGGCAGATCGTGCGGGCATTTCCGGGAACCACCGTGCAACTGGTGGTGGTGGCCAGCGATCCGGCCGGCTATCCGCTCCATTACCTCTGGCTTCCTGGCGGCGCGAACGCCTCCACCTTTGTTTCCACCGACAGCAGCAATGTGCTTTGGACCCTGCCGCCGGGGGAAGCGCAGGATGAAATGTATATACGCGTGTACAACGGCAACGGCGGCTATGCCACCGCGAAGATCAGCATCCGCGCGGCCAATGACATCTATTTTTCCGGTTATGTCACCGCCTATGACTGGACGGCTCCAACCAACGAAATTTTTGTCACTAACGCCACGGTCACCGTCAATGGCGACGCGACCACGACCACGGATACGAACGGTTATTTTTCGCTGACCACGACCAACGAGGCCGCGCAATATGTGGTGACGGTTTATGCGCTCGGCTATGTGCCGCAACCACTGGTGCGCATTTTCCCCGACGAGGCATCGGATCAGGCTTATCAGCTGGTTTTGGGCACCAATGTGTGTGTGCCGGTCACGCCCGGGGGGCCGGTGAATGTCACTGCCGATGGGCTGGAGGTGATCATCAATAACGCCAATTTTGTTTACGGCAACGGCAGTCCTTACCCGGGCAGTTCGGTTTGTTTTTTGCTGGCCGCTTTCGATCCTTGTTTAACGGTGCTGCCGGTGGGCGAATCGGGTTTGGACACGAACGGCAATCCCGTGATGCCCGAATTCGTGGCCGGCGGCGTCGTGCTGGCTTTTGACGGGGCGGGTGTGCCATTGACGCTGGCGGGTGGCAATCTGGCTACGGTGATTGTTCCCGCTGGCGCGGGATGTTATACCAATTGCTCGGATCTGCCCGGCGGCGTGGTGGCATGGACGAACAGCTTGCAAGACGGACTTTGGCGTTTGGCGGGAACCGCCTCGCCCACGGTGAATTATCTTGGCCAATGCGCTTATGTGGAATCCGCTCCGGTGGGGCCGTTTTTTGCCGCCGCACCCAACAACGCGCCCGGGCCGTTCCAAGTGACGATCAATACCGACAATTCCATCAACCTTCCGGCCTTGCTGCTCGTCCGCGACTCCTTCAAAAAAGTGGTGGCGAGCAAAGTGCTCTTTCGTGGCAAGGCGGCGGATTCGAGCTTGACCTTAAACGTTAGGAAAAATGACACCGTAAGTCCTCGGATCGCCGGCTTGCGCGAAGCCCCGGGAGTTTTTTATCGGGATGTGAACGCTTTCAGCGGCTCGATCAACGACGCCCAGGCCGTGGATAATAACGCTAACAGCCCCAAGGACGAGATGTTGTTTGATGACATTATCAACGTAATGGCCAACCAGACGGTGACCCTCACGCTAAACAGCCTGAAGGCGCGGAAAGCCAATGCCTTCAACGATCCAGGACACTTTCTCGCCTACCTGTTTAAGACGGGTGACCCTACTACGGCGCTTCAGTATTACGCGGCCATTGGCGCGATCACCAATCCGGCGAAGATTTCCGGACCGAAAGACACCTTTGGCAAATGGCTCGCGACCAACGGATTTTTAAACGTCAATAACAACCTGGTGCCGACCGCGAGCGCTGTTTATTTCAATGCCGGCGATCTGGGCTTTGGCCGGGAAATGAACCTAAAAACCAATGGCGACGAATTTGCCTTCTATGTGACTAATTACAAAGATGCCGACGTGGCCGCATCCAAGAAAGGGCCGGTCGCCACGGTGTGCATGGAATTCAGCCGCGCGGCGGACCCGGCCAGCGCCAAAAAAGTGGGCAGCCCTTACATCAAGTTTTACGTCTATGAACACAGCACCAACGTTGATCTGTTTTCCAGCCCTTTGGTGGTCAGTGCCGATCTCGACGGCTTTGGACAGAAATTTGTGCCCAATCTTTGCATGGTCTGCCACGGTGGCAGCAGGGGGCAGTTGTCCCAGATCAAGGCTGACGTCGCCGCTGGAAAGCCCGGCGTGAACGGGGATCTAGCCACGCGGTTCATCCCCTTTGACTTGGAATCGTTTACTTACCCAAACATTGACCCAACCACCCTCCGGGCTCCGTTCAAGGTCATGAACCAACTCATTG
>JBEKZM010000093.1:0-26026 GCA_049509875.1 Verrucomicrobiota bacterium | reverse complement strand
TGCTTGGCTTCGCCGATGCGGAATCCGCCGTAAGCTAAAAATTCCACCAGTTCCGATGCGGGCTTGGAAAAGCCGCTGCCGCCGGTCCGGATGACTTCCACCATTTTTTCGAACTGCTCTAGGCTGGGGAGCACGATATTCTTGCTCGTATGCTCCTTGACTCGCTTGGCTGCAAGTCCTGGATTGTCGTAACGTGCGCCCGACTCCATCGCGATTTCAAAAACTTTGCGGATTATGCTGACCGTATGATTGTGCGACGAGGAACTGCATTGCGTGGCGTTGCGCGAACTCCAGTCCAAGCATTGAGCCCGTGTGATTTTGCTGACATCCAAATTGGCCAAGCCCGGCCAAGATTCAAGCAATGCCATAATCCGGTACTGATAGTATTCGCGGGTTTTGGGTTTGGCCGACGGATCGCCGGCGAGCCGCGTTTTGAAGGCTTCCAGACAATCGCCGAATGTCATCTTGCCCTCTGCGACGGCCTCTTGGCTGGCGGCGCGACCGCGTTCTTGTTTTTCAAAGTCAGCGAGTCGGAGTTTGGCCACCGAAATCTTCGTCGTCTTGAGGCTTCGCAGAATAAGTTTGCCCTTAACGCGCAATCGGGCAAAATACTTCTGTGATGGCTCGTAACGAATCAGGTTTGCATAAGGCGTCTTGGTCCAATCGGATTTCTTTTCCGGCTGGGGCTGGTCTGGACTGCCGTTCACACAACCAGTATCAAAAAGCAGTATCAAATTGTCAATCCGCCTTTGATGGTATTCGTTGCAAGTCATTTTAAATAAAGGTCATCGGAGCGTAGCTCAGCCTGGTAGAGCGCTTGCTTTGGGAGCAAGAAGTCGCAGGTTCGAATCCTGTCGCTCCGACCATTTTTCCTGGGCGCTGGCGGGCCGATGTGGCCGCGGGCCGGCGCTGTTTTGCTCCAAGAATTCGATGGAAACCGCATCAAACCCGGCCGCCGCGACTCGGAACTGGTTTGCCAGACACCCTTTCATCGTCATTGCCGGCGTGCTGGCGGCGTGTCTCGGCCCCTTTCTCAACCAGGCGATACAAACGGACGACTCACTGTTCGTGTGGACCGCGCAGCAGATACAGGGGCATCCATTTGATTTTTTTGGTTTCCAAGTAAACTGGTGGGGATCGTCGATCCCCATGTGGATGGCCAACTATAATCCGCCGCTCTGGCCGTATCTGCTGGCGTGCGCTGGCTGCCTGTTCGGCTGGCACGAAATGGCGCTGCATTTGCTTGGGCTGGGGGTTGCCTTTGCGGCGGCGTCCGGGATTTATTGTCTGGCCCAACGGTGGTGTCAACGGCCGCTGCTCGCCACCGTGCTCGCCATCTTCACCCCGGTCTTTCTGGTTTCGAGCGCCACCCTGATGTGCGATGTGACCATGCTTGCCTGCTGGGTCTGGGCGATCGTGCTCTGGGAACGCGCTGCCGACAGCGAGCAAAGCCGCTGGCAATATCCAGCCGCCGGCGCGCTGGCGGCGTTGGCGGTGTTCGCCAAATACAGCGCTTTCAATACGCTGCCGCTGCTCCCTTTGCTCTGCTTCACGCGGGGCCGCAACTTCGGCTGGAAACTGTCGGGCCTCGCGGTGCCCGTGGCAATGATTGCCGCCTACGAATGGGGCACCGGCCGGATGTATGGGCATGGATTGATTTTGCTGGCCAGCCACTATGCTCGGACGAACCATTTCGATTTCCCGGGCGGCTGGCCGGCCAAAACCGTCGTCGGCACCGCCTTTGCCGGCGGGAGTTTGCTGCCGCTGTTGCTCCTGGCGCCGTGGTTGTGGAGGCGAAGAATTTGGCTGGCCGCCAACCTGCTTTTTTTCGGCCTGCTCCTCTGGTTTTGGCTGGGCGGCAATCCGGGCCTCATGCACCGGTGGGTGGCGGCGGATGATTCCTTGTTGAAGCTTTGGGATTTTCGGCTGCAGGTGCTTTTGCTCACCCTGGGCGGATTGCATGTGCTGTTGCTGGCCGGAGCCGAAGCCTGGCAGAGGCGGGACCGAATTACCGTCGCGCTCGTGTGGTGGATCGGCGGCGTCCTGTTCTTCACGATTGTCTTGAACTGGACGATGAACGCCCGCAGCTTTCTGCCGGCGGTGCCGGCGGTGGCGATTCTCGCGGTGCGCCGGCTCTCAGCCCTGACGCAAGCCGGCGGCCGCTGGCTGTTCCTGCCCCTGGGGGCGGCGGTGCTGGTGGCGTTGAGCCTGGCGATTGCCAACTGGCAGCTCGCCAATTCGGCCCGGACGGCGGCCAAAAAAATCGCGGCCAAGTACCTGACGGCGGATCATTCGCTCTGGTTCGACGGGCATGGCGGTTTTCAATATTACATGGAAAAATTCGGCGGCCGGCCCGTGGATATCGAAGGCTCCCGGCTGTCGCCGGGAGACGTGGTCGCGGCGCCCTTGCTGGGCGATTTTGTGGTGCTCCCTTTCGGCAGTGTGAGCCCGTTGAATGACGTGGTTGTGCGGCTATACTCGTGGGTGAACCTCCAGGGGGCGAGCACGCGGACGGCGGCGGGATTTCACACCTCGGACAACGGCCCCATCCCCTTTGCGGTGGGCGCTCCGCAGCCGCAGGATTACTTTGTGGTGAAGGTTTTTTCCCGCGTGCAATATGAGTCGCAGCCGGCCAATCCCCGGCAAGTGCTCGCGGGCGCGGTGCCCAGCTTTCCGAAGGCAGCCTATCAATCGGAAGACACTCCGGCGGTGGCGGAAAATCCGGCGGCCACGGAACAGTTGGAAGCGGCCGGACAGTTGTTAATGGCCGGCAGGGAAGCGGCCGCCATCCCGCATTTGGAAAGTGCGCTCGCGATCCAGTCGAATAATCCGGCGGCGCTGAGCCGCTTTGCCTGGGTGCTGGCCAGCGCCAGTCAGCCGGAATTGCGGGATTACCGCCGCGCCGTGCAGTTGGCCAGACAGGCGGTCAAACTGACGGACTCGCGGCAGCCCGCGATGATTTTGATTCTCGCCACGGCCTATGCGGCGGACGGGCAATTCGCCAAGGCCAGATTTACCGCCCAGATGGCCTGCGATCTGGCCATCCTGACCGGCCAGATGGACGTCGCCGACAGCAGCGCGAAGCTGATCCGAAAATTTTCGGGGACAACGATGAATGAAGAGCGGCCTCAAGCATATTGAATTTCTGGATCACCTGCGCGGGGTGGCCATCCTGGCGGTGCTTGTTTTTCACACACTGGGCATGGCCTTCGGATACGACTCACTGCCGTGGAAGGGCTGGTTTCGGGATTTTTCGGGCCACGGTTCGTTTCTTTGCTTCCTGCCGATCGGGATGATGGCGCAGGCTGGCGTGGCCATTTTTTTCGTGGTCAGCGGTTTTTGCATCCATCTCAGTTTCCAAACGCAGGGGAAAAAGTGGGGCGGTTTTTTTGTCCGCCGGTTTTTCCGGATTTACCCGGCCTATTTTTTGGCTTTGCTGCTTTCGGTTCTCCTCCTGGCCCTCAATCCGGGCCTGGATTTCTTCGGCCGCGATTTTTGGTGGCAACTGCCCAGTCACGTCTTCCTGGTCCACAATTTCAGTCCGGCCACCATTTCCGGGTTCAACGCGGCGCTGTGGAGCCTGGCCATTGAAGCGCAACTGTATCTGCTGTATCCGTTGTTGCTGGCGCTGGCGGGAAGGATGGGCTGGGGGCGGGCCATGGGCCTCCTCGCCGCCTGCGAGTTGTTCATTCGCGGGCTCGACGGCGCGGTACAGACGATGGGCGCGGCCGATACGTTCGCGGGCCAGATTTCCCGGCTGCTGGCCGACTCGCCGTTTGGATACTGGTTTAGCTGGGCGCTGGGCGCGTTGATCGCCGACGCCTGGTTGAAGGGGAAGCCGCTCCCCTTCGCCAAGGCCTCGCCGCTGCTGTGGCTGGGCCTCGCGCTGGGCTGCCACTTCGCCAAGCCGCTGTGCGTCTTCCAATTCCTGCTCTTTGCCGTCGCCACCGCGGCCGTGACCGGCAGATGCCTGGGCGGCCGGGGCCCTGGATTCAAATGGCCCGCCGTTTTGTTGGCTGCTCTCCGGAAGATTGGGTTGTGGAGTTACAGCATTTATTTGCTGCACCAGCCGTTGCTCCACGTGTATTCCCACCTGATCGTTTGGTCGGTGCCCGCGCAGTACCGCCCGGCGCCGGTCGGGTTCCTTTTGGAAACCGTTACCTGGCTGGCGATCATTCCCTTGAGCGCCCTGTGGTTCGAGCTGATCGAGATTCCAGGCATTGCTTTGGGCAAACGAATCAGCGCGTCGCCAGCCGTCCCGGCGAACGAAGAGGCCAAGATCCTCGCGGCGATCCCGGTCGCCGCCCGCCTGCAACCGCGGCTCCTGTCGAAGGCCGCCCGCGGCTTGAGGGTGGCTGTCCTGGTGACAGGTCTGGCGGCGAGCTGTTTCGTCAGTTACGAATTTTCCCTCCGGGCGGCCGTGCAGCGCGGTCATCGGGCCTGGGTGCTGGCCACCAGTCCTGACGCCGCCCGACGGAATGGAGCGCTGGCTGTCCAACTGGCGGAAGCCGCCTGCCTGCAGACCCAATACCGGCAGCCCGCCCTGATTGCGACGCTGGCCGCGGCCTATGCGGAGGCGGACCGGTTCGATGAAGCCATCGGGGCGGCGCAGATGGCCGGGAAGATGGCTTCCGAGGCCGGCGACGAGCCCTTGCTGGAACAGTGCCGGGAGACGCTCAAATCGTATCTGCGGCACGAACCGTATCGCGATCCGGCGCCATAATTTTTGACACCGGTGAAATGCCGTTTATCCTGCCGTCATGCGTCTCGTTGAAGTTCCGCTCGGCCATCGCAGTTACACCATTAAAATCGGTGCCGGTTTGCTGGCGCGTCTGGGTGCGGAGTGCGCCGCCCTCAAACTCGGCCAGCGCTGCGCCGTCATCACGGACACCAACGTAGGCAAGAAGTTCGCCAAGGCCGTCCTCAAATCCCTCGGCGCCTCGGGCTTTGAGCCGGTGCTGGTGACTATTCCGGCCGGCGAAAAATCCAAACGGATTGCTACGGTGGAGTTCTGTTATGACCGGCTGGCCGCACACCGGCTCGAGCGAAAGTCGTTCATTGTGGCCCTCGGCGGCGGGGTGGTGGGCGACGTCGCGGGTTTCGTGGCGGCCAGCTATTTGCGCGGCATTCCGTTTGTGCAGGCGCCCACCACGCTGCTGGCGCAGGTGGACAGCTCGGTGGGCGGCAAGACCGGCGTCAACCTCCGGGCGGGCAAAAATCTCGTGGGCGCCTTTTACCAGCCGCGCCTGGTGCTGTGCGATTTGGACGCCTTCCGCACCCTCCCGAAGCGGGAATTTGTTTCCGGTCTGGCCGAAGTCATCAAGTACGGCATCATTTACGACGCCATCCTTTTCGCGCAGCTCGAACTCAACCTGCCCAAGCTGCTGCAGCGCGACCCGGCAACTCTCGCCACGGTGGTCGCACGCTGCTGTGAAATCAAGGCCGACGTCGTGGGCCAGGACGAAACGGAAAGCGGCCTGCGCGCCATTTTGAATTTCGGCCATACAATCGGCCACGCCATTGAGAACAGTTCCGGCTACGGCAAATATCTGCATGGCGAAGCGATTGCCATCGGCCAGGTCGCGGCGGCAAAATTATCGCATCAAATCCTCGGCCTGCCGTCCGGCGATATGGTGCGGATTGAAAAGTTGTTTGCGAATGCCGGATTGCCGGTCAGCGGCAAATTGAACGCCGCCCGCAGGAATAAATTGCTCGCCGCCATGCAGCTCGACAAAAAAGTTTGCGGCGGCGAGGTTAAATTCGTGCTGGCGGACAAGCTCGGCCGGGTGAAATTCGGCTGCCAGGTGCCGGCGGAGCTGATCACCAAGGTCTTAAGCGCGTAGCTGTTCCAAAGCCTGCCGGGGGATGACGGTCAGCTTCATGCCAATCCTCAATTCTTCGGGTCGGTCCAGCCGCTGCCGAGCGCCTTGATGAGGTTCACGCAGGCCGTCAGCCGGGCCCCTTGGAGTTCCACCGCGTTGCGCTCCTCGGTGAGGGCCTCGGTTTGCGCGGTGGCCACGTCGAGATAGGTGATGAGTCCCGCCCGGTAGCGGTTATTGGCGATGTCCAGCGCGTGCCGCGCCGCGGCCACGGCCTCGTTTTCGGCGTTCCATTCGTCCGCCAGCCATGCCTGCGCCGCCAGCGAATCTTCAACTTCACCAAAAGCGCCGAGCACGGTCTGGCGGTAGCCGGCCACGGTTTCATTATAGGCGGCCCGCGTGCGCGTCAGATTCGCCGTGTTGAACCCGCCGGTGAACAGCGGCAGGTCAAGCGACGGACCCACCGACCAAAACCGGCTCGGCCAGTCGAACCACGAGCTGGCGCCGATGGACTGCATCCCGGCCACCCCGTTAAATTTAACGGCTGGGAAAAACGCCGCCTTCGCTACGCCGACGTCCGCGTTGGCGGCGGCCATGCGGCGCTCGGCGGCGGCCACATCCGGACGGTGTTCCAGCAATTCAGCCGGCAGCCCCGGCGGAATTTCGGGCACCACGGCGGTTCTCTGCAAGTTGGTGGCCGCGCTAAAGTCGATCGGCGACTCACCGCACAGGAGGGCCAGCGCGTGCTGGGTCTGCGCGCGATGCAGGCGAATGTCGGGCAACTGCACCTCGGCACTGTGCAGTTGCGTCGCGGCTTGCGCCACGTCCAGGTCGGAAACGATTCCGCCGCGCCGCCGGTTCTGCGTCAGCTCCAGCGAACGGCGATAGGCCTCAATGGTGTTGGTGATGAGCGAATATTCGTCGTCCAGGGTTTGCAGGGAAAAATAATCCGACGCGACATCTGCGGTGACCTCCAGCCGGGCTGACTCAAGATCGTCCGCGCTGGCGACGAAGCGCTCATGGGCTGCCTCGGACAGGCGGCGCACGCGGCCCCAAAGGTCCAGTTCCCAGCCCAGATAGACGGGGGCCGTGAACGTATTGTAGGTGTGCGCGGCGCCGGCTGGCTGGCCCAACTCCGGTTCATTGACGCTGGTGCGCTGACGGGTAATGTCACCGCCCGGCGTGCCGCCGGCGTTGATTTGCGGATAAAACTGCGAGCGCGCCGCGGTGGTCAGTTGCCGGGCCTGTTCCAGCCGGGCGACGGCCGCGACGACATTCTGGTTGTTCGTCAGCGCCAAAAGCTCCAGCCGGCTTAACTCGAAGTCGCCAAACACCTGCCACCATTTGCCGCGAGGCGTGCCGGCGGCCGGCTCGGCAACTTTCCAGACCATGGCATTGGTGCCGCCGGTGCTGAAAGCCCCCGGCGCCGGCTGGGCGGGCAGGGGCGCCGGGCGATGGTAGTCCGGCCCCACCGAACAACCGGCCAGCAGCGCCAGCGCGAGCGAGGCAACCCACCCTGTGAACGAATAGCGTTTCATTGCAGGGCAACGGTTTCCGTCGCCGCCAGCCGCACCGGCATGCCTTCGGCAATGCCATCCGGCGGGTTCATGATGACGTGGTCGGTGGCGTCGAGGCCGCTGAGCACTTCGACCGTGTTCCCAAAATCGCGCCCCAGCTTGATGGACCGCAGTTGCACCTTGTTGTCCGAGCCCAGCACGGCGACCTGCATTCCCTGGGCGCGGAAGATGAGCGTGTTATCGGACAGCGTGAGCACGTTGGCGGCGGCACTTTCATTGAAGCGCACCTGGGCGTAGGTGCCGGAAAGGATGTCGCCCCGCGGGTTGGGTACCTGCAATTCCACCTGGAGGGTGCGGGAGGACGGGTCCACCGCCCCAGAGGTTCGTGTCACCAGGGCCTCGAATTCGCGGCCGGGCATTTCCTGGAAGGTCAGCGTCGCTTTCTGCCCCGGAATGACGGCGTGTGTGAGCGATTGCGGCACGCGCACATACACGCGCAACGGATTGGTTTGCGCCAGGCGAAACAGCTCGCCGCCGCTGCCGGCCGCGATGAGCTGGCCGATGTCCGTGTTGCGCGCGGTCACCACTCCGTCAAAAGGCGCGGTGACGCGGTCAAATCTCTTCAGATCCTCCAGCCGCTGCAAATTGGCGCGCGCGGCCTCCACATTGGCCTGTTTCAGGATGTAATCCGATTTTTTCTCGGCCGTTTCCTGCTCGCTCACGCTGGCGGTCTTGAGCAGGTCAATCCAGCGGTCGGCGGTGATCTTGGCCAGGTCGCGCGAGGCAATGGCCTGGTCCAGTTCCGCCTTGAGTTGCGCCAGTTGTTCATCGAGTTCCGGCGTGTCGATTTCTGCCAGCGCCTGGTTGTTGGTGACGTGGTCGCCGATGTCCACGAACCAGCTCTTGAGATAGCCGGAGGCGCGGGCGTGGATGGCGGCCTCCACAAACGGCTGCACGTCGGCCGGCAGGGGAGTGCCGAATTCCGCCTGCGCCTGGGTGGGGACAACCACGCTGACCGTCGGCACGGCATCGACGCGTGTCTCCGCCAGCAGCTTCTGGCGCGAAAACCAGCGCGGCACCAAGCCGACGACGAGGCCGATGGCCACCAGCACGATGGCGATGTTCAGAATGCGCCGCAACTGAATGGGAGGTGCGGATGCGGATGGCGGAGTATTCATGGAATTAATTGGTGGGTGCCGGAACGGTCACGTGTTTCCGGTGCATGAAACTGAAAACGATCGGCACGAAAAGCAGGGTGGCTACGGTGGCGAAGATCAGGCCGCCAATCACGGCGCGGCCCAGGGGGGCGTTTTGCTCGCCGCCTTCTCCCAGGCCCAAGCTCATGGGGAGCATGCCGATGATCATGGCCAGGGCGGTCATCAGCACCGGGCGAATGCGCCCGACGCCGGCTTCAAGCGCGGCGGTGATCGGATCCAGCCCGCGCTGCAGGTTCTCGCGCGCGAACGTCACCACCAGCACGGAGTTGGCCGTGGCCACGCCGATGCTCATGATGGCGCCCATCAGCGCCGGCACGCTCAAACTGGTCTGCGCCAGAAACAGGCCCCATACGACACCGGCCAGCGCGCCGGGCAGGGCGGTGATGATGATGAACGGATCGAGCCAGCTTTGGAAATTGACGACCAGCAGGAAGTAAATCAGCACAATGGCCCCGACTAATCCGATGCCCAGATTGATATAGCTGGTCTTCATGGTCTCCGCCTGGCCGCGCATTACAATGCTGCCGCCGCGCGGCAAATCCGCCTTGACCTGGTCGATGACCGGTTCGATTTGGCGCAGAACGCCGCCTAGATCGCGGCCGTCAACACCTCCGTAGATGTCAATCACGGGCTGCACGTCATAATGCGAGATGACCGGCGGCACATTGACGCGGGAGATGATGGCGAGGTTCGCCAGGATCTGCGCCCCGTTGTTGCCGTTGACGGCCGCGCTGATGGGCATGGCATTGAGCTGCTGGATGGAATCCATCGCATACTCAGGCGCGCGCACATTGATGAGGTATTGGATGCCGACCTTGGGATCGAGCCAATAGGCCGGTTGCACGGCGCTGCTGCCGCTCAAACCGAGCAGCACGGAAGTGGCCACGTTTAATTCCGTCAATCCGAGTTCCGCGGATTTGACGCGGTCCACCGAGATGCGGAATTGTGGCCAGTTGTCCGGCTGCTGCACGTGGATGTCCACGGCGCCGGGGATCGTTTTGATTCGGTTGGCCAGCCGCACGGCGATGGCGCGGGTGGCCGTCTGGTCGTTTCCGACCACCTGGATGTCAAATGGCGCCGGCAAACCAAAGTTCAGCGTCTGGCTGACAATGTCCGCCGGCAGGAAATAGAACATGGTGCCGGGGAATTCCTCGTTCAAGCGCTGGCGCAATTGGTGTACGTATTCATGGGTTGGCGCGTGACCCGGCTTCAGCGAAACCAGGATGTCCGCATCGGCAGGCCCGATGACACCGCTGAGGTTGTAGCTCAAATTGATGGAGGAATTGGGAATACCGATGTTTTCAAGGACGCCGCGAAGTTCGCCTGGCGGAATCTCCCGCTTGACGGACTGCGCCACCCGGTCCGCGAGCCGGGCGGTCTCCTCAATGCGTGTGCCGGTGGACGCCCGCATGTGCAGCAGGAACTGTCCGGCGTCCACACTCGGGAAAAAGTCCTGGCCCAGCACCAGCGTCAGCAGGCCTGACGCGGTGCAGAAGCCAAGAAAGATCAGTGCAAAGGGCCGGCGGTGCGCGAAGCAGCTTTGGAGCAGCCCCCGGTAGTCGGCGCGAAACCGGTCAAAGCCCGCTTCGAAGCCGCGCTGGCAGGACACGAACGGCCGCAGCCAGAGGGAAACTTTCGACCCGTCAAGATGTTCGCCCTGCAGATTTACGTTGCGATAAAACCACATCACGAGCGTCGGCACAAGCGTCCTGGAAATAACGTAGCTGGCGAGCATCGCAAAGACCACCGCTTCCGCCAGCGGCACAAACAAGTAGCGGGCCACGCCGGTGAGGAAAAACATCGGCACAAACACGATGCAAATGCATAGTGTCGAAACGAAGGCGGGCAGCGTGATCTCCTGGGAACCGATGAGGATGGCGTTTTCCAGGCTTTCCCCGGCGGCCATGTGGCGATGGATGTTTTCAATGGCCACCGTGGCGTCGTCCACCAGGATGCCCACGGCCAGCGCCAAGCCGCCCAGAGTCATCAGGTTGATGGTCTCGCCCAGCGCGCTCAGGATGGCGATCGAGCAGAGCACGGACAGAGGTATGGAGAGCGCGATGATCAGCGTGCTGCGCCAGGAGCCCAGGAAGAGCAAAATCATCAGGGCGGTAAGCGCAGCGGCAATCACGCCTTCCCGCAGCACGCCGTTGATGGCGGCGCGCACAAAGAGCGACTGGTCGGCGAATTCCTGGACGTGCAAATCGGAGGTCACGCGGGCCATGGCGGCCGGCAGCGCCGCCTTCACGTCGCGCACCACGTCGAGGGTGGAGGCGCTGCCGAGCTTCATGACGGTCAGCAGGGCCGCGCGGATGCCGTCCTGGCGCACCGCGTTCTGCTGCGGCGTATAGCCGTCGTGCACCTGCGCCACGTCGCTCAAGTATATGGTGGCCCCGCTCACCACCTTCACGGGCACATTGTTCAAATCGTCGATCACCCGGGTGTTGGCGTCCACCGCCACGTCATATTCGGTGGCGCCGATTTTGGTGGTGCCGCTGGGGAGGATCAGGTTCTGGGCGTTGACGGCGTTGACAACGTCCTGGGGAACGAGGTTTTTGGCCTTGAGCGCCGGCATATTCAGATCGACGGACACGACCCGGCTTTTGCCGCCGTAGGGCCAGGGGATCATGGAGCCCTTGGTGGTGGCCAGGCCGACCCGGACCTGGTTGGCCGTCAGGTCGAACAACTGCTGTTCGGATAATTTGGGGCTGCTGAAACTGTATTGCAGGATGGGAACCGTGGAGGCGCTGTACTGGATGATCAACGGCGGCTGCATGCCGGGGGGCATCGCCCGCAGTGCGGTTTGCGAGGCGGCCGTTATTTGCGCCAGGGCCGCGTCCACCGACGCGCCCGGTTGCAGGAACACTTTGATGACGCTGATGCCGTTGTAGGAGGTGGATTCAATGTGCTGAATGTTGCCGACGGTGATGCCCAGAATGCGCTCTTCAGTGTAAGTGACGCGCTTTTCAAACTCACTGGCGTCCAGGCCGGCATATTGCCAGATGACGCTGATCACCGGAATATTGATCGCCGGGAAGATATCCGTGGGCGTGCGCAGCAGAATCAACGGCGTGATCAACACCAACAACAGGGCGGCCACTACAAACGTGTATGGCCGGCGTAACGCTAGGCGAACGATCCACATAATTTATCCGTACAAAAATTTCCCACTCGCTTCGGGATGACTTCCTTCCTGAATTATTGAATCGCCCCAACCAGGGCAAAGATCGCGGACTCCATGTGCCGCAGCACTCTCAGGTCATCGTAAATCTTGGCGCGCAACGATAGTCCGATGACAAACGAATGCACGAGTTCCGCCTTCACGCGGGCGTTGCCCGGCGCCGCCTCGCCCTCCCGCTGGGCATCCTCGATGGCTTCCAAAAGATATTGTACATTGCGTTCAATCAGATCCTGCGAAATGCGCCGGACTTTGACATCCCGGGTAGCCAGTTCGCCCCCCAGGCTGGTATAAGGGCAGCCGCACGCGTGGCCGTACTCCGCCCGCCGCTCCTTTTGGACGCCGCAAACGTACTTGCACCAGAGCGACAGACGCCGCAGCGGCGGATTTTGCTTTGAAAAAATGCGCTCATATTCCGGGACTTTGAGGCGCCAGTGTTCCTCGTAGGCGGCCACCACCAGATCCGTCTTGGTCTTGAAAAAATAATAAAAACTGCCCTTGTTCACCCGGGCGCGACGGCAAATATGCTCCACGCTTACCGTGCCGTAGCTGTTCTCATGAATGAGATCAAACGCCACGGCCAGCAGCTTTTCTTGCGCATCACTGGTTCGGCCCATAAATAAATGTTGCCGCCGCCTGGCAAACCCGCCGGCTGGTGGCGACAACGGCCATAATCTAGTTAAAGTTATATAACCGGTCAACTATTTTCCGGCGGAGTTCGCGACCGGAGCGCGAGTCCGTGACCCGCAGCCGCGTCGCCGGTGAGGAAGATTGCGAATTACGCGAGGTTTTTCTTGGGGTTCGGAGGTGGCTGCGGCACACAAAGTCGGGTACCAGCCCTTGGGCAGGGCGTGTTTTCAAATTGCGGAGCGTGGTCTGTGACCCGCAGCAATTTTGGCCGGTCAGGTAGTCTGCGGATCGCGCGGGCAGCCGTGGAGTTCCGAGGCTGAAATTGTAAACGGCCGCAAGCATCTCGCCTCAGCGCCGGCCCAGCCGCGGAAAAATGAAACCGGTTCGCCTTCGGTAATCCTCGTATTGCGGGCTGCAGACGGCCAACCGGGCCTCTTCCAGCCGGGCCCGGTAAAGCAACAGCCCGGTGTGGAGCGGAACCAGAATAAAATAGGCGAGCGAGGAATTTGCCAGCATGAAGCCGGCCAGAAAGAGTACGTAGCCCGAGTACATGGGGTGGCGCACCCATTTGTAAGCGCCGTCCAAAACCACCTGGCGCACTTCGATCAGCACGCCAAAAGACCGGCCCAAATGCACGGCCGCCCACACGACAATCCACATGCCCAGAAGATTCAGCACCAGGCCGGCCGCGGCGCACGCGCCCTGCCAGTCCGCTGGAAACACGGCCTGCCTGAGCCAGAGCGGGAACCAGGGCACCACGCTGTACGCCAGATAGAAAAACGTCGTGGCCAGCGGCAGGATGACGTCCAGGAACTTTTCCGGCAGCGCCGCGACGCGACGCCCGACCAGCAGCGACACGCCCCAATAAATATACAACTGCACCCAAATAACCTGGCGGATGATATTACTGAAGGGTGCCGCCTCGATTTCGGAGCGTTCGGCGCCGCTGGCGGTGACCAGTCGATGCAGGCGGTAGGCCGCCAGACACAGGAAGACAACCGATATTCCGTATCGTTCGCAATAGACCGCAGCCAAAGCCGCACGGCGGCCCAAGGACGTCCGCGGGGTCATTCGTTCAAACTGGCAGTTGGCACCCCGCCATGGAACCCATTCCGTCCCGTCAAGTCAATGTTTGAAACTCCCGCGGTATGGGACGCGTCTGGATGCATTTCCGCTTTTATTTTCAGGCGCATGGTGTAGTTTCCTGTCTTAGTATGGTTTTGGTTTTGGACAACTATGATTCGTTTACCTACAACCTCGTCCAGTTTCTCGGCGAAATGGGCGTGGAAATGCAGGTCAGGCGAAACGATGAGATCTCCCTGGAGCAGATCCGCGCGCTAAAGCCGGAGCGTATCCTGGTTTCGCCCGGGCCTTGCTCGCCCCGCGAAGCCGGCCTGTCCAATGACGTCATCCGCACCTTTGCGGCGGAAGGAGTGCCGGTTCTCGGCGTCTGTCTGGGGCATCAATGCATCGGCCACACGTTTGGCGCCGAAGTGGTGGTGAATTACCGGATGATGCACGGCAAGACCTCGCCGATTAAGCACAACGGCCGGGATTTGTTCGCCGGCCTGCCCAATCCGTTTCTGGCCACGCGTTATCATTCGCTGGTCATCAAGCGCGACACCCTGCCGGACGTGCTGGAGATCACGGCGGAGACCGAGGAAGGCGAAATCATGGGCGTCAGACACAAGACCCTGCCGATCTGGGGCGTGCAATTCCATCCCGAAAGCATCCTCACCGAACATGGTCGGACCATTCTGAAGAATTTTTTGAAGTTGAATTGATCATGCAAGTATTTTTGCTCAAGTCAAAAATCCACCGGGCCACCGTGACGGGCGGCGATCTGAAATACGAAGGCAGCCTGACGATATCCGGCGACCTCATGGACGAATCCGGCCTGCAGGAATACGAAAAAATCCTCTGCGGCAACATGGCCAACGGCGAGCGCTTTGAAACTTACGCCATTCGCGGCAAAGCCGGCGCCGGTGAAATCATCCTGAATGGCGCGGTGGCGCATCTCGGCAAGAAAGGCGATGTGCTCACCATTATGAATTTTGCCACCTTCGGTAAGAAGGCCGCCAGGAAATGGAAGCCGAAAGTCGTCGTGCTGGGCAAAGGCAACAAAATTGTGGACCGGCGCGGGACTTGATCTCTCAAAACAAAAAACGCGCCGGCTTGCGTCGGCGCGTTTTTTGATTCCCCAAGGCCGGTTCAATAGTGGACGGCGTTCCAGTTGACGACATTCCAAAACGCCTTCAGATAGTCGGCGCGCTTGTTTTGGTATTTCAGGTAGTACGCGTGTTCCCACACGTCGCAGCCGATCACTGGCGTGCCTTCGCAGCCGGCAACGGACTTGCCCATGAGTGGATTGTCCTGGTTGGCGGTCGAAACAATCTCCAGCTTGCCGTGGTTGGTGACGAGCCAGGCCCAGCCGCTGCCGAAGCGCCCCAGACCCGCCGCTTCAAACTTGCCCTTGAATTCATCGAAACTACCGAAAGTGGCCTTTAGGTCGTCGGCCAGCTTGCCCGTTGGCGCGCCGCCGGCGTTGGGCCCCAGCATTTTCCACCAAAAAGAGTGATTCCAGTGGCCGCCGGCATTGTTGCGCACGGGTCCGCGGACGGCGTCCGGAACGGAGCCCAGGTCTTTGATAAGCTGTTCCAGTGATTTGGCTTCCAGCGCCGCATTGCCGGCGATGGCTTTGTTCAGATTGTCCACATACGCCTTGTGATGGCGGTCATGATGAATTTCCATCGTGAGCGCATCGAAGTGGGGTTCAAGGGCTGCCTTGTCGTAAGGCAGCGGAGGTAGTTCATGTGCCATAGTGTTTCTTGGTATTGGTTAACGCCTTTCTTGCGGGGTCAACTTGCTATAAGCCGCCGTAAAATGCAAGTGCGTTGCAGCCGACCTCAGGCAGGCCTGCTCTAATGCTCACACCAGCCCTTGCGCAAGGCGCCCTGTTCAAATTGCGGCCGGAGCGCGGGTCGGCGACCCGCCGCAGCGTCGCCGGTCAGGAAGTTTTGGAATTACGCGAGATTTTGCTCGGACCTCGGACGCTGCTGCGGCTCACAGAGTCGCGCTCCAGCCAAGCAATCAGATTATCCACATTCCGCGGTCCATCCGCTGGGATTCATGGCGATGCTTCCCAAAAAAAACGGGCTTTGGCGTTGGCGCCAAAGCCCGGTGCAGTCTTTCAAAATGTTTCGACGGCCATGGACCGCCGCCAATGGTCAGTAGGTGTAACTGGCGTTAAACGAATTGCTGTCGCCGTTGTGGACCACCTTGAAACCGACTTTGCGGCAGATGTGCTGCATGGCATGATTGTCGGCCAGGACGGCGCCGCTCAGGTGCTTCAGCTTCTCGTCGCGGCCGATTTCGATCATGCGGCGGAGCAGTTCGCAGCCCAGGCCCTGACGCTGCCATTCGTCGCTCACGAGCACGGCAAATTCCGCTTCGCCGGGGTTGTGCTGCTTGCTCAGCCGGCCCACGCCGAGGATCTTTTTCGGTTCGCCCTTCGGGACTTTGAGTTCAGCGACCAGGGCAATTTCGCGGTCGTAGTCGTTGAAGCAGATCCGGACCAGGCGGTCATGGGCGACGCGCTGCGAAAGCTTGAGGGCGGAGAAATAGCGGTTGTAAACGCTTTCTTCGGACAGCGATTCGTGGAATTTGATGATGAGCGGTTCGTCTTCAGGCCGGATGGGCCGGATCAGGACCGGGGCTTTGTTCTTCAATTTCCACGGCGTGGAATACTGAATGGGATAGGGCCGGATCGCCGGGTGGGGCAGCTTGTTCTCCGGCGTCTTGGGATCGTGCAGCACCACGCGGGCGTCGAGCGCGAAGATGCGTTCGGCGGAAACGAGCAGCGGATTGATGTCCAGTTCGGATATCCAGGGCTGTTCGACCACGAGCTGGCTGAAGCGCACCAGCAATTGCTCGAGGGCGGCAATGTTGGTGGCTTTGCGGCCGCGCACGCCCTTGAGGGCGGTGAAGATCTTCGTGCGCTCCATCATGCGGCGCGCAAGCGTGGCATTGAGCGGCGGCAGGCCCAGCGCGCGGTCCTTGAATACTTCCACCAGTTGGCCGCCCGTCCCGAAGAGCAGCACCGGGCCGAACTGCGGATCCATGCTGCTGCCGATGATGATCTCATAGCCTTCCAGCTTGATCATCGGCTGCACCGTCACGCCCAGGAAATGTTCCTTGCCGGCCTTCTTCGTGCAGGAGGTCTCAATCGCCTTCCATGCCTGGCGCACCGCCGAGGCCGTGCGCAGATTCAATTGCACGCCGCCCACGTCGGTCTTGTGCGTGATGGTCTCCGAATAGAGTTTCAATACCACCGGGAAGCCGAGGCGCGCAGCCTCCTTGACAGCATCGCTCTCGGTGAGGGCGATGTGCGTTTCAACCGTCGGGATGCCATAGGCGGCGAGGAGCTTCTTGGATTCGAATTCCGTGAGAATGGTGCGGCCGGATTTCCGGACCTCCGCCAGGATCGCGCCCGCTTTTTCGCGGTCGATTTCACCATGGGCGTCATCCGGCATGGTCGGGGTTTCATAGAGCTGGCGCAGGTTCTCGCTGTAGCTCCACATGTAATAGAACGATTTGGCGGCGCGGTCGGGATACTTGAACGTGGGTATCTGCGCGGCGTTGAGGATGTCCTCGCCCTTGGCCACCATGTCGGCGCCCATCCAGCTCGCGATCACCGGCTTGTTGGGTATGTGCGCATAGGCCTTGAGACATTCCGCCGTGGCGGTGGGGTCGGTCATGGCCTGCGGCGTCAGGATGACCAGGATG
Source organism: Verrucomicrobiota bacterium (assembly GCA_049509875.1). Classification (GTDB taxonomy): domain Bacteria; phylum Verrucomicrobiota; class Verrucomicrobiia; order Limisphaerales; family UBA11358; genus UBA11358. The sequence continues at coordinate 8,880 of JBEKZM010000093.1, read as the reverse complement.
CCGTCCGTGTTCGGATCTTTGGCGGCGATCTCCAGCGACTTTGCGTAAAGTTCAGGCTTGGCGTCGCCAATGATGTCCACCGGATTGTTGTGGCTCCAGGTCGGCGGCAGGATTTTGTTGAATGCCTCCATGGATTCGGGCGACAGAGTGGCCAGTTGCGCGCCGCTGCCGATAAGCATATCCACGGCCAGCACGCCCGGGCCGCCGGCGTTCGTGACGATCGTCAGATGCGGGCCATTTGGGCGCGGTTGTTTGGCGAGCACTTCGGCCATATCGAACAGTTCGGAAATGGCCTCGACGCGCAGCACGCCCACGCGCTGGAAGGCGGCCTGCAGGACTTCATCGCTGCCGGTCAGCGAGCCCGTGTGCGAGGCGGCGGCCTTGGCGGCGGCGGCCGTGCGGCCGGGCTTGATGACAATGATTGGCTTGGTGAGCGCTACTTCGCGCGCGGCGGACAAAAACGCCCGGGCGTCACCAATGCTCTCCATGTAGATCACGATGCTCTTGGTGTTCGGATCATCGCCAAGATGCTGGATCAGGTCGCCCCAGCTCACGTCGAGCATGGAGCCCAAGGAAACGAAGGCGCTGAACCCGACGTTTTCCTTCAAGCTCCAGTCCAGAATGGCCGTGCAGAGCGCGCCGCTCTGGCTGATGAAGCCGACGCTGCCTGGCTTCGCCATGGTGGAGGCGAAAGTGGCATTCAATTTGCCGCCGGGCACCATCACGCCCAGGCAGTTGGGGCCGACGATGCGCAGGCCCGCCTTGCTGGCTTCCTCCAACACCTGGCGTTCCAATTCCACGCCGGGCGCCCCGATTTCCTTGAATCCTGCGGTGATAATGATGGCGCCCTTGACCCCCTTGGCGCCGCAATCCTTGACAATGCCAGGCACGGTCGCGGGTGGGGTGATGATGACGGCCAGATCGGGAACGGTCGGAACCGCGGTGATGCTGGGATAGGCTTTGACGCCCAGAACCGTCTCCCGCTTGGGATTGACGGGGTAAATGGGGCCGGTGAAGCCGCCCTTGATCAGGTTTTCCAGGATGGTGCGCCCGACGCTGTTGAGCGTTTCCGTCGCGCCGATCACCGCGACCGATTCAGGCGAAAAAATCGGGGACAGCGGACGGCGCGTGGTGTGGTGCAGAATATCGTGGGCGGGTTCGATGGAATTGGCGTTGTTGGCAGTGCTCATATTTTATTAAGTGAAATCATAATGCTGGAAAGAAAATGACAGCGCCCTACGTTACCGACTTCCCCTCTTTTGGCAAATCATCACCGTCTATTGTAAAACGGCCCGGGGCGGGGACAGCTTGTCCCCGCAACATGTTTTCATCTCGCTGCCCCGAAGCAATTCAGTATGGAGCGCCGGTCTCCTACCCGGTTCGTCAACCGGTCGTTTGTGTCTCCGTCGTCTCTGGCCGGTCGAGCGATCGGCCATCCGCCATTGGCTACCTTCCCGCCGACTGGAAAAAGAGCGTGCCTTCGTAAGCACGGCATTGCACAATTTCCCATGGTCTTAGTGTCGTATAAAATATCGCATCATTTTCGAGTGGCCTTGACCGCGGTCCGGCTGGCCCGGATGGTATGTTGGCTTTGCGTGTTGGCCATTGGTTTGACCGCCATCGCCCAGGTGGCCGTCCCGGTTGGCGCCGGTTCATACGCCTCGTTTGTGCCGGCCTTCGACCAGCAATCGGACGAATACTACGCACCCGGCGCCCAGCAAATGATCGATTTGTGTCCCAGCCTGCATCTCGATCCCTCGCTCGCCGGCCGGCCGGTGCCCAGCAACCAGTGGTGGACAGATACGGCGATGGGTGTTCGTGGCTGGAGCTACAACGCGACCAACACTCCGCCGAGCGTCGTGACCCAAGACCCCTTCGGCGGCCAGCTTTGGTCGTTCCCGGCCATGGTGGCGCCAAATTCGTCCGGCTTTGACCTGTATTTTCCAAATTCCTGGGTTACTGGCACGCCGCCCGTCGGCGGCTTTAATGCAGGCCCGGCGCTGCCCATCACCGGTGCGGTCCCGCTGGCCGTCGGGTCCAACGATGTCCTCATTGCGGATTTCGACGAGACCAATTATCCGGCCGGCTGGGTGGCCACCGGAAATGCCTTCGGCACGAGCCCGATTGTCGGCGGTTCGTGGCCAGGCCAGAGCCCGCCGGTGACCGGTTTGCTCGGCGACGCCTGCGTCAATACCTATCGCGGCGGCGACAGTTTCGAGGGCACGCTGACCTCGCCGGCGTTTCTCATTACGAAGAACTTTATCCAACTGCTGGTGGGCGGGGGCAATGACTTGACCAACGACGCCGTCTGGCTCGTGATCAGCAACCAGGTGGTTGGTCGCGCCGCCGGCAATGATTCAGGCGTGTTGAACTGGAACACGTGGAACGTGTCGGCTTATTCCAACCAGACGGCGCAGATTGAAATCGTGGACACCACCGGCGGCGGCTGGGGCCACGTGATGTGTTCGTGGATTGTGGCGACAGATGACGGGAGCGATCCAAGCACCCGTTATAAGAGCACGTACACGGCGACTCAATCGGTGGTCACCGGGTGGAGCGACTGGGGCTTTCAATTCGGCCTGCCGGACGCCGCCGGCAGGCGCATGGACGTCACCCTGGCACGCGGCGTGCCGTTTGTCTGGACCACCTGCTCTGGCTTGAACCCGGCCATCAACCTCGGGACGACCACCGTTTACGACACCAACAACCAGCCGATTTCGCTGGCCGGCAGCAACAGCTTCACGGCGACGGCTTTTTCGTTCGATGATCAAGGCCGCAGCTTCGGCGTGTTTGCACCGGACAGCACGACCTTTTTGGTGTCGGGAACCACGCTCACCGCGCAGTTGTCGGGCACGAATAATTATCTCGTCTATGGTCTGCTGCCGGCGCATACGAATCTGAACGAGTTCGGACAATACGCTTACGCCGAAGTGACCAACACGCGGATGGACTGGGTCTATGACCGCACGAATGGCCAGGTGGACAGCACTTGGACGCTTACCACCACGCCGCTGGAGAACGGGCAGACGAATACGCTGCAAGGCTGGCTGCCGCATCATTATCGCACCACGCAAAACAACCTGGCGTTCAAGCCCTACACGTACCTCACACCGCGCGGCGTGATGAAAGTGGCGGCTGGCCACCAGTTTCAGGTGGATTATGCCTTTCACGGCCTCGCGCCGGTGTTGCCCGCGCCGCGAACCAACGGATTGCCCAACGATTATGTCCAGAGCTGGATGCAAACCTACTTACAGAACTTCGCCAACGCCGGACATCCGACCGGTGATGAGACTTATGGCGCCGGCAAGGATTTTGGCGTCACGGCCCAATACCTGACCTTTGCCCAACAGATGGGGCTGACGAATGCCGCGACGCAGCTTAAGGCGGCGCTCGAAGCCCGCTTGCAGGATTGGTACACCTACACGCCTGGTGAACCGTATCATTTCTTTGCGCTCTATACCAACTGGCCCGCGCTGATCGGGTTTGCCGCCAGTTACGGTTCGCAGGGATTCAACGACAACCATTTCCATTACGGTTATTTCATGGTGGGCACCGCCCTGGTGGGGCTGTCTGATCCGGCGTGGCTGAATCAATACGGACCGATGGCGAAGCTGGTGGCCAAGGAATATGCCAATTGGGATCGCAGCGACACGAATTTCCCGTTTTTCCGGACGTTCGACATTTGGGAGGGCCACTCGTGGGCCGGCGGAACGAGCAGCGGGGGCGGCGAAAACCAGGAAAGCTCCTCCGAAGCCATGAACTCGTGGGTCGGCCTGTTCCTCATGGGCAATGCGCTTGGCGACGACGTGATGACGGCCGCCGGTGCGATGGGTTATGCCATGGAGTCCGCCGCCGTCAACGAGTATTGGCAGGACATCTACCAGACGAATTTCCCGCCCACCTACGGCAAATCCATGAACGGCATTCTGGGAGCGGGCTCGCTGGCCTTTGCGACCTATTTCGACGGTGACCCGGCGTGGGTTTATGCCATCCAGATGGTGCCGCAAAACCATTGGAACAATTACCTGGTGCGCAATTCGGCCTATGCCTTCCTGCAATACTCGAACCTGTGGAACGACCGCCTCAACTGGGAGCCGCCCTGGAGCAATTCCATGGCGTACATCACCGGCGCCTGGGTGAACTACAACGGCTTTATCTGGAGCGCCAACACCAATCTGGCCGCCGGCCAGCCGCCGCCGGGTATTGCCAATTCGAGCTGGAGCCAACAGGCCAACATCTCCACCTCCACGGCGCAGGATTTGGGCGCTTATCCGGGCAACTATGTTCTGTCGTGGGAGGCGATGTTCAATCCGAATGATGTCGCTGCGCAGTTTGCCGCCAGCTATGCGACCAACGGCGCCCTTACCGGCGACGGCACTTACTCGGGCATCACTTACTATCTGGCCCACGCGCTGCGCGGCCTGGGCGTCCAGGATGCCAACTTTTACACCAGCATTCCCGCCAGCCAGGTTTATTACAATGCGCAGACCGGCGCGCGCACGGTCCTCATTTATAATCCCACGGCCACGAACCTGACGGCGACGGTCTTTAGCAACGGAACGCCGGTCAATACGTTGAGCGCGGCTCCGGGCCTGCTGACGGTTCACGCCGGCGCGGTTCCCGGGACGTTCGAACCCACTTTGGTTCGCAATACTCAACTGGGCTGGCCGACCACCGCCGGCGACAATTACCAGGTCCAATGGACGACTCCGCCGGCCGGGGTCGGATCCGGCTGGAATGACCTGACCGGCCTGCTGGCGGGCGATGGCACCACCAACACCCTGTTCGATCCGCTGGGGGCCGACGGGGCGCGGGCTTATCGTGTGCTGGAATACACCACCTATGTGACCACCAATGTGGCGAACGGCGGGTTCGAACTGGGCACGAACTCCGCCGCCGCCAATTGGACCTCCTATGGCATGGAGCCTCCTTGCCGGGTGAACACCAATTCGCACTCGGGCGATTGGTGCATGCTGCTGGCGGACACCAACCAGGCCACGGGCGGCATTCAATTTCAGCAGGACGAGGCGGCGCAGGGCGCCGCCGCCATCGTTCCCGGACTGGCGTACACGTTTTCTTTCTGGGCGCAGCAGATTCTCAGCGGTGTCGGCTTCGTCCAGCAATACAGCCTGTCGTGGCTCGACAGCAGCGACTCGGTGATCAGCTCCGCGAGCGCGAATTTCTCCGGCGGCGGCGGCTACTGGAGCCGGATCATTGTGCCCGGCTTGGTGGCCCCGACCAATGCCGTGGGGGTCCGGATCAATTTCAATTGCACGACTGGCGCGGCCAACGATTGGGCAGGGGAGGTGCTCATCGACGACGTGATGCTCGGCAGCGCTGCGCCGGGCGCCACGAACGTGGTGGCCGTAACCGTCCAGCCCGGCTGGCAGGTCAGTTGGCCCACGGCGAATTATGTCACCTACGGCTTGAAACGAACCGCGATGCTGCAGGCGACCAACGGCTGGGCGGATTTCGGCACGAGCTTTGCAGGTACCGGCGTTCCGGTCTCAGTGTTCGATCCCGTGGGCACCAATCAATTCAAATTCTACCGCGTTTACGCGCAACCTTAAAATGGCCAAGCCCAATTTCATCGACCTGCCCGACTGCGACCCCATTCCCATCCTGTATGAGGACCGCGCAGTGCTGGCGATTGACAAGGCCCGTGGCTGGATGCTCGTCCCGACTTCGTGGCAGAAGACGTCGTGGAATTTGATGGCGGCGATCACGTCGTCCATCGCGGCGGGCGATTTCTGGGCGCGCTCGCGCGGGCTGAAATTCCTCCGCAACGTTCACCGCCTCGATGCGGATACGAGCGGGATTTTGCTGTTCGCCAAAAGCATTGGCTCCGTCAATGTCATTTCGGAATTGTTCGAAAGCCGGCGCATGGAGAAAACCTATCTCGCGGTCGTCACCGGGGAACCGAAGGAAACCGAGTGGCTGTGCCAGTTCAAGCTGGGTCCCGACCCGAAGCAGTTCGGTCGCGTCAAGGTGGATTTCCACAACGGCAAAAATGCCGAAACACAATTGAAAATTCTGGAACGGCGGGGCGCGTTCACGCTGGTCGAAGCCAGGCCGTTGACGGGCCGCACGCATCAGATTCGCGTGCACCTGGCCGAATGCGGCTTGCCCATTGTCGGCGACGAACTCTACGGCCGCCGGGAGAACGACCTGCCGCTGGGCCTGCGCGCGGTCCGGTTGATGTTTGTCAACCCTTTCACGAAGAAGCGCGTTGACATCCGCGCCCCCGAGGGGCTGTTCTTGCAGCAATATGGATTTGGTGCGAAGGGAAGCCCTGCCGGCCCCTCGTCATTCCAGCCGGGCTAAGTAGTGGCTCAGGGAAAGTCGCAGCCCAAGACGCTTCGCTAAACGGCGACGCGCCCGGCAATTCCGTCAGCGTCTTGGATTCCGCGCCGCAGCGCAGCGGCGACGGCGCTTTCGTCCGCGCGGTATGGCCTCGAATTGATGGGGAACGTGCCCCACACGAGAGCGGTGTCGCGCTTCGCTTGCCGCCGGTGCTCCAATCAGCGGCGGCCTTTGGCGCGGTTGGTGCCCCGTGCGCGGCCGATCGAGCCGGAACGGTTTTTGGGGCGCGAAGGAGGTCTGCCGGGGCCGTGGCCGCGAAAACCTTCACCATTTCCGGGCATCTTGGACCCTCCGTGTTTCGGCTTGCGCACGGGTTCGATGGTTTTCGGGCGGGCTTTCGGCGCCAGCACTATGGGACAGCCTTCATAGCCGAACGCCTTGCGCATTTCGCCCGCCAGATATTTTTTGTACTGCTCGGAAAACAGCTCGTCGCGGTTAACGAACAGCAGGAAGGTCGGCGGCGAAAGCCGCACTTGCGTCGCATAAAAGAACTTTAGGCGATGCCCCTGGGAGCTGATCGGTTGGCGGATTTCCACGGCGTCGCGCAGAGTGCGGTTCAAGATGGCGGTGGGGATTTTTTGCCGCAATTGCGCCGCCACGTAGCGCACGGCTTCCAGCAGACGGTCCAGATGGAATCCTGATTTGGCGGAAGTGAATATCACCGGGGCGTAATCGAGGAAAAAGAGTTTCTCCTGCACCCACCCGGCAAATTCCGCCAGCGTGGTGAGGTCCTTTGGTTGGCCCTCGGTGCGGACCTTGTTTTTGCGTTTTTCGATTTCCTCTTCGCGCGCCTCGCGGACCTCCCCGGCAAACAGATCCCATTTGTTGATGACCAGGATGCACGCCTTGCGGTTCTCCACAATGAGGTCGGCAATCTTCTTGTCCTGCTCGGTGATGCCCGCCTCCGCGTCGATCACCAGCACCGTGATGTCGCTGCGCGCGATGGAATCGTGCGCGCGCTGCACGCTGAAGAACTCGACCGAATCGTCCACCTGGCGGGTTTTGCGCATGCCGGCGGTGTCGATCAAAATGTATTTCTGGCGCACGCCATCGGTCTCCACCTCAAACGGCACGTCGATGGCGTCGCGCGTTGTGCCCGGAATCGGCGAAACGATGACGCGCTGGGAATGGGTAAGGGCGTTGATGATGGACGATTTGCCGACATTTGGCCGCCCCACCACTGCCAGCTTTAAGGGAGAGGGGGGATGGGCGACAGGTGGCGCGGCGCCTGCGGTGTCGTCCGCGGCCTGCGGTGGTCTTTCCTCGTCACTTGTCACCTGACACTCGTCACTGGGCAAAAGGGACATCGCTGCTTCCATCAAGTCCTCAATGCCCCCGCCGTGGATGGCGCTCACGGGGAAAATCTTCTCAAAGGCAAGCTGCGCGAATTCATCCGCGCCTTTCTCCGCGCCCACATCGTCCACTTTGTTGACAGCCACGAGGACGGGCTTGCCGCTCTGGCGCAGGCGCTGGGCCACCTCGCGGTCCAGCGGCACGACGCCCTCCTGCACGTTGACGACCAGGATGATGACGTTCGCCGCCTCGATCGCGATCTCCACCTGTTCCACCGCGGCGCGCACGATGACGTCATTGGACTTTTCGCCGCGCAGTAGGCCGATGCCGCCGGTGTCCACCAGCGTGTAGGGGCGGCCCCGCCATTCGGCCTCCACGCTCACGCGGTCGCGTGTGACGCCCGGCTGGTCGTGCACGATCGCGATGCGTTTTTTAACGATGCGATTGAACAGCGCGGATTTGCCGACATTTGGCCGGCCAACGATGGCGATGAGTCCTGACATGGTGACAGAATGCGCGATTTTGCCGGTGACGGAAAGCAAAACAAGACCGGACCGTTGGTCACCGCAAATGGGATGTCGCCGGCAGTTCGCGCTCAAGCCAAGGCTGGGCTCGAACGAATACAGTTTTCTTAAAGATTAGTGCAAGACTCTGGTGGTGGGCAAAAGCTGGCCAAGCCACCAGCCAAACACCATTCCTTGGGACAGGTTGCGTCAATAGGATGGCCAGACCACAGGGATACGAGCCGGGCCCCAGGTCGGCGCTCCAAGCGATCGCCGGTTGGGCAAAAGAAAAATGGAGGGCGCAAGCGGTTGATTTGTCCAGTCTGTTTCGTATCCGGATTTCTCTTTTGTTTCCCACAGACCTTTCATTATCTCCGTGCGCCCTCCGGTTTCTTTTGTAGCTTGTATCTTGCCACGCACATCTCCCGGCGTTTTCCTGCATTTTTGGATCGAACACCACGTCCGCCGGCCGCCAATGATGCAAATTGCCGGAAGGAACGCTTGCACTCTGCAAGTTGATCCGCGTTTTTTTAATCTGTTTTCATCTGAGGTCAACGTCTTGAGGCTGGTTCATTTCGCATCCTCCGCATGCGCGGAGCGCTAGTGTAGTGTCTCACAAACGACTGGAGTTATTTTTCCTTTGTTTTGCGCATTCTGGGACGAGTGCAGCCGGGTTTAATCCGCTCCAAGGTCTGCTTGCATCGGCTTAATTTTTCGACGA
>JBEKZM010000092.1:0-27325 GCA_049509875.1 Verrucomicrobiota bacterium | reverse complement strand
CAGGGGGCTGGGAATCCTCAGACGTGCGGCGTACACGCTCGGTGGCTCAGCAAAAATCATTGGCTTCGTGGCCGAGATCAAGGCCACACCTTACCTACACAAACTACGACAAGATTGCATCCAATTGTTACGATTCGTCTACCGCTGAAAATTGAACCTGCCCCAAGGCAAACGCAAGCGCGTTATCTTGCCCCGTTGCCCACGCATGCACTGGCCGCTGGGAGAAGGGTAGAGCACGATGCCACGAATGTACCCGGTAGGCGGGCAGTGCGTTTGCAGGCTGCGAGCGGACACCCGTGGCGGCATCGAGGTCAGACTAGAAGGGTTTACAACGGTCGTTGACTTTGCTTTCTTAATGTTCTCGCATGAATGCGCCTGGATTGATTGCCCCTGGGGATTTTGGCGGACCCACCGTTCCGGACTGGCTGTTGCGAAGACCAGAAATCAGTCCCGGAGCCAAGTTGGTTTACGCCATCCTGGCAGCCAATACCTGTGGCCCCGATTTCCCCGAATTTGAGCTGTCCAGCGGGTTGGACCAGAAGAAGATGGCCCATAAAATTGGCGCGTCAGAACGATCCATCCGAAATTGGCTCAAAGAGTTGGGGAGTGCAGGTTTGATTCGATACGAGGTATCCGGTTGGGGAAAACCAAACCTCTATTTTTTTCTGAAACATCCGTGGCAAAGGAGGTGAGACCAGAGCGGTAACCCCTGCCGTCTTGACTGCCCGAGCTTGAACAATAGGGCGGCATACCTTGCCTGCCCCGTTCACTTGAACCAATCACAAGAACGGCAAGCTTTGCCGGAATGATGGCAGACCATAGTTTGATGGACTCCGGCGGCTGGTGGCTACGGGGAGCAATTCCCGGCCAAAGTTTCCATTTCCTTGCAAATGCTCAAGATTGTCGAGGCACCCCGGCCAGAATTTTTTGTAAACAATTTCTGTTGGCCTTCGTCTCCATGCACCACCGGTGGAAAGTGGTTCTGCATGTCACCATGAATGACGAAAGCCTTCTTAAGATCATCGGCAATGAATTTCCGGCGCGGCTGGATGTCAACCAAACAGCGAAGCTGCTGGGCTTTGCTGTCCACGACGTGCCGGTCTTGCTGTCCTCACGCTTGCTGAAGCCCTTGGGGACGCCAGCGCCGAATGGCCCAAAGTACTTTGCCCTCGTTGAAGTGCTTGCCCTGGCTGCCGACCGTGACTGGCTCCCCGGTACCTGAAAATACGCCGAGGTAGCGGATGAATCGGCTTGAATTGTGGCTAAAGACAGGCGATATTCATCGCCAGACAAAGCAAGTCAGGGTTCGAGCCCTACCTCTGGAGCCATTTTCAAGTTGATTAAAATCCGAATTTGTCCCGCGCCTTCCACATCTTCTTAATCCGCAACGCGTTGCAGATTATCTTCGTTGCGCAGGATCGGCACGGAGTTCGTGCCATGCCCGGGGCTCAATTCAGGGCCGAACTCTTGCTTCAAATACTCCGTGCCGCAATCGCGTTCACAAATCGCGCGCGCGGGCACAATTCCAATCGCGCGGGGGTTGGCAGGTGGCGACGAAGCCATCAGCAGGAAACAAACCCCTTTCGATTGCGCGGTGACTGCTTCATTTTCCGAGACAACACTTTTTATACTTCTTTCCGCTGCCGCAAGGACATGGATCGTTGCGCCCAATTTTCGGGCCGCGTCGCAGACCCGTATTGGGCAAGGCTTCGAGGGCATAATCCTCAGGATCATCACATTCCATCCCGGGGGACGGCGACGCTTGCCCAATCGGTTCTTGATGGAACACAGGAGGTTTCGGCCGGTCATCAGCAGCGAAAGCGGCCCACCACGACATCTCGGAAACGGTGTCGGAAACGAGCCGTGATAACTTTTCTCGCTTCCAGCGCTCCTTTTTCTCGAACGGCACACGGGCGTCCCGCTCCAAACCCTCCAAATCCGCATAACCGTGATCCACCAGGCCATCTTCAAATGCCTTGCGCAAATCCCCGATCAACTCCGGCGCCGGCAAGTCCCCCACCGCGCAAGCCAATGCGTTCCAGACTTGATTGTATTCCCGGAGAAGCTTTCCCCTGAACAGGCTTCGGTAATAGTCCACCACTTCCTCTCTTGGGATTTGTCCCGTGTGGGTCAACACCATGAATGTGTCCACGGCTGATCCACGGACGAATTCGTAAACGTCCCCGCCCTCCACCAGACGTTTAATTGGTTCCGGGTCGCCGTCGTAAATGGACGCCAGGATGTTCTCAAGCCGCTCGGTGATCGTGTCACCAAATAGCTTATCCGCCGTATTGCCGGGGGCGGCGAGAATCCTCGTCAGGGGCCGATAAGCGCGTTTGTCGCGGAATTGTGCCAGCAAATAACTGGCGAATAGATGCAGCATGTTCTCTGAAGACACGAACTTTTCGGGAGTTTCGGCGACCTCCTCCAAGGCGCGGAGCAGATACGGCGTTACTTCTTCACGCTGCGCCACGGCGGCTTGCACGGCCACCTCTGGGAAATGCCCGGTGTAGGGAGTTATCGCGGCAATGATCTCGGGAACTGTCATTCCGGCAGATTATAAAATGAATGGTATTGTTCGCCAATCAAAGAAACTCACCTTGCCATTCTGCTGATTCCGCCAGATTTCGCGTGTGCCGACACGTGCGCCCAATGATTTCGCAGGTTTTTTCACGGGATCTGATTAGCTTCTTTGGATTGAGGGACTTGAGCAAATTCGCGTTGTCCTAAATTTCGGAGGCAGATTCTTTTTTGTTGCTAAAGGCTCCCGCTTTGTTATCTTAGCCTACATAGTGGCTAAGATATACAATCTCCGCCGTACCTCGACGCTGGCGCTGCGCCAGCGCAAAGCGGCACTGCTGCATCAATTGAGCGTTCCGCCCCACTTCTTGCGCGCCTCCTTCGTCGAACGTTTCACCACCTGTGGCAAGGCCAACTGCGCCTGTGCTCAAGGGCGCAAGCACGGGCCTTTTTATTATCTGGCGATCGGTTTGGTGCCCGGCCGCGTGCTGAAATTCCTGCTCAAAACCGATGGGCAGCAACGGCAGGGCCGAGCGGGCGTCCAAGCTTACCAGCAGCTTTGGGAGGGGCTGGAGGAACTCTCACAACTCAATGCCGAACTCCTGCGCCGGGGCGAAGCTCTTGCCGGTGAATAATCCCGACTTCAGCCAACTGAATCAGTTCGTGACCTACGCGCAAAAGCGCTTTGAACTGTCGTTGCTGGCCGGTTGCTTCGCCGATGGTCGGCCTCAGCCGGACATTCCCGCCCGCGCCGTGGGACTGAGTTTGGTCTTGGGTGAAGTGGTGCACATCCCCAGCTTCCTGCAATTACAGGCCGAAACCAAAGTTCCCCAGTGGCAGGCGTGGGTGGGCTACCGGCATCCGATCAGCCATGACACTTTTGGCTATGTGAGCGAACATTGGGACCCGGACCGGTTGCGCCGGGCGGGCATTTGGATCAACCGCAAACTCAAACGGGGCAAGGCCTTTGAAAACAGTAAAATCAACGGTCTGCTGGTCGTCAGTCTGGACGCCAATGAACAGTTTTGCAGCGACTGCCGCTGTTGCGCGGATTGCCTGAGCCGCGAAGTAACCTGCAAGGACGCCGCTGGCCAGGAGTTCAAAAAGACGCAGTATTACCACAAGCAGGTCTATGCGCAATTGAGCGGACCAGAACTGAGTGTCATTTTGGACTTCGAGCCAATGCGGCCCGGGGAGGAAGAATGTGCGGCGGCCTTGCGCCTGTTGCGGCGCCTGCGACAAAAATATGGCCCCCGCTTCTTCGACGTGGCGGTGGTGGACTCCTGGTATGCCAACGGGCCTTTTCTCAAAACGGTGGCGGAGGAACTGGGCTGGCCCATCATCGCGGTGCTCAAACAGGAACGTTATGAATCCTACCAGGAGACCCTGGCCCTGACGCAGGGCCAGGCGCCCACGCAGGTCGTGGAACGAGGCGGGCGCGAAGTTCAGATTTGGGACGTGCGCTCCGTGCGCTTCACCGACGCCTATCCCGGTCCGGTGCGGGTCGTGCGCGTGCGGGAACAATGGACCGAACGCCGACGGGTGGGCGGCGCTTGGAAAACCCAAGCGAAAGAACAAAACTGGATCTGGGTGGTGGCCGGCGATGTGGACGGCTATGACGGCGCCGTCATCCGGGATCTGGGACACTTGCGCTGGAAGATAGAAAATAACGCCTTCGGCGAACTGACCCAACATTGGCATCTGACCCACTGCGCCCACCATCACCCGGTGGCGGTGGTGGCGCTGCTCTGGATCAAAATCATCGCTTTCACGCTCTTTCACGCCTTTGCCATTTTGCACGGCAAACTCTTTCGGCTGGGCCAGACGACGTTGCAAGAGATCCGCAAACAAATCTATCGCTCCTTGCTGTGTGGTTGGCCCCGGCCGTTTTTCAGCGGATAACCCCACCCACTCAGCACCGCCATTTAAATCAAAACGCCTGCCACCCAGGCCGCAAGCCAACTCGCCCATCGCGAGCCGGCAGGCCGTGCTTTCCCGTAAGACCAAGGAATCGGAACATCAGACGCAGGACTGCCGCCCGATCAAAATAATCAAACCCCTGCACCAACCCCCAATCCAGACCACCTTGCGAAATCGATGACGTGCGCCGCCAATGCTTGCTTGTGAAAGGTGGATCAAGTTAAGCTTACGGATAATCGCGTGACTCCTCGTCGGGATCAACCGTGTGGTTGTAGGTTCGTCCCGATGCCCTTTACCGGGACTGGAGCCAATGTCGGTCAAAAACCCGAATTTCTTGATTCGTCCTCAAAAGTTCCTCATTCACATCCCCGCCGCAATTGGGAGCGGCATTACGAGCGTTATGATTTGGCGGCTTCGTTTGCGGCGCGCAGCAATCTCTCCGCCCATTCCGGGGCGCACATTGCCAGGGTTTCTGTGAGGTTATTCCGAGCTTCTTTCCGGTCCTTTACAGGGCAGGCTCGAAGAAAGTCGCCCACCACGTAATCCGCGTGCTCTGCAGGGAAATCCGGCGCCCAGCCCAAGGCGCCGTCCGATTTGGTGTCTCTGGCTTGGTATAGGCCTTGCACGATGCCGGCGCAGGCTACCTGGGCCGCAGGCAGAAGTCCCAATTCGGCCTTGCGCTTCATGTCATCCACCAGATCCTCAAGCGACTCGCCCATGAGTTCAACCGCTGCTTCGCTCGGTTCCACGTAACCCCACGAGTGCTTCCCGGTTCGTCCGTTGAGCGCATCCATGTCGATACCGATGATACGGTCGTAAACCTCTTGTGCAACCTCCTCGATTGAGCCGGAAGACACATAGTCGGTGGCAAACTGCTCGGCCTCGGAGCGTAGTTCCGAATGCTTCGCCAGCAAGTGCCTCAGCACCGCTGCTGCTTCTTCGGGGCTCAACCTCTGGAGGAGATCGGAGAGACCCGATTTGGTCGCGCCTTTTTGTGGTCGCATCATGGGCTCACGCCATTTTGCGCCAGTCAGGAATGCCTTCCTGCATGACATGAGTGGCAAGGCGGGGATTGAATGCGTTCGGGTTGAATGGACCATTCCAATCCAGCATTTCCCGATGCCGTTCGTGGCTCGGATCGACGAGGGCCTCCAAATACTCTGCATAGCCTCCGGTTCCGCCGACGTCTTCCGGCGGGCAGGCGCGCTCCCCTTCCAAGCATTGAGGATATTCCACCCCAGGCTGGGGCGCCGGCGAGCCTTCACATTGCACATCATGCACCCAACTGTCGCCAAAGTCGTAGTGGTATTCAAAGGAGACAGGCGCTCGATCGGCAGGCAGCAACTCGCTGATTAGAGTTCTGGTCGAATCAACCCCGCTAAACGATTCGACGTCATCGTCAAGCAATTCGGGATCGCCGCAACGCCGGCCTTGAATGAAAAAGTGGTGCAGGTGTGAGTTGGTCCAGCCCATGGCGGCCTGGATGTGCTCGTGGAGTTTATCCAGCGTGTCGTCGAATACCTGGATGCGACGCCAAATGGGCGGAGTGACGCCGCGAAGGGAGATTTTGAACTGGAACAGGCGGCGCGCAGCCGAGACGGCAATCTGTTTTTGCACCGCAGCCGCCGCTCGATCGGCCGGCACGTACGGGATCAGTCCTTGTTTAAAGGCGGCCCGTTGCATGGCCACAGACTGTTGCCGAATATCGATCATGAAGCCGTTCGCATCCTGCAAAGTCCAAATCAATGGGTTGCTTTCCCAGCGGCTTGGGAGGGTCCAGCGATGATCGAATTGGCGAATCCTCAGCATTTGCCGGATCGCCTTTGCTTTTCCTTGACCAGTGCTCTCAGCGACGCCCAGTGCGTGGTCGATCACCGGGAATTTGAGGTGCGGCGATTGGGAACGATCGTTGAGAAAGTTCACCCCGCCGATGGTGCGAATGATGCCGCACGCCCAGGTTCGAAGCTCGCCGCGGAGCAAGGGTGAAGGCCGCTTGGCAGCCAGCTTCTCGGCCAGCTTCCGGCACAAGGCTGCGTATTCTTCGTTGAGGCGCGTCTGGCAGAACGCATCCGTCATCGTGAGCACCTGGTTCAGGACTTCCTGCGCGCCTGCCGCCCTCAGTTGCGGCGTTTTGCGCGCCCGTGGTTTTCGAGCCTCCATGCCTGGCTGGCTCGCCGTCACTGCCCGGGGCAACGAAGTCACAATGCCGCCGCTCACCTTGGCCGTTCGGAATGTCTCCTCGAAACCGCGCCGGGAACCCGGGCCAAACGTGACATTGAACGTGCTGACGATCCCATCGTAAATGATCTTACCCCGGAACGGCAGCAGTACCGTCTCAACCATCGCCGGCAGCGGATTCGGGATTACCTGCTCCATGGGGTCAACCAATGCGGTGACGCCATACGCAGCGGTCTTCTCATTGCAGGCGAGAAGGATCATGTGACTCTTGAGCTGTCGCAGCGCGATGAAGCGTCCCGTCACCAAGTGACGCCAGGAGGATATGATCTGCAACTCTTCTTCTGGGAGCCGCGCGGGGTTGGCGGCGACAAAAGCATCTATCAAGTCCAACCGGCGGAGAAGCGCTTTCACCACTTCCCTTCGCTCCGCACAGGGCAGTGAACGATAAGCTACCGCGGGTGCGGAAACTCCAGCTCCTGGAACCTGCTCCATCACAAACTGCATCAAGTTGCAATGTAACTTAAAAAACAGTTCGGCATCTGTGCGGTCGAGCAACATAAAATACCGCCGAATAATGCAGCACCCTCACCTCTTCGGCAAATCTTTCCAGAATTCCACATTCACTGCATTTATTTTCATGAATTCAAATTGGCGCCTCGTCAGCGGCAATCATGATGTCAACCGTTTCCACTGTTCCTGAGCTTGTTCAGCAAACGACGGAGACCGTCCGCATTTGCCGGAAACAATGTGCTCGAAATCCGCCATAAATCCTGACTTTCGTGAATGTGCCTTCCGCACAAATTCTGCCAGCGCCTTCCATTCCACGCCCTGGCTTGCCCAGCCATATAGGGCCCGGGCCTTTTTAAAAGGGTCCAAAGCCGACCCATAATACCTGCTTTTCCCTGAGCTAAGGATGCGCAAACCCAGGGCGCGATACAACTTGGCCGCAGCCAAAGAGTCTTTGCGGGCCAGCCCCTTTGCCGCTGGCTCGGTGATATAATGGCTCAGGGCCTCCAACTGGGCTGCCTGGGCTGAATGGACCCGCTGGCCGAGCCGATTCCATTCCCTCGTCTTTACGCACAGAGGGATGAACTCCGAGAGGCCTGCTCCAGCCGCTTCGGCCATCGCCCGTTCATGCCATTTGGGCCGCTCGCCTCTGGACACGGAGCGCAGCAATTCCTCGTAGGTGAACTCGCCGGGATGCTTCTGAAATTCGCTCCAAGCCAGGGCCAGTGCCTCTTCCTTCCGACCCAGATGGCGCAAAATTGCCGGCTTCATTTCCTTCAAAGAATCGCTGCTCTCGTTATGCCAGTCGCGGGCGGGTTCGAGCGCGATTCCCTTCTCCACCCATTCCAGGGCACTGGTCCAATACTTTTGGGAAATCTCCATCTCGGCCATCTGAATCAACTCTTTTTGGTCCTCTGGAGGGAATGCTGCCACACTTCGTTAAGACGCAGCAATGTTTGCGCCATGATCTCCTTGTCGGCGTGCAACCGGGCATCGGCGCTCCGGTAGGTGCCCGGCTGGACAAGGCTCGCGATTGCCTTGATGGACAGCGGCGTCTCTTGGCGCAGGCGCGCCGCCATCCCCTGCTTGCCCGGTTCCCTCTTGGGCCGGATCGCCAATTCAATTTCCTTCCAACCCAGGCGGCCAATTCCTCGCCCACAAGGCTGCACATGGCCACCAGGGAGCTTGCCAGATACTGGCGGCACAAGCATGAGCGACCCCAAGCTTTTGAAACCATATTGCGAACAAGTTAAACTTATTCGCAAAGCGCAATGCCGCTAGCCCGTTATTCACGAGCAGGAGTTTTCTTCCGTCGCCCTTTGACCCGGCTGGCACGTTGTAAAATTGAAAAAACAGTTGCCCAAATAGCTTCAATTAGGTATTCTCCTGCTATGGTGAAGGGCGTGGTGGATCTGAAAGATTGCTTGGAAAGCTGGCCTTATGACGCGGCGAGGAATATCCGCATGGATCGCGGCGTTAATGGGCGGGAATTCATTTTGGTCCGCCAGCCGCTGGGGCTGGAACAATATGAAATGGATGGCCGCCCGGATGGCCGGCAGATAAATGGAATGGAAACCGTTTTGGACTTTCACCAGGCGCGAATCAGTGGGGGATTGCAGACCCAATCGGCAACGATTTTTGAGCTCACCCCGGAAGACTGCGCGGAACTTATCGACGAAGCGGGCGTCTTTTATCATCGCCTGATCATTTTGTTCCGGGTCAAAGACTGGCCGCGCGCTGAACGCGACGCGGCACAGATTCTTTGCCTGCTCGATTATGTCCGGCAGCACGCGCGGTGTACCGCGGACCGGGAGCAACTCGAGCCGTGGCGGCCGCACCTCACCCGCATCCAGACCGTCGCCCGGGCCATGAAACTCCTGGCCCAAAAGCCATGCCAGGACGTTTTTCAAAAGGTGCGCGCGATGAACAGCATCTTGCAAATCTTTGATGATGGCGCACCGGATTATGGAGTGATTGAGCAAGTTTTACTGGAAAGCGTCCGGGATTCGCTCGCGGGGCTTCCGGCTTTGCACCCGCCCACAGAAACGTCCTTCTTACGGCTGGGTGATTACTGGAGGATTCAATATCAGGGACATACCACCTTTCTGAAATCCATGCGCGGTCTGCATTGCCTCGCCTATCTGCTGCGACATCCGGGACAGGAATTCCATGTCGGCGAATTGCTGGTCCGTCTGCTGGAAGTGCCCGCTGCACCGTCGGCGGTCAATGCCCACGGAAGCCAGCACAAGAATGGCGACCAGTTTGTCCTTTCCGGACTTAATGACGGCATCCCGATCCTGGATGCCCGGGCCAAAACGGAATACAAGCGCCGAGTGACCGAGTTACGCCAGGAGTTGGAGGAGGCGGAACAGTTCAACGATCCTAACCGGGCCGCCAAAGCCAGGGTTGAAATGAACGTGGTTGCCCAGCAATTGGCGGCCGCCATTGGCCTAGGCGGCCGCGACCGCAAAACTTCATCCGAAGCTGAACGCGCGCGTTGCGCCGTCACCAAGCGCATCAAGACCGCCATCCAAAAAATTGGCGACTCCATTCCCGCGCTCGGCCATCACCTCGCCGCCAGAATCAAGACAGGCTATTTCTGCTCTTACAATCCTGACCCTGACCTCCCCGTCGGCTGGAAATTCTGATTCGTGCGGTTTTTCGCGGGCGTGACGCCAAAAGTCACAGTGTGACGCGGAAAGTTACGCCCAAAGTAAGTGCGGGTATGCTTTGCCCGCTGCCTGAAGGACGCGACCGGGATCGTAGACATGTCATTACCAAAAGCAGAGGTGAGCTGAAATGGGGACAAGAGTTGCAACAATCGCCGCTGGCTCGGAAGTCGCCCGTTAAATGGCTTGGAGCAATCGGCTCAATATTCCCTGCGGCCCTCAAGTTGATGGGTTTGACTCTTTGACAACGCGGTAAGAAAAATAACCTTCCCAACCAAACCTGGAAAAAACGTTATGCCAAATCCCAAAAAGCCATCCCGGGCGGAACAAACCGGACCGGGCGAACCCCGGGAGATTCACAGCGAGGATTTTCAATTCGTCTTGAAACACTTGCTGGCCGCCTACCAGCCCATCTTGGAAGAGGAACTCAAGCGGGCCAAGGCGCCTGAGCAGTTGGAGAAAGAAGCGGAAGCCAGTCCCCAAAGTCGTGAAAATGAACTGACACTGGCCAATCGTATATTCGACAAATTTCTTACCGAAGAAGTCGCTGTGCGGTTGCTTCCCGAAGCGGGCCGCAAGCAGCTCGGTCCGGTTGAGAACTGGCGCGCGTGTCTGCAGCAAGTTCGCTGCTCACTCATTCTTGGATGGCTGGTTTGTCGCGGCCCGCGAACGTTCCGGGCATTCGTGTACTACGTTTACCAGTACTGGCTCTGCGTCCGCAAGTCGCTGGGCACCCCGGTATCGAGCCCGCCCTCCGAAGCGGAGCGGAAGGATTTTCAGGTCTTGGCCGAAGCGCTGGCACAGGCTTATAAACCCTACTTGACTGACCAGTTGGCCAGCGTGGAGTTTCCGGCCGGAATTCCCGACGAGGTTCTCGCCGGAAAGATCAATTCCACGGAGGGCCAGGAGAATGTCTGCGAGATTTTTGAGCGCCTATTGACCACCGCCGCCGCCCATGCCCTTCTCGGCAGGGAAGCGTTTGCCGTCTCCGGCCGTGACCCCAACTTTTGGTTCTGTCGCTGTTGGATGGTGGCCGCCGCCTGCTTCGGCTGCTGCTTGGCCCGCGCCAGCAATTTGGACGAGGTTTTCCGCTGCCTGCGGTACTATTTCGGTTCCTTGGACAAGTGCGCCAACGCGCTGACCTGCGACCTCGCGGGGCCGATCGGCTGTATAAGGGGTGAAACTGACATTTTGGCCGGAAAAATATTGGAACCGGTGGTGGGAAGCGCCTATGGATTCAGTTTTGGCCACTATCTCATCGAGGTGCGCGATGGCGCGAGCGTCCTGTTGAGCGGAGTCGTCATTTACCCGGACGGGGTCGGCAGTCCGGATCCGAGCCTCACCCAGGGCAATTATGCCGTCGCTTCCGGAAATTTGGGCTGGATTGATCTTCAGCAGTGCGTCATCGCTGCGGGTATCGAGATCTTTACCTCCACCACCTTTACGGTGACTCTTCGCGTGTTTGCCACCGACGGCACCGAGTTGACTCCCGACTGTGTGACAACTTTTCAGCTTTCGCTCGACCAAGTCTACATCAAGCAGATCTCGACGAACTGGAGTGTGAACTTCATGGATCCGAATGAGCCCCTGCGCGTGGGGAATAGTACGGCCTCGGCCCTGGCAACCCAAGGCGGCTGGATGAACGTCAGTGGCGACGCCTACATCGCCGGGTGCTCGGGCCAGGCGATCTCGGAGTACACGATCTGGGCGATCCCCGACCCCACCTTCACTTTCCCCCAGCCCGCTGCATTTACTTCGGTCACCCCGGGCGCCACTTGGGTCCTGGTCACTCACATCGCGTACACTGCGCAGATGATCCCTCAGCCCGCTCCGTTTCCGCCGGTCGCTTACACCGCCGATCAGGTCCGCGCGCAGAATGAGCTGGACGGAAATCCTGATAGCATCCTTACCAACCAATGGGGTGCCAGTACCCAGTGCCCCTCAATCCTGATTGACTCTATCGATTTCGTGCCCCGCTGTTGGAACCTTCCCAGTCTTATTCCTGCGGCGTTTAATAGTAATACCCTCCCGAAGATGGCCGCGCCCCTCGTGGGAGGAACAGGCAAATTCACATTCCTGCTCCAGGTGATTGACACGGTTGGAAACCAGTACTACGACGTCCAACGGGCGTGGATTGACAACGAGCCAGTGCAGGCACAGATTACCGGAATCGCGGGGTTGCCCCCATGCGGCGATCTCTATACCCAGAACAAAGCCGGGGCTTTTCAAACGGTGGACGTACAGGGATTCGCCTGGGACCAACTGATTGATCCCACGACGCCCGACTTCACCAAGCCAACCAGCGACAATTTCAACTACTACACCGTCACCTTCCAGAAGCAGGGTGCAGCCGAATGGATCACATTGATCACCTCGACTTCCCCCGTGCCCGCACGACCAGCTCTGGCGATTGGCGCGGGGGGCACCCTGACACCTTGGAATCTTCAGTGGCTGGACGCAGCCACGAATCCTGCCGGGCTGCCCGCAGACCAGCTTCTGGCACAGGGACAGGAGTGCACGTACGTGGTTAACGTTCAGGCCTACGACTCAACTGTGGTGGACGAGGACACCACGCACTCTTGCGCGCCCCCCGCCCCGGGTACCGAGTTCCCAATCAAGATCATTAACGGCCCCAGCCCGGTATGACTCATTCGGCCGCCTGCACGCCGATGTCTGGCTCGCCGTGCGCCGGTTAGACATCAGAGGTGACGAATAATTATGGATCCGTGGCTTCGATTCATCCTCGCCGTCCTCGTCACCTGGCGGGTGACTCACCTGCTGGCGAGCGAGGACGGCCCGGCAGACCTGATTGTGCGATTTCGCGCCCGGTTAGGCGACGGGCTGGCTGGCAGGCTGATGGATTGTTTCGAATGCCTTAGCCTTTGGATCGCGGCCGCGGCGGCGCTATACATAACACAGAAACCATTGGATTGGTTGTTCGCGTGGCTGGCGGTTTCCGGAGCTGCTTGCCTGCTGGACCAAGCGGTGCAGAAGCCGGTGCTGATTCAACCAATACCTCAAACTAAACAAGGAGATACCGATTATGGGATGTTGCGGTCAGAAACGAGCGGAGCTCAAGAGCACCCCGCCGGCGGCGATCGCCCGGCCTAGTCCAAACCCGCCAAAAGCAAGTCCGCCGCCCTCAATTGCGAGGCAGCCGGTTCCTGTTCACACGCCGTCAGTTCAGCCGCTGTCGTCGCACTCTGCGGTTGCCCTTCGCTACACTGAAACCTCTCCAATTCTGGTGCGGGGCCCGGTGAGTGGACGACAGTATCAGTTTTCGGGTTTGAAACCTCTTCAGCCAGTGGATGCGCGTGATGAGGCGGCGCTTCTGCGCACCGGCTTTTTTAGGCACAGTTGATCAACGAGGCAAATCGGCGACGCCATCACCTCGCTGAACCATCAGCTAGCCGCCAGTGGTGGGGTTAGGCCTGGGAAATTGGGATGCATTCATATTTTTCTGCGATTTAAGTCGCTCGGTTCTGGCGTATCTGTTGGGAGGCGGGCAGAATGTTCCTGTTTACCGGCCCCAGACAGTCAGAACCTGAGTAAAACCCCATAAAACCACCAAAAAAGTGGCATGGCGCGTTTGTTGCTTAAAGCGAGCATGCGCCCCCCCGAAATTCTGCAGCAGAGCAACAACCCACGATGCTGATGAAATCAAGAAACCTTTTCGCCGCTCTCATCTTCCCGCTGCTGTTTGCCAGCGACTGCGGCTCGCTGATGCCCGTGCTCGCGGACAGTGCCGAGCCGGCCATCGAGGCAAGGAAAGGTCCGTCTACAGTCGGCACCAATTGCGCCGGCCATGTGCTTGCACTCGGTAATGCAAATGAGATCCGCCTGCTAGCGGCGGCGCTGCGTTATCAGCGCATAAACCTGGAAGTGATCGCCAACAATCTTGCAAATATCGACACAACTGCCTTCAAAGCAAGCCAGCTGCGTTTTCAAGACATGACCAGCGACGAAGAAGGGCAAGCCACTGTCTTAAATGGAGCTGAACCCGTCTTGATCAAGCGTCTCTTCGCTCAAGGAGAACTCAGACCAACTGGAAACAGATTCGATTTGGCAATTAAAGGCATTGGATTTTTTGAGGTCGAGATGCCGGACGGTACGACAGCCTTCACGCGCGACGGCAGTTTCCAAACGGATACTCAGGGCCGAATGGTCACTTGCAATGGTTATCCATTGAGAGTTTTACAGCCGGTGCTGCAGGCCGCTACCGGCGTAAGCATCTCCGACGGTGGGCAAGCCATTTATTCAAGTTCGCGCGGTTGCACAATGTTCCAAGCACAACTCGCGCGGTTCGTAAATCCCGATGGTTTGTATGCGGTCAGGGCCAATCTTTTCAAGGAGACCGTTATTTCCGGCTCACCTGAACTTGGCAATCCATGTAAAAATGGTTTTGGTTCAATGCAACAGGGGTATCTCGAAACATCAAACGTTAATCTGTTGGAGGAGAAAGCGCATTTGGTCCATGCACAGCAAGTGTATGAAGTGACCTTGCTGGCAATGCAAGTCGCAGAAAAAATGCATCAATCCAACCACTAAGCCAAATAAAGGAACGGCTTGTAATACTATTTCAGTGGTTATAAACGATGAATCCAAATTTCTTGAACACCGCCGTTGCGGCGTCTGAATCAAGGTAGGCGATGAATTTTTTCGCGGCTTCCGGCTGCGGCGCGTCTTTCAGCAACGCGAGCGGATAGGAAATTTTGGGGACGTCCGCAGCCGGTACTTCCAACGCCACCTTCACCTTTTTGGAAATGGCGGCGTCGGTTTTATAGACGAAGCCAGCCTGCGCGTTGCCGGATTCCACGGCGGCGAGCACCGCGCGGACGCTTTCGCACGTGACGACCTTGGGTTCGATCACCGGCCAAAGTCGCATTTTATCGAGATAAGCCTTCGCGTAAGTTCCGGCGGGAACGCCTTTCACGTCGCCGAGCGCGAGGTACTGGATGCTGGCGTTGGTGAGTTCCGCCGCCGAATGAATCGCGGCGGCGTCCGGGGCGAGAACGATGACCAGCATGTTGCCCAGCAAACTCTGCCGGGTTTCATTGACGAGCAGGCCCTTTTTCTCGAGCTCGTCGGCCCTGGCCTCGTCGGCGGCAAAAAAAATGTCCGCCGGCGCGCCCGCCTCAATCTGCCGCGCCAGCGTGCCGGAGGCGGCGAGGTTGAAAACGATCTTGTCGTCGGATTTCTTTTCGTAATCGGTGGCAATCTGTTTGAGCGCATCCGTCAGGCTCGCGGCGGCAAAGACCGTGACTTCCGCGGCGTGAATTTCACGTTGGGCGAGGAGCCACAGCGCCCCGCCGGCGAGCAATGAGGCAGATATTCGTTTCATTGGGCTGGCTTCCGCTGGTCAGAACGGCAGCCGCAAAGATAAAACCAGATTGTTGCGATAGTTTGGATGCTCATCGGTGACCGCGACCTGATAGCCAATGCCAGCGGTAAGACCCAAACGTCCGGCGATGTGAATTCGTCCAATGAGCAGGCCGGGGGTGATGTAAAGCTGGCTTAGTTCGCTATGTTCGCCGTTCGGCCAGTATGTGAAGTTGGCTTCCACTTCCGGCCAGAAATACTTCATCACATGGTACTGGAGCGCGGTGTTGGACACAATAGGCGTGCCGGATCCCGTCTTCACCGAACCATTGTCGGGAATGGTAACGCCGAGCGTGCTTTGGATATCAAAGTCGCCCCAGCCCTTGCCACCGGCGAGGGTTGGCGTGTACAGGTAGTGATGACCCGTCGTATTGTCACTGCCATTGGGCACGCTCAAGCCCATGAAGGCCGTAAGGATGTAATCGCCCTCCTGCTCGTTGGCGGACAGCAGGCGGTATTTGATCAGGAAACTCTCGTCGGTCCAGCCGTCTTTGTGCTGCGGCGAACTGAACTGGGTCTGCCAAGCCGGAATCCCGATGATGATTTCGATGGGCTCAGCGGGAATAAGCTCCAATCCCTTGCCACCCCCGAAACTCGTCAGGCTGTGGTCGTCGTGATCCGATTCCCACATCTGATCATAGCGCAGCTCCTCCTCCAAGCGAGGTGTGACCGTCACAAGCGGCGTGACCCAATGCGGCTGCTCCGCCTGCGTTTGGGACACGCGCGTAAACCAGTTGCGGAAATAATCCGCCACCGGGTTTGCGGAGGACGAGCCGGTGCTTTGCCCAGAGACGGCGCTGGGCCCCGCGCCATTGTCCCAAGCAGCGCCACTGCTGGTGGCAGAATTATCGCCAGTCGAGGTCTGGGCCGATGCGGTCGCGGCCAGCAGGGTTGCTGCCGCGAGCAAGGTGTTTGATTTCAATTTTCGGTTGAGTGCCGGGCATGGTTTCATATTGGGGTTCTGTTTGGTTGATTTGGTTGTTTGTTTGAGCCTGTAAAGATCGGGCCGGCATACGAAAATCTTTGCGTTCAAAGCGGTCATCGGCCACGACAGGTTTGTCCGGCACCTTGTCCAGCCAGCCGCAGTGTTGCACCGGATAATTGTCGTATTGCGGCACATAGGGTTTAATGTCGAGCAACGGCGTGCCGTCCAGTATGTCCACCTCGGCGAGCCGCAGAATGTTGCCCTCGATGTTGAGCAGCCGCACGCACGATATGCCAATCGAATTGGGCCGCGCCGGAACACGCGTGGCAAACAGACCATGTGCCACCGTGTCGCGGTAGGGGATCACGCTCATCCTGGCCGCCGACGCCCGGTGAAACCAATAGATCAGCCAGATGCGGTCGAAGCCGGCGAGCCCTTCCAGGCCCCCCACGAATTCTGGGCGCAAGTTGACATAGCCCGGCGCGCTGCCGGCGCGATACGGCTGGATGGGAGTGCCCGTCGCCTGAATGAACGGAGAGTGAATGCAGCCAATCTCCGTCAGCCGCATCTCCGGCGGTGAAGTGGTTTTCGATGCGTTCATAAAGCCAGTATTTCTCCTGTCTCGCGCGCGTTGTAGCCGGGCAGTTCGCTGATGAGCTGCCGACAGGCGCGGGCGCGCAACAGCCGCACGAGCGCCTGAACGCGCGGGTCGTGTTGAAAAGCCGCGGGAAAACACAAATCCAAAGTTTCCGTGCGCACGGGCAGAAAATTCAAGCCGGCCTCCTCCGCGCTGAATCGCACGCACACCCCGGCTTCGGCCCAGCCAGCACGCACCGCCTCGGCCACGGCGGCATGGCCGTTTACCTCGCGTCCCGAGAAATGCCGCTGGCCAAACAACTGGTCCAAACATTCCCGCGCCGCCGAACCGGCTTCCCGCGCCGCCCAGTGCAGCGGCCGCCGCACCACGGATTCCACCGAACTCGCGGGATCGTTCG
Source organism: Verrucomicrobiota bacterium (assembly GCA_049509875.1). Classification (GTDB taxonomy): domain Bacteria; phylum Verrucomicrobiota; class Verrucomicrobiia; order Limisphaerales; family UBA11358; genus UBA11358. Next base: position 10,232 of record JBEKZM010000092.1, on the reverse strand, counting down.
TCGCCAACGCGATGCCGCTTTCCCATTTCGCCATGCGAAGCAACCGGCTGTCGCCGCCAAATTGCGCCCGCACGGTTTCGGCATTGCGTTGCGGCGCATCGTCCGTGGAATAGTGCAAACCAGCGACGTGGACCAGCTTTTGCCTCAACAGTTCCAGAGCGGCGCGACCACCGCGCGGAAACACCAGCAGGCGAAAACCGGAGTTCCGCGCATATTCCGCCGCCAGCAAACCCGCCGCCGGGTCGCAGCTCGCCATCACCAGCGTTGTTTCCGCTGCCGAACCGCTCTCGCGCAACACGCCGTTCTGCCAGACGCCATCATGCGGTGTCGGATTCAATGTCATCGCCTCCACCGGATAGAGCAGCCGGCGCCGCCCGATTTGCGCCTCCCAATAACGGCTGGGTTCGCCGCGCGGCATCCAAGCCCACTCGGGCTTGTGTGGTTTGGAAATCCCGCCCCGTCCGAATAACTCCTCGACCGAACACTCGAACATCGCCGCCAGGGCCAGCGCCGTCGCGACCGACGGCGAAAGTCTTTCGCCCTCAATGGCGCTGACCGCCGCACGGGAAATGCCCACGCGTTCCGCCAGTTCCGCCTGCGACCATTCGTGCGCGAGCCGTCGTGCCTGAACCGGGTTGTTTGTTATAATCCTGTCATTCATCGATATTATCGTGTCGGCAGCGGGCAAAACGGAACAAATAAAATGGCGCTAGACGTAAATGCTGTTGCAAATTCGATGCCAAGCGGTTGAATTCTTTCGCTAAATGGACGAAACCTTTGTCGTACAATGGTTTCGTCGCAATGGAAAATTATTAAAAGGAAAACCGCGCTGGTTAAATCTCACCTGAATGAACCTTTTCTAACAGAATGCTGCGGCAAAAAGTTTCGCGAACGTGGTTTTTTCAATGGTGCGGTCGGCGGAAGCGAAAACCCGCCGGGTGGATTGCGGAAACGCTTTTGTTGCCGTAGTCTTGGGACGCGGAAGAAGATTCAAATCATTTTATGAGAATTAGCGCGCGCAATGTCATTCCCGGCAGGGTCACAAACATCAAGAAAGGTCCAATTAGCGCCATCGTGACGATCGAGATCGCTCCGGGAATCGAAATCGTTTCCAGCATCACCGCCGGGTCGGCCAGCAGCTTGAAGCTCAAGAAAGGTCAGCCGGCTTATGCCATCATCAAATCCTCCAGTGTGATGATCGGCACCGACTGATTATTTCAACGCAAACGCGTACCACGCGGCCAGACCGGTGAGCAGCAGCGCGGGCGCGGCTATCAGACAGGTGCGCCAGAGCCGTTCCTGTGCGGTGGGCGAGCTGACCCAGCCTAAAACTTCCGCGCCGGTGGCCACACCGTTGGTCAGGTGATACACCGCCGCGACGATGCCCAACAGATAAAACTGTGCAAACAGTAGATTGCCCGGATGACCGGCAGGCAAACCATGCCAGAACTGCCAAATGGCGTGTGAGGCGGAACTGAAGGCATTTTGCGGATCAAACCTTCCGCCTAACCAGCGGTGCAGCGTGACCACGTGGAACAATAAGAACAGCAACATGATCACGGCGGTGACGCGTTGCAACCACTGGCGTAGGTCGCTGCCGTGATGATGTTTTTCAACGCCGTATTTTAATTTTTCCCGGCGCAACGTCCGTAGGCCAAACGCAACATGGATGGTCAATGGCAGAAAAATCAACCCGATTTCCAACAACGGTAACAGCACCCCGAGCGCGTGGTTACGGTTGACGGCCTCTTGGAATTTTGCCGGCCACAAACCGAGCGCATTGATGGACAGATGCAGCACCAGAAATCCCCCCAGCAAAAACCCGGTGAGCGCGAGATAATGGCGCGGACAGGTGCCGCCACCGCAATTGCATTTATGTTCGGCCTCCTCGCCAAACTTTAAGGCGAGAATGGCGCGCGGGTCGCGTCGGGTCTCGGCCCGCGCCTGGTGGCCGTGACCGCCGCAGCCGCAGGAACTTTTCTTGTTGCAGCCGGATTTGGGAGCAGAGTCAACGCGCATGGGAAAATCATCCTTTCATCGCTTCTTGCCGACCGCAGGTGCAGCTCGGGCACGGTTCGCCGGTGCCGTGGCCGTGTTGTGCCTGCACCACCGTTGCGCCCAGTTGCAGCGAGGTCCCCGCCCACTTCCAGTCGCCGCCCCCCGGACCGCCGGAGAGCGCGAGGGTCTCACCAAGCAATTTGGGTTTGGCTGGCGGCGTGACTTCGAAAGCCTTGGTGAATTCCGGCGCTTCATCGCCAACCTCCCGGTCCACGACCACGGAGAAATCCAGCGCCAGTTGCGTGGAAGTGTCACGGCAGCTGCCGTGAATCCGCGCCAGTTCGTAGAGGCAGACACTTGTGGCATCGCGGGCGGTCGCATCGAATAGCACCACCAGCCCATCACCTGCCGGCGCACCCCCCGCCAGCTTCAGCAGCGATGGCACGTCAAGTTTCCAGCTTCGCGTTTCGTCTCCGGTCAGGGTTTTGACGTGCTGCGCAAGCAGGCCGCTGCGACCGCCGAGTTTGAGCGGTTGGATTTTCTCGTAGCGGACGGTCTGGCCGCCGGCGATTTTTTTATAGATCAGGAAGGCCATGATTTTTTTTTGAGGTTCTCGGCGAGGGATCTTAATTCGGCATTGGTCAGGTTGCGTTTGCGGATGGCGGCGCATCGTCGCACCGCCGTGAGCAATGCCGGCAGCAGCACCGGCGGGAATTCCATTTTCATTTGTTCCAGTTTTTCGCGGAGCAGCCGCGTACCGGAGTGGCGGCCAATGACCATTTCCGTGGGCGCATGGCCAACATCCTCGGCGGCGAACGGCTCGTAAGTCGTGCGGTTTTCCATCAGGCCACCGCAGTGGATGCCCGACTCGTGCCGGAACACCGCCGCGCCGGTCACGGGCTTTTCCGGCGCGAGCGGTCGGCGCGCGGCCTGCGCCACCAGGTCGCCCAGCGCGGAAAGCTGCCGCGAATCCACACCGCAATTTTTGCCCAGCGTGAGCTGCGCGGCCATGACCACTTCGTCCAGCGATGCGTTGCCGGCGCGTTCACCCAGGCCGTTGACAGTGACGCTCGCGGCATCGGCGCCGCAGGCGAGGGCGGCAATCGTGTTTGCGGTTGCCATGCCAAGGTCGTTGTGGCCGTGAAATTCCAGGCTTAAATCTGGCACCGCGGCGCGCAAAGATGAAAACAGGCCCGCCGTCTGCAGCGGGTTCAATATTCCCACCGTGTCGGCAATCCGCAAACGGCACAGCCCGGCAGCCAAGGCGGTTTGTGCGAACTCGATGAGAAATTCCCGGTCGGCGCGCGAGGCGTCCTGCGCGCCGACGGAAATAAATTGAAACGGTTCCCGAAATTCATTGGCGAGTTCAGCCAGCGTGCGCAAAACCCAGGCGCGGTCTTTTTTCCAGGCGCGCAAGTGGATTTCCGAAACCGGCAGCGAAAAATGCGCGCCGTGAACGCGGCAGCTCGCGGCCGCCTGCAAGTCCCCACGCGTGGCGCGACACCAGGTCGTCAACCGCACGCCGGTCACGCGGTCGCTGACGGCGTTGATGTCGTCAATTTCGGACTGGCCCATGGCGGGAATGCCGAGTTCGAGTTCCGGCACGCCGGCGCGGGCGAGCGCGGCAGCGATGGCGATCTTTTCCGGGCGGGAAAACGCCACGCCCGCCGCCTGCTCGCCATCGCGCAGCGTGGTGTCAATGAGATGCGGCGTCATGTTCATTTTTTCAACCCCGGATGGAGCCAAATTAAATTTACGCAAACAGCGTTGCGGGCGGCAGTTCGGATTTTTCCTCAAGACTGTCCAGAATCGCCTCGGCGGTCTCGATGGTTGCCTGCTTATACCAGATGTTTTCAGGGTAAACGACCATCACCGGGCCGCTATCGCAGATGTTCATGCAGCCGGTGCTGGAGACCATGACATCGTCGAGGCCGCGGTCCTGCACCTCCAACGTGAGATGTTGGAGAATGTGCGATGATTCTTTTTTATGGCAGACGCCCGCCGCGCCGGTGGGACGAAAACTGCCGCAGACAAATATGTGATGACTGGGTTTGCTCATAGTTAGTTGATGGTTATCGACATCCGTTTTTATCCGTGGTTAAAAAATGTCTCAGCCGCAGCCGTTGGCCGTGCCTTTGCAGGTCACGCCCGCGCCACAACTGGTGAACCGCCGTTTCAGGCCGGCGGGAATCGGTTTGTCGGCAAATACCGCTTGCAAGCCCTCGTCAATCAAGCCTTCCATCTCGATGACCTTCAGGCCGTGCTGCGTGAGGATCCGCATGGGCGTGGGTCCGGCGGCGTTGACGAGCAGTGCGCGGCAGTCCTTCAAAGTAATTGCGAGTTCGGCCCAGCGTTCATCGCCGCCTCCTTCGGGCGGGGCGGGACGTCTTTCTTTTACCCGGAAATTACCGGGAATTCGCGTGTCCGCTTCATAGACCAGAAACTTTTCGGCCTCGCCGAGATGCTGGTTGACCAGCGCGCCTTCCATTGTGGCCACGGCTACGAACGGGCGCGTGTCGTTCTCCGCCGGATTCAGGCTGGCATTCGCGTAGTGATTCAGGGCGTCGTGCTGGTCGGTGGTCATGTTTTCACCGATGTAGCCGACGGCGTCGGCGCGGCAGCGGGCGCAATGCGTCATTTGCGGCAGGAGTTGACCGCATTGCAAACGCAGCCGCGCCGTGGTCATGGTGTCCGGCGGCGGCAGTTCCTGGAACGCCGCTCCTTTCACCGGCACCAGCGGCATGAGATTCATGATGTCCGCGCCAAGGGCTGAAACCTTCTTGGCGACTTCGGGAATGTGATCGTCATTCACGCCCGGCATGATGATGGTGTTGATCTTGGTGGTGATGCCGTGAGCCTTGAGTTTGACGAGCGCGTCCATTTGCCGGGCGCACAACACCGCCGCGGCTTCCTCGCCGCGCAAGGGCCGCTTGCCGTCACGCACCCAGGCGTAGATCTCGCTGCCGATGGCCGGATCAATCGCGTTGATCGTCAGCGTGACGTGGCTCACCCGCAATTCCGCCAGCTCGTCAACATAGGGCGCAACGTTGAGACCGTTCGTGGCCACACATAAAATCATCATTGGAAAATGCCTTCGCGTCAGCCGCAGGGTTTCCATGGTCTCGTCGGGATTGGCAAACGGGTCGCCCGGCCCGGCAATGCCCATCACGGAGATTTCCGGGCGCCGGGCCATCACGTCGCGGAGATAGGCCAGCGCCTGCTGCGGTGTCAGCACCGAGCTGGTCACGCCGGGACGGCTCTCGTTCATGCAATCGTACTTGCGGTTGCAAAAATTGCACTGGATGTTGCAGCGCGGTGCGACCGGCAGATGCACACGGCCAAATTTTTTGTGCGCGTCCTTGTCGAAGCACGGATGATTTTTGAAATCAATCGGCGCCAAGGTTGACGCGCCACAGACCGGTTCGATGGTTGAGATCATAGGTAGCTGTAGCCGATGGGTGAATGTTCCTGTTTGCCTTCGAGCAGCGCATTGACGATGCGGTCGAACAGTTCCTGCGCCCCGCGATAGCCCAGATGCAGCACGCGCTGGCCGCCAATGCGGTCGTGAATCGGAAAGCCGACCCGGATCAGCGGCACCTTCAACCGTCGCGCAATCGAGTAGCCTTTGCTGCTGCCGATGAGAAAATCCGGTTTCAACGCCGGCGCGGCCTCGGCGATTTCGGCAAAATCAAATTTCTCCTTCACGAGCGTTTCCGCCGGCAAATCGGGGACGGCGGCGCGCAGACTCTTTTCAAGTTGCTTGCTGCGTCCTCCGCTGGCGCATAACACCGGCGTCACCCCGATTTCGCAGAGCAGCGCGGTCAATCCGATGACCAAATCTTCCTCGCCGAAAACAATGGCGCGCTTCTCAAAGGCATATTTGTGGCCGTCAATCAAGCTGTCCACCAGCCGGCCCCGTTCGCGCTGATATTTCACCGGGATTTCGAACCCGGCAATTTCGGCAAGGACGTTGAAGAAGACGTCGCTTTCGCGAATGCCCATGGGCATACCCAGCAACCGGCGGGGGATGCCGAATTTATTCTGCAGCGCCTGGCCGGCGGTTTTCGTTTTCGCCAGCGTGCGGCCAAACTCAATGCACGTTTGTGCTGAGCCGAGCGCGCGGATGTCCGCGATGGGTGTGCCGCCGGATTGCAGCTTCTCATATTCCGACCAGGTCGCGCCGTCCATCGTGTCCGAATAATCCGGCAGCAGCGTGAGCGCCAAACTGAAGTCCGCGAAAATCTCCTTCAAGTGCCGCAAATCGGCGGTGGAAACCATGCCGGGAAAGAGGGCGACATTTTTATTCTTTTCACCGGCAACCGCCAGTTGCTCCACCAGCTCGCGCACGGCGGAATGAAAGCCGTCAATATGCGTGCCGCGATAGCTCGCCGTTGAAACGTGGACGATGGGCGCAGCGGCGGTGCCATGCTTTTCCCTAAGTTCATGCTGGAGCCGCGCCATGTCCTCACCGATGGTTTCGGCGAGGCAGGTCGTGGCCGCCCCGATGAGCTGCGGCTGATATTGGCGGGTGACGTTCAGCGCGCCTTCCGTAAAATTCTTGCTGCCGCCGAAAATCGCACTCTCCTCGTGGAAGTTCGAAGACGCGATGTCAATCGGTTCGCGGAAATGGCTGATGAGATAGCGGCGGATGTAAGTGGAGCAACCCTGTGAGCCGTGCAAAAACGGAATGCAGCCCTCGACACCACGAAACGCGAGGCATGCGCCGAGCGGGGTGCAGAGCTTGCAGGCATTGCGGGTGGATGTGAAATGCTTGGATTGCGGCTCCTCCTCTTCTTCGTTTGTAGCCATCGACGTAAGGAGGCTCTGACTGATTGCCGATTGCCGATCGCCGATTGCCGATTCTGACACCGGCGTAATCCCACAGGACCCGGCCATCGGCACACAAGCGGGACAGTTGGCCAGTCCCTGACAAGCTGCCGGATGTGCACAGGTCGCGGGGCAACTCGTCATTTCTTCCAACGGTTCCTGGATGTCAGTTTTCAGCACAACAAATGGCCTGTGTGCAATCCCGATGCCAACGTGTTTTCAACACTTTTAAAACTGAAAAACGTCGGAAACCGTGGTTTTTTTGAGGTTTCGTTTTCCAGCGGGAGAAATCCGCCCGCCAACTTCCGACAATTGCGTAGCTTTGCTTTAAGGCGACCACATTTATGTAGGCACGAGCGGTATAATCACGCGCAGGGAGATGGCGCTTGGAGTCTTTGCCGAAAACGATCGCCCTGGTGGACAGATTCGCGCTGCGGTTCTGTCTGCCCGCACTGCGCGCATCTGGCGCAGGGCTAATCCAAGGGCACGCGAATGATTCCGCCGCCCCGCGCTTCGCTGGCGGCGGCATGGTCGCAGCGCGGCCATTGCCACCAACAGACAGCCGCCGCCTCTGCTCCCTCTCTACTTGCCGGCGGCGGCAACTTGAGCGGATTTCGCCCGCCTTGGCGCGAATTGCCAGACGGGACTGGCGACGCTGGCATAGACTTCCTTCGCGAAGTTCAGCATGCCGATGTACCCGGCGAGCGGTTCCTTGCGCTCGTGATTGTGGTCGCAGAAGCCGATGCCGAGTTTGTAGGCGATGGGGCGTTCCTTTACTCCGCCGATGAACAGATCCACGTCCTTCTCCAGGCAGAATTTTGCCAGTTCGAGCGGATTGGAATCGTCAACGATGATGGTACCCGGGTCGGCCATCTCCTGAAGCTGTTGGTAATCCTCCTTGTCGCCGGTCTGGGAGCCGACAATGGCTGTCTCCATGCCAATAAGCCGCAGTGCGCGCATCAGTGAAAATGCCTTGAAGGAGCCGCCCACATAAATCGCAGCCTTTTTGCCGATTAACTTCTTCTTGTAGCGCTGGAGTTCGGGATAAATGGCGGCCACCTCGTCGCGCACGAGGTTTTGGGCGCGGGCCAAAATCTCCGGCGCGTCGGGAAAGAATTTCGCGGCATCGTAAAGGGCGGCGCTCATGTCCTCGATGCCAAAATAGGAGACTCGCTTGAAGGGAATGCCGTAGTCGTGCTCCATCATCTTGGCGAGGCTGGTCATGGAGCCCGAGCATTGGACGAGGTTCAGCTTCGCGCCGTGTGCGCGGCGGATTTCCTCGATCCGCGAATCGCCGGTGAGACACGAAACGACTTCGATGCCCATGCGCTTGTAATAATCGCGCAAAATCCAGGTTTCACCCGCCAGGTTGAATTCGCCGAGGATGTTGATGCTGTGCGGGCTGATGCCGGCGGTGTCGCCGGTGCCAATGAGTTTGCAAAGAGCTTCGCACGCGGCCTTGTAGCCGTCTTTCTTCGTGCCCTTGAAACCTTCCGAATGCACGCCCAGCACGGGAATGCCGGTCCTGGCGGAAACTCGTTTGCAGACAGCGCTCACGTCATCGCCAATCAGGCCGACGATGCACGTGGAATAAACAAACGCCGCCTTGGGCGAATGGTGCGCGATGAGTTCGAGCAGCGCCGCCTCGAGTTTTTTCTCACCGCCGTAAATCACGTCCATCTCCTGGAGGTCGGTCGTAAAACTGTTGCGATGCAGTTGCGGGCCGCTGGAGAGGGAGCCGCGAATGTCCCAAGTGTACGCCGCGCAGCCAACCGGCCCGTGGACAATGTGGAGCGCGTCGGCAATGGGATACAGTACCACGCGCGAACCGCAGAACACGCACGCGCGTTGGCTGACCGAGCCGGCGACACTCGCCTTGCCGCAGGCCATTTCGGTGGGCTGGCAACCGCCCGTGTGGACGACCTGCTTTTCGCGGCTTGGAAGAAGCTCAATCATCAATTTTATTGGACGAGTTCAAAGTTCTCCTCGCCGCATACGCGATCCTTGTGGTCGAGGAGCGCGTTGTTGATCAATTCCATAAGGCGCAGGGCGCCCATATAACCGACGCTGGGGAAGTAGCGGTGGCCCATGCGATCCAGCACGGGGAATCCGAAGCGCACAAAGGGGATATTTTCGGCCCGGGCGATGTATTTGGCGTAAGTGTTGCCGATGATGAGATCCACCGGCCCGTTCTTGATCCATTGGTGCAGCGCAAACATGTCGGTGTTATGCTTTACGATGGCGTCGGGGGCCTGGCCGCCGAGAATTTCGTTCACGCGGGTCTCGAAATGATTGCCGGACGAGCCGGTGATGACGTAGGTAGGCTTCATGTCCAGCTCCACGAGAAACTGCGTGAGCGCGATGACATGGTCGGGATCACCGACAATGGCCACGCGTTTACCGTGGAAGTATTGGTGCATGTCGCTCATGGCGTCCAGCAGACGGCCGCGTTCCTCGCCAATAGTGGCAGGCACATCCACGCCGCCGTGGTTGCGGAGCGCATGGATGAACAGGTCGGTGTTCGTGAGACCGTAAGGCAGTTCCAGGAGCGCGCAGGGAACATTGCATTTTTCATCCAGCTTGGTTGCCGCCGGGTGCGAGGCGAAATGGCCCAGGGCAATCGTGCCGAGGCTGTCGCCGGAGGATTTGATCTGTTCAATCGTCGCGCCGCCGCTGGGAAACATCCGGTAACGTCCGTCCTGCGGCAAATCCAGCACGCCGCTGGTGTCGGGAAACATGACCGTCTTGACGCCCATTTCCTTGATGATGCGCTTGAGCTCCCGCATGTCGGAGGGGTCGATGTAGCCAGGAATCACGTTCAACTGCGATTCTTCCTTCAATTGCCCCTCCGTTTTGCCGCTGGATTGGGCCAGGTATTTTACCATGGCGGTGACCATGCTCGCAAAACCCGTGACGTGCGAACCGACAAAACTGGGCGTGTTCGCGTGAATGACCACTTTGCCTGCGGGAATGATGCCTTCCTCAGTGGCCTTCTTGATCATCATCGGAATGTCGTCGCCGATGACCTCGGACAAGCAGGTGGTGTGAACGGCCACAATTTTTGGATTGTAGATGGTGAAGATGTTGGACAGGGCCTGGGTCATGTTGGCCAGGCCGCCAAACACCGACGCACCTTCGGTGAAGGAACTGCTCGTGGCGACGACTGGTTCCTTAAAATGGCGGGTAAGATGGCTGCGGTGATACGAACAGCAGCCCTGCGAGCCGTGACTGTGCGGCATGCAGCCATTGATGCCGAGTGAGGCATACATCGCGCCGATGGGCTGACAGGTCTTGGCGGGATTGATGCGGAGCGCCTCGCGCGGTTTGATTTCAGCAGTGGTTCCGTTAAGCATAATTTTAAGGAGTCAAAGGTTGATACGTGATCGGTGATGCGCGAGTGCGTTCAC
>JBEKZM010000091.1:0-26328 GCA_049509875.1 Verrucomicrobiota bacterium | reverse complement strand
CAGGTCTTGGCGGGATTGATGCGGAGCGCCTCGCGCGGTTTGATTTCAGCAGTGGTTCCGTTAAGCATAATTTTAAGGAGTCAAAGGTTGATACGTGATCGGTGATGCGCGAGTGCGTTCACATCCCCTCCTCAGCCGCCGCGGCCTTGGCGGCCCGGCGGAGAGTTTTGGCTTCATTCTTCGTCTCACTGCTCAGCTTGGAGGCATGAATCAGCTCGACCGCTGCCAGCGGGGCTTTTTCCCAGGATGGCGTGATATATTTCCAGACTTTCGTCGTGAGCATCCGGTCAACTTCACGGTAAAAATTGATCGCGCCACTGAAAGCCGCATACGGGCCGCTGTAGTCGTAGCTGTGGAGCTGCTTGCAGGGCACGCCCATTTTTTCAATGACGAACTTGTCCTTGATGCCGGAGCCGATGATATCCGGCTTGTAGATTTCAATGAGTTTTTCCATTTCGTGATGGGTGATGTCGTCAATAACAAGGGTTTGCTTCTTCATCTCCACCATCATGCCCTCGTAGTCCTTGAAGGAAAAACCGCCGGCTTGCAGCGCCGCCATTTGCTCCGGCGTGCGGGAGGGTTTGAAGCGAGCCGGGTCCGGCTCGACATGCAATTCCTCAATGTTGCGGCTGTCGGCATCCACCTTGATCGTCGGCAGCACTTTGCGGCCTTCATAATCGTCCCGGTGGGCAAACTCATAGCCGGCGGAAACAATCTCCATGCCCATGTCGCGGAACAAATCCTGGTAATGATGCGCCCGGGAACCGCCGACAAACAGCGCGGCCTTTTTGCCCTGATGCCGGGCTTTGATCTCCTCGCGCACGGGCTTGAGCGCCAGCATTTCCTGCGCAATAACCTCCTCGACACGGTCGGTGAGTTTTTTGCTCTCGAAAAACCGGGCGATCTTGCGCAGCGTTTTGGCCGTGGCTTCGGCGCCGACGAAATTGACCTTGATCCAGGGTATACCGAATTTCTTCTCCATCATTTCCGCGATGTAATTGATCGAGCGGTGGCACATCACGCCGTTGAGCTGAACGGTGTGCGACTTGGCGACCTGCGCATAGCTGACGTCACCGCTCAAAGTGGCCGTGACGTGGATGCCGCATTTCCGCAGCAGCCCGTCAATCTCCCAGGCGTCGCCGCCGATATTGTATTCGCCCAGAATGTTTATGTTGAACTCTGCCACGTCCGCCTTGTCGTCCAGGCCGATGATGTTCTTGAACACGCCATTGTTGGCAATGTGATGGCCGGCGGACTGGCTGACGCCCTTGTACCCTTCACAACTGAAGGCCATGATGTTGATACCCAGTTCCTCCTTCATCACCCGCGCCACCGTGTGGACGTCGTCGCCGATAAGGCCGACCGGACAGGTGGAGAGAATGGCAATCGCCTTGGGCTTGAAGATGTCGTAAGCCTCGCGGATGGCCTGCTTCAATTTTTTTTCACCGCCGAAGATGATCTGATCCTCCTGCATGTCCGTGTTCATGCAGTATTGCAGATAATTCGGGGAGCCTTCCGGCGGACGCACCAGGTTGCGGCGCGAAAGCCAGGCGTAAAAGCCGCAGCCCACCGGCCCGTGCGTGATCTGGAGCAAATCGTAGATCGGCCCCATCACAACGCCACGGCAACCGGCGTAGGTGCAGCCGCGTTGCGTGATGATGCCCGGCACCGTGCGCGTATTGGCGCCAATTTCCGGCGGCGTTTCCGGGTCGTTGAGGATGATCTGCTTGGCGCGCTTCTTCGCCGTTTTGGCCGGATAAATCTTCAGCATCTCGGCCTTTACCGCGGCTGGATCGGGCAGGGTCAAAGCGGGCGCGGTCAAAGTGTCGGTGGGTTCGGACATAAAAATTCCTTTCGTTTGGTTGGTTTGCCGTTTTTACCGGGCGTTTTTACCGTAGGAGACGAGGTGAGGAGTCTCTTGCTTCCTCTTAACCCCGGCTCCTGCAAGGCCTGACAATTGCAGTAACCTGCGGTTTAGTTGAACAGGCCAAATTCCATCAGCAGCTTTTCCAATTCCGGCATGGCCAGCGGCTTGGGAATCACGAGATTTTTGTTCTGGTCAATCGCCCGGGCCAGCTTGCGATATTCGTCGGCCTGGCCACATTGCGGATTCCATTCAATCACCGTCTTGCGGTTGATCTCGGCGCGTTGCACGTCGTTGTCGCGCGGCACAAAATGAATCATCTGGGTGCCGAGCAGTTTGGCGAACTGCTCGATCATTTCCCGTTCGTTGTCCACCTTGCGGCTGTTGCAGATCAAACCGCCCAGGCGCACCACGCCGGTCTGGGCGAACTTCAAAATACCCTTGCAAATGTTGTTCGCGGCGTACATCGCCATCATTTCGCCGGAGCAAACGATGTAAATTTCCTCGGCCTTGCCGTCGCGGATGGGCATGGCGAAACCGCCGCACACCACGTCACCCAGCACGTCGTAGAAAACGTAATTGAGGTTTTCGCTCGCGTCGTAGGCCCCGAGCTGTTCGAGCATGTTGATGGAAGTGATGATGCCGCGGCCCGCGCAACCGACGCCGGGTTCCGGGCCGCCGGATTCCACACACATGGTGTTGCAAAAGCCGCCGTTGCGGATGTCGGCGAGTTCCACGTCCTCGCCTTCCTCACGGAGCGTGTCCAGCACGCTGCGTTGCGAAAGGCCGCCGAGCAGCAGCCGCGTGGAGTCGGCCTTGGGATCGCAGCCGACGACCATGACTTTGTGGCCCATTTCCGCCAGGCCGGCGACGGTGTTTTGAGTGGTGGTGGATTTGCCGATTCCGCCTTTTCCGTAGATTGCAATTTTTCTCATAATGGAATTGGATATTCGATTTTTATCCGGCGGAAACTTCCAACCGGCACAGCTCTCCCTTCGCAAGCCAGATGCCAACCGTTTTCTCCGCTCCCGCAGGCCATGATTATCCTGTAAAATCACGCAATTCAGGGTGAAATGGCTTTTCACAAAAGATATGAAGGAGCTTTGCCACCCTCTAAATCCAACATTTTCGTAGGATTAAAAACGAATCCCACCCAAATGTAGCCTGGCTGCTAATAAAAACTCGTCGAAGCACGAAAGAAGCTCGCGGCTCTGGGCGGATAAAATGCTCTCAGCAAAGGAGGGTGCGCACGGTGTAATAGCCGCCCAGAACGAGGTGTTCGGATTCCCCCGAGAGCAGTGACTTGGGCAAGAGTCCGCTGAAGAAGACAATTTTGGCGAGCGGCACTTCCACTTCCCAGGCGCTGGAGCCAAATTCCCAGGCCACTTCCGGGTCGGAACTGAATGAACTCAAATTGTTGAGTTGCACTAGCATGACGCGCCGGGAGGGATGGCTGATCTGGTCGCTTTGAGCACGAATGGCGTATTCCTCGGGGTCGTGGGTGCCGCGATAGAGGGTTTGGCTGCGCACATCCGGGAAGCGGCGGCGCAACTCGTCCTGACAAAAAGTGTAGAGCAAGTCCAGTTGCATCAGCACGCCGATTGATCTGGCCGCCCCACTTGTCCGGTCAACCAGAAAGGCTTCCCGCGCCGCGGCATTATCCGCCAGACGTCCGTTGTGGTAGGTGGCCAGAATGCCAAAACGGCTTTCCACCCACGCTTTGAGCACGGCGCCCGCCTGGCGGTTGCTGTCCGCCCCCCAGGCCCGCAGCAAATTCAAATAGCTATATACGAATTTGGTTTTTCCGCGTCGCTCGATTTTCTCGTTGAGACCAAATTTGATGCAGACGTAATCATGAAACAGCCGGCCGCGTTCCTCCGCCTCGGAAATTTCGTGCAAGCGGCGGAACAGTGAACCATCAGTGGTCCGCGCGCCATCAATTTCAACCGGCAGGGGATTGGCCTGAAATTCCTCAGAACCGATAATCCAGGGTGAAAGATTGCAGCGGTTGAGCGAGCAGGACGAGCGCGAATGGTCCTCGGCGATGTTCTGATGGTACAAATTTTCAGGCGGGCGCATTCAAGAGAATTGGATGCCGGGACTATATCAGGTCGCGGAAAGGGTGAGCAGCTTTCGCGTTTGAAGGTAAATGGCGGTGGTAACTGCGGGGTCGAGCTTTTTCAGCCAGCGGACGGGAATGCCTTGAACGCCGTAGAGCGCTCCGGCCAGTTGCCCGGCCAATGCGCCGGCGGTGTCGGCGTCGCCACCCCGGTTGACCACCCGCACCAGACAATCTTCAAAGCTGCCGGTGTTGAAAAAACCATCCAGCACGGTTTGCATCGTATCCACAACGTAGCCACTGGTGTTGCCGGGCCAGGGCTTGAAATGAAAAACGGGGTGCAGGGCAACCAGGCGGTCGGCAATTTGATTGCAGGCAGCTTGTTCGCCTTCGAGCAAGAGCTGCCGGGTCATGCGTGCCAGCGCCGCGGTGGCGGCATCGGATTTGGGATGGTTGTGCGTGATATGCGCCTGTTCGAGGCTGCGCCGGACCAGCAACACTTCACTGGCCAGCGAGACGAGGACGGTGGGCAAGTTGCGCATGGCCGCGCCATTGCCGGCATTTTCTTCCGCGGACGGCGCGCACAAGCTGCCATCAGAAATATAACGGCTGATGCCCCGGCGGCAGGCGTTGCCGATGTCCACCGGACGCCCGCGCATCCAGGCGACAAACGCATCGGCAATGGCGCGCGGATTCCAGCCGCCGCTGGCAACCAGGGCGGAACCGAGCGCGAGCGCCATCTCGGTGTCGTCCGTCACGCGCCCCGGTTTCAGGTGCAGCCAGCCGCCACCGATGATTTCCCGGTGCGTTTTGTAACGCGTGGCTATTTCCCCCGCCGTCATAAACTCAACGGTGGCGCCCAGCGCATCACCCACCGCCAGCCCCAGAAAAGAGCCCAGGGCTCGGTCCCACAACCCGGAATTTGTCTGCTGTAGGATGGGCTGGCCCCGAAACGAAATCATGCTTGAGATGGCCGCTTAAGCTGCGTCAGGTGGCCGCAGCCTCGGTGCGCCGGAAGCGCTTGAAATCAATGCCGAGCCGTTTCACGCGCAGGCCCATCTGCCGTTCGGTGAGGCCGAGCTTGCGCGCGGCGGCGGCCATATTGCCGTCACAGCCCTTGAGATTGGCCACGATCATTTCATATTCGAGCGCAGCGACGGCGGTGTCCAGCGTGCCACCGGCGGCTGATTTTTCGGAGGCGTCTTTTTTCTGCAACGTCGGCGGCAGGTGATGCGCCTCGACGGATTTGTCCGGGCAGAGCAGCACCGAGCGCTCGATGCAGTTTTCCAATTCGCGCACGTTCCCGGGCCAGTGGTAGCTCAGCAGCAGATCAATCGCGGCCGTCGAAATCCGGCGGACCGACCGCTGGTTCAGCTTTGAATATTTTTCCACGAAATAATCGGCCAGCAGCAGAATGTCCGATTTGCGGTCGCGCAAGGGAGGGGCATAAATCGGAAACACATTGAGCCGGTAATAAAGGTCGGCGCGGAATTTGCCCTGCTCGATCATCTCCTCCAGATTGCGGCTGGTAGCGGTCAGAATGCGCACATCGGCCTTGATCGGCGTATGGCCGCCGACCCGCTCGAATTCTTTTTCCTGCAACACGCGGAGCAGCTTGACCTGCGTGGCGGGCGTTACATCGCCGATTTCATCCAGAAAAATCGTGCCGCCGTCGGCCAATTCGAACCGGCCCTTGCGCATGGCGATGGCCCCGGTGAAGGCCCCTTTTTCATGGCCGAACATTTCGCTTTCAATGATGGATTCCGGCAGCGCGGCGCAGTTGAATTTCACAAACGCCCTGCCTTTGCGCGGGCTTTGCTCGTGCAGCGCGCGCGCGATGAGTTCCTTGCCCACGCCCGATTCACCGCGAATGAGCACCGTCGTCACGCTGTTGGCCACCTGCTCGATATGCCGGTAAACCGACCGCATCGCGTCCGAATTTCCGATCATGTTCGGCGGGCGGAGACTGGTCTGGATTTGATGCTGCAGGCGCTCGTTTTCGTGCTGGAGCACTTCCAGCTTTTCCTGCGCCAGCCGGTGAAAATGCACGGTGTGCGCAATGACATTGGCGATGAGCGAAAGCAGCCGGCGGTCGGACGAAAGCCGCACGCGCCCGTCGTGGATGCGCTCCACACTCAACGCGCCGATGACTTCCTCGCCGAACCTGATGGGCACGCAAATGTAGGCCGCCGTCGGCGAGCCTGGGTCAAGCAACTGTTCCTGCTGCCAGCGCGTCTTCAGCACCGGCTCCTTGGAAATATCCTGCACCACAATAGCCTGGCCGGATTCCAGGACTTGCTGAACCAGTTCGCGGCAGGCGGTCAGATAATCCTGCTGGCTCTGCGCCCCCGGCAGGCCCACTGCCTCGGTGATGCTGGCAGTGCCGTCTTCCCGATTCAGAATGGTGATCGTGCCCCGTTTCATCCCCAGTCCCTCGGCCATTTTTAAGAGCACCGGCCGGATGACTTCACGGAGTTCCAGGCTGCTTTCAAGCGTGTAGGAAATATCAAACAGCAGGCTCAACTCATCCACCACGCGGCATCCCCCGCTCCCCGCCACCGCGTTGATTTTTTGGGCATCTATTCCCAGACAATCAGGCAAACAATCATCCAACAACTTTTTCACACGAGAACTGGCGCAAGGCGTGTGCCAAGGAAACGACGCCCCGGTTGAATGCCAAAAGTGTCAAAGCTTTCATTCGGTTGGTAATTCCTTGCTCCCGCCACTTGCAACGGCGTTTGCTGATGGAAATCAAAGTTGAGCAAATGACAATTTATGGCCGGAACCGCCCATCGGATCGCAGGATATGTTGTTTTCTTTTGTTCAAGTCGCTCAAAGCGTAACAGTAATACAATCAGTTCACCGGCGTGATTTTCACCGCCACCGTCATTTTGCGCGCCCGCGTACCATGGTAATTGCCGCTGACTGGCGGCACGTCGGCGTAATCCCGTCCGTGGCCGATCTTCACATACGTTGCACCGATCTGGCGGTTGTGTGTGGGATCCAGCCCGCGCCAACCCTGGCCGGGAATAAACACCTCCACCCACGCGTGCGTGGCGCTCGCCTTTTCAGTTGCCAGATAGCCGCTGACATAGCGGGCGGGAATTTTCAGCGCCCGGCACAGCCCGATGAGCAGATGGGCGAAGTCCTGGCAGACGCCGCGCCGGCCAACCATCACTTCGGCCATGGGCGTGTGGACATGCGTGGAGTATGGTTCGTATTTCAGGAAGCCAAAGACGAATTCCATCAACGCCAGTGCGGCCAGCCAGGCGTCGTCAAGTCCATGGGTGGCGTCAACCGCTAGCTTCCAGGCTTCGGGCGAAATCTCCACAAACCGGCTGGTTTGCAGAAAATCAAACCAGCATTCGATATTTTCCACGGCTTGTATTTGCGCAAACGAGCAAAGTCTCTCCGCGTCCGGCAACGGCGCCGGCGGATGCGTGCTGACGCGCGATTGAGCCTCGATCAACAAGCTGCTGTGGGGTTCGGAGATCTCAAAACGAGTGATCCGGTTGGAAAAAAGGTCATGCGAATGCGTGAGCTGCGACTTTGGAAGCACTCTGAGAACAAATGATTCAACCGTCTGCTCCGGGATGGGCATCGGCTGGAGGCACACGTTGTTGACGCTGTCACGCACCGCCGACAGGTAGTCGAAACGCGTGCTATGAAAAATCTCCCACTTCAAAACATTGCCTTTAAAAAATGGGCGCCTCGGCGGATTTTCGAGCCGCGCCGTTCATGCCACCGAGGCGTTTTTGCTAATCTAGTCGTACCGCCTCGTGGCCGTCGAGACGTCTGGATAAATCAATCGGATCGCCCACGGACACCTGCCGCGAGTTCACCTGATAAGCCCAGACTTGGAACCGGGTCAGATACGCCTCGCCGTAGATCGTCGCAAACGCGCCATCCACGGCATCCGCGCCGTGCGCCACCTTGATGCGGCCAATGCGCGGCACGTTGTAGCGCGCGTCGAAGGTGAGCCATTCCTGCCCAAGATAGACTTCGCAGTAGGCGTGAAAGTCCATCGGCGTGCCCGGATCGGTATAGCCAATGTCCGGCAAATGCCCCGTCACATACCGGGCGGGCAAATTGAAAGCGCGGCACAGCGCAATGACCGCGTGCGCAAAATCGCGGCACACGCCGTGGCGGCGGAAGATCACTTCCGAGGCGGAAAGATCCGGCCGCCCGGACCCGAAGCGGTATTCGATATTATTGTGCACCCAATCGCAGATGGCCTGCACGCGCGGCAGTCCGTGGGGAATCTGGCCGAACTGATTCCAGGCAAAATTCATCAGCTTGTCCGAATCGCAATACCGGCTCGGCAACGTGTAACGCAACAGCTCGAACGGTAATTGGCCCACCGGCATGAGGTTGCCCTGCAGGTTCCGGCTGTCAGGCTCGGAGGAAACGGCGACGAGGGCATCATGTTGTACTTCATTCCGACCCGGCATGAACATCGAACGGTACCTGAGATTGCCATGACTGTCTTGAAGTTCAGACGAAGGCCGGCCGATGCCGAATGAAATCCGCTCCTGCATCACACGTACCCGGCCTTCGGGTCGCGGTTTGAGAACGAACAGCACGGGCGTCGGCACGGGTGTTTCGTAGGTGAGGTGACAACCAACACGGACAACAATGTTCAATTCTGTCCAGTCGCTGCCGCATCTATTGATGCTCTGTGCCGACCATGCCGTCGTATCGATTTTTATCATGCTGGTAGCCACCCGGATTTTGTGTCAGGGCGAGCCACGCGAGAAATCATGAACCGCCCATCCTAAGAAGGCGATGGGGTGTAACCCGTACGCGAACTCCTGTTTTGCCTGAAAATAATGCGCACCAATTCGTCCAGTAGAGCGTCGGCCCGCTCATCAAACAAGCGGCTGAGGTTTGCAGCGGGGCCGCCCGGCACCGGTTGGTAGCGCTGCATAAACACATAAGCCCCCGGCAGCGAGTGCAGAAACCGGAACCGCTTGACGTCGTCGGCCAGGCTGGCGTTGAATTGCAATCGCTGTAGGAACGCCACCGGATCGGTCAAAAATGATGCTGCTTTCCAAGGCCCCAGGGTGGGGCGAACCTGTCAGGACTGCTGCGACGCCGCGCAGAGCGAACTGCTCCCGGAACTCAACGCGAAACCACGGATACAACGGTTTGTTCGTTCCGACAAGTGGCTTGCAGTTGACTAATGGACGCTATAATGTCAGGCATATGGGGGGCGTGACGCCATTGCCGAATGCAAATCCCGAAGGTCACGAGACCACTGAGGAACTACTTCAGTTGGTTTATGATGAACTGCGTCGTCTGGCTGCGTCTAAAATGGCGCAAGAGAGACCCGGGCAAACACTGCAACCGACTGCCTTGGTGCACGAAGCGTGGTTGCGTCTTGCCAGTTCCAACCGTCAGCCGTGGCGCGGGCGAGCCCACTTCTTTGGAGCTGCCGCCGAAGCGATGCGGCGCATTCTGATTGATCGGGCCCGCCACAAGGCCAGTTTAAAAGGCGGGGGCAATCGTCCGCTGGAAGAACTCCACGAGTCCAAGATCGAATTCGGCGCTCCGTCGGAGGAAATATTGGCTGTGCACGAAGCCGTCGATGTCCTGGCGACCCAGGATCCGATGGCGGCGGCGGTGGTCAAACTTCGCTATTTCGTCGGCATGGCAATCCCGGAGATCGCGGCGGCCCTGGAAATCTCACCACGTAGCGCGGATCGGCATTGGGTTTTCGCCCGGGCCTGGCTGAAAACGGCCCTCGCGAGAGGGTAGGCAACTGGGCGGCGCGAACGGGGCAGTCAATTGAGGTCCAAAAAAGAGTGCGTCTGCGGTGGCGTGTTTTACGAGTCGATTACGCCATTCTCAGCAACCGGACAAGCAAACAAGTCATGAGCGAAACGAATCCATTCCCAAACCGGTTGGAAAAGGTGATTTTCCTTGAGGCCTTGGAAAAGAAGACGCGGGAGGAACGCGCGGCTTTTTTGGATGGCGCCTGTGGAAAAGATCAGACTTTGCGGGCGCGGGTGGAAGCGCTGCTAGCCAACCACTTTCATCCAGCCGCCTTCATGCAAAAGGCGGCGGTCGAAGCCGAACGTCCGACCGTCAAAATATCGTTCGCCGAAGAGGCCGCCGGCACGCTGATCGGCCATTACAAACTCTTGCAAAACATTGGCGAGGGTGGTTGCGGCATCGTCTATATGGCCGAACAGGAAGAGCCAGTGCGGCGGCGCGTGGCGCTCAAAGTCATTAAGCTGGGCATGGACACCAAGCAAGTGATCGCCCGGTTCGAAGCGGAACGCCAGGCGTTGGCCATGATGGACCATCCCAATATCGCCAAGGTACTGGACGCCGGCGCGACGGAAACCGGGCGCCCGTTCTTCGTCATGGAACTGGTTCGGGGGATCAAAATCACTGACTACTGCGATCAGAACCATGTGGCGACGCCGGAGCGACTCCAATTGTTCTCGCAAGTCTGCCGGGCCGTCCAACATGCCCACCAAAAAGGTATTATTCATCGAGATATCAAGCCGTCGAACATCCTGGTGACGATGAATGATGGTGTGCCGATGCCCAAGGTGATTGATTTTGGCATAGCCAAAGCCACGCAAGGGAAGCTAACCGATCAGACCCTTTTCACCGCCTTCGAGCAATTTATTGGTACGCCGGCTTATATGAGCCCTGAGCAGGCGGAGATGAGCGCCATGGATATTGATACGCGCAGCGACATTTATTCTCTGGGCGTTCTGCTGTATGAGCTGCTCACCGGCAAAACGCCGTTTGATGCCAACGAGCTGCTCCAAGCCGGCCTGGATGAAATGCGGCGGACCATCCGGGATAGGGAACCGACGCCCCCTTCGACGCGCCTGAGCACCATGTTGGCGGCCGAGCTGACCTCTGCCGCCAAGCATCGGCAGACCGACGCCCCCAAGCTGGTCAATTTCGTCCGGGGCGATTTGGATTGGATTGTCATGAAGTGCCTGGAAAAGGACCGCACCCGCCGCTACGAGACTGCCAACAGCCTGGCCCTGGACATCCAACGGCATTTGGGTAACGAGCCCGTGACGGCAAGTCCGCCGAGCAAAATCTACGCCCTCCGAAAACTTGCGCGCCGCCACAAGCTGGCCTTCGGAGCCGGCGCCGCGGTGGCAGCATCCTTGGTTTTGGGTTTGGCGATTTCTTCGTGGCTCTTCGTTCGGGAGCGGGAGGCTCGGACCGGCGAAGCAAAGATGCGCCAGCAGGCGGAAGACGCCCAAAAGCGGGCGGAGGCAGAAACGGTTCGCGCGAGAGCGGCCTCCGCCCAGGCAAATGCCTCGGAGCAAAAGGCCAGGAAAGCCTCGTCGGCGTCGGAGTTCCTGCAGGGCTGCCGCCTAATATCGGAACGAAAACCCGCGTCAGCGCTGGCCTATTTGGCACGTAGTTTAACGGATGATCCGGATAATAGCGCCGCTTTGACGGCCATGGCCAGCTTGTTGGCATCCCACTCGTGGATGGTGCCGACACTCCTGATCAGGCCAGCCAATTCTGCGGAGTTCAGCCCGGACGGAACGCGCATCGTCACCGGAGCCAACGACGGAACCGCGACGGTTTGGGATGCGCATAGCGGGCGGGAGATTTGCAGCGTAGCGGCTTGGTCGCTGCCGCCACGGAGTCCCAAGTTTTCCTGGAAGCACGAAGTGAATTCCGTGTGCTTCAGCCCGGATGGAAAAAGGCTTGCAACGGCGTCCTGGGACCAGGCGCGAATCTGGGACGCACAGACCGGACAGCCGGTGACTGAGCTTCTGCAACATGGTGGAATGGTGACGATGGCGCGATTCAGTCCCGATCAATCGCGGCTGGCCACCGTGTGCGCGGCATCGGTGTGGATTTGGGATGCGGCAAGTGGACAGCGGATAATGGAGTTAACAAATGGATTCGTGACGGTGGATTTCGCGCGATTCAGCCCGGATGGCAAGCGATTGCTGGGAGCCTCGTCGGACGGAGTGCGCATTTGGGACACGGCGGACGGCCACCTGGTGGCCAAATTGAAGCACAACAATTTCGTTACCGTTGGCTCGGCGCATTTCGATCCTGACAATTTCATTCCTATTAACTCAGCGCAATTCAGTCCGGACGGAAAACGGATCATTACCGGAAGCAAAGATGGGGTTTCGCAGGTGTGGGACGCGGAAACTGGTGAACCGCTGGGCAGCCCGTGGCAGCATTGGACGGAAGTAATTTCGGCACAGTTCACTCCTGATGGAAAGAACATCATAACAGCGACCGTTGGCGGGGCGATCAGCATGTGCGACGCGCAGACGGGTAAATCATTGCCCGGGTTGCCCGGGCAGCAGGAACGTCCCAGTGAGGTGCAGTTCAGTCCGGACGGCCGGCAAATCGTGACCGCGGCGGGCGCCCTCGTCCGCGTATGGGATGCGCAGACTCGCCAGCCGCTCACCGAGCCACTGCAACACAGCGCCATTGTCTGTTCGGCTCAATTCAGCCCCGATGGTCGGCGGCTGCTGACGACCACGCGGGATGGAACCGCACAAGTTTGGGAGTTCCAGAACGTTCAGCCGCAGACGCCGGTCCTCTTAAGGCATGGCCCCGATCTCCAGACCGCCGGGTTCAGTCCAGATGGACGGCGGGTTCTGACCGTATCAGGTTCGGCTATCCAAGTTTGGGACGCCGAAACCGGTCAGGCGTTAACCCTGCCGCTGCAACACTCTTCTGCCATCACGTCTGCTGAATTTAGCCCCGATGGACGGCGGATCGTCACTTCGTCGCTGGATAAGACGGCCCAGGTTTGGGACGCCATTAGCGGGGACAAGCTGGCGAAGCCTTTGGAACATGCTGCCAACCTCAACTACGCCGAATTCAGCCCGGATGGCAAGCGCATCGTCACCGCGGCGTTGGACGGCACCGCCTGGATCTGGGACGCCGAAACCGGGCAACCTTTGCTGGCCAAGCCATTGAAACATGAAGGCTGGCTGGCCTCGGCGCGGTTCAGCCCGGACGGCAAGAGCATTGTCACCGCCTCGCAAGACGGGACGGCCGGAGTTTGGGACGCCCAAAGCGGCCGGTCCATTGCCGTCTTACGCAAGGGCAGTTTTGTGCCCCTTACCGAAGCGGAGTTTAGTGGAGATTCCAAACGTGTCCTCACGGTCTCAAAGGACGGATCAGCGTCAATATGGGATGCCCGAACCGGGGAGCCACTGATTCAATTAGGCGGCGAAGCAATAGCAGCTCAATTCAGCCCGGAAGGCCAACGCATTGTCACCATTTCTGCGGCCACTGTGCGAGTCTGGGACGCGCAGAACGGCGAGCCGGTGACGGACCCGATGCAGCACAATGGCACCGTCAACTCCGCACAATTCAGCCCGGATGGCAGCCGTATTGTCACCGCCGAAGCGGGCGCAGCGCAAGTCTGGGATGTATTTACTGGACAGCGGTTGACGGAGGAATTCCACCATGGACGCAACACCGGCTTAAGTAAATTCCAGCCCGCAGAAGGCCCGCCGGTCGCGGGAATCCTGTGGGACGTCAATTCGGCGCAATTCAGTCCAGACGGCCGGCGCGTGGTGACCACCGCTGACGATGGGTATGCCCGTATTTGGGATGTTGCACCTTCTCCACGAAATGCGCCGAACTGGTTGCCTCAACTCGCCGAAGCGACTTCCGGTCTAATGCTGGATGCGCGCGGACGGCTGCAGCCAACCCATTTAAACCGCGCGGAAGTCATTGCCCGGCTGCGGCAGGAGCTTAATGGCGTTACCCACAACGACGACTGGATGGTTTGGGAAAGATGGTTATTCGGAGATCGGACCAACCGCTCAATTTCGCCATTTTCCAAGCAGACTGTTATCCAGTACATTGAGGATCGGATCGCAGAAAACACCGACGACTCTCTGTGGGCAGCCGAAAGGATTGCGGGCGACGATGTTGCCCTGTTGAAGCGGATCACCGAGGCGCGTGGCAAGGTCGAACGCTCCAAAGAAATCCTGGCGCTGCGCGATCAGGCGAATTTGCAGTGTGCCAGGGGCCGGGGCCAAGAAGCGATTTCCTTGTTGCGCGAATTTTGTGATGCCACCCCTGCCGACACCGATGCCTCACTGACGCTTGCCGTCTGGCAGGTGTGGTTCGGCAAAGACGCTGATTACCAAACCACCCGCAACCGGCTCGTTAATCAGGCCCAAGGAACTGACCAAGCAGGAACAGCAGAGCGGGCGGCCAAAGTCTATTGCCTCCGGCCGTCAGCGGATAGAGCGATGCTTGCCGGGGTCCTTTTACTTGCTCAGAGCGCAGTAAGGCTGGGCCAGGGCAGTCGTCTCCTGCCGTGGTATCAATTGGGGCTGGGCATGGCTCAATATCGCAATGGTCAATATGCCGCCGCCCAGGAATCGCTGGTCATCGCGGAACGAAACGTGGGCGAGGGCAATCCGGATATTCAAGGTACCGCACGCTATTTCCGGGCCATGAGTTTATTTAAACAGGGACGGTCACAGGAAGCTAGAACCCTCTTTAGCCAAGAAGGGTCGCGGATGTGGCCCCTTCCTATCGACGAGGCCAAGCCCGTCACAAACGGAAGTCTCGTATCCCATGACGTGCTGATTTGGTGGCTGGCCTACCAAGAGGCCAAATCCACGCTTGATAAACCTGCCAACGCCGGGCCTTATCCGAGCGAATGATTCGATGAGCAGGTCGAGCCAAGGCAGGAATTCCGAATCGTCGAGTCAGTTTTGATCGTTGTGCGCGAACAACGCTTCAATTTTCTTGTGCTTTTTGCCGCTGCCGCAGGGGCAGGGATCGTTGCGTCCGGGCTTGCTCATAACCAGTGCTACAGACATAGTGCGTCAACGGCCCTTCCGCCAGAATATTCCATGCTGTCCGCGCCGGACATCCTCCGCTCGCGCCAGGAGCTTGACCCACGGAAACAGCGATTCGATGATGCCGCCGGCGGCTGACGGTGGAGCGGGTCCCGGGCTCCACTGCATATGTTTACTGGTGTTGCAAGCGGAAGAAGCTGGGCGTGGGCGTGAGCGGCACGGTGACGGTTTGAATCGCGTTCGCCGCGGCCGGCGCATTCGTGACCGTCATCCAGTTTCCTGACAGCAGATCGGTGGTGGCTTGGAGCACGTAATTGGTGGCGCTGGACAGCCAAGTGATTTCCGCCTGGCCAGAATCGTTCAAGTCAATGCTCAATTGCGGCGGCGGGGCGCTTAAGACGTAAATTTCCACCGACGCGCTGCTGCTCAGTCCCGCGCTGTCCGTGGCCGTGACGGTGATGATATGCGTGCCTTCGCTCAAGGCATTGGCTTCAAAATTAAGCACGGCGCCATCGCCCAGAAAGCCATCCAGACTGGAAACCCATTGCACGCTGCTGCCGTCCAGGGGACCGTCTTGGGAATCATAGACGGACGCGTCCAGAAAGATTTGTTCGTCGGCAATGAAGATTGTGCCGTTCATGGGCGCATTGAGAAGAATGGTGGGCGGATGCGGCAACACGGTGAAGCTGTTGCCAGCCACCGGCGTGGAGCTGTCCAACCCGTCACTGGCAATCACCCGTATGAGCCCTTGCGCGGACGCCGGCATCACCTGGCTGTCCAGAGAATAGCTTGGATAAGGCCAATCCACCGCCAGCGTCTCCCAAGTGGCCCCGCCATCCGGACTGTATTCAATGTTGTAGGTCAGCACCGTATCCGGATTGGGATCGCCGCCGAGCCAGCTTATGTTCAACTGGCCCGAGCCGGTGTAACTTCCACCGTTCGTCGAGGTCAAGGCAACGGAGGCCACATACGGCAGGTTGGTGCTGCCAATGAGGTCGGCGATGAAGTTGGTGCCGTCCCAAATGGCGGCTTCGTGGATGCCGGCAGTGGCCTCCACGGGGATCATGAACGCTCCCGTATCAACGTCGCCATTTTCCGGTTCATCGATGCTCGGCTGGAACGGAATATCCGCCAGTATGTTGCTATTGCTGTCGAAAAGAACCAGCGAATACGTGCCCGGAGGCGGACTGGGTGGCAGGATCGATGTGGTCACGGACAGCGTGGGCAGAAACTCCGCGGAATTCTGGTCGTAATCCACCAAGCCACGGAAAATCATCCAATTGGTGCCGGGGCCGGGGCCGGGACCTCCCCCAAACGGGCCGGCAAAGTTATTGGTTACATAATTGTAAAGGTTCGTGTATGTGTAAGTTGAAATCCACCATGACAACGGCATCGCCGGAAGTGCCGGCTGCACTCCACAATAGCTCATCACGTCAAAATAAACATAAGGGCTCGCGAGCGGGTTGTAGGGTTGGGCGGCGCGGTACGTCAGGGTATCGAAGCCGTAGATGAGCGAGTTGGTTCCGCTGTTCATGGGCCCCAAGGCCGGCTTGTTGACGTAAAGACCCGCCACGGTTTGAAAGAGTGGATACGCCACATTGGGTGGACCCTGGATGGCTGAGCAGGCGGGCGTGCCCCTGGCGACAAGCATGCCGCTGCCGTTAATAAACGTGCCAAAGAGCGCCGCACTGACGGTATGCGGGCGGCCTAGATTGTGGCCGATTTCATGGGTTGCCAGATGGCGCAGATAGATCTGGACGTAAAAGTCGTCGTTCGGCGGCATCAGGCCCGAGGAGACGAACCTCGTGGTGTCGGCCAGACCGCTGTCCATTCGGTTCCAACTCTCAACGGTGGCGCCCGCGACCGCGCCGTGGTAGATGCGTTTATTGGGCGGCGGAAAGCCGGCCCTGAAGGTAAAACCGGAGAGCCAGTCGAGCAGCCGATTCGCTGCCAGCCGCGCGTTGACGTTGGTATACGGCGGCGGAATGTTGGCCGTCATTATCAGTGGCGGAGCCGGTTCAGCGTCCACGCTCGGCACCGGATACATGGACAAGAGCCGGCGCGGCACATCCGCGAGATTGGCCGCGGAAATCTGTTGCTCCGTCCCGGCGGCATCGGTCCAGTGGACGGGGTAAATCTTCACCGGCAGCGGCGCCGCCGGGATGAAGGTCACCGTCACCGTGCTGTTGGCGGGCACCACATTGGTGGGAACGACCGTGACATTATTGGTGCACACGAACTGCAGATTGACCGTGCCGGCAAGCCAGTCGGCGGGGAGGCGGAACAAGAGGCTGTTGGCCAGTTGTTCGCGGATTGGCCGGGCCGCCGCATTGGTCCACTTCACCAGCAGCGTGCTGGATGGCAGGGGCGTCAACGCAGGACCGGCGCTGATCAATTGCGCACCCTGCAACAACACCGGGTTGTTGTTGGTCAACTGAAAATGCGCCCGCACGTAGGTCTCCTTGCCTTGAATCAGCGGCACGCTGTTGCTCCAGTCTTGAATCACCTGCACCACCTCCAGCGCCACCAGTTGAACCGACCGGGGAACGGTGGCGGTAAAATTCGTGATGGCGGCGCAGTTCGCGGCGTTGAGAACCACCGCCGGATTGGTGGGTGTGAAAACGTAACCGTTCGTGGCCACAGCGGTCACGGTGTAATTCCCCACCGGCGTGTTGGTGAAGATGTAATAGCCGCTGCCGTCGGTGAATACCAGAGACGGTTTCCGCAAGGCCCCGCCGGAGAGCGTGACAGGGTGATTGGCCACCGGGCTGCCGAAGTAAGTAACCTGCCCGTAGATCAGACCGATGCCGCCGACGAACGGAGGCACCGTCACCCAGGCATTGCTGACCGTGACCGGGGCGCTGGCCGGCACGAACACATTGCCGGGTTGCGAAGGAGTGATGGTATAGGTGCCGTTGGAAACCGAATTGAAGCTGTAATTGCCGTTCCCGATGCCAAACGTCGTGGTGGTCTGGTTGGCCGCGCCGGTAAGGGTGAGCGTGACGTTCGCCAGCGGAACGCCGTTCGACGAACAATTGGCCACATAACCCAGTATGCGATACACGGGCAGGACATTTACGATCGCGCTGGCGGTATTATTGCTCAGGTTCGGATCCGTTACGCCGGACGGGATGTTCACTTTGATGAAGTTGGTGAACGTGCCCGGAATTTGGGGCGCCGCGGTTACCAGCGTCATGGTCGCGCCTTGGCCGGCGGCCAGCGGGACGCTGAACGACCAGAGTCCGTTGGACGGGGCATAGGAACTTCCGGGGTTATTAAGGGCCCCGCCGAAGGCCAATCCGGGGGGCAGCAGGTCGGTAACCGTCAGGTTTGAAACGGTGTCCGGGCCGAGGTTGGTGACCGTCAGCTGGAAATTAAAGGCGAAGGTGCTGAAAACCGGCAGCGTGTTGGTGAACACCGTTTTCGTAACCGCCAGGTCGGCTTGCAGCGGCAGAATCGTGATCATCGCCGAACCCGTGTTGTTCGCCGCATTGGAGTCGGCCGGCGTAGAGCTGGTGAGTTGCGCGACGTTGGTAAAGTTGCCGGCAGCCGCACCGGCGGCTCCGATGCTTAATAGATATCCCTGCCCCGGCGCCAGGTTGGTAATGGTCCAAACACCATTGCTCGGAGTGTAATTCTGATTGATTCCGCCATAGCCCACCCAATAAGTCTGGACCAGTCCGGCGGGGAACATATCAGTGACGACGACATTCGAAACGGCGACCGGCCCGACGTTTGTGACCACGACATAAAAGTTAAATGCTTGATAAAGTTTTGCCGTGTTGGTGCTGACCGTCTTGATCACTTGCAAATCGGCCGCCGGCTGGGTCACGGCCACGACCACCGATGCCGAGTTGTTGCCGGGGTTGGGGTCCGTGTCAATCGCGCTGGTGATGGCCGCCGTGTTGGTGAATGTGCCCAAGCCGGACGCAAATGCGTAAATGGTAAACGAACCCCAATCTCCCGGCGGCAGTTCGTATAGCGTCCAAACACCATTGGTTGATTCATATTGCGGATAGTAGAATTCAGAGCTCCCGTTGGCCCAACCGGAAAACACAAACCCGGCCGGCAACATGTCGCTTCCCGCGATATTGTAGGCGGTGCCCGGACCCAGATTGGCGATCGTGACGGTAAACTCCACCAGATCGCCCGGTTGAAATTCATTGGTCAGCGGGCCGCCATAGAGCTCCGCCGTCTTGCTCACCATCAAATCGGCCGTCTGCGGTGTGAGCGTGACCACCACGCTCGAGCTGTTGTTGTTCGTGTTGCCGGTACTCATGATCAGCGCCGTGTTCGTGTAAGTGCCGGCGTTGGTCGCGGTCGTCGAGATGGTGAGCACGTCAGCGACGCCGGCCGCGATGGCCGCCACTGTCCACCCGCCATTGGTCGGATCGTAAACTGGAGAGGCAGGCGAGCCCGAACTGCTCCACTCAAAAAACGAAAACCCTTTCGGCAGAATGTCGCTGCCGGTCAGATTGTTGACGGTGTTCGATCCGAAATTAGTCAGGCCGATCGTAAACACTACCGTGTCGCCAACCAGGGCGCTGGTCGTGCTGGCGCTCTTGCCAATGGCGACATCTGTGCCAAATCCTGGAGTGGCACGAACGACCAGCGACGCCGCCAGGGACAGAACCAAAATGCCAATGGCCGGATTCAATGATAATTTCATGGCTGACCTCCAATGGTTCCCGTGGGCTGACCTCCATACAACCTTTGCCCTCTCCGTCAGACGCCCACTCCTCCTCCGCTCCGCCCAGCATCTCGCATCCGCAAACCGCCACGTTGAAATGGCGCGGCCCAGCTTGCATCATGATCATGGCCAAATACGCGTCGCCGGTGCGGGACAGGATAAACTTACCATTATTAATGCTCATTGTCAATATCCTTAATGCTGCGATTCTGGGAATGGCTGTTGGCCGGCAGATCACGGCGGCACGCCAGGCCGGTGAAGAAATGCTGCCGCTTCTACTCAACTGGAAGAGCCATAATGGTGTTCCTGCCGTGCTCTGGAACCCGCAAGCTCAGGCCTCGCCGATCTGCCGTTCGATCGCCCGTTGCCCTGCCTTCGCGACCAGTTCTTCCATAATTCAGCCCGGCGTTGACGCGACAAAGGAGCGGCTACGCCGGGGTTGGCGATCAATTGGGCGGCAACGCTGAAGGCGTTGGATCAATCCTGGGATGACGCGCCCTCATCGGGAAATCGCACGCGGGATACAACGCTTTCAGCGTTGCTGGCCTTGTGCGGGTCGTTACCCAGCGTAGGCCAATTTCCTTTGGCCAACGCTGGGCTGCCTGATTGCCAAAATGTTGATCCCGGAACTGACGTTTTTGGTCGGAGAGGTGAAATATCCGCTCCTGATGGTGAGATTACCTTAAACGAGTATGTCACATCGGCCGCGATGGAATGAGGATCGTAGTAAAGAACGGTTTCATCTGTGTTAATCTGTGGTCAACTCTGCTTCAAGCCGGACTGTTGTCCGGCGTAAGCGACGCCCGCCAGCCGCGGACCAGCTCGGGAAACTGGCAGTCCGCACAGATAGCGTTGGAATGTTCGCAAAAATCGCGGATGATCTGGATGAGGCCCTGCTGTTGCGCCGCGCCCTTTAAATCCCGGCTGCGGGAGGTCCCCAGCAAACGCTGGCGCGCCAGTTTCAAAAGGGAATTGTCTTCGGCCGCCGGCCAGGCAAAAAAACGCCGTTCCACTTCGGCCAACAGCCTTTCGTTGCCGCCCTCCTTGGCGCGCACCCACAGCCAGGGCAGGACGACGTTGACCGCCAAATCGGTCACGCGGGCGGCGCCGAGCAGCGGCTGCGGCCGGGCCAGCCGCGCCGACTTGAAGGTCCAATGCCACGACCAGAACTCATCGCGCTCCACCTGAAAAATGCCCAGCAACGAAGCCAGCCATTGACGTTCCGGAATTTCCGCCAGGCACCAGGCCTCGATTTTGTCCGCCAGGCTTTCCGAGCCGGCCAGCCAGTGTGACGCCAGCGCCAGCCGCCGTTGTGGTTGATTCGCCGGGCGCAGCCCGTGAAACTTCCAGACCGCGCGCGGCAGGATGCAGTCGGCCAGTCCGTCGCGGTCGCGCCACCACACATCCCAGGCCCGGCGCAGGAAGGTATCCGCGGATCGTTGGGCGCGCGTCAGTTCCCCGGGCAACAGTCCGCTGATGCCAAAGAGCCGGGCTTGAAGTTCAAAAGCCGACTGCCCGCCCGGCGCCCAGCGGGGCTTGGTCTCCGCGAGATCGTGCATCGGCCAGACATTTTGCTTGTAGCCCAGGGCGCGAAACAGGTGTTCCCACAGCGCCTGCTCCCAGCCGGAACTCCTGGCGCGGGCGAGCATGGCGCCGGCCTTGTTTCCAAATCGCACTTTTGCCGCCGCGTGCAGCACTTCGGAAAGTTGCGGCCCGGTAAATTCGCGCAAGGGCGCGGAACATTTTCCCCGCAGGTTTTCCGGCAGGCCGGATTCATTTTCCAGCGCCAGCGCCAGTTCCGCCGCCGGCGCATCGAGAACATTTTTCAGCGCGATCCTCACCGAGGGCGTCTCCGCGGCGGTTTTGGAACCGGGGGTCTCGTCCCAGACCACGTGGAGGATCACGTTTTTGAAATGCGGATTGGTGTCGTGGCCGTGCGCATGCCAGCCGGCAATTTGCAAATCGATCTCCACGTCGCCCGAAACCGGCGCGGCTTGGTCGATCTGCAGGACGGCGCCTCGAAAATCGGGCCCGCCTTCGGCGCTGGCGAAGCCCGGATGCAGGACGCGCACGCTCCGGCCGTCGGCGGTCCGCAGTCGGTCGCGCTGGAGCCGCTGATGCAGCCAGACCGCCTGCAAAAGCTTTTCCGGCGGCACCGTCCCGCCGTCGCGAAACAAATTCACGGCGCGGCATTGCTCGCGCCACACGGCATAAAAATTCTCCGCTTGGGAATTCATGCCGCTGGGTTGCATGACCCTGTTTTTGCCAGTTTGGACCTTAATGTCAAGCTGCCAAAAATCCCGGCAGTGCGCGGCCGCCGGGGCGGGGAAGGCTGGTCCCCGCATCTCCGCTTGCAATTTTGGAGGATCACCCAACTGAGGCGGCCTTGCAAATGGATGCTGTAGCCCGCGCGCCAAACGCAAATTAAGACAGTCCTGCGAGTCTCCCAACTCTGGCATTACCTCAATATCGCACCCGATAGAATAATTTCGTCCTTGGCCCGTTGGTCCAGAGGACGGTCGCGTTGGTGCTCGCGGGGGTGATGGACTGGTAATCGGACCAGGTAAGAAGGTTCGTGCTACTTTGCACGGTGTAGGGCAGACCGGGATAGAGATTGAACACGGTCAGATTGGTTACGGCGCCGTTGCGCGGAAGGCTCAATTGGGCGCTGACGTATTGAAAGGTTCCGGCGGCGGTCAACGCGTGCAACTTGGTGGTGGGGTGTATGACATCCCAGAAAACATAATCCGCTCCCGGCCCGGCGAAGCTTTTATTCGTCAGATTCGGGTCTTCCAATGCGCCGTTCGTCGTGACCGTAAAACCAAACGACGCCGGCGCGGCCAGGATGTTGGACAAAGCCAGGTTGTTATTAAACGCGTAAAGGCGCAACCCGGGATTGAGCAGCGCGACATTGGTGAGCGCGGAGGCGAGCCGGGCGTTGAACAAGGCCACCTTCGAGTCCACGTATCCCGCATAAC
Organism: Verrucomicrobiota bacterium; assembly: GCA_049509875.1. Taxonomy (GTDB): domain Bacteria; phylum Verrucomicrobiota; class Verrucomicrobiia; order Limisphaerales; family UBA11358; genus UBA11358. The sequence goes on along the minus strand of JBEKZM010000091.1, from coordinate 3,950 downwards.
CAAGCGGGCTTTCGAGGAACGACGGGGTTTGCCCCACATTGGCCAGGTTGCCGATGACCACTTCTCGCGCCCCCATGGCGTATAAGGCGCTGAGCGCATTCGTCAAGTTCATCACGGCATTTGAAACCACGACGCCCCAGGCGGGGTCGTTTACGCCCAGGACCGGCGAATTGTCTAAAAAGTCATTCCCGCCGGACACAACCGTAAATAGACCGGACTGCAAATTCGCGGAGGGCGTCAAGCCGGCGATCTGGGACAGCAAATTCGAGGTGGTACTTCCCGACACCGCAAAGTTGTTCGAGGCGTTGTACGGGATGCCGAGTTCCGCGGAGAGATATTCCACCCACAGCGGACCGTTCGAGTAGCGGCCTTCATAATACTCCGGCGCCGGGGCGGGATTGCGCCCGGTGTCGGAGAGGCTGTCGCCAAACACATACAGAGCGGTGAATGAACTTCCGGTTGTGGCCGTCAACAGCAACGCCAGGAGAACCGCCGGGATAATAATCCGGATGGTTGCCCGCCTCGATCCTGTCTTGTCACGCCTCATTGGGCCTCATTATACACCAATTGCACTATTTTTTACTAAGAATTTTTATCCGCGGATTCCACGGATTTCACGGATGAATTTTTATCCACGTTCATCCGCGTCATCCGCGGTTCGTTTCTTCACACGTACTTAATATTGGCGTCGAAAAACACGGGCTGATCGTTCACGCCGCCCCAAGCCGCACCGGCAATGCCCGCATGCGTTTGCCCGTGGCCTGAGCCACCGCGTTTGCCACCGCCGGCGCGATGGTAATGATCGGGGCCTCGCCGGCTCCGGCGGACGCCAAGTCCGGCCGGTCGAGCAAATGAATGTCCAACTGCGGCAGATCATCGAAGCGCGGCACCTGATATTTTCTGAATGAAGCAGTGGTTATCCTGCCGTTTTCAAACCGCACCTCCTCGCGCAGGGTCGCGCCCAGGCCCATGACGATGGCGCCCTGCACCTGCGACAGCAAATTCGCCGGATTCAGGATCTTCCCGCATTCATAGGCCTGGCAGACTTGAGTCACCTTGATCCTGTTCTCCCCGCGATTAATTTGAACTTCGACACAGGCTGCCACAAACGACCCTTTTTCCGTTCCGCAGGCCAGGCCCACGCCCACGTCCGGATTCGTTTTCATCGTCCGCGCCGCCCAATCAAATTCATGGGCGGCTTTTTCGAGCACCGTGCGCAGGCGGTCGTTGTCCAAGTGCGCGAGCCGGAAGGCCAGCGGATCGGCGCCGGCCAGAGCCGCGATTTCGTCCATGAAGACCTCGCGCGCAAAGTTGTTGGCGGTGGCCGCCAGGCAGCGATACGAGCCATGCCGCAGCGGTGGCTTCGACGCGACATAATGGCAATCCGTCCGGCCCACCGTGTACGGTGTTTCCACCCCCTGCGGGCCGGAGTTGATATTGATGAAATGCCAGGTGGCCAGCTTGCCCTGGGTGTCGAGGCTCGCCTCGGCGCGAATGACGGCCGCCGGGCGAAAATAGGCCCAGGTAAACTCCTCCTCGCGCGACCAGCGCAGCGAGACCGGCTTGCCCGCGGCCTTGGCGAGCCGCGCCGCTTCCACCGCGCATTCGCCCGAATGCTTGCCTCCGAAACCGCCGCCAAAATCGGGCACCACCACGCGAACGCTGTCCGTCGGCAGATGAAACGCGCGCGCCAGTTCACTACGCACCGCGAAAGGATTCTGCGTGCCGGTCCAGACGGTCAGCTTGCCGTCGGTCCACTCGGCCAGGGCCGCGCGCGGTTCCAGCGGCGCGTGCTGGATATAGGGCACATGATAGGTCTGGCGCGCCGTCCTCGCCCCGGCCAGCCCGGCCGCAAACGGGTTGTCCGGCACCACGGCATTCTTTTCCAGGTAATCAAACAGTTCGTCGGACGATGGCTGCGGCGTGGTTGCCCATTTTGCGGTGTCGGAAATTTTTTCCAAGGCCGTCTCGGCCAATGCGGAATTCGGCGCGGCGACCCCCACGAACTGATCGTCCTGGACCACCGCCACGCCCGGCATGGCCTTGGCCGTGGACAAATCCACCGAGGTCAGGCTGGCGTTGAAGGATGGCGCGCGCAGAATTTTCGCGTACAACATTCCCGGCCGCGTCAAATCGGAAGGGTATTTGTGTTTGCCCGTCACGATGTCGCGGGCGTGGGGACGGGGTGTCGGAAGTCCCAGGGCTTTCCACTCTTTCAACGGCGTCAATTCAACGTTCGGCGGTATCTCCTGCTCCAATCGCCGGGCCGCTTCCTCGTTGCCGGCCAGGTCCGCATACGTGAGCGATCGGGTGCCGGCGGCGTCGAACATTTTTCCGTCGCGCATCGTCACCGTGCTGCGGTCCACTTTCCATTGTTGCGCGGCGAATTCGGCCAGCAGTTGGCGCGCGGCGGCGGCGCCGCGGCGCACGGCGGGCACCGTGCGCGGCGTGGACATGCTGCCAAAAGTGCCGCCGTCGTCCGGTACCGATTCCGTGTCGGCCATCAACAATTGCAACGCGTTCACCGGCACACCCAGTTCCTCAGCCGCGGCCGCCGACAGTTCGGCCCGCGCGCCCTGCCCGCCCTCAACTTTGCCCGTCAAGACCGTAATGGACCCGTCTTTGCCTAGGTGGATTCGCGCGGCAAGTGTGCGTGCGCCACCGCCGCCGAAGCCACTGCCTCCTCCCCGGCGACCGCCTTCCTCCTGCGCCACCGCCGGCACCGCGGCCATGATCAGCAGTCCCGCTCCCAGCACCTTCACAAAGGAGCGCCGGCTTAACCCGAAATCATAGGCCACTTGATCAACCGCCTCGTCGTAAGCCGCGCCGGCAAGTTCCCTTGAATTCAACCGCGGCGGTTCGGGTTGCATGAGGGGATTCCGGTTCACGCGCGGGCCTTTCCCATTTGAGCCACGGCGCGCGCGATGGCCTTTTCATATTTTGCGTAACTGCCGCAGCGGCAGATGTGCTTTTGCATCTGGCCGATCACTTCCGTGGCGGTGGCGCCCGGACTGTTTTTCACGACGCCAACGACTTCCATGATCATGCCGGCCGTGCAATAGCCGCATTGGAAGGCGCCCTCCGACAGGAACGCCTCCTGCGCCGGATGCAACTGGTCCCCTTTCGCCAGGCCCTCGATGGTCAGCACTTCCTGCTTGTCCACGTCGCCTATGGAGGTAATGCACGCAGCCGCGTTCTCGCCGTTGATCAACACAGTGCAAGCGCGGCACTGGCCCTCGCCGCAGCCGAATTTTGTGCCCGTCAACTGCAAATCCTCGCGCAACACTTCGAGCAACGAGCGCTCCGGGTCGGTAGTCACCGTTCGCGACTCCCCGTTTACCGTAAATACAATTTTCCGATCCATAATTCGGGGAATATACACCATCTACGGCGATTGCGGAGTATGTTGGGCGAGCCAAAGCATGTCTGGGTCGGTTATGGAGCAGGGAACGCGCTGGACGGTCGTATAAGGTGCCACGGGCTTGTTGGGGATGACTGTGCCCGTCCATTTGTGCATTTCAACATGACCGTCGGCAAAAGTCATGCCCGCGGCGCCATCATGCTGATTGCCGGGCAATTCGGTGAACTCGGAGACGGGGTAAGGGGCAACGTAGATCAAAATATCGTCAATGCTGTCAGGATGCTCGTCCGTAAAAACGAAACTTTGACTTGGCGCCGGGGTTTTGAAATCCGTCGCTTTTTTGGCCACATACCATTGGGTCCAGCCAAATGGATTCGGGCTGTTGTATTTGGCTCCATTCCCGACCGCGGCATTCATGGCCACGCTGCGGGCGCGATGGGTCCAACCCAACGCCAACTGAAGCGTGCTCAGATAGTTTTCGGCGGGACAGGCGAAGACATTGGGCGAGTGAGCCAGATAAGTCGCAATGGATGAATAATTGTCATTGGCGACATAGGCTGTGTTGGTATTGTAGGAGCCTACGGTCCAG
>JBEKZM010000090.1:0-26402 GCA_049509875.1 Verrucomicrobiota bacterium | reverse complement strand
GATGATTGACGACGGCGATCCCGCAGTCCGGGAGATTCATTTGAATATGAACCGGCTCGCCGGCTTTCTTGGCGCCGAAATAGGAGGCGTTGGGCTCATAATCCGATGAATAGAGCTGCCAAACCACGCTGGGCCACGACGGGTGGCTCATCCACAGCAGGACGCCGCTGCAATCGTTCCATAGCCGGCTGTCGAAGCCTTCGTAAATGGCCCGATACGTTTCATAATTCAGCATCTGCGCCTTGGCACAGAATTCATCCAAGTCCTTCGTTTCGCCATAGCGCCGGTGGATCTCCCGCACGACGGCTTCCTGGCGCAGTGCGCCTTGGCTGTGAAAATCATGATAGGCCCAGACGTCGGCGGGCGGCCAAAGGTCTTCCTTCGCCATCATGGTGCGCAGGACCTCCGCCGAGGGAATGGAAGGGGCGCCCATTTCCGTGCTGAATCCATGATTGAGGTCGCTGAAATATTTTTCCAGGGGCTGGCGGTCCCAAGGCCCGCTGTCGCGCAGGCCGACCAACCGGGAGTTGGGCTGATACCAGCGCGTGCCGTCGAGCTCGCGGATCAGCCGGTCGTTGCCCTGGTTAATGTCCTCCGGCGGCACCCCCTCATTGCGGGCACACCAGATGGCAATGGAGGGATGATTGCGGAAACGCTTGATCGTATCGGCCACATTGCCCAAGAACAGGTCGTGATCGGACGGCGAGTAATTCCACCCCTCGGTATTCATCCAAAAATCGTTCCAGACGAGGATGCCATATTCGTCGCAAAGATCGTAGAAAGTCTCGGAAGTGCTTTGGCCGGCCCAATTGCGGATCATGGTCAGATGCGCGTCGCGGTGCAGGCGAATATACGGTTCCAGCCGTTCCCGCGAAATTCGCTTCAGGGCGTCGTCCATGCCCCAATTTCCTCCGTTGCAGAAAATCTTCTGTCCGTTGACCTTCAGGACCAAATACGAGCCCATGCCGTCCTCGGCCACCGGTTTGAGGGCGGGCGAGTTTTCAGCGCCTGGCCACACGGAAACGAGCTTGAGCTTGTCCGGCCAAAGGTCCCGCCAGCCCATTGATTCACGGCGGTTGTCGATGACCGCCTGGCTGTTGCCGCGCGCGAGCGTGGGCGTAAAATCCACGCGTCGCGTGCGGCCGCCCGGCATTTTCACCGTCATTTCATAACTCAATTCGCGGATGCCAAACCGGGCCGACGCCTTATCGGAAACGTCCTGGTCGGCGGTGACGAATTTGAGGTTCAGATGATATAGCTCGGGTTTACCGTATCCGTTGGGCCACCAAAGCCGCGGATGCCGCACTTCCAGTTGTGGAAAGTCCGCGGGAGCGAAGACGACTTTTTTGATTTCCCCCGGGGAAACCGTGACGGGCTGATCAAAGGCGACGCCCTCAAAGGAACCCTTGAGCACGCCGGCCTGCCCCACCTCTGAAGCGTTCTTCACCTCCGCGGACACGGTAATCCCGGCCCGGGACACATCGGGCAGCGGCAGGCTGGTGATCACCTGCGGGTCAACGATCGTGACCGGCCCCGCGGCCCGCAGGATCACATCCTGCCAAAGGCCGGTGTCACGATCACGAATGGCCGGAATCCAATCCCAACCCTCCGTGCAGACAAAGGTGGGTCCGTCGAGGCTTAACTTCCCGCCATTGTCGCCCGGCCCAAAGGCCGCCGATTGTTCGCTGGGGATACCGGGGTCGGGCGGCGGCGCGACCATGACGGCCAAAACGTTTGTGGATTCGACCTTGATCCAGGGTGTGACGTCAAATTGTCCGCGGGTGAAGGCGCCGGTGATATGGCCAAGATACCGCCCATTGAGCCACACTTCCGCATAGTAATTGATGCCATTGAAGTCGAGCCAGAGCCTCCGGCGCGCGAATTTCCCCGGCGCGGTGAATTCGAGGCGATACCAATAGTCCTGGCGGTTGAGGCTTTCCGGGATCAGCAGGTTGTTCAAGCCGAAGCAGGGATCAGGATAGACGCCATCGTTTACCAGAGTGGTCAACACTGTCCCGGGAACGGTCGCGTCGTGCCAGGCGCCCACATCCCATCCCGGCCCCGACAATTGAGCCCCCTCGGCGCCCGCCAGTTTTGGCGCCTCGATCATTTTCCATCCGGCGTTGAAAAGCAGGTCGTTGCCGCGCAATTCCGGCCGGCGGGCCGGGCAGGAATCCGGGCGGGGCTCCGCCAGCAACGGGGCGCGCGATTTCGGCAGGGTGTCGGGAGGCTGGGTCTTATCGCCGGTGGCGCCGACATTCTCCAGCGGATTCTGGACTGGCAAAGGCCGGAACTCGCCCGGCACTTCCGCCCGCGCATTCAATTGCACGGCCACCCAGAAGCCCAGCACGAGGGTCCTGAAACATGAACCGGCCCACCCGCCATGAAATTGAGTCTGGTCATTGGCTGCAGAGTGAGCGGAGGCTTTGTTAAACCAGCAAGGACATGGTCGAGTCACGAGGCTGATGATGAGCCAAATCAAACCGGCTGAGCATCCCCCATGTGGCGTATAATACGTCGATTGGGGGATGGTCTTTCCGTCAAATCCAACTTACGATTTGGACCGAACGTCCGTCATGGCGACCGCGGTGCGGTGGCTGTCCGTTCGCGTATGTACCGGCGCATCATCATTTTTTTCACGGCCATGGTCGGCTGCCTGATTTGCCGGCTGCCTGCCCGGGCCCAGATTACGAATTACATCGTTGATCAATTCGACTCCAACAACGTCAGCTTGTTCGTGAATCAGAACTGGGGGATGGCCATCCCGGCGATCAGCTGGGACGACAGCCAAAATGCGGTGACGGCGCTCGGACCCAACAACCCGGGCTCCGGATCGGCTGAGTGGGCTATTTCCTGGCCAACCACCAACGATCAGATCGAAGTCACGCGGCTGTTCAACCACGCCACGGTGTTGAACCTCACCAACTTCAGCAGCGTGAGTTTTGACCTCAAATTCTGGAGCAATTCCGCGACGGATGGCCAGGGCAGCTACGGTTCCGTGGAAATTGATGGCATCCCCCAAAGTGCCGGCTGGCCCTCAGCAGCGCTCGCGATTTACACCTCGGGTACGGGCGGTAGCAACGCTTGGATTCATGTCAGCCTGCCGGTGAACGCGGCGGGCAATGCGTCCTTGGCGGCGGTCACCGGCATCGGCCTGAAAATCCAGCAGAGTCAAACGGGAGCCAATTTGACCGGCACGACCAGATTCTGGATCGACAACCTCATTTTCAGCGGCTATCCGCCGTCGCCGGCGATGGGGCCGCCCCAGATCCTTCAGTTGAGTTCCGCCCAAGCCTGGCAGCGGCTGGAGTTTCAGATTACCAACGTGATCAGCGGGTCAAATCCTTTCGATCCCGCCGCCATCGCCTTGGACGGAACCTTCACTTTGCCTTCGGGCAGGGCGGTGGTGGTGCCGGGATTTTGGTATCAATCCTACCAGCGCCTCCTTTCGGGAAGTACGGAATACGATACGCCCAATGCGCCCGCCGAATGGCGGCTCCGATTTACTCCGCCGGAAACCGGCGCCTACTTGCTGTCGCTAACCATTCGCACCAATGGCCAGCCCTTTGAAACGGTCGCTACCAATTTCTCGGTCACGTCCAATGGGCCGCCGGCGCGGTTCGGGTACGTGGGCATCGCCGCCGGGAACGAGTATTTTGAGACGGGTGACGGCCGGGCATTGCCATTGAACGGCGAGAATCTGGCGTGGCCGAATATCGGGACTTATGATTATGACAACTGGCTGCCGGCGATGCACAACGCCGGCGAGAACTTTGCGCGGATTTGGATGTCTCCGTGGTCCTTTGGCATTGAAGAAGCGCCGGGGACGCTGAACAACTATGCCCTCGACCCGGCGTGGCAACTGGACTACGTTTTGCAACAGGCCGAGCGGGAGGGCATTTATCTGCAATTAACGCTCGACTATCACGGGATGTTTGGGACCCAGACGGATTACTGGGGCGGAGGGAATTATTGGGCGCAAAATCCGTACAATTCGGCCCTGGGCGGCCCGTGCATCAATCAGAACGCTTTCTTCACCAATGGCGCCGCGCAAAACATCTATCAAAAGCGCCTGCGCTACTTGGTTGCCCGCTATGGCTACAGTCAGAACCTGCTGGCCTGGGAATTCTTCAACGAGATCGACAATGAGTATGCTTATCTTAACGCGACCAACGTGGCCGCGTGGCACGGTCAGATGGGGGATTGGCTGGGCACGAATGATCCCTGCCATCATCTGATCACCACCAGCCTGACGTACGCGAGCGCGCACCCGGAAATCTGGAGTCTGCCGGAAATGAGCTACAGCTCCGAGCACGCCTACACCATGACGGCATCGCCGTTGAGTATCGCGGGGGACGCAGAATATTTTTGGACCGCGTATGGCAAACCGATCATGATCGGGGAATTTGGCACGGACTGGCGCGGATGGAATTATGACAATAGCGACCCGGATCTGCGCGGGTTTCGCGAAGGAATCTGGAGCGGCGCCCTGGGACCTTCGGTCGGCACTTCGATGCCATGGTGGTGGAGCGACATACCCGGCTATGCCGACTATTCGGCGTTGACTGCGATCCTGGGCCCGACCGGATGGGGCCAGGGGCGGTGGACCGCCATGGGCTTCAACGACGCGGCCAAAGTCAACGCGATCGGCCTGGTCGGCGCGGGGGAAGCCCTGGTCTATGTGGTGGCCGGCGATGCGAATTTTCCAGCCGGCGGCACGAACGCCTTGTTGCCGGTGCTGTCTGGGCAGGCCATCGTGCTCACGAATTGGCCCGAGGGCAGTTATTATGCAAACTGGTACGACCCGGCGAGCGCCGCGCCCGCTGGCGCTAGCGTATCTTCCACCACGAACCAAACCCTTCGGCTTCCCTTGCCCGCCTTCGCCGTCGATCTGGCCGGCGTTATATATTCGCAACCCAGGCTGATGGCGCTCCCGGAGAGTCCGGAGGGCGCGTTTCAAATGCGGCTGGCGGCGGGCATCGGCGGAAAATATGTCATTGAGCGGTCCGGGGATTTCGCGAACTGGACTCCGCTGATGACCGTGACCAATCTTCAAGGCGCCTCGCTCATCATGGAAATTCCCGGCACCACCAATGCGGCCGGGTTTTATCGTGCCCGGCAAACGAATTAGGCGGCCTGCCCGCCGTTAAAATACGCTATTCGGGGGATGCCACGGAATTTGTGGGTATGGCATAGTAACGATGAATTACAACCACAACCACAACCACAACCACCAACATCACCCTCAACCGCACGTCCTATGAAGAAGTCCACCCCCTGTCAATGGTATAGACCTCTCGCCATGGCGCTGACCGCGGCCGGCGCGATCGCCTCCAGCCAGGCACAACCGTTCGCCAATTATATTGCCGACCAGTTCGACACCGACACCACCGGTAATTTGCAAAATCAAGGATGGGGTACAGCCGCTCCCGTCATTGCGTGGAGCACTGATAACGCCATCACAACCATGGGCCCCAATAATTCCGGCTCGGGCTCCGCCGAATTCCAAATCGGCTGGGTAACGTCTTCCGGCGACCAGGTGATGGTGGCGCGCTGGTTTCCGGCCACCCCCACAAGCGACTACACGAACGTCAGCTTTGACATCAAGTTTGATCCCGCCTCGGCGGTGGACGCCAACGGAGTCAGCTATGGCGCCATTGATTTTGGCTGCATCCCGACCTCCGCCGGCTGGCCCAGCACGTCCTTCGGAGTCTGGATCTCCGCGATTACCAATGGCAATGGCTGGCAACACGTGGTGATTCCGATCAGCTCATCCGAAGCTTCCCAGATCGGCCCGATTGAAGGATACGCCGTCAAGGTGAAGCAAAATGACAGCGGTTCGCCCCTGCCCAACGGGGGAACCACGACGTTTTATCTGGATAATGTCATCTTCGGCGGCAATACGAATCTGCCACCACCGCCCACGCTGTCCATCGCGCGCAATACGTCGCCCTCGGGGCTGCTGCTCATGTGCAGTGGCAATGCGAGCTCTTACAACCGTCAAATACTCATGGCGTTCGACCCCGTCAACACGACCAGAAATTTTTCCTGGATCGGTTCCCCCAATCCGGTGACCTACTCGCAGACGATCGTCAGCTATCCGGATGCAAATCATCCCATCGAATCGGAAATCTTTCTGGTGCCAAATGGACAGTTCGGCGATTCGGGGGTTGACTATGATGCCGCAAACGAAGCGCAGCTCGCCATTTTTGGCAATGCCAATGGCTCGGCCACCGGATCGTTCCAATGCAAAGCCAATGAGCCGGACGGCAATGGGATGTGGAATTGGGTTGGAGTGGTGTGGCAGCTCAATGTGGCGTCGGGAGGATCAGGCTACACCAGTGCGCCATCGGTGACGATTTCCGGCACGGGCACCGGCGCCACGGCGACGGCGCAAATCAGCTCCTCCGGTGAGGTGACCAACCTGGTGGTCACGGCGGGCGGAAGCGGCTATACTGACGGGACAACCGTCACTTTTTCGGGCGGGGGCGGCAGCGGTGCGGCGGCCACGGCCACTGCCTGGACGGGCAACATCGGATCGCTTACAGCCCCGAGCGCGGTGGGAACCTGGAGCCTGGCCTTTCAGAACGACACGAATGTCACGATAAGCTATGTTCCGCTCAGCGGGTCGGGCGGGATCAGCACGAATTTCAACGTGCCGGGGCAGGATGTGGCGGCCGGTTTCCAGACTTATTTCGCCAATCCATTGACCGTTTATATGGGCAATCAGCAGAATGGTCCCGGAGCGGCCGATGGCAATGTCGGCCAATATTCAACCTATTCAGAGTTCAAAATCAGCGGTGTGACCGCTTCGCCGTCGCTGGACGATGTCTGGAGCCGTCAGACGGTCCTGGACACGACGAACTGGGGCGAGGTTGCGTATGCGAACAACATGCTGCTCGTCCACTCCACCGACAAGTACTGGGTGAAATGGACCCTGCCTGACCAGGGATTTGCCCTGGCCGTGAGCACCAACCTGGCCGCCGGCACGAACGGATGGATGAATGCCAGTCCCTCCCAAATAGTGGTCACGGCCAACGCCAACGAGGTGCTCCTGCCGGCGCTGATGCCAAGCTACCCCACCAACAGCCCGGATGTGTTCATGAGCCTTGTCAGGCGGAACTTCACCCAATTGCAAGTGCTGCTGCCGGGTGAAACGAACGCGCCCAACACCGCCAGCGGTTACATTGGATCCCCGACACCGATCAGCTTAAGCGGCGCCAGTTCCGGCCTGGTATCCGTGACGATCAATGCCTGTGACGCCACCTGGCACATCGTGGCCTCCGCGCCGAGCGACACGATCAGCCTCGCCAGCACGGACAGCGGCGCGGGGTTGCCGGTTCCAGCGGCACTGGCCAGTGGCTCCCTGCAAGCATCGGTGCAATTCGCGGACCAGGGCAGTTGGACTGTGACCGCCACCGATACCACGGCTGGCGCCATTTCGGCCGCGACCAGCGCGCCGGTCATGGTTGGCCCGTGATGGCAAAGCTGATCGCCAGTCCCGCGACGGATTAAACCGGTGCGGAAGCGGCGGGCGTTGGCCTTCAGGGCCAACGCCCGCCAAATTTATCAATGGCACGGGTGATAAAATCCCAAGACACTCCCAAACTTGGCCGCGACTTTACAGCCGCAAACCCGTTTTGATAGGATCCCAAAATGTTCCTCGCCCGACTGGTCCGCTCCTCGTTTGGACGGACCGGTGCGGTCTGCGCCATGGCGTGGCTGGCGCAACCGTTTGGCCTCGGGGCACAAACGCCCTTCCCCGTGGCAGCGATCACGAACGTGGTCCAATTCCAGGAATTGACCGGCCAGACCATCCGGACCGACTGGCCGGTGAATCTGGCGGGCGTCGTCTGCTGGTCCGATATCCATCGCGGCAAGATCGTCCTGCAAGATGAGTCAGGAGCGGCCTTGGTGGAAACGGATCCCCGCAGCGAACCGCTGCCGCCGGGCCTGAAGATTTCGCTGACGGGCACCTACGCGGGCAGCCGCGGCAGCGTTCGGGCCGCCGTGGCCGGACTGACACTGAAGCTGGATTGCTCGGATGGGATCGTTGAGCAATCCGGCGTCGCCACTTTGAAACCCCGAATGTACCCGGTCACCGTCTCCTGGTGTTCTGGAGGAAATCTGGAGGCCGTGGATTTATTCTTTGAAGGGGCCGGCCTGGCCCGACAAACGCTTCCCGATTCGGCCCTCTTCCACAAGACGGTTGCGGGCGGCGGCTGGGCGCCGGGATTGAGTTGCGCGGTTTACAACGGCTGGCGGAGCGGCGGGCCGGATTTCAAAGGCGCGGCTCCCACCTGGACGGGCGTGAGGGCCAACTTTTACGCGGCGTCCGGGCCGCACGACAGTTATTTCGGGTGCACGCTGGACGGTTACCTTCAAATTCAGGTCGCAGGCGAGTACCGTTTCTCCATTGCAACGCAGGGACGGAACCAGCTTTTTGTGCGCAACGCCAGGATAGCGGCCCTCGGCTTCGCGGGCGTGCCGGTGGCCCGGCCTGCAATTCCCGGCCAGGTGGCTTCAGAAAAAACCCTGTCACAATGGTTGAGCGCCGAGGGCACTGTGACTTACATCAGCCAGCGGGCGGCCCGGGAAAGTGAAATCGAACTGAGTTCCGACTCCGGCAAGATCCGGGCGACGCTCGGTGAGAGCCCGGCCAGCTTGACCAGCCTGTTTCCGGGCGGCCGCATCCGCATCACCGGAGTCTGCCGCGCGGCGCACAGATTGGATGGACAGAGTGTGCCCGGAGTCATTTGGGTGCCCGATGCCGGATCGATGCAACTCCTGGAGGTGGCCCCCGAACTGTGGAACAGCCATCCGCCAACGCTGATCAGCAACCTGTGGGCCGCGCAGGCGACCGGCAATGGACCGCTAATCCATGTCGCTGGACGGGTTGGCGGCCTGGCGGCCGATGGGTCATGGTCCATTGACGACGGCACCGGCCAAGCCAGAATTTACACGGCCCAGGCGTTGCCGGCGCCTGGCGATTATGTGGAGGCGCTGGCTGAGCCCGCCTGGAAAAACAGCCAGGTTCTGCTCCAAGATGGATATTACCGGGAAGTCGGGCAGGGGCAGGCCAACCCGAATCTACTGCCGCTGCTGACCACCGCCGGCCAGGTCAAACGGCTCAAACGCGAGGAGGCACTCCGAAGCTATCCGGTCCATCTCCGCGGCGTGCTGACCTGGTGCGGCGGCGGCGGCTTTGTCGTGCAGGATTCCACCATGGGGGTATTCGCGCAGGCGGTCAACTCCGACGATTCCGGTCGACAGCACGTGGGCGATTTCGTGGAAATCAACGGCACGACCACCGTCCAATTTTCACCCATGATTCTGGCCCAACAAATTGTACGCCTGGGCCTGGGAGTGCTCCCGGAACCGGTGCAGCCCACCTGGGACCAGCTGATGGATGGCGCATTGGACACGGAATATGTGGAGGTGCAGGGCATCGTCACAGCCGTGGAAATGACGCGGATGAACATGCTGACGCACGACGGGGAGCTGCAGATTTATCTGCCGGAAAAGCGCCTCGATGAATTGAAGCCCTACCTCAATTCCATCGTTCGCATCCGGGGTTGCCTTTGGGCGGTGAAAGACGAAACCAGCCATGTGCTGATTCCGGGCGCCGTCCAGATCCACGACGTCACCATCAACGTAGACCAGGAAGCGCCGCCGGACCCGTTTTCGGCTCCGCTCAAGCGCGTGGCCGATCTGCTGTTGTTTGACGTCAAAGCCAGCGCCTTTCAAATGGTGAAAATATCCGGGCAAATTGTCCATCGGCGCGACGACCAGTATTATTTGATGGACACGGCCAACGGTCTGCAGTTTTTTGCGCGCGACAACGTGGGGCTGGAGGCTGGTGACCAGGTGGAAGTGGTTGGCTTTCCGGTGGTGGGCGGACTGTCGCCGGTATTGCGCGAGGCGTCCGTGCGAAAAACGGGGCACGCGCCGCTGGCGCCGGCGCGGCAATTGAGCGGGGGCGCCCTGCTGAACCCGGATTATGATTCGACGCTGGTGACGGTGCAGGCGTGGTTGAGGAGTGTGAGCCAGGAGCAGCAGGATCACGTCTTCAACTTGCAGTCCGGCTCACATATGTTCGCGGCCAAATTGAATGGTCACTCGGCCGCACGGCCGGTGCCGGTGGGCAGTTTGGTGGCTTTGACCGGCGTCTATGTGGGGCGGGGCGGCGACCGCGCCGCCGGCCGCACGATCGATTCCTTTGAATTGCTGCTCAATGCTCCTGACGACATTCGAATTTTGGAACTGGCCCCGTGGTGGACGCTCCGGCGATTGCTGGGCGCCATCGGCATTCTATTGGGCATCCTCGCGGTGGCGCTCGTGTGGATCCGTCAGCTCCACCGCCAGGTGGAACAGCGAACCGCCCAGCTCAAACAGGAAGTGCTGGCGCGGGAACGGATTGAGCAACAGCGGGCCATTGAGGCCGAGCGCTCGCGAATCGCCCGCGACTTGCATGACGACCTGGGGTCCAGCCTGACCGAAATCAGCCTGCTGGCCGACGCCGGCGCCGGCCGGCCGCCCACATTCGAAAAGGCCGGGCATCGCTTCCAGACGATCGCCGCCAAGGCCCGGGCGATTGTCAATGCGCTGGACGTCATCGTCTGGCTGGTAAACCCCCAGAAGGATTCCCTGCCGTTTCTCATCAGCTATCTCGGCAGTTATGCGGAAGAATACATGTCGCCGTCGGGCATGGCCTGCCGGGTCAAGGTGCCGGCGGACATTCCGTCCTTAAAATTGACAGCGGATTTTCGCCACAACCTCTTTCTGGCCGTCAAGGAAGCCCTCAATAACGTGGTCCGCCATTCGCGCGCCGCGGAGGTGCTGTTTGAAATCGCCATTCATCCGTCGGAACTGCGGGTCAACGTCGTGGACGACGGCTGCGGTTTCGAGGCCGGCCAGATCCTGGAAGGCAATGGCCTCTCGAATTATAACGGCCGGCTGGCCGGCCTGGGCGGGCACTGCCAAATTTGTTCGCGACCCGGCGGAGGAACTGCGATAACCTTCGCCATCCCGCTGCCGTCAAACTAACCGCTGTCCATGATAACCGTCGCCATCGTTGAAGACAATGAAACCGTGCGCAACACGATGCGCGAGCTGATTGACGCCACCCCCAGGCTCCGCTGCGGCGGCGCTTATGCGACCGCCAAAGAAGCCATGGCCGAGATTCCCCGGTTGCAGCCCGACGTCGTCTTGATGGACATCCACCTGCCCGGAGAATCCGGGATTGCCTGCACCGCCAGGCTGAAGGCGCGCATGCCGGACCTGCAAGTCATCATCCTCACGGTGTATAAGGACATTGAGCTGATTTTCCAAGCCCTGAAGGCGGGTGCCAGCGGCTATTTATTGAAACGGGCGCCCACCGAAGAAGTGCTTCGGGCCATCGTTGATGTCCATTCCGGCGGCGCTCCCATGACGAGCGAAATTGCCCGCTTGGTGGTCCAGTCGTTCCGGCCAACGGCCGCTATCGGCATTCAGGAACAAGGCCTCTCGCCCCGGGAACTTGAAATCCTCGTCCGGCTGTGCGACGGGCTGACCAACAAGGAGATCGCCGTCAAACTGGGGATTAGCGCGGAAACCGTGCGCACGCATCTGGGGCATATCTACGAGAAATTGCATGTGCAAGGGCGAACTGAAGCCGTGACCAAATACCTGAAAGCGGGAGCCCGCGCCTGAGGGTTTTGAGTCCCCAATGCGGAATGGGGGACGATAAATGACGGCAGGCGAAAATTTTCAGGGTGAACCTGCGTTGGTCGGCTGGCGCGGCACGCGCGGAGCGACGCGTCCTACCGCGTTATAAAAGCTCGGTTTTAACGGTCCGCGTTTTTACCTCCCCGGGCGGGAGCCTTGGGAGACGCAATCACGATGATTGAATTGGCGGGAGAAACGGCGATTCCAGTGATCGGCTGGTCGCCCGATGAAAGCGAGGGCAGGGGACAGGTGACGTTGCGTTCTGGATCGAAGGCCGAGATGCAATATTCTTGAGCTGGCGCCAGCAAAACTGATAGCTCGCCGGTAATCGCATTGGTTCCCTCATTGCCGATCAGGACGAAGATGGTTTCTCCGCAACGAACCGCCAGCACGTCCGCGCGGGGGCCATGCCACTGCGCCGTGGCTTCGGCAAACGATCCGTTGCCGGCCGCGAGCATCCGGTCGAGCATTGACCGGACACGGCTGATATAGGGCGTCACCCCCCGATGATCGAAATATTCCCACCACCACGACATGGGCAGAATGGGCGTGGGCGAAAAGAGGCCCAGCCAAAGTCCTCGTTTGAAATCGCCGTCCATGCCGGCGGCCAGCTCGTCAAAATTCCTGTTCCAGTCCCATTCAAAGCCGTATTCGCCGATCACCAGCGGTTTGGCCTCGTCGCGGGACGACCGGCGCAACACGTCCGGGAACGTCGCGGTTTGTCCGCGGCCATCGTGTCCGTAGATGTGACGCTGGTTGAAATCCAGTGAGGGGATTTCATTTAGCCCGGCAACCGTGCGGTGCGAGATGCTGGTGGTTACCAGATGATGATAGGGATCAATGCTTTTGAGGTAGGCGCTCATTTCCGCGTGCCAGGCGGTCACGACATCATCCGGAATCTGTTGCGGCAGCCCATGCATCAGATTGTCAATTTCATTGAAGAATTCCCAGGCGCCGAGGTTCGGGCTATAACCCCAACGCGCCACGAGGTAACGGAGCCGGTCCTTGTATTGCGCCCGGGCGCCGGGATCGGTGAAGAAGTCCTGCGGCGTGGCCGCCGGACCGCCCTGGGCGGCATTGTAACTGTTTTGCCGCCAGCCCCAGCCTTGGAAGTCCCCGGAATTATCCAGCGTCAACATCAGGTAGAGGTCCAGCGAGCCGGCCAAATCGACCAGTTCATCCAGGCGTTCGCAGGCCGAGGCGTTGAAGTGGCCGTCGTCCCTGGCATAGCGATTGGTGTTGGCAACCGTTTTCCACTCCAGCGGCAGGTTCCACGGGCACATCCAGGTCCGAAAAAAATTGCCCCCGTTGGCCGCGAGAGTTCCCAGCATATATTCATAGTTATAGCGCGGATTTTCCTGAAGGTCCCGGAAGAAGCGGGAATCGTCGCGGTTGCGGGCTTCCCAGGCGATGTTTTCGCCGACGCCGCGGAACGATTCGCCGTTGTCAAAACGGAGGGTCCAATCGTTGGCCGCATGCAGGAACCCCCTCCGGCCGGAGGCCGCCACCGCAAAGGAGATTTGCGCGGAAAGATCGGTTTTGCCGGCGTGGGTCAGGACAAAGGCACCGGTATAATCTCCTGGTTCAACTGGAGTGAAGCGGGCCCTCCAGACGGAGGGATGCCCGCTTTGTCCGTGTTCAAAGAAGGCCGGGGCGACCACCGATATTCCGGACGGCGCGGCCAGTTTGAGGTCGAGCCGCACTTCCTCCGCGCAATACGGACTGGTTTCCCAGCGGGCGGTGAGCATGATCACGAAATCCAGGCGTTCATATTGGCAAGGCCGGGCGGTCAACCGCGTGACACTTTCGATCTGGCCCAAGGCAATGAGGGGAAAGAAGGCGGGAAAAACGAGACCCAATCGAACCAGCTCGCGAGCCCAATGGAAGCGGACTTGCTGGCGATACGAGTTCAATCCGAGCTGCTTCCCGCCGCCAGCCAAACCGAGGCTCTGTGCAAATTTCATGGGCCTGATGATGCCTCAGGTTCCAGCCCTTCCGCATCCCTCAAATGGCGTATTTTCCGCTCAAGTGGAGAGCCGGTTCGGTCGATCCAATACCGCAAGTATAACGCACTCACCTCACCGAACCATGATGACCGCCCAGCGAAGCTGGCCGCCGACAAGGCGCGCCAGCCAGTGCCCAGATCTGGGCCGGGCCATTCCAAAGTTACAATTTCAAGACATCCATTTGGAACGATCAGGTTCAATAATAAAAAGCACAGGGCTTGACGTGGTGCGGCAATTCATTAGAATCAGTCCACTTCCAGCGCTGTTATATAAAGCCGCCGGTCGGTCGATGCAGCCGAATTCTGCAGGGATCGAGCCGCAGCCTCGCACGGAAATTGCTGTAGAGCCTCTTATGATCGCGGATTTGAGTTTGTTGAAATCTGTTTCCACCGAAACGGCCAACCCGGCCACCCTTCGGAGCCCGCGGAAACGGACTCAACTCGCTCAGACGGACGAAAAACCCGCTGAGACGGACGAAAAACACGCCGACTATAACCGCCAGCTCCGGCGTTATGAGACCAAATACGTCATTCCCGCGGAGATGGTGGCAGAAATTCGCAAGGAGATACGGCCGTTTTGCGAGCCGGACCCCAACTGCACCGGCGACCCGCCCACTTATATCAATACGACCCTGCAGTTGGACTCGCCCGGATTGAGCCTGCATTACGCCAAACTGTGGGACTTTGTGGATCGGTTCAAGCTGCGGGTGCGAACCTACGGCGATCCGGTCGGAGAGTGTCCGGTGTTCCTGGAAGTGAAGGCAAAAGACCGGAACATGATTTATAAATACCGCAGCCAGATTCCTTTTGCGCAGTGGGGGGAACATCTGTTCCAAGACCGCGTGATCAAGGGAATCCAGTTCAAGAAGGCGAAAGAAGCGAACAATTTTTACCAGTTCATCCGGCTGGTCAAACAGATTGGCGCGCGGCCGCTCATGCTGATCCGCTATCAGCGCGAGTCCTATTTTGGCAAGGTGGAAGATTATGCGCGCGTCACTTTTGACAGCCGGCTGGAGTTTCAGCAGACGTATGCCTGGAACTCTTGGGGCAGCGACGGCGTGTGGCGTGCGCTGGATAATCCCATGATGCAAACCCGGCGCCATGACAAGGAACTGGATTTCTCGGGGGTCGTGCTCGAATTGAAGGCGCTGAATCATGTGCCCCGATGGATGATGGATTTGGTGACGAAATTCGACCTTTGGCGGGTCGGCCACTGCAAGTACAGCAACGCCATCTGGGCGGAATCCATGTTTCACGCCACACCCTGGACGCCCGAATATGAAATTGACCTGCTGCGATATTTGTAATCCCGATTTATGGACGACTTTATAACCATCTATGGAACCACCCAGTGGCTGGGGGTGGAACAAATCATCGCCTCGATGTTGATTTGCTTTGTCCTGAGCACCGCCATCGCCTCCGTTTACCGCTGGACGTTTCAATCGCTTTCCTACTCCCGCTCGTTCGTGCACACGATGATTCTCGCCAGCATGGTGGTGAGCATGATCATCATGGCCGTGGGCAACAGCCTGGCGCGCGGGTTGGGCATTCTGGGCTCCCTGGCCATTGTGCGTTTCCGGACGCCGGTGCGGGACACGCGGGACCTCGCCTTTCTCTTCGCCTGCCTGGGAGTCGGGGTTGCCTGCGGCTCCGCCGTTTACGGGGTGGCGGTCGTGGGTACAGGAATGATCTGTGTCGCCGCGGTGTTGTTGCACTGGTCGCCCTTTGCCTCGCGGCGGCAGCACGAGGCCCTGCTCCGCTACGTGCTCCCCCCGGACTCGGCCTCCGAGGAAAAGGTCAAGGAAATCATGCGGCAAACCTGTTCCGCCTTTTCACTCATCGCCGTGCGGGAGATTCGCCAGGGCGAACTTACCGAATTTTGTTATCACGTCCGCCTGATCGATCCGTCCTATCAGTCCGAGATCATCAATCGCCTCGGTGCGATTGTGGATTTGTCGGAACCAAACCTTTTGCTTCATCGTTCAACCGTCGAGCTTTAGCCTGGCATGCAAACCGAAGAAGATACTTATTCCAGACCGCCTTTGCGCGGTCATCCCTCACTCCGCTGGCACCGCTGGCGGGACCGCTGGCCGTTCGCGGCCTGGCTGGCTGTGGCCGTTATTGCCGTGGCGTTTTATATCAAGAGCACGCAGTTTGGCGTCATGGCCGGTTCGGCGCAGACCGTGGCCCACAATCTGTCCCCCCTGGAGACCGCGCGGGTCCAGGCTATCTATGTCAAAATCGGAGACAGCGTGACCAACGGCCAGCTTCTCGCGCAAATGGATACGACCCTTGTGGACTCGCAGCTCGCGGAAGCGGAAGCCACGCTGGCGGCGGCGGAAGGCTCCTGGGCCGCCTATGAGGAGCAGATGCTCAGCCTGCTGCGGACTTGTGACGATGACATCATGGCCACGGAAGCCGCGATTGCCCAACAGAAAGGCTTGTTGGAAAGCGACGCCGCCAGGCTGGCGGAACTGAAAAGCATGCAGGCCAAGCGCGATGCGCTATTTGCCGGCAAGCTGATCACCGAGGTCGAAGATGATGCCCTTCGTCCGGAAATAGCGGGGCTGGAGAAAGAGGTGGCGACTTGTGAACAATTGATCAAAACCGACGAAACGACTTTGGTGAGCCGGAAAAAAGAGCGGGAGGATTTGCAGCAGGGCCTGAAACTGCCGGCTGGGGGCGACATCAAGCAGGCGATCGCCCAAAAGACCGCGGCGCAGGTGGAAATACTGAAGAATGCCGTCGAGATGAAAAGGCTCGAAAAGGAAAATTATTCCCTCCGTTCGCAGGGCGGCGGAATCGTCTCGAGCATCGGCATCTATCCCGGAGTCACCGCCAAGCCCGGGGACACCGTGGTCAGCGTCGTTTCAAGCAGTCATTTGATCATCGGCTATCTGCCCGAGGTGCGCGAAGGCATGTTCAAGATCGGGGATCAGGGGTATGCGTTCCGGTTGCGACTCCCGCCATTGAAGGTCAAGGTGGTGGCCTGCGCGCCGGAAATTGACGAAATCCCAACGCGCACCCGGCCCAGCACCTCGGCACAACAGAGCGCAGTCACCTTTCGCGCGCAGCGAATTGTCTTCGAAACCGAAGGCACGGGAAACGCGGTTCCCGGCGAGAGCGTCCAGATCCGGCTTACCTCCAAGTTCTGGGCGGATTTGCGGTATCGGCTGGGATTGCAGTGGTGATGCTATTCATTCTGGAACCGAATATGAGGTCTGATTTTTTCCAATCAAAATGTCGATTTGCCGCCAGCTCCCTGCTCATTGCGGTTCTGGGTTTCGGAACCGCGAGTGCGCGGGCTGATTCGTCTCCGCCGCCCGGCAACCATGATCGGACTTCGGCCACTCCCACCCATCCCCCGCCCTGGGCACCCGGGGCGCCGCTCACCATGGAACAGGCGCTGCGCCGGGCGCTGGTGTGCGACGGCCGCGTCGCGAGTTTGAAGGCGGCCATGGAAGTGGCCCGCCAGGAGCGCCTCGCCGCCACGGACATCAAAGACCCGGAGGTGGAAGGCCAGATCCGCTCCCGCGGACAGGCGTTCGACGGCGGGACCGGCGACTTGGAAGATGGCCGGGTCAGACTCGACTTCTTTGTGCCCAATCCCTGGCTCGTCCTTCCGCGCGTTGACGCCCGGACGGCGGATTACAAGGCGGTCCAGGCCGACTTGAGCGCCGCCATCTGGCTCGTCCGTTCCGAGGTGCAGCGGCTGTTTGCCCAGCTCGGTTATTTGACCAATGATCTGGCTTTCAGCGCCGACGAGGTGCGCTTTAACGGGGAGGTCTTGAATGCGATGCAGGCGCGCTTGAAACAGGGAGCCGCCACCGCTTCCGATTTGATGACCGCCAGCCGGCAGTACCTTCAATTCCAGAACGAGTTGGACCAGACGTACCACCGCTATCAACAGGCACGGCGACAACTGGCCGCGCTGCTCGACATCCCGCCGGAATCCTTTGAACTGGCCACGAACGAGGCGCCGCCATCCCTGATGGAGCCGGCGCTGGACTTTCAACAGGTGGAGGCCATGGCCGACCGGTCGCGATACGATCTGACCGCTTTGCGCTGGCGCGCCCAGGCAGCCCAATCCACCTACCACGAAATCTACAACCAGCGCTGGCCCTGGATCACGAAAGTCGAGGGCGGCAATCAGTACAAATCCGACCAGTATTTTGTGGGCCTGGCCATGGATGTTCCCATTTTTTCCTGGACCAAGAACCATGCCGCGGCCGCGGCGCTGGCCAAGGTCGGGCTGGCCGGCGTCGATGAAACCAATGGCTTCAAGCTGGTCCGCCAGGAATTGCACGACGCCTTGGATGAAGTGGACCAGACCCGGCGGCAACAGGTCCGCAACGACGCCAACGTGGAACCGCTGATTGCCACCATGCGGCAGGCGCTGGCCACTCTGAAGGCCTCGCCCAATGTCATGCCCGAGCAGGTGGCGGCGGCGGAACTGCAACTGGTGGAAACACTGCGCTTTGACCTCGACACCCGCTGGCAGTATCAACTGGCCTTAATGGATCTGGAACGTGTCCTTGGCGCGCCGTTGAGTCAAAAAAATTCCGGCGCCACGTCGCCTTGAACCCCGCCCGCGGCGGGTGGGAGACAAAATTCTTCAAACCGACAAAAAAGCCCATAAAAAACGAGAATTATATCCCCTTCGGGGATGCTATATACCGCGGACCCAACCAGGGTTTTGGGGGGCCAGAAGATTTTTGCCCCCCATCCAATGGCGGACGCGGACGAAGAATCTTGTTTCATACCAGGCGATGCCGGAATTAACATTTGCCACTTCGGGGCTTCGATTGTAGGATGAAATTCAGAAAGTAGGCAGGAGCATTTAAAGTATGGTCGTGGCTTATCCCGATCGATGTCTGGCTTTTTCCAATTGAGGTTTTTCTCGCGAAACTGCTTGAACCTGGCAGTCCTTATGACCTTGGCCATTGGAATTTCGGTTTGGGCCGACAATCCGTCGCCCCCGACGCCGGACAAGGCCTGGTTTCCGCCGCAACTCGAGGATTACGAAAAGCAACTGGCGCACGACCGGTCGCAATACCGCACCAATTCCCGGGCGGCCATCTCACCGGACCAGGTTTACGGTCTGCCGGAACTGATTGATATCGCGGAGAGAAGCCATCCCCAGACGCGGATCGCCTGGGAACGCGCGCGCCAGGCGGCCCAGTCCGTTGGTTTGAGCGAGAGCACGTATTATCCCTATTTGGCCGCCTCGGCCGGGGCCGCTTTTGAGCACAGCCTGTTCGCCCTGACTTCGGTTTTCCCGGGCAACGCCGCGGCGGAAAATGCCACGCTCGACGTCAAGTGGCTGCTTTTCGATTTTGGCGGCCGGCGGGCGGCGGTCGCCGCCGCGAAGGAGCAGTCGTGGCTGGCCAACGTCGATTTCAACGCCGCGCATCAGCAGATTGTTTTTGCGGTCACGAAGGGCTTTTACGATTTCAGCACCGCGCGGCAGCAGGTCGAGGTGGCCGAAAGTTCACTGCAAGCAGCCCGGACCGTGGGCGAAGCGGCACAGGCGCGGTTCGACAACGGTCTGGCCACCCGGCCGGATGTGCTGCAGGCGGAACAACAGACCGCGCAAGCCGAATATGATCTGGAAGCCGCCCGCGGCGACCTGAGCGATGCCCGCGTGGCGCTCATCCGCAGTCTGGGCATTGTGCCCACCACGGAATTGCAGGTCGCCGAGGTTCCGGAAAAGGAATTTGAGGGGGATCCAAACGAGCCGCTCGACGAGATGATTGATCGCGCGCTTGCCCAACGTCCCGACCTGGTGTCCAAGCTGGCGAATGTCCGCACCCGGCAGGCCCTGGTTCGGCAGGCGCGAGCCGCCTATTACCCGAAAATTTCGTTCGAAGGCAGCGCCGGCTGGTCAAAGCTGGATGTCAACGCTTATGACTCTCCCTATACCGGAAACGACAAGCCAGCTTATTCCGTGGGGCTGTCAATCGACCTGCCGATTTTCGATGGTTATGCCCGGGCCAACAATTTGCGCAATGCCCAGTCCGCGCTTCGGCAGGCCGAAAGCGAACTGACGGATGCGCGCGACCAGGCGGTGAGCGAGGTGTGGAAAGCGTACACGGACCTGAAAACGGCCCTGCGCAAACAGCAATCGGCCGAAAAACTGCTCGCCGCTGCGCAAAGCGCCTTTGACGCCTCGCTCGACGCCTATCGACATGGCTTGGGGACTTACATCGATACCCAAAACGCGCAGCGAAATGTCACGGCCGCCCGCAGCACCGTGGTGGACACGCGCTCCGCAATCTATACCGGCCTGGCGGCGCTCGCCCTGAGTGTCGGCGACTTGGCCCGACCTGCTCCAGTTTCAACCCACCGACCATGAGGCCGGCATTCCCATTCATTTCCGCCTCGTGCCGGCGGCAGCGAAACGCGCCCGCAGTCAACCGGCGGCGGTCGGGGCTTCAAGCGGCAGTTCTGTCAGCAATTTGGCTGTGCGCCGGCTGCCAAAGGAACCATTCGCCAACGGTCGATGTTCTGGGCTCCTATTTCCCGGCCTGGATCGTTTGCATCGTGATCGGGCTAGTGGCCACAGTGATTGCGCGGCAGATCTTGATCGCCTGCAGGCTGGCCGCGCAGGTGCGGCCGGCCCCGGTGGTTTACTTATGCCTGATGGTCTGCTTTACGCTGACGGTCTGGCTGATTTTTTTCAAGAACTGAGATTTTATGGATAACCCTCCCCAGCCGCCGGCCGCGGAAAACGCGCCAGCCACGCCGGCGCCGGCAGACCGGCGAGCGATGGCCGGCCGACTCATCAGCATTGCCGCCATGATCGGCGTGGTCCTACTCGTGCTCTGGGTCTGGAGCGTGATTGAGCGACATCCGCGCACGGACGACGCCATCGCGGCAGCAAACGTCATTGGCGTGGCGCCGCGGGTGCGGGGCCAGATCATCCGAATGAATGTCCAAGACAACCAGGAGGTGCAGGAGGGCGACGTCCTGTTTGAAATCGACCCTGCCGATTACCAGTTGCAAGTGGAAAATGCCCAAGCGGCTCTGGCCGCGCTTGATCAAGAAATCGAAGTGGCCCATTCCCAGGATGAAACGCTCCGCTACCAGGTCAAGGCCGCTGAAGCCGGCGTCGAACAGGCCCGAGCGCAGCAAAAGCAGGCCGCCGACACACTCGCTCGCCTGCAGCCGCTCCTGCCCAAAGGCTTTGCCACGGCTGATGACGTGGACAAGGCCGAAACCGCCGTCAAGGTGGCGGCGGCTTCGTTGGCCGCCGAGGAACAGCGCTTGAACCAGGCCAAGGCCGCCTTGAGCAGCCTGGCCACGCTTCAGGCGCAACGGCCCGGAGCGGTCGCCGCCATCGATCTCGCCAAGCTCAACCTCTCGTATTGCAAAGTCCCAGCTCCCTTTCCCGGGAAAGTGATCAACCTCAATCTCTCCGCCGGCGCCTATGCCAATGTCGGCGTGCCCGTATTTTCGTTGCTGGACCTGCGCCACTGGTATGTCATCGCCAATTTTCGGGAAGGCGAAATCCGCCACTTCACTCCGGGCGCCAGCGCGGAAGTGTATTTGCTTTCGGCTCCCGACCATCGTTTTGCCGGGCGGGTACAGGGCGTTGGCTGGGCCGTGACCTCGACCGACGAGATCGACATTTCCAGCGGCGTGCCTTCCGTCCCGCGCGAATTAAACTGGGTTCACATTGCGCAGCGGTTTCCCGTGCGCATCGAGGTGGTAAACCCTGACCCCCGGTTGTTCCGCATGGGTGCATCGGCGGTCGCCATCATCAAATGACCACCTGGACCACTGCGCAGCGAGTGAAATTCGCGCCCGCCTGGGCGACCTGGCTCCGTCGTGAACTGGCCGTGTATCCCGGCCGCCTGGCGATGACCATCCGGATGGTCGTCACCGTGGTGCTGGTCACCGTCACCTCCTTGGCTTTGCAAGTCCCGGAACTGGCTTTTTCAGCGTTTTTCGTTTTCTTCGTGACCAAGGAAAACCGGGTGCTCACCCTGGTCACGGGCACGGTGATGGCGGCTGGCGTAACCATGGCCACGGCCATCAGCGTGTTCCTTTTTTCCTACACGTTTGATTATCCGGAGCTGCGCGTACCGGTCATGGCCGGGATGATATTCGCCGCCATGTTCCTGACCCGGACATTTGTCATCGGTCCGTTGGGATTTGTGCTCGGATTTTTCAGCGCTCTCATGGAAACAATAGCGGAAGAGGCGCCCAACACCGATGCGCTCGTCCGCGGAGAACTTTGGCTCTGGGTGGCCATTGTTTATCCGATTGCGCTCACGGTGGCCATCAATCAAGTCCTGCTGCCCGCTGATCCATGGACGGCCCTGGTCCAATCCCTGACGCTTCGGCTCAACGCGGCCATCACCGCCCTGGAACGCGTGCTCAAGGAAGGCACGGCCGGCGGACAGGACAACCCCGCCTTGCTGGACCTGGCCACGCGCGGGTGCACCGTGATGCTGGGGCTGTTGAAGTTTGCCGAGTTGAAAGATGCTTACATAAAACGGCGGCACCCGTTTCTCGTGGAGACTATCGCCTCCGCCGGGCATCTGGTCAGCGCCACGGCCTCCCTGGAGTTGCGGGAGCCACAAGCGCTCCCTCCGGAGGACCTCGATTGCGCCCGGGCACTGCTGGCGGACCTCACTCGACTCAAGACAATTGTGCCTGAAATCAGCCCGGTCTTGTCGGCGCGACCCTCGCCCCCGCCGCAGGCCCGCCTGCCGCAGTTGCGCGAGTTGCAATTTGCCGCCGAATCAATGCGCGACAGTTTGATCCGCGGCGCTTCGGATTATTCCTCGACCAATCCGCCGAAGACCAAACGGTCGTTGTTCCACGCTGACGCCTTTACGAATCCGGCGCATGTGCATTTCGCCCTGAAAGTCACGCTGGGGGCCATGGCCTGCTACCTGATTTACAGCGGACTGGATTGGCCGGGTATCAGCACGGCTTTCGTCACCTGTTGTTTCGTGGCGCTGGGCAACACCGGGGCCACGATTTACAAAAGCTGGCTGCGGTTCTTTGGCTGTCTGGGTGGGGGGGTGGCGGGTTATCTGGCGATTTTCCTGCTGATCCCGCACATGGAAAGCATCACCTCGCTGGTCCTGCTCACGGCGGCCGGCTCCGCGTTCTTTGGCTGGGTTGCGGCCGGCTCCGAGCGCATCGCCTACGCCGGATTGCAGGCGGCCTTTGCCTTTTATTTTTGCGTTTTCCAAGGCTTTGAACCGGAGACAAATCTGACCATCGTTCGCGACCGGCTGGCGGGGATCGTCCTCGGCATCGTGGTATCCGCCCTGGTCTTTCGCTTTATCTGGCCCGAGCACGCGGGCACCGCGTTGCGGATCACGCTGGCGCGTCTGCTGCGGAGCGCGGCGGAGCTGCTGCTCTTTCCCAAACCGGGCGTCGCCGCCCCAACCGAAGGCTCGCGGGCGGCGGCGTTACACCAGGCGCTTTCGAATGATTTGGACAACGTGCTGGTGTTGAGCGAACAGGCAAGCGTGGAGAACCTCCTGTTTGCGAATCCCAAAGGCCTGCCGCCGACCTTGCCGGAACACCTGACGGCTCACCTTCAAGCGTTGTGTCTTTTGACCACCGCCCTGCTGAGAAAGACCAAAATTTCGGAATGGCAGCTTCTGGACCGGCCGGCACAGGCCGCCGAATCGGCGCTGCGCGAAGCTTGCGCGCAACATCTCCAAAACGTCGCCGCTTTTGTCGGAAGCGGCCGTCCGCCCGGGCCGGACGCGTTGGATTCGGCTCTGGCCGCCTGGAATCGGACGGTAGTTGACATAACCGGCAATGACCGCCCCCGCCTGGTGCGCCGGCTCGTGGACCAAATTCGAGGTCTCATAACTTAAACGTCCGCGGCGCCGTTTTCACACGGGGTTTGGCGAACAGAAAGCAGCAAATGTCCGCCTGCGCCGCCTCGCGGCCCATGCGAAATTCCGTCCCGCCGCGCGTGGAATTTTCGGGACAAGTCCGCTGGACACGTTTCCGCGGGGCGTGAGATCGAGCCAAAGAATGGAGCCAGCTGTCGGGCTTGAACCGACGACCTGCTGATTACAAATCAGATGCAAAGCTCACTGTGGAGAATTTTAACCGGCTGTGTAAGACTGTGAAAAACTGTAGTATTCACCGAGCGATTGGGCCATAATGCTCACATGAATCCTCAGCCGGATACAGCCGCGTTCAGTCCAAAAAGTGGCAAAGAATTGGCAAAGGAAGATTTAGCAGAAAATAAGCAGAAACTTGGCACCAAATCTGGCCGGGCTTCTGTGGGCTTTGGCAAGAGCACGGCCAAATTTTGGGAGCCCAAAGTTTTCCTGCCAACCTGGCGTGACGAGCATGGCCTACGTCGAAAAGTTTCCAATTATTTTGTCCGATTAATGATCGGCGGAAGGCGTGAAGCCGTGGCGCTTAATACCGCTGACCGGCTTGAGGCTGCAAGAAAAGCCTCCCAATTATATGCAAACATCCGCGCTGTGGGTTGGGATGCCGCGCTGCGCGAATTTGACCCGGAGCGCCGTCGCACTCCTGCATTAATGGTGACGATTGGCCACGCTGCCACAGCTATCAACAAGGCCGATATGCGTTCGACGACCAAGGCGAACTATGTGAATGCCCTGCGTTGGTTTGGTGCCCGCCATATCGGGTTTCAAGCATCAAAAAAGACCTTTGGCCCAAAGGGTTCGACCGCATATCGGCAGGAGGTCGATGCTGTAAAGCTGGCCGACCTGGATCAGGAAGCCGTGGAAGCAATCATTGGCCGCCAGATCGGGGCCGGTGGTGGAGATGCAAATGCCGGACGATCAGCTCGCATCAGTGTCGTTTCGTTTATGAGGAACGCCAGGGCGGCGTTGCGCATAGCTGAACGCCAAGGGCTAATTCTGCCGGAGCCAAGGCCGTTTGACGGCGTGAGAAGGCCACCGGGGGCGAACGCTCCCGCCTATACGAGCATTTTTGACGCTGCAAAGTTAGTCAGACAGGCGAAAAAGGAGTTGAGCAAGGACCCTCCAGCCTACATCGCGGTGCTGCTGGCGTTGGGCGCAGGTTTGCGGCGGGGGGAGATTCAGAATTTGCGATGGCGACGAGTGGACAAAGAGCGCGGGCGCATCCTAATTCAGGCTACAGGAGGATGGTCACCAAAAACTGGTGAAAGTGAACAACCGGTTCACGTCAGTGGTGGACTGTTGGTCGAGCTAGAGCAGTTCAGGGGCAAGCTAGACGATTTTGTCAGCAGTCCCGACGCATTGGACAGGGCGGTCAGTTGGCTGCGCACGAAAGGGCTAGACGGACCTAAACCTCTGCACCAGTTACGAAAAGAATTCGGCAGCCTAGTTGCCGCCGAATCGGATTTATTTACGGCCAGTAAAGCCTTGCGGCATTCAAGTTTGGCTGTCACGGCTGGCGTTTATGTTGAAAATCGGAAACGGATTGCTCCAGACATTGCGCAGATGCTCAATCCGCAGACCAAGAAGCGAAAGCTGTGAAATTCAAACTGAGCAAAGAAGAATACCGGTTTGATCTCGTTGATGAGGACGAGCGTGAGGATTGCTTTGAGTACGAGCTTCGACGGTCCAGGCTCCGGTGTGTCCGGGCCTCGATCATGAGACGGTCCAGAACCCTTGATGAAATTGCTGAAACGGACAGGGTTTTCGCTCAAAAGCTGGACTTGCAGGGAGAGCTTGACCAGCTCAAAGAGAGCGAATCTCGGTATTTACGTTGTTGGTTGAATCTTTCAGGTGCAGAAAAATCTAAGTTCGGGAGCGGAATCCGAACGGGCAAGGCCGGAAAGGCCTCCAAAACCGGTCAACTGGTCAGTGGTGTTGATCAACCTCCTTCCGGGTCCGTTCGCTTGGCAAACGAACTCGGCCAACTTCCTTCCGTATCAGACAGCCGGCTTATCCGGCTGAAGCGTTTATCCTCTAATTATCACAAGTATTTGGAAAAACTTGAAATCGAGATCGACTGGAGAGAGCAGGACGGCCCGCTCGCGGATTCTTTTTTACGGCTCGTCAAATGGATGCGCAAGTACCGTGGCAAGGCGGCCTTTGAGGTTGAACATCGCGGTCCCAAGTCGTTGCAGATTGATTCGAGGCTGTTCGCGCTGGCCGTCTGGCGCTGCTCCAAATTCGGCATGAACAATTCGGAAATCTGGCGTGCGCTTGCACCGCTGCGTAATCAAGTTGCTCTCGGCGCACGCAACCGGCGCAATCTTGGGAAATTCAGAAATTACATCGAAGAATTGATCTCGTATAAGTAGCTTTCTTGTGTAAGTAGCTACCAGACAGCCCCTTTCTCGTCCGCTAAAAAATAATTTTTCCGTGTGTCTATGCAGGCCCAAACAAAGGGATTACAAATGAGCCATGCTAAAACGCAATAAACCAATAGATCACGCGGAACTGGAAACTTTTGACGTACCAGAGACAGCCCGCCTCCTTAAAATTCATCCCGAAACAGCCCGCGATTATCTCCGCAGTGGTCGCCTGCCGGGGATTCGCCTGGGCAATCGATTTCGGATTCCCCGGTGGGTGATCGACATCGCTCTTGAAAAGGGCGTGCCGATAAATCCGCTGGAGACACAACGCCTCTTCGTTCGGCAGGCCAATAGCAGCAAGGAAAACAAAACTTTTTGAAGACAATCAACGACACAAAAAATAACTCGCCACGCCCAGTGGTCCCGGCACGCGGCGAATCAGAC
>JBEKZM010000009.1:0-107511 GCA_049509875.1 Verrucomicrobiota bacterium | reverse complement strand
CATGGAGGCCGGCAACCGCTCCTTTGACCCAAATGTTCCCGAAGAAACCAACCGCAAACTCGTGGACCATTTGGCCGATTTCAACCTCGTTACACTGAACACGCCCGGCGGCACCTTCTAAGCGAAGGATTATCCCATCGATTTGTTTATCTCACCGGTTCGCCCATGCGCGAGGTATTGATGAGCCGGTTGCGACAGATCAACGCCTCAACGATTCTGGCGCAACTCCAGCTTGAAAAAGGCAAATACTTCATTGTCAGCGCTCACCGGGAGGAAAATGTTGATAGCCGCGAGAATTTGCAACAGGTTTTGCGCTGCCTGGAACGCCTCCACGACGAATTTCATTATCCAGTTGTAGTTTCCACCCATCCGCGCACCCGCAATCGACTGGCGGAAGCCGGACTGAAGGTCGAAGGACGCGATATCCGTTTCCTGAAGCCCTTCGGTTTCCTGGATTACAATCACCTGCAAATGAATGCGTTTTGTGCTGTTTCCGACAGTGGTACCATCAGCGAGGAATCGGCCATTCTCGATTTCCCAGCCGTCACCCTCCGTCAGTCCATTGAACGTCCCGAGGCGTTGGACTGCGGATCCATCGTGCTCACGGGGCTGGATCCGGACACCCTGGTCGCCGGCATTAAGATCGTCGTTCGGGAACATGAGTCATTTCCAAACCGCGAGATACCCGCCGAGTATCAGGTGGACAATACCTCCCTGCGGGTCCTGAAGTTAATCGTCGGCACCGCCAAGCTCGCCCACCGCTGGCATAACTTGGAAACTTTCAGTCGCTACGATTGGCACTGACGTTCAATTTTTTGATTCCCAGATGAAGATCGCCATCCTCTGCGAGTATTTTTATCCGGACGATTCCGGCTCAACCCCAACCGACCTGGGCGAACTGGCCAGTTGCCTGAAAAATTCCTGCGCTGACATCGAGATTGATGTCATTACGAGCCGGCATCTCTATCGGCCAAGCGGGGTTAATACGGCGCTGCTCCCCAAAGAGGTTTGGAACGGGTTGACTATTCGCAGATTGAGAGCCCCCAAGTCAAACCGGCCATCAATCGCTTTACGGTTACTATCCGGCGGAGTATTCTCGATGATCGGACTCTTCTGGCTGTTGCGCAAGCCGGCCTACGATCTGCTGCTGATTGTGACCAACCCGCCCGCTAACGCCCTGGCAGCCTGGCTTTACCGGAATCTTCGCGGTGTTCCCTATGTATATCTGGTTCACGATCTCTACCCGGATATTGCGGTGGCCTTGGGGCGGCTAAACAATGCCTCTCTGTTGGCCAGGGCCTGCAGAAGTCTGCAGAAGCGCTGGTTGGCCTCGGCAGCGATGGTCGTGGCGCTGGGAAGATGCATGCGCGACCATCTCCATAGTCGCTATGATGTGCCCTTGGATCATATTAAGGTTATATCCAGTTGGGCGGATCCAATCACGACCAGTGTTTTTGAAAGAGACAATCGGTTTAGGCGAGCCAATGCCGCGGCTGGCTTTGTGGTACTCTACGGCGGAAACTTCAGCCATTATGTTAATTTTGACCAGATCCTTGGGGCGGCCAAGTTATTGGAAGATCAAGACGTCTCATTTGTCCTGGTGGGAGACGGTGTCAGGCGCTCCGAAATCGTGGACATCGTTGAGAAGGAAGGATTGAAAAATGTCCGGGTGCTTGCCAGCGTTCATCGGTCGGACATGAAGGAGGTATTGGCTGCCGCGGACATTTCGCTCATTCCTTTGGACCGGCGGATGCTGGGCCTGGGGGTTCCCAGCAAGCTTTATTCAATCCTGGCCTCCGGGCGGGCAGCGGTGGCGATGGTTCCCCCGGGAAGCGAAGTGGCAATGGTTCTCGAAGAAGAGCAGTGCGGCGTGAATGTGCTTGGAGACGATGCCTCAGTCCTGGCCAGCGGGATCGTTCGATTAAAGCAAAACCCCATTTTGCGGGAGCAAATGGCACAAAATGCCCGTTCCGCTTTGGTAAGGCGATTTACCCTGAACCACGCTGCCGAGCAGTTTCGCGCGCTGTTCAAGGAAGTATTGACAGAGGCTTAAGTTGCTGCCATGGCATCCTTGGAGTCTTTATTTCGGGATCCCGACGGTAGGCTGTCCTGCTTGCGGCTTCTGGTTGCCGTAATGATCGCAAGCTTCTTGCTTGGATACCCCATTCGAAGAATTTTGATGGCCTTGCAGGCGGTTGACCATCCGAACGCCCGGTCAAGTCATTCTGCCCCGGTGGTGCGCGGAGGAGGCATTGCCATCGTCCTGGTTTTGCTTGCCGGGATTGCGCTCTTGGGAAACACGCTGCTTCCTGGCTCAGGCACACTCATGTTGACCGTACTGGGACTGGCCGTGGTTTCGTTTGTTGACGATCTGAGAACGCTTGGCCCAGCGATTCGATTGGGCTGCCACCTCGCTGCCGCGGTGGTGGTCATAGCCGTGCTCAACCTCGCACAAGTGACGTTGGGACTTGGCGCCGATTACCTCCACTCTGCGCCGTGGATCTTGGGATGGCCGTTGGCGGTTCTTTGGATTGCCGGCTATACCAATGCTTTCAATTTCATGGACGGGATCAACGGAATTGCCGGAGGTCAGGCAGCGATTACCGGTATCGGCATGGCGGTCCTGGCCAACCTTGCCGGAGGGCAGTTTGACAGTCCTCCTATCATGTGGTGTCTGGCTCTCGCCGGGGCCGCGCTCGGCTTCCTGCCGCACAATTTTCCCCGGGCACGCATGTTCATGGGTGACGTGGGCAGCGCGCCAATTGGGTTCTTGCTCGCCGTGCTGACTTTGTGGCTGGCCAAGGTCGTTGGCTTGTGGTTGCTGGTTCCACTGGCGCTGCTGCATGCCAATTTCGTGCTCGACACCGCCATCACCCTTGGGCGAAGAGTTTTTCGGGGCGACCGCTGGCTTGACGCGCACCGGGAGCATTTCTATCAAAGGCTGAATCGCGCCGGCCATGGCCATCCCATGATCACAGGTTTGGAGATGGCCTTGCAGGCCCTGGTGCTTGCGCTGATGGTGCTCTACCTGCGGGCTAGCCCACCATTACGCGTGGCGCTGAGCTCCTTGGTCATTCTGATCTGGTTGGCCTTCTTTGCGTTTTGTGAATGGTCTTTGCGTAAAAGCGATATCGTCCCCCCAGCCGGCGCAAAGCTTGTCGAATCGCCAGGTAAATAGTATTGCATTGACCGCTTTTTAACTCCATGCATGTTAATATCGTCTGCTTGTTATTTGGAAACGGCTGAATGAAGATACCTTTTGCCAAAATCGCCTTCGCCGGGAATGAATGGAAATACCTCCAGGAAGTGCTCGCGAGCGGGTGGCTGACAACGGCCAGCAAAACTTTGGACCTCGAAAAGCGTTTTGCCGAGGTGGTCGGCGCCCGTCACGCTTGCGCCGTGAATTCCTGCACCGCCGCCCTGCACCTCGCTTTGGAAGCCATCGGGATCGGTCCCGGAGACAAAGTGCTGGTGCCCACGCTCACTTTTACTGCCACGGCGGAGGTGGTCCGTTATCTGGGCGCCGACCCGGTGTTTGTGGATGTGGATTATCGCACCGGACTGCTGACCCCGGAAATTCTCGCCGGGGCTCTGACTCGGCATCCAGGCATCAAGGCGGTGATGGTCGTTCATTTTGGTGGCCAGGCCGCGCAGATGGCGGCCTCTCGATCTCCAGATCATGACGGCATCCTGGACGTTTGTCGCAAGCAGGGTGTCAAAGTGGTTGAAGACGCTGCGCATGCGTTTCCGACGCGGCACCAGGGACGGATGGTGGGCAGTTTCGGAGACGTCACCTGTTTCAGTTTTTACGCCAACAAAACCATCACCACCGGTGAGGGTGGCATGTTGGTGACGGAGGACGAAGCGATCGATCGCCGGGCAAAAAACATGAGGCTGCACGGCATCGATCACGAAGTCTGGGACCGGTTCACCGCCAACAAGGCGTGTTGGGAATATGATGTCACTGCGCCCGGGTTCAAATACAATATGCCGGATATCAATGCCGCCATTGGTCTGGCACAGTTGGAGCGGGCGCAAGAAATGCGGACCGAAAGGCAGCGGTGTCTCGAGTATTATCAGGCGCATTTGGGCGGGTTGGAGAGCATCGACCTCCCGGTCATACATGGCTCGCTGGCGGATCATTCTTGTCACCTGTTCTGGCTGGTGCTAAACAAATCGGCCCCCATTCCCCGAAACCGGTTGATCGAGCTGCTTTATAAGGCTGGCATCGGCACGTCGGTTCACTACAAGCCTTTGCATCGGATGACTTATTATCGGGACCGGTATCAATTGAAGGAGCAAGATTATCCAAACGCGGAAAAACACTGGCAGGGCTGTGTTTCCCTGCCAGTTTACCCAAGCATGTCCAACCAGGAACTGGCCTATGTCGTCGCCCAAGTCAAACGGGCCCTTGGAAATCGGGCTTGACGAAATTACATTGTGTTGAATTCACCCTTTAGCGTCGATGAGGAAATGACTTCCCAAAAGCAGGCGACAGCATTAGGATTTCAGGCGCGCCATGCAGCGGCGAAATTCAAAGCAGAAGCGTTTTCCAGCGCTGGGAAGGGATATGAAATTAAGTGAACCCAAGTTAGGCACGCGCCCCAAGCATGCTCTTGACCTGGTTTTGGCAACCGGTGGTTTCCTGTTTCTGAGCCCAGTGCTCGGGCTGCTGGCGGTCACTGTAAAGCTGTCCGACGGCGGACCGGTGTTCTATCTTCAATCGCGCGTGGGCCAACACGGGCGGGTGTTCCAAATATTCAAGTTCCGAACCATGGTGCTCAATGCAGACCGGCTGGGCCTCAGCGTGACCCGGGACCGCGACCCGCGCATCACCCGGATTGGTCGGTTTTTGCGCAAAACCAAGCTGGATGAATTGCCGCAGTTGTGGAACGTGCTGCGCGGGGAAATGAGCTTCGTGGGTCCGCGCCCGGAGGTGCCGCGCTATGTGGCCCGTTATACCCCCGAGCAGCGGCAGGTGCTCGTGTTGAAACCTGGAATCACTGATCTGGCCACGTTGGCCTTTCGCAAGGAGGAGGAGCTGCTGGCCACCGCAGCCGACACGGAGAAATTTTATTTGGAATACTGTGTGCCGCGCAAAATCGAACTTAACCTGGCCTATGCCCGGGAGGCCAATGTCTGGAAAGACGTCAAGATCATCTTGCGCACGTTGATCCCACTAAAAGTAGGATTGCCGCCCGGCGCGATGGCTGGAAAATCGGACCTCCGAATAGCGAATTAAGCGAATTTGAAAATGCGAAGGACAACCAGAAAGACCAGGTTGCAAAGCCCACGGGGCAGTACGGAAAAAGCTTCCTCGAAAACCCCGCGCTCTTTGCGTCTCCGGGCTTCTCCGGATTCGCCCGCCAAACGAATGGGTCGAAAGGCGGCAGCAAAATTTCATCCGCATTTGATCCAGGGCGGTCGCCGGGCGGATGAGCGGGGCAGTGCATCCTTTGTCAATGGCTTCGACTTCAAGGGAGTGGATCGGTTCTACTGGATACAGGCCAGTCGGCCGAATTTTCCCCGCGGCTGGGTGGGCCATCAGCGAGACCATAAGTGGTTCAGCGTGATCCGCGGGGAAGCGCTGGTTGCCGTGGTCCAACCAGACCTTTGGTCGAGTCCCCGCCGGGACTTGCCAGTCAGGCGGTTCACGTTGGCGGCGGTCAATCCGCAGGTGCTCCATGTTCCCCCTGGCTTTGCCGCCGGCACCGTCCAACTGACCCCGGGGGCTATCTTGATGGTCTTTTCCTCGGGCAAAATCGAAGACGCGCAAACTGATGATTTCCGGTTTCCGGCGGATTACTGGCCGATTCTGCCGCCGGTGAGCGAATGAACTACCACTTGCAGTTCTTCGCTCCGCTTACCGAACCCGTCGGCATGTTATGGTTCCTGATGATTCTGGGTGTGCTTTGGCTGCTTTGCCGCCGCCAATGGCGCAGTGCGCTGTGGCTGGGTTTGCCCGCCTTCGTGCTGTTTGTGCTCGGCAGTACGCATTTGGTCGAGAAACTCGTCGCGCGCGAAGAGCGCCCATGGGCGGCCGGGAGCAAGGTCTCAGCGCTTCAGCCTCTCAGCGTTTCAGCTTCGGCCCCGTATGACGCTGTTGTCGCACTGGGCGGCGGGGATCGGATTTCGCCAGATGATCCGCTTGGCTTCGCCCTGTCAGATGGCGCCAGCCGTTTCCTCACCGCGATTCAGTTGGTGCGTTCGGGCAGGGCCAGAACTCTCGTGCTGGGGGGCAGTTGGCCGATGCCGGGCCGTCCGGATGAGCCCTCCATGAATGTGCTCCAGGCATGGGTGACGAACTGGGAACTTGTCCAGGGCACGGTGACCAATCTCGGCATCTGCATCAATACCCACGACGAGGCGGTCGCCTTCCGGAAACTGGCGCTAAGCCAAGGTTGGTCAAAAGTGATATTGGTCACCTCCGCGCTCCATATGCGTCGCGGAGCGGCATTGTTCGCCAAGCAGGGCATTGAAGTCACGCCGGTGGCCGCCGATTTCCAAGTGTTGAGAGAACCACAAGCTTGGGTGTTCAGCCCTTTTCCGACTCAGCATCGGCTGTCTCTCCTCGCTCTCTACTTGCACGAAAAGATTGGTTGGTGGGTGTATCGGTGGCGCGGCTGGATCTGACATCCGTGACTAATTCTTGGAACGTAGCGGACAGAGCAGGCAATGGTCCACATATGGCGTTCCAGCCCTGACAAAACATTCGGAAACACCTGCGCTTTAGCTCATTAGCGTCCTTACGTTCCGAGTCCTGCATGTCGTCGCGGCTTCCTCCGGGAATTGGTGGCAAAGTTCATGCTTTTTTATCAGCCGTCCTGCGGAAGTCACCGGTGCGTCGCAAATCAGATGGTGCGGCGGCCGAATCAGAAGATCCTCAACAGCAGTACCCTAATCAACGTTCAACCATGATATCTCTCAATCGCGTTGCCCGGTTGGCAGTCCTTGCAGCGGCGTATTGTTGTATGGCCTTCGCCAGCTTATGGTTCGCTTATCTTCTGCGCTTCGAGTTCACGCCCCCGGCTGTGGAACTCCGGCATTTGTTCGCCGTGCTGCCATGGTTGCTGGCAACGAGGCTCGTGGTAATGGCCATAATGGGTCAGTTTAACAGTCTGCTCTCCTATTTTTCGGTCCCCGATTTTAACCAGATTGCCCGCGCCGGCATACTCTCCACCCTTGCCTTATTTGGAATTTGGCTCGTTTCTGGAGGCGAGTTGGCGCCGCCCCGCAGCGTCCTGGCGATGGATGGCATTTTTTTCCTCGGCCTGAACAGTGCCGCGCGCTTGCTCCTGCGCCAAATCCGCTGTCAGTTTGAATCGGGATCCAAAACCACCAGCCACCGCCTCGAACCCGTGGCCATCGTGGGGGCGGGGGACGCCGGCGCGCGCCTGGCCCAACAGTTGATGCGCTCCTCCAGCCTGGGACTCACCCCGCAGGTGTTCCTGGATGACGACCAGGCCAAATGGGGCCAAACCCTCGGTGGCATCCGCATCGTTGGGGGACCCGAGTGGTTGCTGGGCCCGGAAAAGCCGTCGGATTTGCGGAGGGTGATTATCGCCATGCCCTCAGCCCCGCGCAAACGCATCCGCACCATCGTCAAATTGTTGGAGGGTAAGGGCCTTCGCCTGGATACCCTGCTCCCCTCAAACGATCTCGTGGAAACCAAGTCGTCCCTGGCCCGGCTGCGGCCCGTGCAGATCGACGACTTGCTCGGGCGCAGCCCGGCACAGCTGAATTCTGCCGGCATCCGCCAGATGTTCGCCGGTCAGGTGGTAGCGGTCACCGGCGCCGGCGGCAGCATCGGCAGCGAATTGTGCCGCCAGATTCTGCGCTGTCAGCCCCGCAAATTATTGATGATCGACCAGAGCGAGGGACTTCTGTTCATCATTGAGCAGGAGTTGATCGAAGCGGGTTTCAAGCGACTGATTGTACCGCTCGTGGCCGACATTTGTAATGCGGAGCGCATTCAGGGCATCTTTGCGGAGCATCATCCCATGATGGTCTTCCATGCCGCCGCCCACAAGCACGTGCCCATGATGGAGAGCCAGCCCGTGGAGGCCATTACAAATAATGCCATGGGCACAGCGCAACTGGCCCAGCTGGCATCCCAGGCTGGGATACAGCGCTTTGTGCTCATTTCCACCGACAAGGCCATCAACCCAACGAATGTCATGGGCGCCTCCAAACGGATGGCCGAAATGTTCCTGCAAGCCTGGCAAATCCGGCATCGCGAAGGTACACGCTTCATTTCCGTGCGCTTCGGTAATGTGCTGGGCTCGTCCGGCAGCGTGGTGCCCACCTTCCTCAAGCAAATCGCCGCCGGCGGTCCGGTCAAAGTAACCCACCCGGACGTGACCCGTTATTTCATGACCATCCCGGAAGCCGTCGGCCTGGTCCTGCAAAGCGGCGTGATGGGCGAAGGCGGGGAAATTTTCCTGCTGGACATGGGCCGGCCTGTGAAAATAGTTGACCTGGCGCGTTCCATGATCCGGCTGCAAGGGTTAAAACCGGAAGAGGACATTCCCATCGAGTTTACCGGCTTGCGGCCGGGAGAAAAAATGTTCGAGGAATTAAACTATGGCAGCGAAGAGTTGGAGGCCACGGCACACCAGCGCATCTTCCGCTTGACCACCACCGCGCCGTCGCTGGAAGCGGTCACTTCCCGGTTCGCGGAGTTCCGCGCCAGTTTCCCGCGCTTGACTGCCGATGAACTTAAAATCCAAATGACTCGGCTCGTCCCGGAATACACCCCGCAATTGAAGCAGCCCATATTGCCGGTCACTGTGGCGCACGACCTGAGGAGTGCTCCATCGCCAGCGCGCCCGCTCGCAGCGTGAGCCAAGCCATCTCCGCCGTAACGCGCGACCTGGTTGCCTTCCCCGGGGCGCCGAGCATTGCTCGGCCCGGCTGCCTGCACGCCGTCGGAGCGCCGGTCTCCGACCCGCCTCGACTCACCCCATCCCGGCTGTAGCACACAACGTTTAAAATGCTCCGCCCTTGGAATATTGGTTTTGCCATGACTAAAACGTATCCCTTGAATTACGCCATCCCGGTCGTTCTGTTCACAACCAGCGCGTCGCTCGTCTGCGTCTTGATCTTGGGGGACATTCTCGAAGCCAGTCGCCAGCTCGAACAAGTATCTCAGCGCGAGCTGGCCGGCCTGGCCGCCGATGCCGTGGGCGCCATCACCTGCGGCTGCACCAACGGAATCCCTGAATCCCTTGCGCGTAGCCTGGCGCTCAACCAGGGAACAAATGTGCTGGCCGGCTTGATTTTTGATGGCTCCAATCGGGTCCTCGCCGGCCGCGAGCCACTCCCGGTGACCGGGTCAGATGCACCCGCAGACACCAACCTGCTGAACCGTGCCCGCAGCCGGCGCAGCCCGCAATTTGAAGTGGCGAGGCACGGTAGCGTGCTCGCTGGAGCGTTTCCTTTCACGCCGGCGCCCGCAGCCGGAACCACGCCACCCTCGTCCATCGGGATTTTGTACTTGGAACTCGATCTGAGTCCCTTGCGAAATCAGCAACTCGAGACGAATTTTCAACGCGCTGGAGTCGTCGGCATCCTGGTCTTTGTGTGGTGTTTCTTGATTTGGACCTACCTTGATCACGCTTTAACTCAGCGCATTGCCCGCCTGATCGCTGCCACCCGGCACATGGCCAGCGAAGACCCGGCCGAAGCGCTCCCCCTGCCTGGCAAGGATGAACTGGCCCAACTCGGCCGAACGCTTCACCAAATCGCCGTCCAGCGACAGGCACGAGCCAAGGCCCTGGCCGACAGCGAAGAGAAATATCGGCAGATCGTTGAGACCGCGGACGAGGGCATCTTTACCGTTGAGGCCGAACTGCAACTGAGCTTTATAAACCGGCGGCTGGCAGGCTTGCTTGGTTATACCATCGACGGAATTATCGATCATCCCTTGGAGGAATTCGTCGCGCCGGAGGACTGGCCGGACCTGCAAAATAACATGATGCGGCAGCAGCTTTGCGGAACCTCCCGCCACGAGTGCCGCTTCCGCCGGAAAAACGGTGAGGTTGTCTGGGTTAGGGTATCGTCCACCGTGTTGCATGACGCGGCGGGAGGCTTTGCCGGCGCCGTTGGCATGGTCACTGACCTTTCCGACCACAAACGCGACCAGCAGCGATTGCTGCTTCAGTCCAGCGCGCTCCTGTCCTGCGCCAACGCCATCGTCATCACCGACCCGGCCGGCCGGATCGAATGGGTCAATCCGGCCTTTACCCGTTTGACCGGCTATGCGGAAGCGGAGGCAGTCGGACAAATGGTGAAACTCCTGAAATCCGGACGCCACCCGCCGGAATTCTACCGGCGCCTGTGGCGTACCATCCTCGATGGCAAGACTTGGGAGGGCGAAATAACCAACCACCGGCGGGACGGGAGACTTTATACGGAGCACATGACCATCGCTCCGGTGCTGGATGAGCAGAAGCGAATTGCCCACTACGTCGCCATCAAGGAAAAGGTCGCGGACCGCTCAGTGCCAACGCATCGCGAAATGTCCCAATGAAGTTGCAATAATCCCAGTGTCCCCATTCCCCATACCGCAATCTGAATTCCGCATTGGAAATGGTTCCGCACTCAAATGGCCTTTAGCAGAACCCACGCGGCGACACCAACGGCCATTAGCAAAAACATGATGCCGGTCACCACGCTGGCCTTGGAAACGGACTGCCTCCCATGCGTCGTGCGTCGGTTCTGCTTGCGTCGAATGGACCCGGCAAACGGACGATCGGCAGTTTTCAAACCAGATTCCAAAGTCGTTGATGCATTCATGATAGTATGACTTCGCTCGCTTTTGCCAGCTCGGTGCTCGCTGCTCTCATTTTAGCCAGCGAAAGATTGCAATTCCAATGCCATTGGCTTTGAAGCGCTTAGCTCGGAAAGATCCGAAAAAATGCCCGGCAATAACGGGCTCCGACCGCTATTGCCGGGGAAAGAATTTCCGCGCGCCAATCCCGAAATCCGGGCCCGCCTTTTCCACTCGGAAAAAGCCGCTGACATCGATTAATTTTCAGGCACCCCTTGCCGAGCA
Organism: Verrucomicrobiota bacterium; assembly: GCA_049509875.1. GTDB lineage: Bacteria > Verrucomicrobiota > Verrucomicrobiia > Limisphaerales > UBA11358 > UBA11358. Next base: position 96,455 of record JBEKZM010000009.1, on the reverse strand, counting down.
AGCCGCGAGGCAGGCAAAAAATCCGTGCCGAAAAACGAGGCGCCGTTTGGACAAAAGCGGGACATAGGCGAAAAGTTTTTCAATTCCCTTTTTCAATTTACGATGACATTCACACATTCACGAAGCCGGTGCCCGGCATTCGGTTATCCCACCGCAGGAATCATCGCTTATTCTCTCAGAATTGCTCTCTTGGCGGCCGCAAGTTCTTCGCCTCGGCGGTGGTCTCGGTGGGAGCGGAGGTTAAAGAGTGTCTGGACGAGTCCCGGCGGTGAATTTATCTTTGCGGCCGCCAGCCATGATCATGAGGGTATTCATGGAGTCCAGCGGGACGGTTTTTCCGTTGGGCCACCAACGGCCGTTTCTTGTAACAATTCATCCGGCTGGTGCGTTGTATGCGATGACGTCGTGATTCGCGAGATTGAATTCAAAGCCCTGTGCCGGCGGCATAGCGATGAGATTTACCGCTATGCACGGTCTTTGTTGGCGAATCAGGCCGACGCGGAGGACGCCACGCAGGAAGTGCTGCTGCGCCTCTGGAACCATTTGCCGAGGATGTATCCGTTTAATTTGAGAGCGTGGCTGTTGAAAACAACGCGGTGGCATTGCTTGGACCAAATTCGCCGCCGAAGCCACGCGGTGGCGCCCATGCCCCTGGAGGAAGTGGATCTGGCCGAACAGCCGGATGCCGCGGCGGTTGATCCCAGTGCGGCCGCCGATTCCAACCTGCGCCTGGACCAAGCGAGAAGGTTGCTGCTGAAATTACCGGAAAACCTGCGGAGCGTTTTTGTGCTCTACGAAGTCAATGGCCTGCGCTATCGCGAGATTGCCGAAGTTTTGGGAATACCAATCAACAGCGTCAAAGTGTATCTCCTGCGGGCCCGGGAGAGAATCGCGACCCTGACAAACGCGGAGGAGCCATGCAAAGAAATCTATCGCGATTAGCGCGTGAGCTGCAAAAGGAAACCTGTCCCCGCCGGGTGCGCGATGAAGTTCGACGGCGAGTTGGCTGGCGCGGGGATTCGCCCGGCTGGCTGCATCGGGCGATTCCAGCGGCGGCCCTTTTGGTGCTGGCGGGCTGCGTATTGATCTGGCGGTGGCCGGCGGATCGGAGCGCCCGGCAGGCGGCTGAAGCGCCAACTCGCGCGCCGAAGGACCGCGGTCAGGTTGCGAACCAGGCGGCGGGCGCCTTGGAATGGATCGGCAGCATGGCAGCCAGGGCCGGTGCCCAATCCGAAAAAGTAATTTCCGACCGGGCTGTTCCGCCGCTGCGGAACAGCCTGCAAGACGCCGAAAACAAAATCATCCAACATATTGAATTATGAAAAAAATCATTGCCCTGATGACGTTCGCGGCCATGGCCGCCTGTCCATTGGCCGGGTTCGGCCAGCCCAGCATCGAAAATGATCCAGCCTACCTGCCCATTGACAAGGTGCTGGACCTGAAGGCCAATCCGCCGCAGGTAAATGTGAACCTTCCCCGATTCCTGCTCAAAGACGCGCTTTCGGGATTGAACAATACGAATTTGGGGACCGACGGAATTGATCTTGCTGACCTCGTCAAAGATGTGAAGCTGATCCGGCTGGTGGTGTTCGAGGGCAACGAATCCAACCGGGCCGCCATCAAGAAAGCCATGAACACACTCCGAACAGAACTCGGCACCAAATGGACGGCCATTGTCGATGTGTCGGATGGTAATGACAAAGTTGGGATTTACGCCATGGCAGACAAGTCGGGCGACACGGCGGCGGGCGTCGCAGTGCTGGTTGATGATGGCAATGATGTAGTGATTGCCAACGTGGTCGGAAATGTCTCGATCGGGAAATTGATCCAGGCAGCCTCGAAATCGAAAATGGTCCCGAAGGATTTGCTCAAAAAATTGCAGAATGCCTCAGGCCAAGACAACGCCGGGCCAGCCACTCCAGAAAAGAACGAGGCAATTCTTAGTACAGCGACCAATACGCCCGCGGAAGCTTCGGCAGGGGCGACCAATACGCCGGCTGAGAAGTGAGAGGGCAGATTGGTCGCGGTGGACCGGCCACGTTCCGCCCAGATCAATTGGCGTAAATTTGCAAAGTTAAAATGAAATGACTGCCCCCTAACTCGACTTCCTTTCGGCAGGCGGTTACTGCATCAGCTGGGCTCGATAGTAGCGTTTGTTTGAGCCGGCGCTGGCATCGGTGAAGATAGTGTTAACATTGGTCATTGTCAACGCGGCCAGCGTGGTCCAAGTCAGGAGATTGGTTGAGACCAAGATCTGGTAGTTGGAGTTGACTGCGCCTGCCAGCGCCACTCGGAAGCCGCCGGCTTTGGAATAAGTCATCGAGCCGGGAACAAAGTATGGCGCGGCCTGCGGCGCTGGCGTGTTTTGCAACGCTGCCAAGGCCATGAGGATCCCGGAGCCGGAGTCCCGGTCCCAGCCCGGCGTCATGATGTCGATGCATGAATTGGTCAGTACGTTGCGTACCTGGCCAGGCGTCAGTCCCGGATTGTAGGAGAGCACCAGAGCGGCAATGGCGGCTGCGTGCGGTGTGGCGCAACTCGTGCCGAAGAAGGGCGCAAATCCTGGCGGGGTTGTAGTCACGCCATCAGCGGCCGTGAAATCTGGTTTGTACAAGACCCTCCCGCCCGTCGAGCTCAAATTACCGGGGGTGATGGGCGTCCCATCGGGATTATAGAACATTCGCCGGGGTCCGTCGGCGCTAAAGTATTCCACCACGTCGCTCGCGTTGAACCCATAGGGGAAGGGTCCCGTTGGGTCGCCGGCGGCGTAGGCTGTGTCAGCCGGCGTCGCCGCCACGGTGAAAGCATTCGGGGCGTCGCAGGCGTTGTGCCCGCGGATGCAACCTGCTGTGGCCCAATCCAAAATGCCCCGTCCAAAGTCCAGATGGATGAATCGGTTGGTGCCGCTGTACAGGGTAACCACCAGATAATAGCCGGCACTATATTGGGCCGGATCGGAGATGTGCTCGTACGGATCCTGCGTCCCGTTTTGGACGTTTTGCGACGAATAAACGATGTCCCCAAAGGAATCCAGCATATAGAGGTCGTAGTCGTTGGAGGACCCGCCCAGGGGATCACTCCAGAACAAGTCCGCCTCGTAGTCATAACCCCCGCTGAGGATGTCGTCCTCCGTTACGCCGGGGGCAAATTGAAGATACTGTCCGTATTTGCCAGCCGAACCCCCGCTGACAAAATCTCCCTGCCAGGTGCACGAATTCAGCGAATCGCGGTTCCCGGAATTGCGGGCGCAGGAGAAGTAAAGCACACCCATGGCTGAAACTGTGTTGACGGCCTGCGCGATCACTTGGTCTTGGAAGGGGGATTCGTAATCATACGATTCGTCGTCGCAGATGATCCGGCAGCCGACCTGCGCCAAGGCCACAATGTTGGAGGCCATTTGCGCCGCGCTGGCTGCGCCAGTCGCAAAGTAGAGCGTCGCTTCCGGCGCCAGGTCGTGAATGACTTCGCACATGGCCAGCCCCTCCCCTTCCCCGGTGCCGGACTGCCCGGGGATGACAAAGGTGTTGGCCGGGTCGATGTTGCCGTCAGCAATGGCCTGCGCCAGCGCATTCGACCCGTTATCGATGCTGTCGGATAGCACCCCGACGGTGATGCCCGCGCCGTCGGCGGGGAAGTCGGCACGCGCTTGGATGGCCTGGTGTGTATAATCACCTTCCGAATCCACGAAATTCTGCCGGGCCTTCTGTGCCGGCTGGATGAAGTCGACGTCGCTGCGCGCGGCGAGCGCTTCCATGTTTTCGATCGGCAGCACAGCCCGAAGGAAATGATAGGCCGGCAAGGATGAATCGACGGTTCCGCCGGCCGCCTGGATGGCGGCCAGCAATTCCGGAGTCACCGTGCCTTTGATATCCACTTTGATTCGCCCGTCGGCTTCGGGCGTCAGGGCAGGCCGCAGCTTTGGCGCCGCCGGATGGACCAGACCGGTTGCTTTGAAACGCGCATGAAAGATCAACTGCGTATCCAGCTTCATCTGGCCTGTGGTCCAGTGTGCCTTGTCGGTCATCAAGACTTGGATTTGTTGCTCCGCGTTGAGACGGGCGCTGGAGGAAAGCGGCTGGGCTTTGCCTTGGCTTTCCGCGGCTATGGCTTTGCTTCCGGAGAAGAGGACGACGGTCATGCCAATGGCCGCTATCCAAGTGATTAGGTATGTTTTCATTGGGCTCCTTTCTGATTTTTCCGGCCACAAGTCATTGCGGTAAAACTGCGGTCGGAGGCCTGAGGTTATTTGAATTCCTTGCTCGGGACCACGGCTTTCGTTTGCCGGGATTTTGGCTTACACCTCAGGTGCTTGCTTTTGTATCAAAAGGCTTTGCTTTTGTCAATGGTGGCGCGCGGCTTTCAAGATGGGCTTGCCAGGTCACGTCCTTGCCCTGGGCTAGGCCTTCGGCAATGCAATGATGGTTTCCCCGATCCCGATTGCGTTTGCAAACTGCCGGCAGGTTTCGTGAAAAATGGGAATTGCCAAATTCGCGGTCGCAAAGTCTAATGAGCGGCAGCTATGGGACGCGCCAAACGAATCTTCCTCGCCTATTTCGCCGTGGTGTGCGGCATCGCTGATGCGTCGGGCCAATTGACCAATCACATCTCCCTTGAGGGTCTGCGTCAGTTGCGCCTGCCGGACGTGGTTTTGGAATCGGCGACGCCGGTGGTTCCGGCCAGCTCGGGAAGCATTCATACCGCGGCGGTTAAGGTTGAGGGCGTCATCGGCGGCAACATCCGTTTTGAACTGTGGTTGCCGGGCACGTGGAATGGACGATTCGTGATGGGAGGCGGCGGCGGGTTTGTCGGAACGGTGCAGAACTCGGCGGAGGATACGGTCAATCGCGGCTACGCCACGGTCGGCACCGACACGGGGCACGAGTGGCAGCCCGGCTACATGGCCGGTTGGGCGTTGGACAACTTGGAGGCGCAGGTGAATTTCGGCTATCTCGCGGTGCATCGGACGGCCGAGGTGGCCAAGGCTCTCATCCGCAGTTATTACGGTGCGGACGCCAGCTACTGTTATTTCACGGGCTGCTCGCGCGGCGGAGGCCAGGCCATGATGGAGGCGCAACGCTATCCAATGGACTTCGATGGCATCGTGGCTGGCGCCCCGGCGTTTGACTGGCCGGGCCTAGCCGCAAACGCTGTGTCCATCCAGAAGGCGCTTTACCCGGACCCCGCCCATCTCGATAAAACCATCCTCGATCAAGAGAGCCTCCAGAAGCTGCAACAAGCCATTCTCGAACAATGCGACGCGCAAGACGGTCTGAAGGACGGAATCGTGCAAGACCCCCCTTCGGCGCATTTTGACTTGGCCAAAGTGTCCGGACTCACCGCTGAACAGCGAAAAGCCATCGAGGCGATTTACGCGGGCGCCCGAAACGACCAAGGGCTCATTTATCCCGGCTACACGCCGGGTGCGGAATGCGACCCCGGCCAGTGGTTATTGTGGATTGTCGGCCCCTGGCCCCAGCTCGCCAAAGATCACGCCCCCGATCTGATGTTTGCCTTCGGAACCCAGATATTCAAGTACCTGGTCTTCAATAATCCTGGTTGGAATTATTCGACCTATGATTTTGCAAAATTTGGTGACGATACGCGGCTGGCCGCTTCATTCCTCGATGCGACCGACGCCAACTTGGACGCCCTCAAGGCGCGAAAGGGCAAACTTATCCTCTGGCACGGATGGGCCGATCCGGCTCTGCCGCCGCAAGCCACCATCAATTATTACCTTCAAGTACAGGCTCGCGATCCGAACGCAACCAACTATTGCCGGTTATTCATGGTGCCGGGTTGTCTCCATTGCGGAGGCGGGCCTGGCGCAACGGACGTGGACTGGCTATCCGTCGTGGTGGATTGGGTCGAACACGGCAATCCACCCGACAAAGTCATCGCCTCTAAGAGCGTCGGCGGCACAATCGAGATGACGAGGCCGCTTTTTCGCTACCCTACAACCGCGATCTATCAAGGTAGCGGCGACCCCAAGAACGCCGCCAGCTTTGCGGCAAGGGAACCGTCTCCGGCTCCCCGCTGACGGCGGGCGCGTTCTTCACCGGCGGCAATATCCATGGTGGAGTCGGACCAATTCAGAGCAGGTCGGCCTTTGAAATTCTCCGCCCTCTGCCGTTGCGACCTGCTTTTTCAGCGGTCCCCATTCCGCAATCCGACTTCCGAATTCAACCGGCTCTGCACCCAGAAAAAAGCCGCCCGGATTGCTCCGGGCGGCTTTGGAATTGTTCGGCTCAATGGCCGGTACGCAAGTGTCTATTTCTTCTTCGCAGTCTTGGCGGCAGCCTTGGCGGCGTGCTTTTCCTCAATGGCCGCCTGGGCCGCCGCAAGGCGGGCGACGGGCACGCGGAAGGGCGAGCAGCTGACATAGGTGAGGCCGGCGCGATGGCAGAACTTCACGGAATCGGGGTCGCCGCCGTGTTCGCCGCAGATGCCCAGCTTGATGCCAGGACGCGTCTTGTTGCCCTTCTCGGCCGCAATCTTGATGAGCTGACCGACGCCCGCCTGGTCGATGGACGCAAACGGATTCTTCTTCACGATCTCGTTTTCCGTATAAGCGCCAAGGAACGAACCCGAGTCGTCGCGGCTCATGCCGAGGCAGGTCTGGGTCAGGTCGTTCGTGCCGAAGCTGAAGAATTCTGCCGTCTGGGCGATTTCGTCCGCTGTCAGCGCGCCGCGCGGCACTTCGATCATGGTGCCGACGTGGTAGGTGAACTTTACCTTCTGCTCGGTCTGCACCAGCTTGGCGGTTTCATGGACAATCGCCACCTGGAGGTCCAGCTCCTTCTTGAAGCCGACGAGCGGAATCATGATCTCCGGGCTGCACTTCACTTTTTCCTTCACGCACCGGGCGACGGCTTCGAACACGGCGCGCGATTGCATGCGGGTGATTTCCGGATACTTGATGCCGAGGCGGCAGCCGCGGAATCCAAGCATGGGGTTGAACTCGTGCAGCTCATGCACGCGATTGATGATCTTCTCGACGGGGATGTTGAGCTTCCGCGCGAGGTCCATCTGCGATTCCTTGGTGTTGGGCAGGAATTCATGCAGCGGCGGATCCAGGAAACGGATCGTGGCCGGGAATCCCTTGAGCGCCTTGAAAATGCCGTAGAAGTCGTCGCGCTGGTACGGCAGGAGCTTGGCGAGCGCGGCTTCGCGGTCGGCCAGCGTGTCGGCAAGAATCATCTCGCGCATGGCGTCGATGCGGTTGCCCTCGAAGAACATGTGCTCGGTGCGGGTCAGGCCGATACCCACCGCGCCGAAGGCGACGGCGTTGGCGGCCTGCTCGGGGGTATCAGCATTGGTGCGAACCTGCAGGCGGGTGAACTGCGAGCACCACTTCATGAGCTGGTTGAAGCTCTTGAACTTCTCGGTGGCTTGGGCTTCCTTGTCGCCGTTCAGCAAGCCGGAGATGATTTCCGACGGAGCGGTTTTGATCTGGCCGGCATAGACGGTGCCGGCGGTGCCGTCGATCGAGAGGAAATCGCCTTCGTTGAGGGTCACGCCCTTCACGCTCAAGGTCTTTTTCTGGTAATCAATTTCCAGGCTGGCCGCGCCGCAGACGCAGACTTTGCCCATCTGGCGGGCCACGAGCGCCGCGTGCGAACTGACACCGCCGCGGGCGGTGAGAATGCCTTCAGCGGCGATCATGCCGCGCAGGTCTTCGGGCGAGGTCTCGATGCGGACCAGCAGGACTTTTTCGCCCTTGTCGGCGGCCGCCACCGCCCGGTCGGCGTTGAGATAGAACTTGCCGCAGGCGGCGCCGGGGCCGGCGGGGAGACCGCTGGCAATCGGCTTGGCCTTCTTGACCTCGGCGAGGTCAAAGATGGGGGCCAGCAGCTGGTCCAGTTGATCAGCCGGGTTACGGAGGACTGCGGTCTCGGCATCAATCACTTTTTCCTTCACCAAGTCCATGGAGATCTTCAGCGCGGCGGCCGCAGTGCGCTTGCCGTTGCGCGTCTGGAGCATATAAACCTTGTGATCCTGAATCGTGAATTCGAAGTCCTGCACGTCCTTGAAATGCTTTTCCAGCGTCGCGCGGATGTTGTCCAGCTCTTTGAATGCGTCCGGCAATTCTTTGGCGAGCTGCGCCACGGGTTCGGGAGTGCGGACGCCGGCGACCACGTCTTCGCCCTGGGCGTTGATGAGGAATTCGCCGTAGAACTCCTTGGCGCCGTTGGCGGGATTGCGGGTGAACGCCACGCCGGAACCGGAAGTCGGGCCGGTATTGCCATAAACCATCGCCTGCACGTTGACGGCGGTGCCCCATTCGGAGGGAATATTATACTTGCGGCGATAAACAATCGCGCGGTCGTTCATCCAGGAATTGAACACAGCGCCAACGGCGCCCCAAAGCTGCTTCCACGGATCCTGCGGGAATTCCTTGCCGGTGCGCTCCTTGATCAGCGCCTTGAACCGGCTGACGAGTTCCTGCAAATCGGCCACGGTGAGCTTGGTATCCTCGATGTCCGCCTGATAACGCTCATGCTTCAGGCCGTGAATGACCGTCTCAAAAGGCTCGTGATCTTCCCCGGCGCGTTTTTGCACGCCCATGGCGGTGTCGCCATACATCTGGACGAAGCGGCGGTAGCAGTCCCAGGCGAAACGCTCATTCTTGGTGGCCGCGACGAGCGCGAGCACGGTCTGGTCGTTGAGCCCCAGGTTCAAAATGGTGTCCATCATGCCGGGCATGGAATCCCGGGCGCCGGACCGGACGGAGACGAGCAGCGGCAGGGCGGCTTTGTCGCCGAACTTGGTGCCGATGATCTTTTCAATATGGGCTACGCCGTCCTTGACCTGCGCGTCGAGGATCTTGGGATACGTCTTCTTGTTGTCGTAATAATAGGTGCAGACCTCGGTGGTGATCGTAAAACCGGGGGGCACGGGCAGCCCGATGCGGCCCATTTCGGCCAGGTTGGCACCTTTGCCGCCGAGCAGCGGCTTCATCGAGCCATCGCCGTCAGCCTTCTTATTGCCGAAAACATATACGAATTTTTCTTTAGCCATAAATTATGTGTATTGCGGTTGAATTTTTGCGGTAAAAAACGAAAGCAAAACATAACAAACGCGCGGGGGGAGTCAACGTATCATGCGCCGAATGGCAATTTGTGGGGTGAAAATGACAATTTCCGTCCGGGCCGCCTCAGCGTCTGGGCGGGAATCATTCTCCGCAAGAAAGACGGCCCTATTTGAACAAGCTGGCTGATTCGGCGTAGCAGCGGGCCACCTGTTCCATGGAGGGCCGGCGGCCCGGCTGTTTCTCCAGGCACGCCATCACAATGAGTTGCAAGTTGCGGAGAACATTCACCCCCAGTTGAATCGGGGTCGGCGGCGTCGCTTCCCGAATCTGTTGCTCGATCCGGGCGGCGTCGCCTTCAAAGGGAAACCGGCCGGTATAGACATAATAAGCCATGACGCCAAAGGCGAAAACGTCGCTCTGCCGGCCCTGCTCGAAGTTGCCGTCCCATTTTTCCGGCGCCATGTACCTGGCGGTGCCGGCCGGATTATGCTGGTTGTCCGCGATAAACGGCGGCAAATGACCCTCGAAATACGAGTGCGAAAAGTCGATCAGCACGGACTCGCGGGGTTCGGCAGCCGGCACCAGCACGTTCATGCTTTTTAAATCGTTATGGACCACCGGCCGGCCGCAGAGGATTCCGTCATGCATGTCCGCCACCGTCTCCGCCACGCTTTGGAGAATTTGGTGCGTCCGCCCGGAATCTTTCACGGTGGCGCCGGCTTTCACCAGGTCATGAATCGTCACGCCCTCGATATATTCCAAAAACAAACGGCGCGTCGCCGCGTCATACACCAGTTTTCGCCGGATGCGTGGATGCGTTATCTCATGCAGCATGTAAGCTTCATTCGCCAGGTAAATTTCATCCCAGAAATGAACGGGTTCCTTCAGCAACACCGGCTGCGGTTGGCGGGCAAACTGGACCCGGGCGAGCTTGGACACTCCCGCGTCCACGATTAATGGTTCTTGCTTGATGATGGCCGGTATTTTCATGGTCTGACTGATTGAGCGATCCGCCGCGGGCGCGCACGGCGGCCAATCCTCCCGGCTGCCAGCTCCCGCTATTGGCTGAGCCGGAAGAACAGCTGCGGCACGGCGGGATCAATCGAAAAGTAAACATCCACGTCGTAGCCATCCCCTTCACCGTAGCCATAGCCGTTCGTGTAAAGCGTCCAATTTTGCAGGTCCGAGGAAGAATCCAATTCCCACGGACCGGAGACAACCGACGGCGTGCTGATCTCTATGACCGTAGCCTGGCCGGCGCCGCTGGAGTACACTTGGCTGGTCAGCACGGCGGGAGTTGGGGCCAAGGTTGTGGCGGAAGCCTCATTGGACAATGGACCCTGGGTGCCGAAGGCGTCCACGGCGGCGACGGCAAAATAGAAGGTCTGGCCGCCATAAAGAGACCCCACGACATAGTGGGGCACGTCCCCACATGTGGCGGAGTAGGAATACGAGCCGCTCTGGGTGCCGTAGTAAATATTGTAATTCACCACACCTTCGTTGGGAACCGCGTTCCAGGAAAGTCCGACCGACGCGGTGGCCAGCGCCTGGGCGTAAAGCGTGATCGGCTCGGGCGCAGGGACCGCGCACGAAACCACGCCCGAGGCGATGGGTTCATTGCCGAACGAATTGATGGGCTCGATGGCAAAGTCATAGTTCACGCCGGGGGTGAGTCCGGTGATGATTGTGTTGGTACTCCCAAAAAAATCCAGCGAATTTGTGGAGCCGGACCCCGGAATCCAGTATTCAACGGCATATCCCTCAACGTTGGTGTCGGAACTGTCGGTCCACGCAACGTTCACGGCTTCCATGGCCTGGGTGGTTGCCTGCGCCTCCATCTGAACGGGGACGGGTCCCGCCGCCGGACTGCTGGCTTCGTTCGAAAGCGGGCCTTGATCGCCGTAGGCGTCCACCGGGGCAACCGCGCAATAATAGGTTTGGCCCGGCACCAGACCGCCAAGGATATAGTTCGTCCCATCGCCGGCATTCACGGAATTGGGATAAACGCCGCTTTGGGTTCCGTAGTAAATGTAATAGCCGGCGATCCCCTCGTTGGAGATCGGGTTCCACGTTAGTTCAACGCCTGCGGCATCCGCCGGCATGCTGGCCTGGAGTTGGAGCGCGACCAGCGCGGGCACCGTAAAGGCGGCCTCGTCGGATGCCACAGCTTCCACCCCCAGCGAATCGATGGGCGCAACCGCAAAGTAATAGGTGGCGCCTCCCGTCAGCCCGGAAATGACGGTATTGGTGGTGCCATAGCAGGTGACCGAGTTGGTGTAGTCGCCGCTCTGCGTCCCATAGTCGATCGCATAGCCGTAAACGTCGCTGTCTGAACTGGCGGTCCAAGAGAGGGCCACCGCCCCGAGCGCGTTGGTGGACCCTTGCGCCTCCACCTCGATGGATGCCGGGGCCGGAGTCGTATAGACCACTTCCGGCGAGTATGTGCTTTCAAAGTTGTCGGCATCGATGGCCGACACGGCGATATAATAGGTGACGCCGTCGGCCAGCCCCGGCACGATGACGTCGCTCACGTCGCCAAAAGTGATCGAGTTCGGGTAAACACCGCTTTCGGTGCCGTAAAAAACCTGGTAGGCCACAATCGTGGGGCTGGCACTCGGTGTCCAAGTCAGTTCCACGGACTGGGAAGCCAGCGCGTGGCTGGCGCCGACGAGCCAGCCAATCACGCCCAGGATGAATATCCAACGGGATCGCGCGTAATGGGCGAATAATAAGCAGTCAACGGTCATGAACGAGCTCGGCAAATCATCAATTTCAGCCAACTGGGCCACGGCCTCCAGAGCACCGGGAATTTGTCGAAACTGGATCCTCATTAACGATCCACCTTCATCGGATGACGGGTCTGCGTCTCCCGCTTCGAGGCTACAACGATTTCAAACGGTACTACTACAAAAGCACGAGAATCTTGCCCGGGACTTTAGGCCGACTTGCGGTGGTTGTCCAACGGGAATTTCAAAAAAAATGAGTTGTTGGCCGGGCTGCTGTGCCTGCCCGTCAGCGAAGCTTGGCGGGAGCACTGCGAGCCGGGACAACTCGCGGTCCGCTTTTCGAGGCAGTTCTTAATATTCGCCCGTCGGGCCCGGGCCGAAAAGCCGGGGCTTGACCAGCATGGGTTTTGCAAACACCTTGTCAGTGGCCGCCTTCGGCGATACCGGTCGCCGAAGGCACTGGATCCTGCCAGCGGCAATGCTTTGTCTATGAAGTTGTTGAATCGTCTTCTCGTTTGCGCTGACCTGGCAAGCTTGAGCTTGGGCTGGGCCGGCTGTGCCACCCATAAGACCGTCGCGCCGTTGAGCAATGGCTATGAAGAGGTCTCACACCCGTCTCACACGTTGATCGACGAGCCGCCCCCGCCGCGCATCGCCCTTCAACGCCGCGAGCCCGATGGCACAGTGACGAGCATCTGGCCGGCGCTGTCCAGCGCGGACACGGTCATCAAAGGGGATCTGGTGCTGTTCGCCGCGGAAAAAGCCTATACGGAACCGGAACGCACCACCCGCGCACGGCTGTTCGCCGCCCGGCCGCGGGAACTGCCGCTGGACTTAACCGACGAGGTGCTCTGGCGATGGTCCAAGGCCAACGGGAGAGACTTTGGCACGACCTTGCAAAAATTCGCATCGATCGCTCCACAGGCAAGCGGCGAAGCGGTGGAAGTCCACCTGCAGTTCTGGGCCGGCCCGGAGTATGGGGAGACCCACGAGGACTGGCCAGACAACGGCTCGCTGCTTTTGAGCTGGCCGCAAATCGACGAAATCGTGCACGCCGTAAAGACCAAGGGCGTCACGGAAAAAGATTTGCGCTGGCATACGGAGTATATCGGGGAGAAATTTTGATTCAAATCATTCACGAAGACGCCAGCTTGCTGGTCGTCCATAAGCCAGCCGATCTGGTCTGTCATCCGACCAAGGACGGCCTATACTCCAGCTTGATCAGCCGGGTGCGGATTTATCTGCGTTCGGGCATGGACGGCAGCCGCCAGCCAGACCTGCATCGCGACGCAGAGGCCAGCCCCCATTTGATTCACCGGCTCGACCGTGAAACCTCTGGCGTGGTATTGATCGCCAAGCACGCCAAAGTGGCCGGCGAGCTGGGAAAAATTTGGGAAACCCGGGCGGTGCACAAAGAGTATCTCGCCATTGTTCATGGCCACTTGGCGTTGGACCGGGGGACCATTGACGCGCCGCTGGGCAGGGACGACGCCAGCCCGGTCGCCATCAAGGATTGCGTGCGCCCGGACGGACATCCGGCGCAGACCGAGTTTGCCGTGGAACAACGACTTTACGCGAGGGTGGCCGACGACCCGGCAAAAGCCGGACAGCCGCATTCGGCCGGGCGCCGCCGCGAGGCTCCCTTTTCCCTTTTGCGGCTGCACCCGTTGACGGGTCGCAAACACCAGATCCGCATCCATCTGGCACACCTCGGCCATCCGATTGTCGGGGACAAGATTTATGGCGGCGATCCGGACCTTTATCTGGCTCTCGTTGAACAGCGGCTGACGAACGAGCAGCGCGCGCGATTGATTTTGCCCCACCATGCCCTGCACGCGAGCCGCCTCCAATTTGACTGGCGCGGGCAGACCCGCGACTTTCGGGCCGATCCGGAACCGGCTTTCGCCCAATTTATCGCCGCCGGGAATGCCAGCTAATACTCGCTGGCCGACGGTTCAGACGTACAGCGCGTTCTGCAGGTCACGCAGCATCACGCCGCACAGCGGATACCGGCGATCCGGGTCCCGCTCCAGGCATTTCATCACCACCTTCTCCAAGGCGGGTGGGACATCGGGATTGTGTTCGTGCAGCGGGATGGGGCCGGACGTTTGCATTTGGGCCGCCAGAATCTCGCCGGGGGAATCGCCGGGAAAGGGCTTTTGATTACTCAACAGTTCATAGGCCGAGACGCCATAGGCAAAGATATCCACGCGCGCGTCAATTGGCTCGCGTTTCAACTGCTCCGGCGCCATATAGCCGGGTGTGCCGGGATTCTTGGAAAACTTCACGGGCTTCTCGGGAATCGGCTGCGCCATGTCGAAATCAATGAGTCGCACCGCGCCGTTGCGGGTCACCAAGATGTTCTCCGGCTTGAAGTCCAGGTGCATGTAGCCACTCTCATGCACGTCGCTCAGGCCCGTGGCAGCATCAATGAGGATTTGCGCCGCGTTATTGGTCAGCAGCGGGTCCTGCCGGGCGTACAATTCCTTCAGGTTCTCCGCCTCAACGTAATCCATCACCAGGTAGCACGTGCCCTCCGCCCGGCCATGCTCCACGTAGCCCACGATGTGCTCGCTTTCCGTCAGTTTGGATAAAATCTCACAACCGCGCATAAAGCGCCGCCGGGCCGTGAAGTTGAAGCGAAGTTCGCGCTTGAGTTTGCGCAGGGCAAATGGCTTGTTGCGTCCGTCGGCGACCAGCCAGATTTCGGACATGCCGCCGGAATTGAGCAACTCGCGCAGATAATACCGGCCGAACTTCTCTTCGCCGGTTGCGGTTGTGTTGATCGAGTGCGCCATCCGGGAAAAAACTAGCACACCAAACCGGTGTCGGCGAACAAAAATAGGAGCGCGGGCGGCCCGCCTGCGTGCTCCTGTTGGTCAGCGGCCCACCCAGAGCACGTCCAGATTGCCCGGGCCACCGCGTTGACCGCGGGGACGCTCGCCGGCCGGCGCGTTCGTGGCCGGCGCCGTCACGGGGGCGCCCGGCAGGCGTTCCGTGCAGATGGTCACAATGACGCTGTTCTTGGTGTCCAGCGAGCAGGTCTTGCAGCCGGCCTTGGTCGGCACCGTTTGTTCCACGGCAAAGCTCGTGGGGCTGCTCTCCTTGATGATGGTCAGGGTGCCGTCACGCTGCGAACTGAACGCCTCCATCGTCGCCGGGTTGAAGCCGCCGTTGTCGGTGCCATTGCCGATCGGGAGGGTGGTGAGCACCTTGCCGTCGTCGGCATTGACGACCACGCAAACATTTGGCCGGGCACACATGGCGAACAAAATGTGGTTCTTCACGTCAACTCCCAGCCCGCCGGGCTCGCCTGCGGTGTCGCCAAGGTCATATTTCGTCACCAACTTCATCGTTTTCAGGTCCACGACCGCAATCTTCTTCTCGTCCTCCACATCCACGTACAATTTCCCCTCCCCGTCGCTCTGCGCCTGCTCCATCGCCCCGCCCACGTCAATCGTCCCCGTGACCGAACCCTCCTTGGGATCAATCACCGTGATGCTGGGCGCTTGGTGGCTGAAAATAAGCACCTTGCCGATAAACGGTTCGAACAGGATGCCATCCGGCCGGCCCGGCGCCTCAATGTCCTTGATCTTCTGAAGCGTTTCGGTGTCAAACATACCGATCTTCTGGCCGCTCGCGAAACCATGATGCGAGGCGGTGTCGATCGCCACGCCATGGCCGCCGACGTTCGTTATGGAGCCAAGGTATTTGTGGCTGTCCAGATCAAACACGAAGGTATTTCCGCCACGCGGCACATAAACGCGCCGTCCGTCGTTGTCGGCAAAGACATAATCAATACCGCCATTGCCCATGAGCTGGGCGGTATCGAGCACCTTGTAGGGTGCGTCGGATTGGGCGCGGACGTTGCCGGCCAGCAAGGTCAAGCCGGCTGCCAAAGCGGCCGTTAGGCAGCGGTTGCCCGCCACGAAAGAAAGTAACGTTTTCATATATTAAATGGAATGTTGGCATCGGTTTGCAGTCTCCAGTCTATTTCACGCAAGCCCAGCGAAATCAACTGGTTTCTGGATTATGACAAAGAATTAATGGACGGCCAAATAAACTGAGGCCGGGCCTGCAGTCCCTCCCCGCCCACGGATTATCCCGCAGAAAGATAAAACTCCCGCGAATCTTTGCAATCGCTTTGGGAATGGCCCTCTAGCTGGGAATCGTTGGCGAAAACCCGCCGATGCCAGAGAATCGACTTAGGCTCACTTCGGCGAACTCACTGGTAACGGCCCAGATTATCTCGCCGAAAGAATTCAGCGATGCTTTGTAATTCCGGGGCCGAAAGAAAGGAGCCGCCCGCAAAATCATTTTGTAGTGGACGACCAAGGCAATGGGCGTTTGAATTCTGTGATGCCGAATTATTCTCGGATAGCTGCATGATCCCGGCTGCCGACCAAATGCAGAGCTGGCTCAATCAGGGCCTGGCCCTGCTCTACCCCGAAGTCTGCCAGCTTTGCCAGGCCGAGCCGGCCACGCCGCGCGAGGGCTTTGTCGGCCGCCAATGCTGGTCGCAGGTGCGCTTCATTCGGCCACCGTTCTGCGGGCGCTGCGGTCTGCCGTTCCAAGGTGATATCACCAACTCGTTTGTGTGCACGAATTGTCACGAACTGGATCTCCATTTCACGTCCGCGCGCTCGGCAGTGGTGGCCAAAGGCTTGGTGCTCGACGTGATTCACCGGTTCAAATATGCGCGGGCGCTGTGGTTTGAAAATTTTCTGGCCGATTTGCTGGTGCGCGAGGCTCGGCCGGTCCTGCGCGGGCAGGCCTGGGATTTGCTGGTGCCGGTGCCGCTGCATCCCCTCAAGGAGCGCGAGCGGGAGTTTAACCAGTCGGCGCTGCTCGCCCGGCAATTGAGCCGCGCCACCGACATCTGCTGTGACGAAACGATCCTGCGGCGCGCCAAATCCACGGAAACGCAGACCCATTTGAGCCGCGACCAGCGGGCCGCGAACATGGAGAGCGCTTTTGCGGTGCGGCCCGGCGCCTGCCTGGCCGACAGCCGTATTGTGCTGGTGGACGATGTCTTCACGACGGGCGCCACCACCAACGATTGTGCCCGCGCCCTGCGCCAGGCTGGCGCGGTGGAAGTTTGCGTTTGGACGGTTGCGCGAGGATTGTAAATTGGTTATCATCCTGACAATGGACACCACTTCCTTCATCAAGAAGACCATCGCTGGCGTGACACAGATGGAGCCGGCCCTGACGCCGCCGCCCATCCAGCTGACGCCCCCGGCGTTTCCCGTGAAACCCAAGCAAATCTCAGCCAAGCCGCGCGTCAAGAAACGCGACATTCCCGAGGGGCTGTGGACCAAGTGCCCGACGTGCGGCACCATGATTTTCGACAAGGAACTGGACGAAAACCTGAAGGTCTGCCCGAAATGCCAGCATCATTTCCCCATCGGCGCGCGCGAACGCATCCATTCGCTCGTCGAAACCTGCACGTTCGAGGAGATGGATGCCGACATGTCCAGCGTGGACATGCTCCGCTTTGCCGGCTACCGGGGCAAATTGGAGCGGGACCGCAAGAACACCGTGCTCAAGGATGCCGTGGTCACCGGCATTGGAAAGATCGGCGCCCATCGCGTGGCGCTGGGGGTGATGGACTTTGGCTTCATGGGCGGCTCCATGGGCTCGGTGGTGGGCGAAAAATTGACCCGGCTGATTGAGCGCGCCACGGAGGGCGGGCTGCCGACGGTCATCATCTCCACCAGCGGCGGCGCGCGCATGCAGGAAGGCCTGTTCAGCCTCATGCAAATGGCCAAGACCTCCGCCGCCCTTGCCTATCACGCCCGGCAGCGTCTGCCTTACGTCAGCATCCTCACCAACAACAGCTACGGCGGCGTCATGGCCAGCTATGCGGCGCTGGGTGATTTGATCCTCGCCGAGCCGGCCGCCATGATCGGCTTTGCCGGACCGCGCGTCATCAAGGACACCACCCACGCGGACCTGCCTCCCGGTTTCCAAACCGCCGAATTTCTGCTGGAACACGGCCTCATCGACGCGACTGTTCCCCGCAAGGAAATGAAGGAACAATTGATGCGGTACCTGGACTATTTCGCCGCCGGGAAAAAGGGCTGACCGGTACGCGTCACAAGTTGCGGAGCAGATTGGTCTTTGCCAGGTCGAGAATTTCCGTGCCGCGGCCGTCCAGCACTGCCTTGATCAGGTAGAGGCTGAAACCCATCACTTGATCCACCTGAATCGTCGGTGGCATCGAAAGTTCCTGGCGATTGACCACGACTTCCACCAGCGCGGGACCGTCATGCTGGAGCGCCTCGACCAGCATGGGACGCACTTGCTCCGGCGTTTCCGCCTTCAAACCCAGTACGTTGGCGGCTTCTGCAATCTTCGCGAAATCAGGATTACGCAGGTCGGTGGCGAAGTCCAATATGCCGGCCGCTTTCATTTCGAGTTCCACGAAGCCCAACGAACCGTTGTTGAAAACGACAACTTTGACCGGCAAACGAAGCTGGTGCAACGTCAGCAGGTCCCCCAGAAGCATGGCCAGGCCGCCGTCACCCGACAGCGTGACGACTTGCCGGTTCGGATGGGAAACCTGGGCGCCGATGGCTTGCGGCAAGGCGTTGGCCATTGACCCGTGGGAAAATGAGCCGAGCAACCGCCGTTTGCCATTCATCGTGAGATAGCGCGCAGCCCAGATGACAGGTGTGCCGACGTCGCAGGAAAAAATTGCGTCCTCCGCCGCCACCTCGTCGAGCACCTTCGCAACGTATTGCGGATGGATTGGTTTGGTTCCGGGGGAACCTGTGGCCAGATCGTCCAGCCCCTTCCGCGCCGTTTGATAATGTTCGATGGATTTGTCCAGATGGACGCAGTCGGTTTTTTGGACGAGAACGGGAAGCAGCGCTTGCAGGGTTGCCTTCACGTCTCCCACCAAACCCAAATCCACCTTGGTCC
The DNA here is from genome assembly GCA_049509875.1 of Verrucomicrobiota bacterium. Taxonomy (GTDB): domain Bacteria; phylum Verrucomicrobiota; class Verrucomicrobiia; order Limisphaerales; family UBA11358; genus UBA11358. Next base: position 77,771 of record JBEKZM010000009.1, on the reverse strand, counting down.
GGCGCCCGATTTGCTCGCCGCGAAGGTCCACCTGAATGGTCGTGGCTTTCTCAGGATAGAATTGCTGGTAGGGAAAATCCGTGCCCAACATGAGCAGCGTGTCGCAGTTCATCATGGCGTGATACCCCGAGGAGAATCCCAGCAACCCGGTCATGCCCACGTCATATGGATTGTCGTATTCAATGAATTCCTTCCCCCGCAGCGCATGAACGATCGGCGCTTTCAACAAACCCGCCACCTTTATCAATTCACTGTGCGCGCCCGCGCATCCGGCTCCGCCGAGGATGGTCACTTTCCGCGCCTGGTTTAACACACTGGCCAGGCGGGCGAGTTCCTCGTCCGAGGGGCGGACCGTCGGGTGCGGTTCGGGAAACTGAAGTCGAGGGGTCTGATGGACCGCTTCGCGAAACCCCACGTTGCCGGGCAGCACGACGACGGCGACGCCGCGCCGCGAGATGGCAGTTTGAATCGCGATCTCCAAAACTCGCGGCATTTGCTCCGGCTGGGAAATCAGTTCGCAATAATGGCTGCATTCGCGAAAGAGGCTTTCGGGGCGGGTCTCCTGAAAATAGTTGCTGCCGATTTCATTGCTCGGAATGTGTGCCGCAACCGCCACGACCGGGACGCGGCTGCGATGGCAATCGTAAAGTCCGTTGATCAAATGCAGGTTCCCGGGTCCGCAGCTTCCCGCGCAGACGGCGAGATGCCCCGTCAAATGCGCTTCCGCTCCCGCCGCAAAGGCGGCGGTCTCCTCGTGCCGCACGGGAATCCATTTGATGTCGTCCCGCGTGCGAATCGCGTCGGTGATTCCATTGAGAGAATCTCCGGCCAGGCCATGGATGTTCTTCACGCCCGCCGCCACCAGAGTGTCCACGAGCACATCGGCCACTTTTTTGCCGGTCCTGGCTTTCATATTTTTTCTCCTTGGTTCCTCCCCTCGTGCCCAACTCTAATATTCTTGATTAAAATCTGCCAGGATTTTTTCAAAGCTCGCGGCATTATTGCCAGTCAAAACGCGCGTGAACTCGACGGCCATGGTGGGAATTCATCAGTAGCTGCGGCTCACAGCCGCGCTCCTTCGGCTCACGGCGGAAACCCAATGGCCATTTTCAGGGCCGAATATTCCGGATGTATCTTCCCTTCGCGCGTGCGGATGATCAGTTCTGGTTCAACCCAGGTCTGACCACGGAACCACCCGGGCAAATCTTCCGCGCGCATCAGGCCAAACAAGGCAACCAGCGGCGGGTCGCCTTCGCGAAAAACCACCGGGCGCTTCCGGACGATAATCAACTGGGATTTCTTCGCCGCGGCTTCCACGCGCTTGAGCTGCGCCGGCTCATGCGGAAAGACGCACGCAAAGAATCCGCCGGGCGCGAGATGCCTGGCCGCGGTGGCACAGTAATCGGCGATGGTGCCGCGCAATTCAAACCGGCACGCCAGCTTTTGCGGATGGCCGCTTTTTACCCCGGCTGCGGGCGGAAAATACGGGGGACTGCCCGTGATGAGATCGAATTGTTCGGCGGGGCCGAGCACGTCGGCCGATCGAAAATCGCCTGCGCGAATGTCATAGCGCTCTTCCAGGCCGTTGTACCGCGCGGATTTTTGGGCCAGTGCCACGCTTTCCAACTGCGCCTCCACCGTGACACATCTGGCCCCCGGCAGACGCCACGCGCAAATCATGCCCACCGTTCCAATCCCGCTGCCCAAATCCAGCACCCGGCGAGCGGTCGGGCACCAGCTTGTCCCATACCAGGCCGTCAAAATGTCGTCCGTCGAGAAGCGATGCCCGTCCGCCAGTTGAAACAGGCGAAAATGGCCGCTGATGGCATCGAGCGTCTCGTGCGGTTCCACTGTCAGCGGAGCGCCGGTCTCCGACCCGGCTCGCGGGAGCAGGTTTTGGCCGGCGGCCGGGGCGGAGACCGGCGCTCCCAGCCCCGGCGGCACCGGCCCCGGTTTGGCCCAGCCTTTGAAATGCGTTTCGAATTTCATCAGCAGATCAACGAACTGGATTCAGCTGTTGACGCGCGGAAAGTCGCGCCGCGTTGCCGAGCGGCTCAATATGCACCAGGACATCACGGACAGTGGGTATTTCGGCGCGCACTTTGTTCTTCACCGCATGGGCGATTTCGTGGGAGCGGACGACGGTCATCTGCGGGTCCACTTCGACGTGCATGTCGGCGTAAAAACCATAGCCCATCTTGCGCACAAAACATTTTTCCACGCGGCCCACGCCGGGAATCGACGCGGCCACCGTGCGGATGTGCTCAATGATCGCATGGTCGGGGGATCGGTCCATCAATTCGTTGAAGGCCGGCCGCAACTGACGCCAGCCGCTGAAGGCGATCACCACTGCCGCCGCCAGCGCCGCCCAGTTGTCAGCGTTTTCATAGCCCTTGCCGCCGGCGACCGCGATGCTGATGCCGATGAACGCCGCCGCCGAGGTGATGGCGTCGCTTCGGTGATGCCAGGCGTCGGCCCTGACCGCCGGGCTTTCAACGTGTTCCGCTTCATGCAGCACAAAACGGAACAAGGTTGCCTTCACCGCAATCACCACCACCAATATAAAAAGCGTCCAAGCCGATGGCGCGGCGCGCGGCTCGATGATGCCCCGGAAGGAGTGATAGGCGATCATGACGGCGGCCAGCAGCAGCATGGCGGAAACCGCGGCGGCCGCAAGCGGCTCTGCCTTCCCGTGGCCATAGGGGTGATCCTCATCCGGCGGCGTCTCCGCCAACACCAGTCCGCGCCAGACAATGATGGAACTGAAGATGTCCGCGAGCGATTCGACCGCGTCGGCAATGAGCGCCTGGGAATGGCCGAGGATGCCGCCGGCAAATTTCGCGGCCGTCAGCGTCACGTTGACGCCGAGGCCGGCGAACGTGGCGCGCAAACTGCGTTGCAAACGGGCCGAGGACACACGGGATTATTAACCATGAAAGGGGGGAAGGCATTAACGAAATTTGCCAACCGAAAGATTGGCGATTGGCGATTGACGATTCGTTCTACGGGAGCCGAGGGCGCGATGATTCATCTAACAGAAGCCACGGGAGGGGCGGGCTCCGATTCCGGGCGATATTCCAAAATGTCGCCCGGCTGGCAGTCTAGATGTTTGCAGATGGCCTCCAGCGTGGAGAAGCGGATCGCCCTAGCCTTGCCGGTTTTGAGGATGGACAAGTTTTGCGGCGTGATGTCCACGCCATCGGCCAGGTCGTTCAGCCGCATTTTGCGCTGGGCCAGCACCACATCCAAGTTGACGATGATGGGCATATCAGACCGTCAGTTCCTGTTCCTCCTGAATTTTTCGCCCCTCGTCCATGACCCAAGCCACGAGGAAAATGGCACCGCCCACCACGACCCACGGTGACGCCACAATTTCCAGCAGGCTCCACGGAAAGGCGAATCCGCCCGCAGCAACCTGGGTCGCCACGAAGCCGATCACCCCGTAGGCGACCAAGTAGCTGCCCAGGTTTTTCAACTGCGAGACGTTGGCGGCGGAAAAAATCACGCCTTTTTCGTACAGGCACAGCAATCGGTAAAATGAAATAACCCCCAGCAGGTAGAGCCCCGCACCGAGCCCGGTGAGCGCATACATTACTTAACCTTTGTCAATATTTATTTAATGATAAACGATAAATAGATATCTCTGATCGTCCTGCCATTCGCCATCGAGTTGGCGGATTTACTTTCGGCTCCCTGACCACGCCCATGCCCCGTCCCTGATCAAAAGCCCTTGAAGTCACCATCGAGTGGGATTTCGTTCCGTTGTTTTCCTCGTGGAGGGCTCTCTGGGCGCCCCGCCGATTTGGCCAGTCGTTCGACGGGCCGGAAACACGCGGGCGAGCCGCCCGCGCTCCTTCTCCCGCTGATGATGGGTTCGTCGCAGAGGTTCAGTGTCCCCCGAATTGCGTATGGCTTGGTTGGCTGGGTGATTTAAGCTGAAAAGGCTGGCCCGGATGGTGCCGGTATTTGAAATGCTTTTTGCCATGAATCTGCTCCCCTCTCGTTTTGCCCTGGTGTCGGCGGCCGCCGCCAGCCTGGTTTGCTTTTCCGCCCACGCGCAATACCACTATTACAATGTCGCCAGCGGCTCGGATTGCATCGTTCAGACGTACCGTTCGCCGGATGTGCCGCCGGGTATTTACGATGCCATCCACGAGGAAAACGTCAGCAGTTCGGACGGCGGCTCCGGCTATTTTTACGGAGGATTCACCCACCAAAATAATGTTGAGGGCAGCCTGATGGCACTGGTGCAATATGTCTGCTGGCCGGCCAGCGGCGGTTTCCCGTGTTCCTACTCGCAGCAAATCCCGACGTTCGCGGGCACGAACATGGTCGGCTACCCGCAGATCGGCGAGGGCAGCAGCTGCGCGATCAAGGGCTACTGGCCGGAGTTCACCACCAATTTGTGGACCCGCGAGGCCGTCCGCTACTGGCAGCCGGCAAACGGCGCGGCGCATCTGGGCTATCAAGGAATGTGGATCAAAGAGCCGGTAAGCGGCAATTGGTACCATGTTGGCACGTTCCAGTATCCCTTTGCCGTGACTGGGGTGGACGGAATGAGCGGCTGGCAGGAGAATTTCTCCGGCTACGCCGGCGATTACATGGTGAATCATGCCGGCGGCTACTATCATCTGAACGGCCAGTGGCGGATGGCTGGCCAGATTCAATACACCTCGCACGGTTATGTCTATTTGATCAACACCAGCACCGCGACGGAATCGGACGTGGGCCCGGACTTCACGGGCTCATATAATGTCCCGCTGACGCTCACGATCAGCAACCAGCCGGCGGCGCCCTCATTTGATGCCATCGTCGTCAACCACGCCGCCGCCACGGTCTTCGGCTCGCAGTTGCTGGTGCAATGGCAGGTGCCTCTGAGCAGTTCGCCGCAGCTCGGTTATCTGGTCGAGGTCTTCACCAACGCGAGCTACACCGGCAGCGCGGCCCAGTCGTATTTCAACAACGACCCGGAGGCGCGGCAGCAATTGCTGGCGCTGACGAATATCCCCACGCCCTATGTGCGGCTGTCCCTCTCGGACATCTTCTTCAACACCAACACCCCCATCCTTATCACGCCCGCTGCGGCCAATCTTTCAGCGGCGACAAATGTGACCGGCGCCGTTGGCGGGCTGGCGTATCAATATTATCAAAACAATTCAGGCGACTGGACCAGCCTCCCGGATTTCGGCGCACTCACGCCCGTCCGGCAGGGCGCGGTGGGATTCCCCGACGCCACGCCGCGACTGCAGCGCGTCAATTATGGTTTCAATTATAGCGGTTTTTTCAACGCGCCGGCCGACGGCCTGTATGCCTTCACGCTGCACTCCGGCGACGGCAGCGTGCTGACGATTGACGGCACGACGGTCATCCGCTTCGATGGCCTGCATGACTCATCGCAATTCGCGGGCGGAGGCATGGCGCTCGCGGCGGGACGGCACACTTTCGATTTGCAATATTTCAAAGGCGCGGCCAATCCCGTCAACACCACCGCTTACACCGACGGCCTCGGCTTGTCGTACGAGGGCCCGGGCATCGCGCTGATGGATGTTCCGGCGACGGTCTTTTCGCGCCTGCCCGGCGCGGGCGAGCCAGCCATCGCCATAAATGCGCCGGCCGGCAGCGCGACGCTACTGAGTGCCAGCCCCGGTTTCGGCGCCACCGTCGCCACCAATGGCGTCACCGTCAACAGCGTCCAGTTTTATTTGACGGATTATTATTCGTATTACGCCCGGCCGGCAGGCAGCGCGGATTATTTCCTGGGCCAGGGCGGCGGCGCGCCGTTTACGTTCAATTCGCTGGTCTGGGCCGCGCCGACGAATTTGATCCGCGCGCGGCTGACTTACAACGGCACCAGCACGATGGATTCCGCGCCCGTTTCCATCGCCACGACGAACGGGCCGTTCTCCGCCTGGTTTTGGACGCCGCTGGAAATGCACGACTATCCCTCCGGCGCGGCCATTCAAGACGGCACCTTCACCCTGTTGGGAGATGGCATGAACTTGTTGAGCCGGCAGGTCACCGGCGACTGCACGCTGGTCGCGCGCCTGGCCGGGATCACGCCCAATGTGGCCGGGCCGGACGGCGTTCTGCCCGACCCAAGCTGGCGCGCGGGCATCCTATTGCGCGGCACGACGAATACCACCATCGGCCAGCCGCTCGGCGACGGCACCACGACGCGGTTCACGGCGCTGTTCAGTTCGGTCGGCGGCGGCACCTATTATGAGGACGATACCATGCGCAACGGCAACGGCGACGCCAACGCCTGGTCCGGCGATCTCGGCGGCGCCAACCAGTGGTATAAGTTGCAGCGCGTGGGCGACATTTTTTACAGCTCGGTCTCGACGGACGGCGTGAGCTGGACCCAGGTGAACAGCAACACGCTCGCCAATTTTGGCTCGACGATCTATGCCGGCGTCTTCATCCACGCCCTTCAGTCCATGAACCCGAACCTTCACCGGGCGAGCCTGAACAGCTTCAGCCTGACCGGCCCCAATGTCCTCGGCCCGGTCAGCGTCACCGTCAGCCCGCAGACCAACGCCGTCATCGGCGGCCTTTCCGCAACGTTCACCGCCGCGGTGGTCGGCCCGGTGCCGGCGGGTTATCAATGGCAGCTCGACGGGACGAACATCACCAGCGCCACGAACTCGGTCTATTCCATCCCCAATGTCACGGCGAATGACGAGGGCGGCTACAGCGTCATCGCCAACAGCGTTACCAGCGCGCCGGCCAGTTTGATCATCACCGCGCCCGCCGGCTCGGGGGTGTGGACGAACCTAAACGGCGGATCGTGGGGCGCCAGCAACAACTGGAGCGGCGGCTTGGCGGCTGGCGGCACGGATTCCATCGCCGATTTCAGCACGCTGAACTTGAGCCTCGCTCCCACGGTGACGCTCGACGGCGCCCGCACGAACGGCACGTTGCTGTTTGACGACTTGAATCCGGCGGCCAAACATGACTGGGTTTTGAACAGCGGCGCCGGCGGTTCGTTGACGTTGGCCACGAGCAGCGGCACGCCCGGCATTTGTGTCAACAGCGCGACGGACACCGTCAGCGCCGTGGTCGCCGGCACGCAGGGCTTCAACAAAACCGGCGCGGGCTGGCTGACGTTGAGCGGCGCGAGCACGGTCACCGGCACCATCGCCGTCAATGCCGGCGCGTTGGAAATGCATGACAAATCCGGCGACACGCCTTACGCGGTGGCGCCGGGCGCGACGCTGATGATCGGCTATACCACCGGCGGCGGTTATGCCAACACCGGGGTGGCCATCGGCGGCAGCGGCGCCTCTGCGACCTGCGGGTTTTATCTGCTCGGCGGCCAGACCTACAATTGCAGCGGCGAGATCGTTTTGCAGGCCGCGCCGACGATCCTCCGGCAGTACGGCTCCGGCTACGCCGACCTCGGGACGTTTGACATCAATGGAATCGGCCTCTGGTGCACCGCCGCCGCGTCCGGCTCGGCGTGCGATTCCAACATCCAGATGGTCAGCGACGGTTACGGCATGTCCATGCAGATCGACAGCGGCACGAACACCGCCGGCGGCGACCTCACCATCAACGGCCCGCTGAACGTCGGCAGCCTGGGCTTTTACAAGCGCGGCACCGGCTCGCTGGTTTTGAACGGCCCCGCCGCCAGCGGCAACACGGCGCTGAATGTGCAGGGCGGCACCATCATCTGCGGCGCGGCCGACTGCATTGGCGCCAACGCTTCCGTGCCCGTCTCCAGCGGCGCCACGCTGGCGCTGAATGGCTTCAACCAGACGATCGCCTCGCTCAGCGCCGCCGCCGGCAGCATGGTCAGTTTTTCTGGCACCAACACGCTGAGGCTCACCAACGCCTCGCTCGCCGGCACCTTGCAAATGGCCTTGAACAAGGGCGGCGCGCCCGCCAGCAGCGCGCTGGTGGTCGCCGGCAATGCACTGACGTTGGGCGGCACGCTGATACTTACCAATCTCAGCTCGAACCAGCTGGCGGCCGGCGACACGTTCACTCTTTTCAATGCGCCGGGTTTTGCGGGTGCTTTCTCCAGTGTCAGCAGTTCGCCGGCGCTGCCCGCGGGCCTGGTTTGGAACACCAATAGTCTGTCCGTGAACGGCACCCTTGCGATCGGCTCCGTCGGCACGAGTTTCTGGAACGGCGGCGGCGCGGACGGCAACTGGAACACGGCGGCAAATTGGAACGGCACGTTGCCGACAAACGGGCAGTCGCTGACGTTTCAAGGAAGCTTGCGCCAAAGCAACACGAACAATTCGCTGACCAGCGCAGGCCAGGTGGTTTTCATGAACGGCGGATTTGCGTTGTCGGGAAATCCGCTGGCGCTGCTGTGGGGCCTGGTCAACCAGGAAGGCAACAGCACCTGGGCCATCGGCCTGGCGTTGTCCGCGGCGCAGTCGTTTGTTTGCAGCAACGGCACGCTCTCCGTCAGTGGCGCGGTGACCAACGCGGGATACAACCTCACGCTCGACGGCCCCGGGAGCAATTTGTTGTCCGGCGTGGTCTCCGGCTCGGGCGGGCTGGTCAAGAATGGCGCCGGCCCGGCGGCGATTTCCATCCAACAAGCTTACCGCGGCGGCACCACGATCAATGCGGGCATTCTGAACCTGACCGGCGGCGGCGGCAGCAGCGGCCCGGTCCGCGGCCCGCTCACGATCAACCCCGCCGGCACGCTGCAAATCAGCACCGGCGACGGCTTCGGTTACAACGCCGACAGCACGGTCATCAACCCCTTGAACATCGTGGGCGGCACGGTCAACGTGAGCAGCACCGCCAACCAGACCCTCGGGAACGCGACGATCAACCTGACCGGCGGCACCATCACCGGCGCGGCCGGCGGCAACCTGGATTTTTTCCAGGGCGGCTCAACGCTCATCACGTTCGCTTCAAGCAACACGGCCACCATCCGCGGCCTGCCGTTGTCGCCGTTGCGCCAGGGCAGCACGACTTTCACGGTCGCCGCCGGAACGACACCCTCCGGCATTGACCTGGACATTTCGTCCGGATTGCGGACTTCACCCAGCGGCGACGCCGCGGGCGCTATCTTCTACAAGGCCGGTCCCGGCACGATGCGGCTGTCCGGCGCGAACTCGATTGCGAAACCCGTGATCGTCAGTGCGGGCACTTTGTTGGTGAGCGGTTCGCTGGCGGCCGGCACCACGGTGACCGTCGCCGCCGGCGGCACGTTGGGCGGCACCGGCAACATCAAAGGCCCGGTCACCGTGCAAAGCGGCGGCACATTCGCGCCTGGCTTCAACGGCATCGCCACCCTGACCCTCGGCAACGCGCTGACCTTGTCCGGCAACGCGGTGATGCAAATCGGCAAGAACGGCGGCGTGCTCACCAATGACGTGGCGGTGGTCGCCACAACGTTGAGCGAGGGCGGCACGCTGACCGTGACCAATGTGGGCAGCGGCGCCCTGGCCGCCGGGGACAGTCTCAACTTGTTCAGCGCGACCTCATACGCGGGCACATTCAGCAACTGCACATTGCCCGCGCTGGGCGCCAATCTGGTTTGGGACACGAGCAAGTTGGCGGCAAACGGCAGTCTTGCCGTGGCGACCGTTCCCGTGTTCACCGGAGCCGGCTGGCTGGCCCGCGGCGGCTTCAATTTGAGTTTCACCGGCGCGGCGGGCGAAACCTTGGTGTTGCTGGGCGCGTCCACTTTGGCACCGCCGATTCCTTGGTTGCCACTGGCCACGAATGCGGCCGGCACCAACGAAGTGTTCAATTTCGCCGACGCGCAGGCGACGAATTTTTCACGGCGCTTTTATCGGCTCATGGCGCAGTGAGGCTACGATCCAGAGCCTCCACGTCCGTTTACACGAACCAACCGAGCGCGGCCAAATGGGCGCGGCTTGGCGTGTCTCGTGTAAAAGGCGCTTAGCGGTGCCTCGGACCAGGCGCGTTGAGTCCGCGCCTCTTCTATTCCAAATTTTCAGAAGCATCCCGTTGTCATGGTCGCTCAAGCAACCACTGGAATGGATCACTTCTACCGCGCCAAATTCTAACGCTACCGGAAACAGGACAGCCGGTCGCAAATCCGCCAACGCCGGGCTGCGGTGGCGGATCTTTTCACTTGGTTTGGTGGCTAGTTGAGGGTTGACCCGCCACGAAGTTTGTCCGTATTTTGCGGATATACCGATGAGAATTATGAACACGCATCGTCCGTACCCGAATCTCCCCCCGCTCGCAGGCCTGGCCACCTTCGAAGAGGCGACGAAACCGGGACTTCCCGTCGGGGAATGTGTGAGCCGGCTCAAGCGGATCCACTATGGTCTCTGGCGGATCCACCAGATTTGCATCGCGCACTTGGCGGACGAACCGTTGTATGAACTCAAGATGGCCTTCAGCCTGCACGGCCATCTCTGCGCCGAGAACGACACTAACTTCCGGAACCGCGTCGGCGAGATGCGCGAACCGCCGCTCGGGCTGGAGCATATCCCGCATCCCGCCCTGGGGGTGATTTTCGACGAAATCCTGGCGACTCCCTCCAGCGAGGAACGCGTGCTCGGCCTTTACGAAAAAGTTTTCCCGGCACTGCGCGACGGTTTAAACCAATACCTTAAACAGACACATCCGCTCGCCGACGCACCATCCGTGCGACTCTGCCGCATGGCCCTCCTGGACATTGAAGACATCTGCCGGTGGGGCGCGGCGGCGGTCAAAGCGCTGATCACAGAGGAGCAGCGTAGGGCTTCCGCACAGTGGCTGGCTTTGCTTGAGGTTTGCCTGCGAGCCGCCGGCGGACTCCTTGGCCCTGGCATTGGCAACGAAGGAGAGGAGTTGACGCGCTATTATTCCTCGCGACCCTTTGTTTTTGACGGTGTGCCCCGGCGCGACAATCGGTTCCCCGATCCGTACAACATGGGAGTCAACGCCGAGGTTTTTCTTTACGACGAGGCCAAGCGGCCGGAGCCAAAGGTGCTCATGATGTTTTACAAACGGCTGAGGGAAATCGATGTGCCGGAAATGATGGCCAGCATCATCATCGAGACCAAGGGCAAGCCGTGGGCCTACTATCGCGATTTGACCCGTCAGCTTTGGGACGAGGCACGCCACGCGATGATGGGCGAGACGGGTTTCGTTTCCGAAGGTATTGACTGGCCCAAGAATGTGATGATTAATTCCACCTGGTCACGATCGCTCAATACGCAACTCACGCCGAAACAGCGCCACGCCGTGCTTTACTTCATCGAGCAGGGGCTGATGCCCAAGACCGGGAAGCGGCACGAGTGGGAGGTCAGCCAGGCAGCCCAATGTCCCCTGGCGGTCACCTTTCAAGATTTCGACTGGGCGGATGAGGTGTTGCACGCACGCATCGGTCGTGACTGGTATCTGGCCGACATGCCCAGCGCCCATGAAGCGGTTGATTACGGGGACCAGTGCTGGAGCAAAGTGATGCTGGGCTGGAAGCAGTGGCAGGTCGAAGGTCTCACGCAACACCGCAACTGGTGGCCCGACCTCTATCGCGCTTGGTGTAAGAACAGAGGCATTGAGCCCGACGCGGAAGTTCTGGCGTTCAACGTCTCCTACGAAATGCAGCGGGCCGACCTCAAACCGATCGCCGTTTCCACCTAGGCCGCAAATGAACAGTCTCGAACGATACGTGGCCGTTCTCAAAGGCGAGCCGGTGGATTTTGTGCCGCGCCTCCCGATACTGATGCAGTTTGCGGCCGAATTCGCCGGCTCGAACTACGCCGAGTTTGCCAGCGATTACCGGACACTGACTCGTGCGAACATTGAATGCGCACGGCACTTCGGCCTGGACCAGCTGAGCACCATTTCCGACCCGTATCGCGAGACCCAGGGCTTCGGCGCGGAAATCATTTATGAGCGCAACACGGTGCCCCATTGCCGGAAGCACCCGCTGGAAGATTCGATCAACCTCGGCGAACTGCCGCGACCGAAACCGCTCGAAGCCGTGCGGATGCGCGACCGGATCGACGCGGTCCGAACCTACCACGCCGAAAAGGGCGGCCAATATTCGATCATGGGCTGGGTCGAAGGTCCGGCGGCCGAGGCCGCGACTTTGCGCAGACTGGACAATTTTTTCTGCGACCTCATCGAAGAGCCGGTGTTCCTACCCGAACTGATGTCCCTCTGCGTGGAGGTGGCGCTGGATTTCGCGCAAGAACAAATCAAGGCCGGAGCGGACACCATCGGCATCGGTGATGCCGCTGCCAGCCAGATTTCGCCGATCCTCTATGAGACGCTGATTTTGCCCCAAGAACAACGTCTCGTGCACGGGATCAAGCAGATGGGCGCAAAAGTGCGGATGCACATTTGCGGCAACATCACCCACTTGTTGCCGGGCCTGGCGACGCTGGGACTGGATGTGATTGATGTGGACCACATGGTCAACCTCGGCAAAGTGCGCGAGACGCTCGGCCGGAAGGTGACGATTGGCGCAAATCTTGATCCCGTCGCGGATGTGCTCCGCGGCACGCCCGGGCAAATCCGCGAGAAACTTGAGCGCTGTTATCATCAAGTGGGCAATCCTTTCGTTGTGAACGCGGGTTGCGAAATTCCCAGCGGAACGCCCAACGAAAACCTGAAGGCGTTGTGCGAGCCGCTCGCCTGGCAACGGTGAATTCATGAATGATCAACATCCCCTCACTCAAGCGATCATCGCTGGACGACGCAAGGAAGTTCCCGCCCTCGTCCAGCAGTGCCTCGCCGCCGGAGAAACGGCGGCCGACATCGTCGAAAACCGCCTGGTGCCCGGCATGGCCGTCATTGGGGAGAAATTCAAGCAGAACGAAATCTACGTCCCCGAGATGCTCATTGCGGCCCGCGCAATGAAGGAGGCACTCCGGATTCTTGAGCCATTGTTGGTCGCCGCTGGCATCAAGCCGGAACACAGCGCCGTGATCGGGACGGTGGAGGGCGACCTGCACGACATCGGCAAGAACCTGGTCGCGATGATGTGGAAAGGGGCGAACATTGAAGTCATTGACCTGGGGGTGAATGTTAGCCCGGCCAAATTCGTCGAGGCCGTCAGACAGCATCGGCCCAATCTGGTGGGTTTGTCCACGTTGCTCACCACCACCATGCCCGCCATGCGCGACACCGTCAAGGCCATCCGCGATGAGGGCTTGCCGGTGAAAATTGTCGTTGGCGGCGCTCCGGTCACGTCGGACTATGCACGGGAGATCGGTGCCGATGGCTATGCGCCCGATGCGAGCAGTGCGGTGGATGCGGCGATGACGTTGTTGGAAGGCAGGGCCTGACCCAGACCGGGTCTTTCCGCACCGCGAATCATCCTTGATCAAAATCCGCGAGTTTGCTTTGATTAGCTCGAAATTTTGGCCAGGGCCAGAAATCCATTGAGGTACGAGGCCATGGCTGCAAAGCCGCCTGCCATCGGCAGGCGAAGGAGGCATATGACCGCAAAAAAAATCCTTGATGAAATCAGACCATTGGGCAGCGACAGCTACAAGCGGGTGATTTTCAACCATGGCGTGACCGAGCCGTGTTTCGGCGTGAAGATCAGCGACCTGCAAAGGATCGTGAAGCGCATTAAAAAGGATTACCAACTCGCGTTGGATCTTTACGACACGGGAATTTATGACGCGATGTATCTGGCCGGCTTGATCGCCGACGACGCGCGAATGACCAAGAAGGATCTGCAGCACTGGGTGGCTGGCGCCAATTGCGGCCCAATCTGCGCAACGACGGTTGCGTGGGTTGCGGCGGGCAGCCCGCATGGGTGGGAAGTGGGGCGCGAATGGATCGACTCGAAAACGCCGCTCACTGCCGTGGCCGGTTGGGCGACCCTGGCCGGCCTCGTGTCCATCCAAGATGACACGCAACTCGATCTGGCGGAGTTAAAACGGCTCCTCGAGCGGGTGCAAAAATCCATCCATCAATCAGCCAATCTGGTGCGCCGCCAGATGAACGGATTCGTCATTGCCGTGGGTTCTTACGTGCAGCCAATGACGGACGCAGCCATCCGGGTCGGCGAGAAAATTGGTCCAGTCACTGTGGACATGGGCAAAACCGCATGTGAAGTGCCTTTCGCTCCAGCTTACATCCGCAAAGTGCAAAAGCGGGGTGCGGTCGGCAAGAAGCGCAAGTCGGCGAAATGCTGAATTCGTTTTCCCGGTCCTGAAATTCACGCGCGGAAAGGCAACCGCGAAGTTTGCTCTTGAACATCGCCCGCCGGCTGTTGTCTGCTATTGATAATTATGATGATTAAATCTCACCAGGCGAAGGCGGCCGTTGCGCTGCTCACCGTGCTCCTTCTGGCTGCGGCCGGCCGGGCCGAGGATGTCTTGCGGGCCACGCTGACCAACGGTCTGCAGGTCATCATCGTGCGCAACACGCTCGCGCCGGTAGTGACCACCATGGTCAATTACCGCGTGGGCTCGGACGAGTGTCCCGCGGGCTTCCCCGGCACCGCCCACGCCACCGAGCACATGATGTTCCGCGGCAGCCCCGGGCTGACGGCTGACCAACTGGCCGCCGCCTCCGCCGCCATGGGCGGCAACGACAACGCTGACACCCAGCAGGCCGTCACCCAGTATTTCTTCACCACGCCCGCCGAAAACCTCGACGTAGCCCTCCGCATTGAGGCGGCCCGCATGCGCGACTTGGCGGCCGACGACCAGCTCTGGGAGAAGGAACGCGGCGCGATCGAGCAGGAAGTGGCGCAGGACGTGTCGAATCCCGAGTATGTTTTTTACATGCAGCTTCTCCAAGCCATGTTCAGGGGCTCGCCCTATGAACACGACGCCCTGGGCACGCGGCCGTCCTTTGACAAAACGAGCGACGCCGATCTCCGCAAATTTCACAACACCTGGTACGTGCCCAACAACGCCATCCTCGTCATCGTCGGCGACGTGGAACCGTCCGCGGCGCTGGAGCGCGCCAAGCAGATCCTCGGCGGCGTGCCTTCGGCGCCCCTGCCTGCCCGGCCGGATTACAATTTCTCGCCGGTCCAGCCGGACACGCTGAAGCTGGACACCGACCTGCCCTACGGCATGACGGCCGTGGTGTTCCGGCTCCCCGGCACGGACAGTCCGGACTACGCGGCCGCCCAAATCCTCTCCGACGTGCTGAGCAGCCAGCGGGGCCAGCTTTACCAACTGGTGCCGCAGGGCAAGGCGCTGTTCACGCAGTTCGCCTATGACGCCATGCCCCACGCCGGCCTCGGCTATGGCATCGCCGGATTTCCCGCCGGCGCCGACTCCACCAACCAACTCAACCAAGTGAAACGGATTCTGGCGGCGGAAATCACCAGCGGCGTTGAGGCCGATTTCGTGGAGGCCGCCAAGCGGCGCGAGATCATCAACGCCGAGCTGCAGAAGAACTCCGTGGAGGGTCTCGCCTCCGCCTGGTCGCAGGCCGTGGCCGTGGAAGACCGCAATTCGCCAGATGACGACATCGCCGCCATCCGTCAGGTGACGGTGGACGACGTCAACCGGGTGGCGAGAAAGTATCTCGATTTCGACCACGCCATCAGCGCCATTCTCACGCCACAGCCGTCCGACAAGCCCATTTCTTCAAAGAGCTTTGGCGGACAGGAGAATTTTGCGTCGTCCAAGAATGCCAACGTCACCCTCCCCGAATGGGCGCGGAAACTTACCGAGAAGCTGCCGGCCCCGGAGTCCACCTTGAGCCCGTTCAGCACCAATTTGCCCAACGGCCTCCGGCTCATCGTGCAGCCGCTGCCGGTCAGTGACACAGTGAGCGTCTATGGCCGCGTCCGGAACAACGCCGAGGTGGAAATGCCGGCGGGCAAGGACGGGGTGGACCGCGGGCTGGACGAACTGTTCTCCTACGGCACCAAAACCCTCGACCGCCTCGCCTTCCAGAAGGCGCTCGATGACATTGGCGCCAACGAATCCGCCGGCGCGGATTTTTCACTGCAGGTCTTGCCGGAAAATTTCGAGCGCGGTGTTGGGCTGCTGGCCGACAACGAACTTTCGCCCGCGCTGCCCGAAGCGGATTTCAAGACCATCCAGCCGCAACTGGCCGCCAGCTTCGCCGGCGAACTCCAGAGCCCCGACCACATCGCCAGCCACACCCTCATGCTGGCGCTGTTTCCGAAGGGCGACCCCGCCCAGCGCGAAACCACTCCGGATTCCATGCAGGCGCTGACGATTGATGACGTCCGCAATTACTATCAGGCCACCTACCGCCCGGACCTCACAACGATCGTCGTCCTCGGCCAGGTGACGGTCGATAACGCCGTTGCCGCCATCGATAAACATTTTGGCGGGTGGCAGGCATCGGGCGGGAAGCCGGACACGCTGTTTCCGCCAGCGCCCGCGAATGCCGTTTCCGTGACGCATGTGCCCGATTCCAGCCGCGTGCAGGACAAGGTCACCCTGGGCGAAACGCTGCAAATCACCCGCACCAATGCCGACTATTACGCGCTGCAACTTGGCAACCATGTTCTCGGGGGCGGTTTCTACGCCACGCGGCTGTATCGCGACTTGCGCGAGAGGAACGGGCTGGTTTATTTCGTCGGCTCCAGCTTCAACATTGGCCTGACCCGCGGCGTTTATGAGGTGAGCTACGCGTGCGATCCGCCCAACGTGGCCAAGGCGCGCGCCATGATTCTGGCCGATCTCAAGGCCATCCGGAACAAGAACGTCACGCCCCAGGAACTGCATCAGGCCAAGCTCATGCTGCTGCGCGACATCCCGCTCTCGGAGTCCAGCGTGGACCATATCGCCAACGCCTGGCTGTCACGTTCGGAACTGAACCTGCCGCTGGACGAACCCGTGCGCGCCGGGAAAATCTACGCCGCCCTGGGCGCCAAGGACGTCAAAAAGGCCTTCGCGCAATGGCTCCGCCCCGACGGCCTGGTGCAGGTCACCCAGGGACCGGAGCCCAAGTAGAGCCCCTTGGCGGCAGGCATCCCAGCCTGACGGTCCCAGACAATTCGATGTGCTCTTCTCTCGGCACGGCGAAAAGTGAAGTGGCGCATATCCTGCCAGCGCCGGGAAAAAATCGGTCCTTTCGGGGCGAAAAACAGAGTGGACATTCCCGCCTGATTGGCTAGATTCAACAAATCGTTTATGAAAAATGACTCGTCCACGACCTTTCTGAATCTCGTGCTGGCTGCATTGGTGATCTTAGGCGTCCTCTTTGCCCTGTTGAGCATCTGGCGCACCCACACCTTGCGGCACATCCAGCCGCGCGTGCAACTTCAAGTACAGACCTTGCAGAACAATTTCGTGCGGGTCCAGGCCCTGCTGGCCGACACGATGACCTACAACACAACGGCCAAAAGTCCGGAACTGAACCAGATCATCCAGAGCCTTCACACTCCCCCCGCGCCGGCCGCCAAGTGAATTCTTTTTCCTATGATTCCTGAAAACAACGACGAGATCGCCGCGCTAAAAAACCAGATGTTCATCCTGCTGGTCGCCCTCATTGTGGTCAGCGGCACGCTCACGGTGGTGCTTTATCGCCAGGCCAGCCTGGCCAACAAGGACATTTCCGATTTGCAGCGACTTTCCGACCAAACGACGACCAATGAAATGGTCCTTCGGAACCTGGTTGACCATTTGATCAACTTTGGCGAGAAGGATCTGAAGTATCAGGCGGTGCTCAAGAAGAACGGATTCACAGCGCCGGTCGGGACCCCGGCGGCAGCGCCGGCCGCTCCCAAAAAATAGGCAGCTCAAGCCATTTTCATCTCGACCGCTTTCACGCCGCAGTTCGGACAATAGTTCGCCTGCGGCGGATTTTTTTTCCCGCAGCCGAGGCAGACCAACTGCGCGGCCTTGTTGCGCCGGTGGATCACCAGGTTGCGAATGTAGGGAATCCAAGAAAAGGCGTAAGCGAAGATGATGACATGGTGCTTGTCGTAAAATATCGCGTAAATTAAGAACAGCAGCGAGCCGACCAGGCTTAGCCACCAGAATAGTTGCGGGACCACCACCTGCTTTCTTTTTTCGGTGGCGTACCATTGGACCAGAAACCGCGATGAAAAAGTGACATTGGCCAGCCAGCCGATCGCTGTCCAAAACGCCTCCCATGGCATGCCTAGAATTCGGCCGTCGTGCCCGAGAAGGTTTGCAATAGAATTCATCCCCAATTAAACCGTCCCCGCGGCGTGCTGACAAATCATTTTGCAGCGTTGCCCTTTAAATGCACCGTGCGCGTCGGAAACGCGAATTCGATTTTCTCCGCCTCGAACCGCTGTTTGATCTCGAGGTTCCATTGTTGTATTTGCGCAAAATGTTCCTTCGCGTCGATGCCGTTCCAAACGTGAACCACGTAAATGTTCAGCGCCGAATCCCCGAATTTGTTGAAGCTGACCAACAGGTCGCCGGTCTTGGCGTGCGCCCGGTAAATCTCCTCGAGAATGGCGGTGGCGCGCTTCACCTTTTCCACCGAAGTGTCGTAGGTAAGACCCAGATTCATCTCGGTGCGGATGGTGGGCCGGCGGGTGATGTTGGTGATCGTGGCATTGCCCATCGTCTTGTTGGGGATCGTCACATGATAACCGTCCGCGTTGCGAATCCGCGTGCTGCGCAGGCCGATGGATTCCACCGCCCCCTCGACGCCTTCCACGCGGATGACGTCATCCAGGTGAAACGGCTTGTCCAAAAAGATCGCCAGCGCGCCGAAGAGATTGGCCACGGTGTCCTGGGCCGCCAGTCCCAGCGCCAGGCCGCCCACCGATAGGCCCGCCAGCAGGCTCGTAATTTTAATGTCCAGGTTGTCCGCCGTCAGCACCACGGCCGCGACCACAATGCCCGCCTTGGCGAGCTTGCTAAGCAGAGGAAACAACTGTTCGGCAAATACCCGGTCCTGCGCGGAAGCAATTTTCTCCCGCCACAGCCCCAGCAAAACCTCCGCCACATTGACGGCCAAATAGGTCACCGAACACGCGACAATCACGATCAGTCCGCGTGACAGCAGCAATTGTGCGCGCGCGGGCCAGTCGAACACACCCAGACCGATGTTCAAAAAAATGACGAAAGCAACCACCTTCACCGGGCCGCGCAACAACTTTAACAACAGGTCGTCATATTTCGTGTTCGTCTTGGCCGCCATCCGGTGCAGCCATACGCCCACGATCAAATCCAGCAGCCACGCCACGCAGAAAGCAAGCAGGATATAGACCAGCGAGGCCACATATTTCCACAGCGGCTCGCCCAGCGGGCTGTAATCGCGGAGAACACGAACATTGTTCAGCCCGAAGGTTAATGCATGGAACTGGTTCGTCAGTGCCGGGAATTGATTCGTCTGCGCCATCGCCGGCATGAGCGGCGATGCGTTGGTGGTCGCCGATGACTGCGCATTGGCCCAGACCGACCAGAACGCAATCACCAGCATCAGCAAAAGGCCAACTCGGTAAACAATCTCAAACCTGATTTTCATCACCCGAATATTTACCGACGCGAAGCCCGACGGCAATATTCAACGGGTGAAATATGGTGGAGGAGCCAGGCCGGGCGACAAAACTTCGTCAGCTTGCTGGCGGGTCGTGCGGTCGAAAAGCGGCGGAGGGCCGCCGCGGTCCACGACGTTTCGCGCCCACGAGAATCGCCGTCCTTCGCGCCAGCGTCCTGGAGTGCGTCCAGCCCTCGATCGCTTTGGCGCAACGCACCACGCTCACATGGCGAGCCCAGCTTCGTGATGATAAATTGCGTCCATTTGGGCATAAACCAGAGGGTCACCGCCGTGACCCCGACGAAAACGGCCAGCCACCCGTTGAAGTCGGCAAAGAGCGTGCCGAGCGCCAGCACCGTCCCAAAATCAGTGATTAAGCAGGCAGCCAAAATTGTCTTGCCCAGCGGCGTCTGTCCCCAGCCGCCCTCAATCATCACGGCATATACCAGATATTTTCCGTCACAAAAGCAGTTCCTTTTCACGCATCACATTAGAAGTTGTCGCCGCCAATCCATTGGCCGTTCACGACGATCTTGACTTTGACTTCCAAGACGGCGTAGCAATACACCTCAATGATGAAGGAAGATCCTCCCGAAGCCAGTTCATAGCGAAGGAGTGGCCTGGACTTTGAGACGATGATGATCCGGTCCGTGCTGGCCCGGCAGACATCATCCACGAACAGCTTCAGGCTCCGATTCCATGAATTGCGAACGCGAATGACGTGACCGGCGTGCGTTGCGCTCCACTCTTTGGGAAACAATTCGAATTTTCCGCTGGCTGGCACGCCCTGGCCGGACAGTTTTTCCACATCCATTTTCGCAGCCGCCGCCGACACGCCGTGGATCTGCCGGTGGAGCTTGATCGCCAGGCGCTGCTTCCCCGCCCGCGCCAGGAGCCTGACATGTTCGAGCGTCGCGATTTCGCCAAACTGGGGCCACAGGCCGTTTTCCCGGGCGTCATTCATCTCCTTGCGGGAATTAAGTTGATAACTGGCGACCAGAAAAACCGCCACAATCCACACAACTCCTAACGCGGGCGCGAATTGCCAGAGGAGCGCCCCCAATCCCAGCGTCAATACAAGTTCAACGACAAAGAAAACAAGCCAGCTCGAACCGGAGGCCGGGAGTCGCTTCGGAGCCAGGCTCGCAGGTGCGTCGGGGGGTTGCGTCATTGCCGGAGTTGTCGAGGTGATCGTTTCCACGTTGCTTTTGACTTCGCTGGCGTGCTGATAACGTCGCGCCGGTTCCCGTTCCAAGGCGTGCAATACTACTTCATCGAGCCGCACGTCCACCTGCACTTTTTTCGAGGGCGGCTCGAACCGGCCCATCGGCACTTCGCCCGTGAGCATCTCGTAGAACACCACCCCCAGCGAATAGATGTCCGCCCGGTGATCCACGTCCTTTGTGTTTTCGCGTTGCTCCGGGGCCATGTAATTCATCGTTCCCATTACCATCTGGCTCGCCGTCAACGTCGTATCCGGCCGGCCGCCCAGCAGCTTGGCCAGGCCGAAGTCCGCGATCTTCACCTGACCTTTCTTGGTTATGAGAATGTTCTCCGGCTTGATGTCGCGGTGGACGATTTTCTCGTCATGCGCGAATTGCAACGCCCCGCAAATCTGGGTGACCAGTTCTAGCGCCTGGCGCGGCTCCAGGGTTTTGGCCCGGATGAGTTGCCTCAGATTCATCCCATCCACATACTCCATGATGAAGTAATAGTATTCCCGGGTCTGGCCGAAATCATACAGGGTGACGATGCCCGGATGATTCAGTCTGGCGAGCGCTTTGGCTTCGCGCTCGAACCGTTCGGCGAAGGAAGGGTCCGGCATGGAATCCAGGGGCAGGATTTTCAGCGCCACCAAGCGGTCCAGGCGCGGCTGGCGCGCCTTATACACCATGCCCATGCCGCCCAGGCCCAGCAGCTCGAGGATCTCCAGTTGGGGGAATTGCGAGGCCATTTGGGCCACCTCCGGCGGCACGCGCGTGCCCGGCGCGGTCCCGGTCAGCGGGTCGATGTTGATGGTGGCGCCCGGCGCGGCCGGTTCGGTGCCCAGCGCGGCTCTGGCCAGGCACGTGGGACAAAGCCCTTCCGGGGTGTTCGCCGGCAACGGCTGCCGGCATTGTTTGCAAATTCGTATTGTGTCCATATTCGGCTTTCCTTTTCACTCTTCACCTCTTACAGACGAATTTTCCAACCAAAGTAACCGTCCTTCAACAGGTCAATGACTCAAGGCCCGGAAGACCTCCCGTAATTCGTCCTCCACTTCGGATTCCTGGGCGACGGTTTCCGCGATTTCCGCCCGCACCACTGCGCGATAGCGTTGTCGCAGGCGATGGACGGCCATCTTCACCGACGCTTCGCTGATTCCCAATCCCGCCGCCAGTTCGGCATAAGCCACGCCGCCGCGGCCCTCCGTCAAGGTGGTCTTCAACTGTTCGAAGATTTCAAGCCTGCCGCGCTCCGAGTATTCCTGACGCAACCGGGCCAGGGCCTGCTCCAGCAGGGTCAACGCCCAGCGCTTTTCAAACGCTTTTTCCGGCGTCTGCTCATCCGCCGGCTGGAAACCAAGGCCCGTCTCCGCGTCAGAAAAATCCAGCGACAGAGGCGTTTGTCCCCCGCCGCGTTTTTGCGCCCTGGCCCGGTCGCGCTGATGGGAGAGAAAATGTCTCAGCGCCGCCAGCAGGAACGAGCGGAATCGCCCTTTCGTTTGATCCACCGAACCAAGGAAGTCTTTTTCCAGCAACCGGGCGAAAAACTCCTGCGTCAAATCCTGTGCGTCATGGGAATTTTCCCCCTGTCGGCGAATATAGGAATAAAGGGGACGCCAATAAATCCGGCAAAGCTTTTCCAGGCCTCGTTCCGCCAGCGCCTGATCCTTTTTGCCCGCGGCGGCCAGGACGATGCTCCATTGCGTCTGGTCGAATTGCGCCCCGCCGGACCAACCGCGCCCGCCGCCTGAATGGGAATCGGGATTTCGCACTCGCATCCTTTACCAGACATCAGACCGGGAGTGCAATTCTGGATTATCGTCCGTCGCGAATCGTGGGGGCCGCCCTAAAGAGCGCAAGCCTTTGTCCCGCCAGTGGCAAAACGAAGCCAGTTATTGGACGCTGCGGGGTACTGGGATTTCTCCCGTGGCTTCTCCTACGGCACAACGCCCTCACCCACAGTTTGGCATGGACTTGGGCGATTTCTTTGGCATCTTCTGCCGCATGAAGCGTTGGCCCTTGATATTTGGATCGTGTTGTATCGTGGTTGGCGGGTGCACTTCGCCGATGATCTCCAAACCTGCACCCAGCAATGCCACCCAACAGCAGGCCGCCACTGCCACACTGGTTGCCGGGGAATACTCGGGAAACTGGTCCAATTCCGACGGTGCCACCGGCACGGTGCGGGTCAACTTGACAAAAGCGGACAATTCCCCTTGGCAAGCCAGCGTTTCCTTCACTTATGACGGGAACGACGCGGCCACCACCATGAACTCCGTTGCGGTGAACGGCAACCAGATTTTGCTGGCCTACGATTATAAAGTCCAGGACAGCGAAGGGGCCGTGGAGATGACG
Source organism: Verrucomicrobiota bacterium (assembly GCA_049509875.1). GTDB lineage: Bacteria > Verrucomicrobiota > Verrucomicrobiia > Limisphaerales > UBA11358 > UBA11358. The sequence goes on along the minus strand of JBEKZM010000009.1, from coordinate 54,861 downwards.
GGCACACTGGCTGGCAACACCTTGCAGGGCGGCTACAGGATCACAAAGGGCGATGGTAATCCGGGCACCTGGCAAGCCACCCGCGTCCGGTAACGGGTGATGGGGTCCGCTGGATAGATGAGGGGGAAGAGCCTCTGGCAAATTCAGGTGCGCAATTCTCCTTGGCATTGCGGTCTGGATGGTTTTCGACCGGGAAAACGAACCCAAAAACCCAAAGGAACTTTAGCTCAGCCCTGACTGTGGCGCACAGCGAATCATTTTCATTCGCCCAACTTTCCCAATTTGCTAATCTGCGCGCAGCATGGCTTTTGCATTCACCTTTCTCGGCAGCGGCACCTCCCAGGGCGTGCCGCTCATCGGCGTGGACTATCCCCCGGAATACCTGGCCAACCCGAAGAACTGGCGCACGCGCCCGGCCATTTACGTGGCCACCGACAACGTCAAGCTCGTGGTGGACACTCCGCCCGATTTCCGCACGCAATGTCTGCGCGAGAAAATCAAATGGCTCGACGCCGTCCTGGTCACCCACGCGCACGCCGACCACATCCTGGGCATGGATGACTGCCGGCGGTTCTGTGATCTGCGCGGCGACGGCACGCTGCCCATTTATGCGACCGAGGCCACCATGGTCCACTTGCGGCGCGTGTTCATTTACGCCTTTCACAAGGGGCCCTGGCCCCGGGGTTATTTCAAGCCGGAAGAACGCCTCATTACCGGCCCGTTTGAAATTGGCGATTTGAAGATTACGCCCATGGACCTGCCCCATGGACGGATGGTCACAACCGGGTTCATGTTCGAGCAAGGCGGGAAAAAACGCCTCGCCTACCTGAGTGATTGCAAGGAGGTTCCCGAGGCGGCCCTGGCAACGGTTCACGGCGTCGAGGTGGCCGTGCTGGATGCACTCCGCCAAAAGCCGCATCCGACCCACATGTGCCTGGATGAAGCCCTCACCACGGCCCGCCGCATCAATGCGCACCGCACTTACTTCACGCACCTCACCCACGATTATGACCATGACAAATCCCAGGCCGAGCTGCCGCCGGGCATCACCCTGGCCTGGGACGGACTCAAGGTCACCTTTGACGCCTGACCTGCTGTTATGAAACAACTTTCCTTCACCTGCGCGGTCCTGTTGGGAGCACTCTTGCTGGATTTGCCGGCATCAGCCCAAGGAGACGCGACGAATGACGCCTTTGCCCCGCCAAATCCGCCGGAAATGAAGCCCGTCCCCGGCAGGAATACGCCGGCGTATCGGGCCGCCAGATGGTTCCGGCACGGAGTCAATCTGGGAGATTATTTGGAAACGCCTCCGGGCGGCAAGTGGGGCGTGGCCGTTTCCGCCGACGAGTTTTCCGCCATGAAGCGCGAAGGGTTCGACCATGTCCGCGTTCCCATCGGCTGGCACCATTACGCCGGGCCGGGACCGGATTTCACGCTGCAACCCGAAATCTTCGCCCGGGTCGATTTCGTGGTCACCAATGCCCTGCAAAACAAGCTGGCGGTGATGATCAACATCCATCATTTCGACGAACTTGACCAGGATCCGACCAATGCCGCGCCGGAATTCCTGGCCATCTGGCGGCAAGTCGCCGGCCATTACCGAACCTTTCCCAAGCAGCTCGCGTTTGAACTGGACAACGAGCCGCACAACCACGCGACGACGGCCGTTATGAATTCGCTGTATCCGCAGGCAATCGCGGAAATCAGGCAAACCAATCCGCACCGCACGATTGTGGCGGAACCGGGCGGCTGGGGCAGCATCGCCGAATTAAAGAACCTGGTGCTGCCGCCGGACGACAACGTGGTCGTGTCCGTCCACTGCTACGACCCGTTTTTCTTCACGCACCAGGGCGCCAACTGGACGGGCGGCGCCACGCCCGTCACCGGCATCATCTTTCCGGGTCCGCCGCCGCAACCCCTCGTGCCGGCCAGCGCCTTGAAGCTAAGCGGCCATCTGCGCGAATGGATTGACCAGTACAACACCCTGCCCGCCGACGGCAATCCCAGCAGCCCCAGGGCCTTTACCGGCGAGTTAAAATATGTTCATCAGTGGTCAGAATATTACCACCGACCCATTCATCTTGGGGAATTCGGCGCTTACACCCGCGCCGACGAACAATCGCGCGTGAATTTTTACCGGACTTTCCGCGCAGCGGCCGAACGGGAGCAGATAGGCTGGTGCATTTGGGATTGGAGCGCCGGTTTCCGTTATTGGGACCGGGCCAGCCACCGCCCCATGCCCGGCCTGCACGAGGCGCTTTTTGGCAAAAACCAGTGAACCGCCACGCCATTTCCGGGTCAAATTGCAGATTTATGAAGTATTTGTGTTTGCTGTTGCTCCTGGCGTCACTCACCGCGCACGCCGGCGGCGACGAAGTGGTGGTGGTCTATAACTCGCGGATGCCGGAGTCCAAGGCGGTGGCCGAACATTACGTGGCGGCGAGAAACGTGCCGGCCAAACAGGTCTTTGGTTTTGCGCTCACCACCAACGACATCATCACACGGGCCGATTTCGCGGATTTCCTTCAAAAACCGCTGGCCGCCGACCTTGAGGCCGCCGGCTTGTGGAAGTTTGGTGATCTGGAAATCCCGGCGCACGGCACCGTGCTGGCGCACACTGAGAATCGCGTGGTGGCCTCCAAAATCCGCTATGCGGTATTGTGTTATGGGGTGCCGTTGAAAATTGCGCCCAGCTCGATGTTGGAAGGCGTGGTCGGGACGCTGAAGGGGCCGGAGGGCCATCGCGACGAGGCGGCGGTGGATTCGGAACTGGCCTGGCTGCCCTTGTTGAAAATGGCCGTGCCGCTGGGCGGCCCGCTGCCCAACAGGCTCTATGGCTGCACCAACCACGACCTGCTCTCGCCCACCAACGGAATCCTGCTGGTCGCGCGCCTGGATGGCCCCACCCCCGCCATCGCCAACCATCTGGTGGACCAGGCGCTGGCCGCCGAAACGAACGGGCTCCTCGGCCGCGCCTATTTCGACACCCGCAATGAACCCACCAACAGCACTTATTACCTGGGCGACGCGTGGATGCTGGCTGGCGCCGAACTCTGCCGCGAACTGGGCTACGACGTCGAGGTGGACACCAATTCCGAAACCTTTCCCGCCTCGTACTCCATGAGCCAGATTGCGATTTATGCCGGCTGGTACGACGAGAATGTCAGCGGCCCCTTCACGCTGCCCAAGGTCGAGTTTATGCCCGGCGCCTTCGCCTATCATTTGCATTCATATAGCGCCGAAACGCTGCGCACCACGGGCACCCATTGGTGCGGTCCCTTGCTGGCCAAAGGGGCCACTTGCACCATGGGCTTCGTTTATGAGCCTTACCTGACGTTTACCCCAAATATCCCGTTATTCATCCGTTGCTGGGGGGCTGGCTACACCTTCGGCGAGGCAGCGTGGGCCGCGCAGCCGGCCTTGTCGTGGCAGACCACCGTGATTGGCGATCCGTTATATCAGCCGTACAAATCGAGCCCGCTGGAACTGCACTCCCGGCTGGCGCGCACACACAACCCGCTCATCGAATGGTCTTTTGAGCGGATGGTCAATCTCGACCGGACCCGCGGCGCGCGCGACCCGCAGGTCGCCCTGTTCCTTGAAAACCTGCCGGCGACGGCCCAGAGCGCCGTGCTGACCGAGAAACTGGCGGATATTTACGACGCCCTCGGCAAGCCCGAGTCCGCCATCGCTGCCTGGCAGCGGGCGCTGCAGTTGAACCCCTCCCCCCAGCAGCGCATTCGTATCCGGCGAACGCTCGAACCCAAATTGCTGGCCGCGGGACGCAAGGCTGACGCCATTGAAGACGATCAAAAGCTGCTGGCTGAGTCTCCGCAATACCCGGGCAAATCACAGGTCGAGGCGGAACTCAAGGACCTGACCCAGGAAAGTCCGGCCGACAACAGGAAATGAGCGCCGTTTTTTACGATACCCACGCCCATCTCGATGACGACGAATACCGGGCCGATTTCGACGAGGTTTTGGCCCGCGCCCGCGCAGCCGGCATTGCCCGGATCATTTCCATTGCCACCGATCTCAACAGCAGCCGCCGCGCCGTCGCGCTGGCCGAAAAGCACGACCTGATCCACGCCGCCGTGGGCTGGCATCCCGCCAACGCGCACGAGGCCCCCGCCGATATCCGCCCAGAACTCCGCGAACTGGCCCGCCATCCCAAGGTCGTGGCCATCGGCGAATGCGGCCTGGATTACCACTGGCTCCCCAGCACGCGGGGGGGCAGCGCGGCCGATGATGCCGCCCATAGGGACAAACAAGCTGCGATTTTCCAGCAGCAGCTCGAGGTCGCCGTCGAAACCGGCCTCCATTGCGTCATTCATCAGCGCAGCTCCTTCGATGACTTGTGGGCGCAGATCCAGCCCTTTGCCAAACAGACCCAAGGTGTGTTCCATTGCTTCGGCGAGAGCATTCCGCGGTTGCAGATGATCCTGGACCTGGGCTGGCTGGTCAGCTTTACCGGCATCGTCACGTTTAAAAACGGCCAGAACATCCGCGACGCCGTCGCCGCCACTCCGTTGGGCAAATTCATGCTGGAAACCGATTGTCCGTACCTGGCGCCCGTGCCCTATCGGGGCACCCGGTGCGAGCCGGCCTACGTCAAAGAGATTTCCGAAACGGTGGCGGCGGCCAAAAAGTGTTCGGCGGCGGAATTGAGCGCCGCCACCTGTGAAACGGCCCGGGCTTTCTTCCCGAAACTGGTTTGATGCCTCAAAAGCACGCATACTGTCCTCTTTTGCAGCAAGACTCTGCTTGCGTTTGAGCATTCAATAACGGCAAACACTGCCCGGTGGCATAACGACGCCCGGCGAATCTTACCGTGGTGTTTTGAGCACCAAATTCGAGGAGAATTTCGGAGGAAAAAATTTCCACCCACCCGCCGGTTTTTGCGCCAGAAAGAATTCGACTTGAAAATTTCGTCGTGAATAATTCTGGCACCAGACTTGCACATCCAGGCGTGTTGAATGGGAACGGTTTACCGGACCATTCAGTCCCAATATAAAAAACAATTGCCGTACATGAAAAAAACGCTTCTCCTGCTTGCCGCCGTCCTGCCCGTGTTGCTCTCGTCCTGTGCCACACCTCCGCCTAAACAGGCGTATCACCACAATGACAACTCGGCCCTCATCGTCAAGTCCCTCGACAACAAAACCTGCCAGGTGCTCGCTCCCATCGCCCTGGACCGCGTGGACAACGTCCGTCTGCTGAATCAGGCCAAGAGTTTTTCGTCCCACCAAACGGCGGTAGTCATTCTGGAAAACTATTCCGAACCACAGTTGGGCCAGGAATTTCGTGACCGCTCCGTGGACTGGTTCGTTGGCTTGCGCGGTCTGGGCTACCAACGCATCGTCTTCCTCAAGGGCTCCGGCGTGACTGATCCCAACGGTCTGGTCACTCTCGCGGAATACGACTGAGATTTTTGGTTGAGTTGAGTTGGGTTGGGTTGGATCGCCCGCCGGTCGCCAGGGAATGGCTGCCGGCGGGCCTTTTATTGTCGTGCGCATTTCAGGTTGCCGCCCAGCCAGTTCGCCTTATATTCCGCCCAGCGAAACCTATGACGCGGCAACAAGTCCTTGACCTTTACTTTTTGGACGCCCGGCACAAGCTCATCGAGCTGGCGGCCTTTCTGGACCGAATCGAGCGTGCCGATGGCGACGACGATTTCCGGCTCCAAAGCTTTCGCCAGGCCGTGACCGAATTGAACGGCCGCAAGCGGAACCGGGCCAAACGGGTCCTGGTCGCGTTTAGTGATCCCACCGCCAAACCGATCGCCCAGGCACATGCCAAAGGGGCCTGCGGCGCCTGGAAGTCCCCGCGATGAAATACATCGAGCCCCACGCCCACATGGTCAGCCGCGTCACCGACGACTACGAACGCATGGCGCTCGCCGGTTGTCTGGCGGTGTGCGAACCGGCTTTCTGGGCCGGCTTCGACCGCGGTTCCCCGGCCGGGTTTCACGATTATTTCTCCCAACTGACCGAGCACGAGCCGAAACGGGCCGCCAAATTCGGGCTGAAACACTTCTGCTGGCTGTGCATTAATTCCAAGGAGGCCGAGGATGTCAAACTCGCGGAGGAAGTCATCGCCCTGGTCCCGAAATTTCTGGACCGCCCGAATGTTCTCGGCATTGGCGAAATCGGCCTGAACAAAAACTCCCGCAATGAACTGCGGGTCTTCGAAATGCAGGTCGAGCTGGCCGCCCGGCACAACCAGCTCATATTGGTGCACACGCCGCATCTGGAAGACAAGTTAAAGGGCACGCGGCTGATCCTGGCCGCCCTGCAAAGCAACCGCCGCATCCGGCCGGAACGGGTCATCATCGACCACGTGGAGGAACACACCGTGGAAATGGTTTTGGACGCCGGCATGTGGGCGGGCATGACGCTTTATCCGGAGACCAAATGCACGCCCGCGCGAGCCATTGATATGCTGGAAAACTACGGCGGCGAGCGGCTCTGGCTGAACAGTGCGTGCGACTGGGGCAGCAGCGACCCCCTGGCCGTGCCCAAGACCGCCTTGGAAATGGCTAAGCGCGGCCATCGCAGCACCGCCATCGACCGGGTGGTCCTCCAAAACCCCAAGGATTTCCTGAGTCAGTCGCCGAATTTCCAAGCGCGGTTTTGACGGGGACGTTTTGATGGGGGATGGAACCAGAATTGGGACCTAAATGGGCAGTTTGCAAATCTGGCGTGCACGTGGAGTCCGGCAAATGGGCAATGCGCCAAGCTGGAGGCCGTTTGCACCGAATTTAAAAACACGTCCTATGACGGTTTACTCAACGCGGCGTGCGCTCCAAAGGTAAATCAATTTTTAGCTTTAAACTAATTGCTCCCGTCAAACCGTTGTCGTCGCTCACCGCAATCTGATAGGTCTGGCCCCGGGTAGCGTTGAAGGAGAGCCCCGCCGTTCCTTCGGCGACCAGTTGCAGGCTGGGGAGACTTGAACCCGTGAATACCGCCAGTGGAAAAGTGTAATCACTGCCGGTTAAATCCAGGAAAACGGGGCCGCTGCCTGGCGCCGTCCATGACCACCAAGCAGTTTTCCCGGTTGCCCCCCCCAAAATAGGTGCGCCACTCTGGCAGGTCGCGCCGGCATTATAGCCGCTGGCCACCACTGACACGCCGCGAAGCTGAATCCGGCGGTTAAAATTGTCATTCGAAGCCGGCGTAGTCAGGGCAAGATAGAATGGAATTCCTCCCGTGGTTCCCAGGTTGCCATCAAAAGCAATGTGATAAGCCTGGCCCTTGACAGCATCGAATTCCACGGCGTTGGGATAGGCATCAAGAGACATCAACAGGTTGTCCGCGGGGGTCAACGCATTAACGGCCGTCCCCGTGTAGGCCGCAAATATGGGATAAAAAACCGGAGGTGGATTTTGGTCAATTTCGTTTCCGCAGCTCGGGGGCCCAATCGTGGTGGTAAATGATCCATAGTCTCCGCCACCCCAAGCGGGCGGCGCGTAAGGAGGCACATCATTGGTGGAAAGCGTAACCCGCCCTGATGCCGGGGCCGTCCACGAATACCAGACTGAACTGCCGCCCGGATTTCCCAAGTGGTCCGGTTCGCCCGGTTCCTTCGTGGCGCCGGCGTTGGAGGCAAAGGTGGCGATTCTTGAACCGAACAACTGGTTACGGTTGCTAAACTCGTCGTTTGCGGGTGCCGGCGTAAATTGAAAATTGAGCGTGAAAGGCCCTCCGGGCAAAATGTTGGTCGTAAATGTCGGTCCCCACCCCATGCTGACGAATGTGGTTCCGTTGAACGTGACCGGAAATTCTTGAGGTCCGATCGAGGCGTCGGTAATGATGGCCGAGTCCACGCAAATTTGATAGGCCCCGCCGCGCGCCACGTGGAAACTGATTTGCTGTCGCTCCCGCCAATGACAACCACAACCCCCATCTTCATAGCAAATCAAATAGTTGTTGCTGGCGACCAGAAAAAGGTTGGTGAAATCATCGCCGGTATAAATGGTCAACAGCGGGCTGAAGGATTGCGCATCGGCGGAGAGCGCGACTATGCCATTGGAAGGAGCCGTCCATGAGCCCCATTCGGTTTGGCCACTGGAAACACCGGGAATGAAAGGTTCACCCGCTTCCATCGTAGCGTTGGACAGGGAACCAACGATCCAATAGTCCGGGCCCCGAATAGTTGGGCGGCTGGCAAAATCATCCGATAGCTGGACGGGCAGGCTTCCTTGCCCAAATAGCGAAAAACTGACGCACCATAACAGAGCCGCAAGGAAGAATTCCAATTCTCCTGGCCTCTTCCAGCCACCGAGTCTTGTGTTCATAACAGGGTTCCGTTTTATTTTTTCTGGCCGCCTTCTTTTGTCGGCTCCGTCTGGCCGCGCCTTGTGGCCGCATATTCCAGGCCCAACAAAAGAATTCTGAACAAATTCATCTTCCGTTCTCCGGCTGCCGGGTGGCAATGCTTTTTTTGTTAAATTTGCAGGGCAGCCGGTCAACAGTTTTAGGCTTGGGAAATCCAATTCATGGCTCACTCCAAGGATTCTCCAGGTTATTTTTTCGCGATGCCTAACTGAAACGCCGCCGGATCGCCCGAGGCGGAATCCTGGCTGATCCATACCTGATATGCTCCCGGTTCCACCAGCCAGCGGCCCGCCGGATCATAATATCCCAGTTCGCCGGCCGCCAGCTCAAAACTGGCCACCCCCGTTTCGCCCGGCTGCAACCGGATTTTTTGAAAACCCTTCAGCTCCCGTACGGGTCGCGGTCCGGCAGTGGCCGCCAAAGCGCGCAGGTAAAGCTCCGCCACCGCCGTCCCGGCTCGTGCGCCGGTGTTCTTGATTTTCACATCGGCGCAGAGTTTACCGCCCAACGGGACGGCGTTGGTCGCCAAATTGACGGCTCCAAAGTCAAACGTGGTGTACGCCAGCCCGTAACCAAACGGATACAGGGGCACCGTCGGGATGTCCACATAGTTGCCCTTGTATTCGCCAAAGCCGGGCCGGCCCGTGTTGAAATGATTGTAGTAAAATGGCACTTGCCCGACGCTTCGCGGAAAGGTGGCAGTCAAGCGCCCCGAAGGTTCGGCCTTGCCAAACAAGATGTCCGCGACGCCCCTGGCGCCCTGGGTTCCGGGAAACCACGCGTCCAGGATCGCGCTGGCCCGCTGCTCGATTTGCGTGAGGGCGAGCGGGCGGCCGTTGAACAATACCACCACCACGGGTTTGCCGGTCGCCGCCACTGCATCAAAAAGCTGCTGTTGCAAACCCGGCAATCCGAGGCCGCTGCGGCTGCCGTCTTCACCGCTCCAATCCAACGGCTCGCCCAAGGCCAACACCACCACTTCCGCCGTGCGCGCCAGCGCCACGGCCTCGGAAATTTCATTCGGGCCGGTGGGACTTCCCGTCAGCGGCGCAAACGTGGTGATTTCCCGGGGCACCTTGATGACGCCGGGTTCAAACAGCGCGCAACCGCGCGCGACGGCAACGGTCGCCGCGGAATCCAATTGTTCGCGCATGGCCCCGGCCAGAGAAACCAGTTCGTTGGTATGCGCACGCGAGTGCCAGGGGCCCACCATTTCCTGCGCGGCTTCCGCCAGCGGCCCGAGCAACGCGATTTTCCCTGCCCGCGGCGAAAGTGGCAGCACGTGGTGCTCATCTTTCAGCAGCACGCACGATTTTGCGGCCGCCTCGCGGCCCAGTGCGATGGCGTCCGGCTGAAGGTAGGCGTTCTCGTAAAGCGACTCGTCGGCGTAAGGACGGTCAAAAAGCCCTTTTTCGAATTTGACCGCGAGCACGCGCCGGACGGCCTCATCCAGAACGGCTGGCGGGATGATCCCTTGCAGCACCTGTTGCTTGAGCGTGTCGTGATAGGTCCGGGAAACCATCTCCATGTCCACCCCGGCGGTCAAGGCCAGCCGGGCCGCGTCCGCGTCGTTGGCAGCCACGCCATGGTCGATTAATTCGCTGACGGCTTCGTAATCGCTCACCACAAAACCGCGGAATTTCCATTCGCTGCGCAAAATGTCGGTCAACGCGTGGCGGTTGGCGCTGGCCGGGTAGCCGGAAAGGCAATTGAAGGCGCTCATGACCGTCAGCGCACCGGCATCCACGGCCGCCTTGAACTGCGGCAGATAGAAATTCCGCAAGGTGAATTCCGAAATCTCCGTCGTGTTGTAATCGCGGCCGCCTTCGGCTGCGCCATAGCCCACATAATGTTTCACGCAGGCCACGACGCGGCCGGGTCCGGCGACATTAGTGCCTTGAAAACCGCGCACGCAGGCCACGCCATCGAGCGCGCCCAGCCAGGGATCCTCGCCGAAGCCTTCCGCGATGCGTCCCCAGCGCGGGTCCCGCGCCAGGTCCACCATCGGGGCGAACGTCCAATCAATGCCCGCCGCCGCCGCCTCCCGCGCCGCAATCGTTTCGGTTCGTTCAAACAACTCCGGCTCCCACGCGCAGGCCTGGGCCAGCGGAATCGGAAACACCGTCCGGAAACCATGAATGACGTCATGACCAAGAATTTGCGGAATGCCGAGCCGGCTTTGCTCGACCGCGACATGCTGCAACCGGTTGCGCATGACGGGCGATTCCAGGGTGGCATCGCTGCCCAGAAACGACCCCACTTCGCCGGCGCGCAGGCGAAGGACCGATTGGGGATCCAAGTTTTTGGGCAGGTCCACCTGCCAAAGCTGGCCAATCTTCTCGTCTAGCGTCATGCGCTTCAACAAATCCTTCACCCGCCGGTCCACCGGCTGGGCAGGATCTTCGTAGATGTTCTTCCGGCCGTCCTTGTTGAAGTCGATCCAGCCCGGGTGATAAATGGAAGGGGAGTCCGCCGCGGCAGCAACCGCCGCCGCCAACCAGCACGCGAGGCACACGCTGACTTTCATCCGCCAACTCTGACCGGAACGCGCGTGAAATTCAAAGATTATTTCAAGCCAGCTTCCACGGCGCGCGATATTCCCGCGTCAGCCAGGCGGGATTGCCGGTGCCGCCGGCAAAGTGTTCCTTCCGGGGATCCCATTTGAAACCCTGGCTGCTGAAATAAACCGCATTCACCAGATTGCACACCGTCGCCGAACGCTGGCCGATCTCCACATCGCAGATCGGGGGCTGGCGCGTGGCCATGCATTTGACCCAGTTGCTGATCTGGTCCGTGCTGCGGTAAAGCCGGATCGCATTGGGGGGCAGCAGTTCCTTGAGCAACGGCGAATAATCATCCATCACGTCTGATTTCAACTGGTCGCCCAGCCAGAGCTGGAACTTGCCGCGGTTGACGAACAGCTTCCCTTTATCGCCGTAAAACGTGATGCCATTGCCCGGCTGGTGCGTCACTTCCGCGCCGTTGGGATAACGCCAGCGCACCCCCGAAACCGCGTGCGGCTGGTCCGGCGCCAAAAATTCCACCGGCCCGCTGTCATCGTAGCCGAAGGCCCATTGCACAATGTCAAAATGATGCGCGCCCCAGTCGCACACGCCGCCGCCGGCATATTCGCGATAATTGCGCCAGGCCGGAAAGTCCTTGGGCATCCCGCGCGGACTGAGAATGGAGTTGTAAGGCCGCTGGGGCGCCGGCCCCAGCCACAGGTTCCAATCCAGGCCGGGCTCATCCGGTTCCGCCGGCAGATCGCAAAATACCGGCGGGCCGCTCACGGCGGCATCCGCCCGGGTCACCGTACCCAGCACGCCATTGCGCACCAGCTCGCAGGCGGCGCGAAACTCCCCCATCGAGCGCTGCATGCTGCCGGTTTGAAAAATCCGCTTGTGTTGGCGCACGGCCCGCACCATTGCCCGGCCCTCCAGCACCGTATGCGCCATCGGCTTCTCGCAATAAATGTCCTTTCCGGCCCGGGCGGCCGCAATGGCCACCAGCGCATGCCAATGGTCCGGTGTGGCGATCACCACCGCATCAATGTCCGGCCGCGCCAGCAGCTCGAGAAAATCCTCGTAGGCATCGCAACCCTTGTACACTCCGCTTTTGACCTCGTCCGCGTAATGCTGCTCGACGGCCGCTTTGGCGTGGTCGCGCCGGGTTTTGTCAACATCGCTCACGGCCAGCACTCGCACGTCGTTGCGCGGCAGACAGGCATGCAACAGGCCGTCGCCCTGCTTGCCCACGCCAATAAAGCCGAGCGTGAACCGCCGCGACGCCGCGGCGTCCGCCGCCCAAAGGCCGGACGGTAATATCAACGGCGCAGTGCCGGCCATGGCGGCAATTTTGATGAAGTTTCGACGGCTGTGCAAACAGGGGGTGTTCATGTTGTGTTTGTCAGACAGACTGCCCGCGCGACGTCCGGGTTACCAGATAATTTTTATGCCGGCCCGCCGGCCGGGTGCGCCCCGCAACGCCGCCCCCTCAAAACAATTTGCCCGCGGCGGCCGGGACTATTAACTTCAGGTCGTGTCCGCAAAGTTCACCATCCTCGCCAGCGGTTCGGCCGGCAATTGCGCCTACCTGGAAACCGACGAGGCGCGCATACTCGTGGATGCCGGGTTGTCCACCCGGCAAATCCGCCTGCGCCTGGCCGGCATTGGCAAGACGCCGGAAAACCTCTCGGCCATCCTCCTGACGCACGAACATTCCGACCACATTTCCGGCCTGCTCGGCTTGGCTGACAAATATCACATTCCGGTCTTTTGCAACCGCGGCACGCAGGACGGCACCATCTGGGCGTTCAAAGAAAAATGGAGCAAGAAGACCACCCTGGCGCTGGAAAAGGCAGACACGTTCAAGTCCAAAATCGACTGGCGGGTGTTTGAAACCGGCGCCACCTTGGATGTCGGCGACGTCAGCATCGAAACTTTTTCAATTCCGCACGACGCCCAGGACCCCGTGGGCTATGTTTTGCACACTGCGGCCGGCAACATTGGTTTTGCCACCGACCTGGGTCATGCCACCAAGCTGGTGCTGGAACGCATTCGCCGGGCCAACGTCCTCGTGCTCGAATCCAATCATGACGTGAAGATGCTGCAGGAGTGCCCGCGCCGTTCCTGGGCGCTCAAGCAGCGGATTTTGGGCCGGCACGGCCATCTGTCGAATGTCACGGCGGCCGAGACCGTCGCGCAAGTCATGTCCGCCGGCCTGCGCCAGCTTTACCTGGCCCACCTCAGCCGCGAATGCAACACGCCGGAACTGGCGCAGCACATCATGGCCGAACAACTCTTCCAAATTGGCGCCACCCACGTGCAGCTTCAAGTGGCCGCGCAGGATGAGCCGGGTCAAACTCTAGCGCTTGAATAATTGGCTTGGTGACGAATTCATGTTTCACACCGAAAAAATCTCCTCGCTCGACCTGCCGGATCTGGCGCCCTATCGCACCCTGCGCCGGGCCGCCGAACACGCCGCGCAGGGCATTTTCGTGGCTGAGGGCGACAAGGTGGTCCGCCGGCTGTTGGAAAGCCACTTCGGCGTCTGCTCGGTGTTGCTGCCGGAAAACCGCCTGCCCGAATTCGAACCGCTGCTGAAGGCGCGGCCGGAGCGGGACATTACGGTGTTCGCGGTCACCAAGAAATCCGTGCTGGAGGAGCTCGTGGGCTTTGAGATGTTCCAAGGGGTGCTGGCCATTGGCAAAATTCCCCGCCTCGCCACCTTGAAACAGGTTTTTGCCGACAGCCCGGGCCCGCGACTCTTCGCGGCGGTGGACGGCTTGACCAGCGCCGAAAACGTCGGCCTGCTGGTGCGCAACTGCGCCGCCTTTGGCGCGCAGGCGCTCATCGTGGGCGAGACGAGCACCAGCCCGTTCCTGCGCCGGGCCGTGCGCAATTCCATGGGGGCCATCTTCAAGCTGCCCGTGGTGGAATTGAAAGGCACCCCCGGAAAACCCGGACCTCACCTCGCCGGGACCCTGGGCTGGCTGCGGGCCGCCGGTGTGCGCTGCCTCGCGGCGCATCCGCATGCGAAAATGAAATTCCTTTTTGAGGCGGACTTCCGCCGCGATTGCTGCCTCGTTTTCGGCAGCGAAGGCAACGGCCTTTCGCCTGCGGTCCTGTCCGCCTGCGACGAGGCGGTCGCCGTCCCCATGGCCAATGGCGTGGATTCCCTCAACGTTGGCGCCGCCGCCGCCGTGTTTCTTTACGAAGCCGCCCGCCAGCGCCAGGTGGTCTGACGCCGGAACACCCGGGCCCCGAAACCGACCCTAATTCTTCCTGGCGCCTTCGCCACCGGGGGCCGGTCCGCTGACAACCTGCTCCGCAAAATCCACCGCCTTGCCGCAGAGCGGCCGCCAGTCCAGCTCGGCCCGCACCCGGGCCGACGATGCTTCTGCCCGCGGCAGCCAGCTTGATACCGGCGCCGAGAGCCATTCCAAAATCCGGCGCCCAAAATCACCGCCGTCAAAACTGGAAAATTTCACCAGCGGATCATTTTTGAAATAACCCTGGACGCTTTTCAGCGGCGAGCACACCGTCGGCAGTCCGGTTGCCACATATTCGACGATCTTCGCAACGAATGCGCAATGCGTCCCCGCCGATTCCTCGTAGGGCACAATGCCCACGGTCGCGCTGGCAAGTTGCCGGGACACCTCGGCGTAGGGAGTGAAACCCGCGGCCTCGAATTTGAAATGGGGAATCGCCTGCGCCCGCAGCAGGAATTTTTCGAGCCCGGCGGTGCGGCGGCCGACAAAACGGAAGATGGTCTCCGGTTTTTTCGCCGCCACCACTTTCGCCGCCTCGAACGCGATGCGGCCCAGATGATGGGCATCAAATGAGCCATGCATCACCACCACGGGCGGCAGGCTGGCCGGCGGCGGCGCGGCGCGCAAGGGGAATGCCTGCGCATCGTAGCCGTAATAAATCGGGCAGATCTTTTCCCGCGGAAACCCCCGCGCCGCCAGACGGGCGGCAAATTCATCCGAGATGGCGCAGACACCGTCCACCGCGTACCGCACCGGCAGGGAAATTTCGTAGCGCATGAGCGCCTGCACGATGGGCCGGGGAGCCACATACGCCGGCCAGGTTTCCATGAAGCCGGTCAGCAGGTCGGGAAAGTTCATCAGCACCGGCAGGCCGAGCCGCCGCTTCAGCTTGCCCGCCGCCACGGCGGAGATGGCGTGCTGGGAAAACAGCAGGTCGAATCGCTCCCGGCCGCCGGCTGCCACCATGCGTTCCAGGAAAAACGGATAGGCCAGATACTTGAGGTTGCGCAGCCGGGCGTACCGCCCCATTTCCCATTTTACGAATGGGCGGAGCCGGATGCCGAATTTCCGCTCCACCGCCTCCGCGTCGGGGATTTTTGGGCCAAAGACCTCAACGGCATGGCCGCGCCGGGTCATTTCCCCGACGAGATATACGGCCTCGGCCGAGCCGCCGCCGGAGGGCGGATAAAACGGTTCGTGCGTGAGGAAAGCAATGCGAAGCGGCGCTGACACGACGGAACGCTAGGGATTTTAGGCCGCGGGTTCAATTCATTTTGCCGCCGAAATTGCATTGACTTGGCGCGGGAAAAAATTAAATTACCGCTCCGTTTTGTTGATGGGGTCATAGCTCAGTTGGTAGAGCGTCTGAATGGCATTCAGAAGGTCAGGAGTTCGAGCCTCCTTGGCTCCACCATCTTAAAACGTCGAAAAAAGCCCTGAATCCCCGCCCGGGATTCGAGGGCTTTTTCATTTGCTCCCCACCGCGATCCTGCCTTTGGGTTCGTTTCGGACAGGGGTCAGCCTATAGACTATAGTTGGACCCCTCTATCACCCTTGTCCTCTCCAGATTCTACTGCCTGGTGCGGTAAAACATTTGCGCTTCGCCGGGCACGAGGGTGTAGGGCGACGTGGCCGAACTGTTGGGGGTCCACGGACCGACGAGGTTCGGCGCCTGCAGCAGCGTGCCGCGCAGCCAACTGAGCACCAAGTTCGTGCCTGAAGCTTGCCAGCTCAAAGCAACCGGGCCGCCGACCAGGGCGGTCGTGTAGAGGGTTGCGATTTGCGCGGGCGACAAGGTGTGGTTGAAAACGGCCACCTCATCCATCTGGCCATCGAAGACCGTGCCGGGGACGCTCAAGGTATCGGCGCCAATGGCGGTGGGCCCATCCCAAGGCTCCACGTCGTGAGCGATGGAATTCGTCGCAGAAAGCAGAACCCCGTTGGTTCCCAGATAGAGAATGGCCTGGGTTGGGGCGATGGTCAAAGCGACAAACGACCACTGACTCGGCGGCACGAACAATTTGCTGGGCCAGTAGTAGGTGTTGGCGTTGTCCTGGTTCCAAGTGTAGCCGATTTCGTCCTCCGGGAATCGTATGCCAAGGTAGCCCACTCCGATTGGATGAGTGCTGTTGCGGGAGAAAACCACCCCCTCAGCGCCGGTGATGTGCGCGTTGGGATGCAGCCAGGCGAGGATGGTGACTGCGTTGGTGTTCAGGTTCAAGGCTGGCGCAGTCACGAATCCCGCCCCGGCGGCGGACACCGAATTGTTCATGGCCACGCCTTTATTGGTCGTCTCTAATCCATAGAACGGCGGATTTGGCACGCCAGGGATGCCGTTGGTCGTGTTGGCTCCGTAAGTCGCGTCCAGCCGGTTTTCGCATCCATAGGCGATGGCGCTGCCATTGGTTTCGTTGAAACGCCAATAGTAGAGCGGCGAATCGGCGATGACCTGGGCGGCATACTGCGTGATGGCGAAGGGCGGCACGGAAATGTTGATGGTCGCTGAAGTCGTCTTATTTTCGGCTGTGTCATAGGCCTCGGCGTAAAGCGCATGGCTGCCGGGCTCCACGTTCGGAAGAGGACAATTGAACGGCAGGGTGCCGGTGGAGGCAGCCAGGACACCGTCCAGGAACACGTTGACCAACACGATCGAATCGTTCGTATCCGGATCGCCGGCGTTGACACTGACCGTCAGATTGGCCGGGCCCTGAAAGTTCTGCCCGTTCGTCGGAGACGTGATGGCGCAGACATTGGGCGGTTGATCGACATTCGAGGCGCCAAGCTGTACCCAGCGCGTGATCGGGACATACAAGCTGTTATTGTCGAGCACGTTGGTGGGACTTGTCCCGCCGGAGGCAGCCGAGTTCCCAACGTAGGTGAGCAGGGCCCGGCCCGTCACCGGTGAATAAAACTCAAAATGTTCCTTGGCGGCATAGTAAAACACCGGCCAAGGCACGTAGCCGGGTTCATCGGCCAGGGTCATGAGCGTCGTGGCGCCGGCCCCACTGGGCCAGCCGTTGGTCGGCGAACTGGACGTCCGCTCCCAGATATAAGAGGCGGGAAAACCATCGTCAACCTGGATGTCCACATATTTCTTCAAGTCCGGATGATAACGGATGGAAAAATCAGGTGCGCCATCCGTCATGATGGCCAGAGCATCGGACAAGGTGGATCCGGAGCTGCCGGCCCACAGGTGGTTGGTGGTGTAGTACTGCAGGTTGACGCCCGGGTTCTCCAAACCGGTGAGAGGAATCCGGAAAAGGAGGAAACTGCGATAGTTAAAGCCGCTCACAACCGTATCATCCGCACCCCAGAGGTAAACATAGCCTCCCGCGGCATCGACATACGTCGAGATGCCCGGAGAGATGTTCGTACTGACAAGCACATCCCTTTCGATGCTGAGCGGCCAGAGCAGTGGATTGGGTTCGCTATCGACGTTGCCCATCACCGCCAGATCAACAGCGAATTCCTGGAAGCCGCTCAAAGCTCCGCTGGCGGCGCCCGTGTTCCGGAATCGCGGGAGAAAAACATAGACCTTCCCATTGTATTTGAACCCGTCCTGCACCCAGTACCACCAGGCGCCGTTGGTATCGGAACCGGGGCTGGGAAAAATGGAAGTCATCGCGCCCTGATCGCGGCCGCGAATGTAGTACTCAATATTGGTCGAATCGCCATTCCAAGAGGTAACGGCCAGGGAATTATGCACCAAGCCGGCCCCATTACGGTTGGTGCCCGTGTCCTGTCGGACATAGGTATCGCTAAAAAGCCAGAGGATGGTATGCCGTCCGTCCAGTGGAATGGAGGCAACGGTATCTCCCCCCAACCAGCCGTCTTTTAGCGGGAATTGCGGTGTGAAGCCCGCCGCCCGCCAGGCTGCCAGCAACCCCAGCAAGAAAACCACCGGCAAGAGCCCCAGGCATCTTCTGCCTGGCAGGCTCCTCCGGAGTTTATATGACTGCCTGATCAATGGTTGGCAGTTGAGGCTGCCAGCCCCATCAAGGCACCACGGCCCGATAGAATATTGAGCCCGACGGTGTCACGAGGTAGGGCGAGGTGGCAAGGTAATTGGTGGTCCAGGGCCCCTTCAGGGTGGCGGCCTGCAGCAAATTTCCCATCGGCCAGGTTATCTGAATATTGGGCCCCACCTGGGAGATTTGCAGGTTTATTGGAGGCAACGAACCCAGCGCGGCGCTGTACAAAGTCTGGAGCTGGTTCGAGCTCAGGGTTTGATTAAAGACCGCCACCGCTGCAATGGATCCGTTGAAGTTGTATTGGCCGAATGGGGCGCCGTTGGGATCGCTGCCAATATACTCGGGGTTGTTAAATGCCATCACCTGATTGGTTGAGCCTTTCGGATCAAAGTTTTGATTCGGGAGGTAGCTTTCGTCGATCGTCGAGTTTGTCCCTTGCTCATTGAACATGTAGAGCGTCGCGTTGCTCGAGGTGATCGACACGGCCACAAATGACCATTCATTTGTGGGCGTAAAAAGCCCTGAATTAAAAAACTCGTCTTCGTCGTTTGCTCCCCCTTCATACCAGGTATAAGCCAACGGCGTGCCGGGGCCGGTGGACGTATAGTAATAGTTGAGGCCGGCGTCGGTGCCGTTGGTGGTGCCGGTAAAGACGATTCCCACTTGATCATTCGTTTCAGTGACCGGATATATCCAGGCCGTGAAGGTGACGTTATTGGTATTCAGGTTCCACGGCGCCAGCGTAATCCAGGAATTGGTGTCGTTGGGGCTGATCAAAACCGCGGCATTCTTCGCAGCGAAGCCAGGGTAACCATTGGTTGGAACCGGCCCGGTGATGCCGTCAAAAGCATTGCTCACGTCGCTGCCATAAATTCCGTTAAACCCGCCCGCGTTGTCGTAGGCGAGCAGGTTGCCGGCGGCTGGGTTCCCGCTCTCGTTTAACCGGTAATATGCCGCCGGATTGTCGGCCAGCACCGCGGCGTCGTAGAGACTCTCCTGGGAAACGGGCAAGACGGTCAGCGAGGCGAGCGTGCTCGTCACTGGCTGCGAATTGATGGTCAGGACCACGTCATAATTGCCGGCATCGGTCGTCTGCAAGTTGCTGATTCGCAAAACACTGGTTTTTGATCCGGCGATCCGACCACCATCGGACAGATTTGTTCCGTTTGCCTGCCATTGATAAGTGGGGGACAAGCCGCTGGCAACGCTGATTCTGAAGGTGGCCGTCAGGCCGCCGAAGAGGATTTGCGGGGTCGGCGTGGCCACCGGCGAGACGACGAGCAGCGTCGCTTGAGTGCTGGTCACCGAGCCCAAGGGGTTGCTTACCACCACCCGGTAATCGCCCTGGTTGGCTGCGGTGACGCCGTTAATTGTCAGCGTTGCATTAGTGGAACCGGAGATAACGCCTCCATTGGAAATAGGGGTGTAAGGCCCCAGACCGTTGGTTGGCCCCACCAGCCATTGGTAGGAGGGTGAAGGTAAGGGATTGGCCGACGCGGTTACGCTGATCTGGACATTCGCCCCCACCCCGACCGTCGGGTATTGGGGTCCGAAGTTATAAATAGTCGGGTAGCCGTTATCGTTGGTCACGCCGGCAGGGATTGCCATGAGATTTGTCGTTTCATACCCGTAATCCACCACCGTGAGGGACGTCGGCGAGACCGCTCCATTGTAAATGACATGCACCCAGCCGAAATTCGTATTGCCATTGCCGTCCCACAACTCCATCCCCACGTAGCCCTCGGTGTCCGCCGACGTGGGCCAGGCGCCGACATAATGAGCGCTTCCATCATCGTCCTCTTGGTCGAAGTAGGCTTGGCCAGTCGAGTTCGTGGTGGGAGCCAGGTAATCCTCATCAATCAGCGTCCCAAACGGCGTGGCCGGCAAATTGTCTTGATCGGGGCCGGCGAGCACCGTGGAGCCTGGGGAATTGAAGGGGAATCCTTCGATATATGGCTTCTGCGGGTTTGTTGATCCAAATAGCTGATCAAAGCCCACTGAAAAATCACCAATGCCATCTCCATTCATATCGAAAGTGGCGCTTTGCGGGGGGTTGTTCGTATAAGGCAGGTAGAAATTGACTTGGCCGGAATAGAGTATAGTGCCGTGGGCCATCGCCGATCCCAGCGCGGAGCTGGAAAGGGCGGCGATGAGTTGTTTTTGATTCATAGTAATGTCAATTTTATTGGTTTTTGGAGACAGAAAGTACGGGCCGGCCAATGGTTTGCGCAATCGTGCGTCGTGCGACCTCAATGGCGGTCACAGAACCGATCAACCCTGAAACAAGGTTCTTGGGCAGGGATCTCATTCAAATCGCATGGTGTCTTAGGAGACTAACCGCGGACTGGTCTCCGGTCGCGTGGCAAAAGTGCCAAATTGAGGGGGTACGTGTGCCAAAACGCTAGGCGGATCGAATGCCCCCGGGGAGCGCGCCTCTGTGAGCCGCAGCAACATCCGAAATTCAAGAAAGATCTCGCGTAATCCGTAGATTTCCTGACGGGCGAAGTTGCTGCGGGTCACGGACCCGCGCTCCGATACCGTGACGCACGGTCTTTCGTTTGGGGTGGCAGTGTCGAGTTGCGCCCATAATGGAGCTAGTCCTGCGTAATGTGTTGCGTGCCGCCGCAGATTTCGGCTACGGTTTCAGTCCGAACGACCACTCCCGTAATGAACCACAGCGCGATGCCTGCCGGGGCAGATTTCCCGTTCATACTGGAACCGGCTCCCGCGGAAGTGGAACGGGTGCTTTACCTGTTCGGCAATGTGCGGCTGTCTCCGCAGGCTCGTTTGCTAGCGGCGGCGCGGAGCCGTCCGATCAAGCGATTCATCGCCGGCGCTGCCTGGTGGCCGGTGGGGAAGGTCGGTCTTTTTCAGATTGCCTGTATGCCGGGCGTGGATCGGACCGCGGTCGCCGGCGAGTTGATTGACCGGCTGGGAGAATGCGCACGCGGGGCGGGCCTTGAGTCAATCCAGCATGCGCTTTTGCTCCCCGACGACAACGAGTGGTCCGGCATTCTGCGGAAACACGGCTTCGAGTGTTTGCGTTCCGAACGTTCCTTTGAAGTCGCTTATCAGGATGCCTGGACGCGCATCATGCAGCTCCACCAGAAGCACGGCGCCCGGATTCCCGCCGCCTGGCAAGCACGGCCGATTCGAGATCTTCCTCCGGACACAGCGCTTGGGGTCATTGGGTCGCATCGGCTGCTGGCTCCAGCCGAAGTTCGCGCTTTTTGGCGCAAGAATTCTCCCGGCGGCTTTTCGCTTGATCTGTCTTGCGTTCTGTTCGACAGCGACCGGCCTTTTGGGGCCTTCCTGGCGCGGCGAATGGGCGACGTCTATTATGTGGACGTGCAGGTGGTGCAGGAAGAGAATCGGATCCTCCGCTCCCTGGGCGATTGGTTTATGATGTACCGGATGTTGATTTTGCATGACGAAGCGCTGCGTGCCGGCACGGACGTGCCGATACGCTGGCTGAAGTTTCGCAGCGGCGAAGTCGAGCACCGCCAGACCGCCAACCTCGCCCTACGCATGGGCGGACGGGAGCTCCCGCCGTGCCGGGTGATGGGGAGAGCGCTGTGAAACCGCGCTTCGTTTTTTGTTGGTATGGCCAATAAATTATTGCTGGTGGGCTGGGACGCGGCGGATTGGAAAATCCTGCATCCCTTGATTGATGCCGGTGAAATGCCGGCGCTCCGCCGCGTCGTTGAAGCCGGAGCGTCCGGCTCGCTGCTCGGTTCACAACCCCTGGTGCCGGCGGCCCAGTGGACTGCCCTGGCCACTGGGAAACGCCCATGGCAGCACCGGGTCTGTCACCCGGTTGAAAGAATCACTGACTCACAGCAAGCCGTGCCGGTCACTGCCGCCCGCCGGCGCTCGCTGGCGCTCTGGGAGATGCTGGCCCGATCGGGAAAGCGAAACCTGGTCGTGGGCTGGCCCGCGACGCACGGTGGGCGGACCGAAAATACCGTTCTCGTGTCGGACCAGTACGCCCAACCAACCGCCGGCCCGGGCATCAAACCATGGCCGCCGCCCCCCCCAGGAACCTACTGGCCGGAAGACCTCAACACCCGGTTGGACGGCTTGCGAATGAGCCCCGATGATATCAAGGCGGATGTCGTTTCGCGCTACGTTCCTGAGTGGAAGAAAATCGATCAGAAGCGTGACCGGCGCCTTGGACAGTTGCGGCTCTTTCTGGCGACGGATTTTTCCCACCAATCCGCGATGATGAGGCTGCTCGGGGGTGGCCGGTGGGACTTTGCCGCTGTTCGGTTCCCGGCTTTGGGGGCGATCAGTGAACTTTTTCTTCCCTTCCGTGCACCGCGGTCAGAGTGGGTGGCCGAAGCGGCGTTTGGGCTGTACCAGAATGTGATTGGGAGCGCCTGCCGCATGTTGGATGAAATGCTTCATTCGCTGGTCCAAGCCGCGGGAAGCTCCGCTTCCATCATGATAGTCTCCGAGCACGGCGTAAACCCGCGTCATTTCCCTCCCACCGCGGGTCGCGCCGGCGACAATGAGGCCTGGAAGTCGCCCCACGGCATCTTTGCCGCCTGCGGCCCCGCTTTTGCCAGGGATGTGCTGGTCATCGGCGCCTCGGTCCTCGATATAGCTCCGACCGTTCTCACCGATTTCGGGTTGCCCATCGGCGACGATATGGAGGGACGGGTCTTGATCGAGGGTTTTGCGAAGCCGCCCGAGGTCACCCGCGTGGCGAGCTGGGAATCGGCCCAGACCGTATCGTCGCCCCCGGCCGTTGAAGACCCCGGCTCTCCGGACAACTCCAGGGCGGCGGCAACCCTCCGGCGCGAGTGGGATTGGAACCTCGCCCGGTCCTATCTGGACGCGGGGCGCCAGCAAGAAGCCTTGACGGTGCTGGAACGGCTGTTTCGCGGCTTTCCGGAGCGTGTGGAGGTGGTGCAATCGCTTTTCCACTGCCAGTTGGCGCTCCGGAAGTACTCGGAAGCTGAGGAGACAGTTCAAGCGTTGCTGGACGGGCTTCCGGCCGGGATTTGGTCGCTACTGCCGCGGGCCGAATTGTGCCTGGCGAGAAAGCAGATGCAGGAAGTGCGCGAGTTGGTGAGCCAGGCGTGGAATCTGCATACGACTGATCCCGAGGCATTGCGCTGGCTCGGAACACTTTTGTTGCGGCTTCGGGAATGGAATGCGCTGGAAGAACTGGCCAAACAGGCACTCATGCTGGACGAGAACGAGCCCTTGGCCTGGCTGGGATTGGCGGAGGCGCAGTTGCGCAGGCGTCGGGCCGCGGAGGGAGAGGAATCCGCACTACGAGCGATTGGACTTAATTATTACCTGCCGCAAGCCCATTTCGTGCTGGCGCGGGCGCTCATTGCCCAAGGCAAGTGGCAGCGGGCCCGCGACTCCATGCAAACCCTCTTGCAGCTCCAGCCCCATAACCGGGCTGCCGCCACTTATGCCAAGCGAATCGGGCAACAACCCCGCCAGTCTTCAAACGACAAGAACTAACCGAATGTTGAAAATGGGTCAGCCCAGGGGCGGGGACAGCCTGGCCCCTTGCGCTGTGCTGTGAGCCACATCCTCCTTCCCTCCCCTGCCCGCACCGCCCAAATGAATTTTTCGTCATTCACTCCTTTTTGCTGGCATTCAGGTGGCCGCCATTGGATAAAGCTCCCCGAAAACCGCTGATTACGTGTATCATCGCCTAAAGATCTGCTCCTGCCTGCTCGGCAGCGCCATCCTTGCCGGCTGCGCGCATTTCCAGCCCCAGCCGCTGGCGCCGGAGCAGTCCGCCGCCCAATTCGACGGCCGGCGGCTGGACGACGAGGGATTGAAGGCGTTTATCACCCAAGACTCCGGCGCGCCAGTCCGCTGGCCGCCGGCGCGGTGGGATTTGAACACGCTCACGCTCGCGGCGTTTTATTTTCATCCCGACCTAGCGGTGGCCCGGGCACAATGGCGTGTGGCTGAGGCGGGCAGGGTCACAGCCGGCGCCAGACCGAACCCTTCCGTATCGTTCTCGCCGGCGTACGACAATCAAATTCCGAACAATCCAAGCCCCTGGCTCATTCCGGTGACGTTTGACCTGCCGATCGAGACAGCGGGCAAACGCGGCCAGCGGATGGCCGAGGCGGAAAAGGCGGCGGAGGCGGCGCGCTGGGGCTTTGTGTCCGCCGCCTGGCAAATCCGCGGCGGCGTGCGCGCGAGTCTGCTGGATTACAGCCTGGCCGGCCGCCGCGCGGATTTGTTGCAACAGCAATGGTCCGCACAAACGAACATCGTGCGGCGGTTGCAAGCCCGGTTGGAAGCCGGGGCGGTGACGAGGCCCGAACTTACGCTGGTGCAGATCGCCGCGCACAAAACCCAGCTGGACCTGGGCGACGCGCGGGCCCGGCAAGCCGACGCGCGTTCGCGCCTGGCCCAGGCCTTGGGCGTGAGTCTCGCGGCCCTCGAGGGCGTGAAGCTGGCGTTCGATTTTTCCGCCGAGGCGCCGGCGGCGCTTACGGCCGCGGACGCGCGCGGGGTGGCGCTCCGGCAACGCGCGGACATCCTTGGCGCGCTGGCCAATTACGCGGCTGCCGAGGCCGATTTGCGGCTGCAAGTTGCCAGGCAATACCCCGATTTGCATCTCGGCCCGGGTTACGCCTGGAACAACGGCAACGCCGGCGACAACCAATGGAGCCTCGGGTTGACGCTGGAGCTGCCGATCCTCGATCAGAACCAAGGACCGATTGCCGAGGCGGAGGCGCAGCGCAAGCTGGCCGCCGCAAAGTTCGCGGCCTTGCAAGCGCAGGTTTGCGGCCAGATTGACCGCGCCCTCGCCGCCGTGCAGGTCGCGCGCGAGCAGTTGCAGACCAGCGCGAAATTGCTGGCGGCCGAAAAGCAGCAGGAGCAATCGGCCGAAGCCCAGCTTCAGGCCGGCGCCGCCGACTCTTTGGAGGTGTTGAATGCCCAGCTCGAATCCGCCAATGCGGCGCTGGCCGCACTGGACAATGAGGAAAAGCTGCAATCGGCCCTCGGCGCCTTGGAAGACGCCATGCAAGAACCGGCGGATTCGCTGGCCATCGTCATTCAAAAAATGACCGCCAAAATGTGAAACGAAACATGGACCCAAAACCATTCCTGTCCCTCGTTTGCCTCGCCCTGGCTTCGCTCGCGCTGGCCGGTTGCTCCAAAGTTGACGTCGACGAAAAACCAGCGGAGGCCACGGCCAGGACCGACGCGGCAGCCAAGCCCGGCGTGACGCTGGATGCCGAAAGGCAGGAACGTTTGGGGCTCAAAGTTGAATCGCCTGCCCCGGCGCGGTGGCAACCCGGCATTCGCGCCACGGGACGCGTCGCCAATCCGCTGGCCTTCATTGTGGCGGCGGCAGAATATGAAACCGCGCGCACGGCAGCGGCGGCGTCTCAGAGTGAATTGATACGCACGCAGAAGCTCGCAGCCCAGGAGAATGCGTCGCCGCGGACGCTGGAGGCCGCCCAGGCGGCGGCGGCGCGCGACTCGCTGGCGTTCCAGGCGGCCAGGGCAAAATTTACCACGGATTGGGGACCGCGCCTGGCCGGGCAGACGAATCTGATGCTGTGGGCTGACCAATTATTTGCCGGCAGTTTGTCGCTCGTCAAATTGGATTTGCCGGCGGGTGTCTTTCCCGAGCCGCTGCCGGCCCGGGCGACGATTTATCCCTTTGGCGACGCAACCAATGCCATCGCCGCCGATTTGGCCGACAACCTGAATGTGAATCCCAACACTCAGGTGCAGACGCTGCTGTTTTCGCTGAAGCGGAAGCTGCCGCCGGAGATTTCGGTGACTGCGCGGTTGCAGACGCCGGGGGAAGCTGTCAGCGGCTGGCTGGTGCCGGACGGCGCGATTTTGCGGTATGAAGGCCGGGGCTGGGTGTATTTGCAAACGGACACGAATCAGTTCGCCCGGGCGGAAGTTCCGCTCGACCGTCCATTGAAGGGCGGCTGGTTTGTCGCGGAAAACCTTTCAGCCACCAACCGCATTGTGGTGGTCGGCGCGCAGTCGGTGCTTTCCGCCGAACTGAGCAGCGGGGGGTTCACCACGGGTGAAAGGGACTAGCTTCCACCCTTTTCCATGCTGAAACGACTTGTTGAACTTTCGCTCGGCTCGCGCGGGGTCGTCATTGCACTGGCCATTGGCTTCATCGGTTACGGCCTGTACGTCGCGTCGCGGGCGAAGCTGGATGTTTTTCCGGAATTTGTGCAGCCGCAGGCCACGGTTCAGACGGAGGCCCCGGGCCTGGCGCCCGAACAGGTCGAGACCCTGGTCACCCGTCCCGTCGAGAATGCCTTGAATGGCGCGGGCAGCCTCGATTCCATCCGGTCCGAGTCCATTCAAGGGCTTTCGGTGGTCACCGCCATTTTTAAGGAGGGTACGGACATTTTCATCGCCCGGCAAATGCTTGCGGAACGGCTTTCGCAGATGAGCGGCGACCTGCCCGCGGGCGTGGCCTCGCCCAAGATGGAGCCGCTCACTTCGTCCACCATGGACCTGCTGAAAATCGGCCTCACCTCGGACAAACTCTCCCCCATGGAACTGCGCACATTCGCCGATTGGACAGTGCGCCCGCGTTTGCTCTCCGTTTCCGGCGTGGCGGCCACCAAAGTTTTTGGCGGCGAGGTGCGGCAGTTGCAGATTCAACTCCAGCCCGAACGCCTGCTGGCCCTGGGGGTTTCAGTGCAGGAGGTCGCGGTCGCGGCCGCCGCCGCCACCGGCGTGCGCGGAGCCGGTTTCGTCGAAACACCGGCCCAGCGGCTCGTGCTGCAGACCGAGGGCCAGTCGCTCACGGCGGAGGCGCTGGGCGAAGTGATGGTGGAACAACGCGACGGGCGCAGCCTCCGGCTGAAGGACGTGGCCCAGATCGTCGCAGGCGGCGAATCGAAATTTGGCGATGCGCTCATCAACGGCAAGCCCGGCGTGCTGATCACCACCGCCAGCCAATTCGGCGCGAATACGATGGAAGTCACGCGCGCGGTGGAAGCGGCGCTCAAGGATTTGCAACCGGTTTTTGCCGCGGAGGGCATCGTCTATACGCCGGCGCTGCAACGGCCGGCAACCTTCATTGAAATCGCCATCCAGAACATGAAGAAATCGCTGCTGATGGGCGCGGTGCTCGTGGCCATCGTTCTGTTCCTGTTCCTGCTGGATCTGCGCACGGCCCTGATTGCCTTCCTGGCCATCCCGCTGTCCCTGCTGGCGGCGGTCGTGGTCCTGGACCATTACGGCGTGACGTTAAACACGATGACGCTGGGCGGCCTGGCGGCCGTGCTGGGCGTGGTGGTGGATGACGCCATAATCACAGTGGAAAACATTCTGCGGCGGCTGCGGGAATTCGAGGCTCTGAAAGCCGCTGCCGTTACCACGCCCGCCGTCCGCGCGCCCGCCAACGTTTTCCAAGTCGTCCTCGAGGCCACGCTCGAAGTGCGGAATTCGGTCGTTTATGCCACCTTGGTCGTGGCGATGGTCTTTGTCCCGGTGTTGACGATGAGCGGGCTGCAAGGCCGGTTTTTCGCGCCGCTGGCTGTGGCGTTCATTCTGGCCAACCTGGCTTCGCTCGTGGTGGCGTTGACGGTGACGCCGGCCTTGTGCCTGGCACTGCTATCGCGGAGCCGGCCCCGCCCGGAGCCCGCTTATCTGGCCAGACTAAAATCAGGGCATCGCCTGGCCCTGGCGCACGTCAGCCGGCGGCCGAAGACGATTTTCGCCATCGCGCTGGTCTTATTCCTCGGTTCCCTGGGCACGCTCCGATTTCTGGGCCGTGAATTCATGCCCGACTTTCGCGAGGGCCATTTCGTGGTTGGCGTCACCATGGCTCCGGGCACTTCGTTGCCCG
This sequence comes from Verrucomicrobiota bacterium, assembly GCA_049509875.1. Classification (GTDB taxonomy): domain Bacteria; phylum Verrucomicrobiota; class Verrucomicrobiia; order Limisphaerales; family UBA11358; genus UBA11358. Next base: position 26,955 of record JBEKZM010000009.1, on the reverse strand, counting down.
AAATGAAACGACTCGGCGCCCGGATCAGCGCGGGGCTGCAAAAAATACCGGCGATCCACACCATTTCGGAGCAGATTGGCCGGGCCGAGGGCGGCGAGGACACCTGGGGCACGCATCGCGGCGAATTTCACATCGAGTTGTATCCCACCGCCGGCTTAAATCAGGAAAAAGTCCAGGCGGCCATTCGCAATACGCTGGCGGAGTTTCCCGGCGTACAAACCGAGGTCACCACCTTCCTGGGCGACCGGATCGGCGAGACGATTTCCGGGGAGACCGCACAGGTGGTGGTGAACATCTTCGGCGACGACCTCGACGTTTTGGACGCCAAGGCCAATGAAGTGGCGGCGGTGCTTAGTCGGGTGCCCGGGGCGGCGGATGTGCAGGTGTCGGCTCCGCCTGGCGCGCCGCGCGTGGTTGTCCGCCTGCGGCCCGACCGCCTGACCCAATTCGGGTTTCGTCCGGTCGAAGTGCTCGAAGCGGTGCGCACAGCCTACCAGGGCGACGTGGTAGCGCAGACCTACGAGGGCGCGAAGGTGTTTGATGTGGAAATGATCCTGGAGCCGGAGGCGCGGCAGGAGCCGGAGGCAGTCGGCGACCTGTTGGTCAGCAATCCCCAGGGCATGCGCCTGGCGCTGAAACAGCTGGCCGAGGTTTATCTGACGACCGGCCGTTATGCCATCTTGCACGACGGCGCCCGGCGGCGGCAGACGGTGACCTGCAATCCGGCCGGGCGCGACGTCGGCTCGTTCGTCGCGGAGGCGCAGAAACAAATTGCCGGGCACGTGAATTTTCCCGCCGGCGTGTACCCGGAGTTCAGCGGCACGGCGGAGGAACAGCAGCAAGCCCAGAACGAATTGCTTCTGCATTCGCTTTTTGCGGCGGCCGGAATCGTTGTGGTGCTCGCCTTCGTCTTCCACCGGACCCGGCCGCTGTTGCTGGTGCTGGCCAACCTGCCGTTTGCCCTGGTGGGCGGCGTGCTGGCGATTTTTCTGGCGAGTTATTTGAGCGGCGGCCCGGCTTCGCTTTCGCTGGGCACCATGGTCGGGTTTGTGACACTGTTTGGCATCACCATGCGCAACTCGATCATGATGATTTCCCATTTTGAACACCTGGTGAAGGTGGAGGGGCACCCCTGGGGGCTGGAGACGGCGTTGCGCGGCGCCACGGAACGGTTGGTTCCCATATTGATGACCGCGCTGGTGACCGCCCTCGGGTTGCTGCCGCTGGCGCTTGGCAGCGGCGAAGCCGGGCGCGAAATCGAGGGCCCCATGGCCGTCGTCATCCTGGGCGGGCTGGTCACTTCCACGGCGTTGAATCTGCTGGTCCTGCCGACGCTGGCATTGCGCCACGGGAGATTCGGCGAACAGGCATCGCCCTGAATTGCGTTCGGGAACGGGCGTGAGAGTCCATGTGAAAAATGACGGTACCGGCTCGTCCTCGTCCTCGAAAAAAAATATCCGACGGTTCGACCAGGGATGACCGCTGTCCCCCTGGGTGCGGTATTAATTCACAGCCCGGCGGTGAGCAGCCTGTGAATAACTTCTGTTTGACAAAACGTTGAAACGAATCAAGTTAAAGAGACTAGCACCTGGGCTGCTCCACTGAATTAGTTAACATGTTGTGAATAAAAACCGCCCTTTGCCTGCCATGCGTGCCTCGGCGATCCACCCCAAAAGCGCCGCCAGCTTCGAAGGACTGAAGCCGGCCTGTCAGGTGCTGATCCTGCATGAAGATTTCCCGGCCTACGCGCGCGCCGTGGAGGTGTGTCGCCGCGTGATGGAACGATTCGCCCGCGAGCTGGATTTCAGCATCAAGTGCTGGAATTTCATTGAACTGGCCGATCCCAACTGCGCTCGGCATGCGGCCAAGACGGCCGGGAGCGCCGACATCATCCTGTTCTCGGTCCGCACAGCCGCCCTGCCGGCGGAAATCGAGCACTGGTTGGAGGCTTGCTTCGCGGTCCGATGGCGGAAGGAGGGAGTGATCGCGCTGGTCATGACGGGCGGCGAAGAGCCGTCCTCCGCCCGGGAAGCGCTGGCGGCGCGGTTAAATAAACAAGCCGGCCGGCTCGGCCTGGATTTTCTAATGCTGCTCCCCGGAGACGATGCCGCCGCCATCACGCCGGCGCGCCCCGCGGCCGCCTGGCGCGAGGTGCGCGCCGCCGAGGCATAACATTTCGCCGTCGCGGTCCTGAAGCCACCGCACTCACCAAGACGCTGGCGCATTCAGTAAACCACCTTGTTGAGCGGATATTCGATGATGCCTTCGGCGCCGGCGGCTTTGAGCTGCGGAATAAGTTCGCGGACGACTTTCTCGTCAATGACCGTTTCCACGGCCACCCAGCCCTTGAGGCTCAGGCTGGAAATGGTCGGGTTGCGCAGCGCCGGCAGGTCGGCCAGGAGCTTGGCCAGATTCTGCTCGGCAATGTTCATCTTGAGGCCCACCTTGTCCTCGGCGTCGAGCGCGCCCTTCAGGAGCATGGCCATGGTCTCGATCTTCTTGCGCTTCCAGCCGTCTTTCCAGGCTTCCTGATTGGCGATCAATCGCGGGGTGGAACTGAGCAGCTCGTCCACGATGCGCAGCTTGTTGGCCTTGAGCGACGAACCGGTTTCCGTGACCTCCACGATGGCATCCACCAGCTCGTGGGCCTTGACCTCGGTGGCGCCCCAGGAAAATTCGACTTCCGCATGCACGCCGTTCTTTTGGAGGTAGCGCTTGGTGAGGTTGACGACCTCGGTTGCGATGCGCTTGCCTTCCAGATCCCTGACGGATTTCACCGGCGAATCTTCGGGCACGCAAAGGACCCAGCGGGCCGGGCGGCGCGAAACCTTGCTGAATAGAAACTCGCCGACTTCCTGGACCTGGGAACCGTTTTCCATGATCCAGTCGTGCCCGGTGATGCCGCAGTCCAGATAACCGTGCTCCACGTAGCGGCTGATTTCCTGCGCGCGAATAAGGCGGATTTCCAATTCGTCATCGTCCACGTAGGGCACGTACGAACGGCTGCTGACCTGAATGTTATAGCCGGCCTTGGCCAGCTTTTCGATGGTGGCGTCTTGCAGGCTGCCCTTGGGCAGCCCGAATCTTAATTTATTGCTCATGTTTTAAATTCAAAGTCATTTCACTTCAAGGATCTGCCAGGCGCCGTCCGCGTTTTTCAAGTGAAACGCGCGAAAACCGGTTGCGGCGTCGCCCGCGTACCAGCGGCCAGTAGCGTCCACGGTGTCATCGGCATTGAGTTCGTTGACTTCCACCGTGAGAATGATCGCCGGTTTTTTCGTGTCCTTGTCCAGGGGCGGGCGGTGCGATTTGAGCACGGCGCGTTTGCCGGGCTTGATGGGTGGAAGGTGGGCGGGATATTTTTTCATCAAGGCCGCCACCTGGGCGTCATCCGCCTGCAGAAAGACCGCGGAATAGTCGGCGAGGTCCCAGAGATGACGTTCGAGCAGGTAGCTGAAGACCAGCGGCTCGATTTGGGACAGGTCGGCCGCCTCGAGGTGTTTCTGGACCGTGGCGGTGGGGGACGCGGCCTGGGTGCGAATTTGCGATTCGTCAGCGAAGACGATTTTTTCGTGTTTCGAGGCGCAGCCGGTCGCGAGGACGAGCAGGGCCAGGGCCAGTTGAGTTGTGACCTTCATAAAATTCCCGTTCAAACCGTAAAATGTGCGGAATATCTTTTCAGATCAGGCGCCTCCCCGCCACTGAAATTTCGGGGCCGGGAAGGAAATGGGCGCAACTCGACACCGCGCTCCAAACAGGGAGCCGGGCGTCCCGGTATCGGAGCGCGAGTCTGCGACCCGCAGATTTTTTGCCAGTCAAAGCGCATGTGAACTCGACGGCCACGGTGAGAATTCGTCAGTTGCTGCGGCTCACAGAGCCGCGCTCTTGGGGGCAGTGCGAAGATGCGCCCGAAGAAAACGTGCGCCTCTTGATCAGTCTTTGGCGGTGGTCGCGCTGCGGCCACTCCGATGCCCGGTTCCGCGTCGCGTGGTTTGGGCTTGTTTCTTTTTGCGTATCATGAACATTTTAACGGCGGATGCCGATTCTCTCCCAATCGTCGGTGCCGCTGGCGCCGGTTTCCGGGCGAGTCAACGTCGGCTGGACGTCGTGGGCCTGCCTGCTTGGCCTCGCGGCGCTCTTTTTGCTGTTGCGTTGGAATAATTTCAACGCCCCGTTGATTCGCGACGAAGGCGAATATGCCTACGCCGCCCAAACGCTGAAAGCCGGCGGCGCCCCCTACCAGGACGCCTTCATCCAAAAGCCGCCGATGGTGGTTTACAGCTATTGGCTGGCGGATTCATTGCTGCCCGGCCAGTTCTGGGCGCCGCGGGTGCTGGCCGCGTTCTTTGTGGCGGGCGCCACGGCCTTGCTGGGCCTCATTGCCCGCCGTGAGTTCGGCGGCAGATTGGCGATGTGCGCCATGTGGCTCGTGACACCGATGGTGTTCCTGCCGAACCTGGAGCAATTCACCGCCAACACCGAAATGTTCATGCTCCTGCCGCTCCTGGGTGTCTTTGCCATCTATGTCTGGGGGCGAGGGCAGCCGCCGGCACCGAAGCTCTGGTTCGCTGCGGGATTCCTCGCCTCCACCACCTTGCTGTACAAATATACCGCCCTGCCGCCGCTGCTCTGGGTTTTCGCCGTGTGGCTGTTCGAGACCTGGCGACGGCGGGCGGGCGTCAAATCAACGCTCCGATGTGTCGGCGCGCTGCTGTTGGGCGGAATTTTGGCGGCGCTGCTGGAACTCGGGCTATTTCTGCATCGCGATGGCGGCGCGGCCCTCTGGGACTGCACGGTGACGTTCAACCGCCATTATCTCGCGTCGGACAACTTCGACTGGCTGGGAGCGCTCGAATGGAAGACGCTTCTGGGTCCCTGGTGGGTTCTCTTTTTATTGGTGGCGGCGGCATTTTTGAAAATGGTTCCGCACCTCTGGTTCTGGTGCGGCGCCCTCGTCTGTGCCGGCCTGGCCACGGGCGGGAGTCACTTCCCGCATTATTACATCCTGGTGATCCCGTTTTGGGCGCTGGTGGCGGCGGCGGGCATCCAGGCCCTGGCGGATTTTCTGTCGCGCCGGTCCACGTTTACCATGGGGCAGGCCCGCGCGGCGCTGACGAGCCTGGCCCTGGTCCTGCTATTGTTGCCGGACGCTTCCTGGCTGTCGCTTCCGCCGCGCACGTTTGCGGCCGCGAAGTTTGCACGCCATTCGGTTTTCGTGGAATCGCCCATCGTTGGACGGCGCGTCGCGGAATTGAGTTCGCCGGGCGACCCCGTCTGGGTGGCGGCATCCGAGCCGCAGATTCTTTGCTACGCGCACCGGCCCAGCGCCACGCGCTTCATCACTGTCTATGCCCTGGTGATTCCGAGTCCCAAGCGGAATAAATACCAGACGCAAGCCATTGGGGAAATTTCGGCCCATCCGCCGAAGTTGATCGTATGGGCGCACAGTTGGTTGCAAGACGAGCCCCAGCCGTCCAAGTACCTCCAGTTCCTCAACGACACGCTAGGCAGGGATTATGAGCGCGTGGGCGGGTTCGTGGTGGGCGGCAGTGGAAGCCGGTGGGCGGAGCCGCTTTCCGACGCCGAGGCACCGGTGGCCAGCGTCGTGCTTTTCCGGCGCAAGGTTGTCCAGTAGAGCCCAGCTGCGCTACCTGATTGCCGGCCGCTGTTCGGAAGGCGGATTGCACATCTGTTCAATCACCCGGCGCCCGCGAAGAATAAATTGGCCGCGCGCCAGCGCGGCGAGGCAACGGGGATACAATTCATATTCCGCCACATGGATGCGCTGATGCAGGCTCTCCACCGTGTCATGGTCCAAAACCGGCACGGTTTGTTGCCCGATGATTGGTCCGGCGTCCACGCCGGCGTCCACGAAATGAACCGTGCAGCCGGTGACCTTCACGCCGTAATCCACCGCCTGCTTCCAAGCATCGAGGCCGGGGAAGGACGGCAGCAGGGACGGGTGGATGTTGACGATGCGGCCTTGGAAGGCGCGCAAAAAAATGCCCTTCAGCACGCGCATGAAACCGGCCAGGACGATCAAGTCCACCTTGGCGTCTTGCAAGGCCGTGACGAATGCTTGTTCGGCGGCTTCATCCAGCTTGGTGCGGAATTTTCCGGGCGGGATGTACTGGCACGGGATTTTTCGTTCCCGGGCCTGGGTCAGGATGCCGGCGGATTCGACATCGCTCAGAACGACGGTGATTTCGGCCGGGATTTTCCCGGCGGCAACGGCTTTGGCGATGGCAATGAAATTGGTGCCCTGGCCCGAACCGAGGACGCCAATGCGGAAGGTGCTGTTCACACAAATTCAATAGCAGAGGGCGGCATCAAAACAAAGTCGAAAGGCGCGCGGCCGCACCGAGGGTGCGCAGCTCGACACTGCCCCCCAACAAGGAGCCGTTCGTCCCGGTATCGGAGCGGGTCTGCGCCCGCAGCATTATTGCCAGTCAAAGCGCGCGTGAACTCGACGGCCACATTGAGAATTCATCAGTTGCTGCGGCTCACAGAGCCGCGCTCCCCGGGGGGCCGTGCGAAGATGCGGCCGCAGCGAGGTGGACTCCATTCCACACTCAAATCGCCTTCCGCCTTCCGAATGCCTTCAGCCAATCCTCGCTGTTGGGAGTCGAAGGTTGAGCGTTGAATGTTTCCGTTTTAGCCTTTAGCCTTCAACTTTGAGCTTTAGCTTTTGAGCATGGATTTAATTCTCGAACCCGGCCGCACCGGGAAAAATTACTGGCGCGATCTCTGGTTCTATCGCGAGTTGTTCATCATTCTGGCCTGGCGCGATGTCACCGTCCGCTACAAGCAGACCGTCATTGGCGTCCTCTGGGCCGTCCTTCGTCCGCTCTTGACGACCATTGTATTCACCGTCGTTTTTAGCAAGATTGCCAAGATGTCGGCGCCTGGCCATGTGCCGTATGCATTGTTGGTCATGGCGGCGAACCTGCCCTGGCAGTTTTTCGCCACGGCCATGACCGAGGCCAGCAACAGCCTCATCGGCAATGCCAACTTGATCTCCAAAATTTATTTTCCGCGTTTGATCGTGCCCGCCGGTTCGGTGATCACCAGCTTTGTGGACTTCCTCATCACGCTCGGGCTGATGGCCGGGCTGATGCTCTGGTACCAGTTCCTGCCGGACTGGCGGCTGATTCTGCTGCCCGGCTTCGTGCTCCTCGCTTTCGGCGCCTCCTTCGGCATCGGCTTGTGGTTGTGCGCGCTCAACGTCGAATACCGCGACTTCCGTTATATAGTGCCATTCATCGTCCAGTTCGGTTTTTTCCTGTCGCCGGTCGGCTTCAGTACGACACAGGTGCCGGAGCTATGGCGCTGGCACGGATTTGATGTTCCGGCGCGGCTGCTCTACTCCCTCAATCCCATGGTCGGCGTGATCGATGGCTTCCGGTGGTGCCTCCTGCGCGGAGTGAGCCCGCTGGACTTTTCCACGATTCTGACCTCCCTGTTCCTGACCTTCGCCCTCTGCGCTTCGGGAATCTGGTATTTCCGAAAAATGGAGCGCACCTTTGCCGATGTCATTTGATTTTACGAAATGAGCGACGCCATCATCACGGTTTCCAACCTCGGCAAGAAATACCGGCTGCGCCATCAGGGCGAGAAGCAGCGATATACCGCCTTGCGCGACGTGCTTGCCAATAAAGCAAAAGCCCTGTTCCAAAATTGGAAATCAAGCCGCAGCAACCACGGAACGGTGGAGGATTTCTGGGCTTTGAAGGACGTTTCCTTCGAGATCAAACGCGGCGAAGTCGTGGGCATCATCGGGCGCAATGGCGCGGGCAAGAGCACGCTGCTCAAGATACTGAGTCGCATCACTGAATCCACAACGGGGCGCGTCCACCTCAAGGGGCGGGTGGCGAGTTTGCTGGAGGTCGGTACCGGCTTTCATCCCGAACTGACCGGCCGCGAGAATATTTTCCTGAATGGCGCAATTCTGGGCATGAGCCGCGCGGAGATCCGGCGGAAATTTGATGAGATCGTGGCTTTTTCCGAGGTTGAGAAATTTTTAGACACCCCGGTAAAACACTATTCCAGCGGCATGTATGTGCGGTTGGCATTCGCTGTCGCAGCGCATCTTGAACCAGAGATTCTGATTGTGGACGAAGTTTTAGCCGTGGGCGATGCCGAGTTTCAAAAAAAATGTCTGGGCAAGATGGGGGACGTATCCCGATCGGGGAGGACAGTTCTGTTTGTTTCGCATCAAATCACCGCCGTCACCAGATTGTGCCAGAGTGCGCTCTGGCTCGAGGGTGGAAAAATCCACGGTTTCGGCCGCGCCGATATTATTTGTTCGGACTATCTGGCCAATGGCTCCAAGACGGCTGGCCGACGCGAGTGGACTTTAAAAGACCGGGCGCCAGGAAATGAATGGGTGCGGCTTGAGCGCGTCGAGGCCGGGGCAGACGGCAAAATGACGGACACTATTGGGATCAATTCACCGGTCGATATAACTTTGGATTACCGGGTATTAAGGGGCGGAAAAGTGTTGATACCGAATATCCATCTATCTGCGGATGACGGAACCATAATATTTATCGCACACGACTGGTATTCCGGCTGGCGGACAAAGGCAAAACTCCCCGGCCGGTATCGTACAACCTTTTCCATTCCCGGCAACTTCTTCAGCGAGGGGAGAGTTGTCGTAAAAGTGGCTATTACAACTTATCAGCCCTTCGAAATTCATTTTGTGGAAGCGGACGCCATCGCCTTCACAATCGTTGAGGTTTCCCAGGGTGAAACCTCGCGGGGCGATTATTCCGGGCATCTCCCGGGAGTGGTCAGGCCATTGATCAAATCGCAAACCGGTCTAATCGATCCATGATCACGAAACACGAGTCGTCTAATTGCCGGGTTTGCGGCGGCGGCGAGATTCAGGAGCGACTGCATCCTCGGGAAATGATGTTTGGAAGCAGGGAAAAATTCACTTACGTTCGCTGCGCTTCTTGCGGCTGCCTGCAAATTGACAAAATCCCGGAAGACTTGGGGAAATATTATCCAACTGATTATTATTCATACCAGAGTCCGCCAGACCCGCCACCTCGCTTAAAAACCATCCTGAAGAGAAAGCTATTAAGTCCGATCATGCTCAAGCATCTGCTCGGACGCAAAAGCAAGATTGGTTACGTGCTTTGTCGTTTTTTGCGCAGCCCATATATCCCGGCGTGGTTGTACTTTTTGGGCAAGCCCATCGCTCCGAACAGCAGGATACTGGATGTGGGCTGCGGCTCCGGCTCAAACCTGCTGGCTTTGAGCAAATCCGGCTTCACCCGCCTGCGTGGGGTAGATCCCTTCATATCCACACAGTTGTCTTATCGTGGAGGGGTGATAATTGAGAAATGCGACCTGCAGAAGGTGCGGGGCCGATTCGATCTTATCATGTTCCATCACGTATTTGAGCATCTCGAGGATCCCTTGGGAGCTCTCAAGGCCGCCAGTCAGCTGCTGGCTGAAGGAGGCCAGATTCTGATTAGAATTCCCCTTTCGGACTCCGTCGCAGCGCAGAAATACCGGGAAAACTGGGCTCAAATCGATGCTCCCAGGCATATCACCCTCCACAGCCGGAAAAGCATGAATTTAGCGGCTCAAATCTCCGGACTTAAGATTACCAAGGTCACTTACGATTCTTCTGAATTCCAATTTTGGGCCAGTGAGCAGTATATGCTTGATATTCCTTTGCTTGATCCACGGTCCAGAAATCCCGGAACCTCGAACGGTATTTTTTCAGAGGATCAGATAAATGCATTTGCTCAAGCAGCCCTCCAGCTAAACCGGCAGGAGCAGGGGGATCAAGCGGCTTTCGTGCTTGAATCCGTTCAAATACACAGTCCGGGTCGATAGAGTGGCGGGTTCCGCGTTCCGCACCCGGAACGCATCATTTCCGCCTTTTTAATTCGTCCTTTTTGGTCTTTAATTAAGCCAATGATTACTCGCTATTCCCGCCCCGAAATGCGGGCCATTTGGACGGACGAAAACAAGCTGAGGCTCTGGCTGCAAATCGAGCTGCTCGCCAGCGAAGCGCTGGTGAAGGAGAAGATCGTGCCCGCGCGCGATTTTGCCAGGATCAAGGCTGGTTGCGAACAATGGTTTGCCGACCTGCCCGGCCTCGTGGCCCGCCAGCGCGAACTGGAAAAAGTGCTGAATCACGACGTCATCGGCTTTACCACCGCCGTGGCGGAAAAAATAAACGACGACGCCAGCCGCTGGTTCCACTTCGGTCTGACCAGCAGCGACGTGGGTGACACGTGCTACGCCGTGCAAATGCAGCAGAGCGCCGACCTCTTGCTCGCCGACGTCAAGCAGCTCCTGCCGGTGATCAAACGCCGGGCCAAAGAGCACAAATTCACCCCCTGCATTGGCCGCAGCCACGGCATTCATGCCGAGCCCACCACCTTTGGCCTCAAACTCGCCTTGATGCACGACGAATTCGTCCGGGCGCTGGACCGTCTGGCGCGGGCGCGCGAAGTTGTCTCTGTCGGCAAGATTTCCGGCGCGGTCGGAACCAGCGCCCATTTATCGCCCCGGGTTGAGGCTTACGTCTGCCAGAAACTCGGCCTCCGGCCAGCGCCCATCGCCACGCAAGTGGTCCAGCGCGACATACATGCCGAGTTCCAGACCACCCTGGCCCTGATTGGCGCCAGCATTGAGCGCTGGGCGGTCGAATTCCGCCATTTGCAGCGCACGGAGGTGCTGGAGGCCGAAGAGCCGTTTACGAAGGGCCAGAAAGGTTCCAGCGCCATGCCGCACAAGCGCAACCCGATCACCTGGGAACGCCTCACCGGCTTGGCCCGCGTGCTGCGCGGCAATGCCCTCGCCGCCCTCGAAAACGTGGCGCTGTGGCACGAGCGCGACATCTCCCATTCATCCGTCGAGCGGATCATTTTTCCCGATTCCTGCACGCTGCTGGACTACATGTTGGGCCTGCTGACGCGGCTGATGGACGGCTTGAATGTGTATCCGGAGAACATGAAGCGCAACCTCGGCCTGAGCCTGGGCATGTGGAACAGCCAGACCGTGCTGCTGGCGCTCATCCGCAAGGGCCTCACCCGCGAGGCCGCCTACAAACTGGTGCAGGACACCGCCATGAAAACCTGGGAGGTCAAGCACGCCGGCCGCGACGACGCCAGTTTTGTGGCGCAACTCCAGGCCGACCCCGGGGTCGCCAAGCATTTTAAAAACGGCGAGCTGGAAAAACTCTGCTCGCTGGATTTTCATTTCAAGGAGGTGAACCACCGGTTCAAGAAACTCGGATTATAGCTTATACAATGTGATTTTGAAAGCACGTGCCGAAGTCAGAAATGCGGTCCATTGTCCTTCACCATTTGACCTTCGTCATTCGCCATGGCTCATCCCGCCGGAATAAACTTTGCGATAAACTCCAGATAACCGCGACGCCCGCCGAGTTTGGTGTGGCGTTCGACCGAGCGAGCCAGTTCGCGAAGATATTCCACCAATTTCCCAAGCGCCACCGGATTGGCAGGACCCTGCGGCGAGGCTGCCAGCGGGTTCGGCCCGGAGGCGAGCAGCTTCTCGCAGACTTTCTGCACGGCATCAAAAGTCTCGCGGTCGAGTCCGTCCAGGCCGGCGGGCCTGGGTTCGCGGCCGCGCGCTCGCGCCCGGTAGATCTGATGCGCGGCTTCGTAGGCGCGGCCGGCGGCGTAATCATTCATATCCGAATGAGTTTTCCAGACGGCCAGCACTGCGGCTTCGAGCTCTTGCAACGCCGGAAGGTCAGCGTCTTTCCAGTTCATATAAGTACGCGAATTCTTATCAACTCCCGGAGGATCCCGCCACAGAAATGTTGTCTCGGGCACGATGCTTTTGGCAATATCGGGGCCATGGCCTTCCGAATCCGTCACAGCCTGGGGCGCGGCGAGCCTGGCGGCCGCGTCAAGGGTGGCGCGCGGGGCCATGTCTGGGTCGCGCGCTGGGTCTCCTGTCTGCTGGTCCTGCTGTCCGCGAAGGCCATTGCCGCGGCTTACCCCGACCGTTTTGTCTGGGTCTTCGGCTGGGGGCTCGACCAGGACAGCGACGTGACCAACATCACCCGTGTGCTGAACACCGCCGCACGACACGGCCTCAACGGCGCGGTCGTTTCCTTTGGGCTGGATACGTTATGCCAGCACGACGCCGACTATTTCCGGCGACTGAAGGAGGTGCAGGAGAGATGCGTGCAGGACCATCTGGAACTGATCCCCACCGTTTTTTCGGTCGGCTACGGCGGCGGCCTGCTGGCCCACAACCCCAATCTCGCCGAGGGCCTGCCGGTCACTGACGCACCCTTTGTGGTCGCCGGCAGCGAAGCTCGATTTGTTCCCGACGACAAAGCCAGAGTGGTCAATGGCGGCTTCGAGGAATTTTTGGGCGACAGATTTTCCGCCTTCGCCTTTTGTGACGATCCCGGGAAAATCAGTTTTGCGGACACGGAAGTGAAACACGGCGGGCGCGCCTCGCTGCGGCTGGAGAATTTTGGCTCCGATCCGAATGGCCATGGCCGGGTGATGCAGACCATTCAGGTCACGCCGCATCGCTGCTATCGCGCAAGCCTTTGGGTCAAGACCGAAGGCCTGCGCCCGGTCAGCGCCTTTCGCTGCATGGTGCTGGCCAACGATCATGAACTGGCCCCGCGCGACTTCAAACTCCCCGCCACCACGGAGTGGCGCAAAATCAGTTTCCTTTTCAACAGCCTTACCAACGAGCGTGTGAATCTTTATGCCGGCCTGTGGGAAGGCAAGGCCGGCAAGGTCTGGTTGGATGACCTGACGGTCGAAGACGCCGGTCCGGTCAACGTCTTGCGCCGTCCCGGAACGCCCGTGGCCGTTCGCAGCGACGATGGATCGGCGACCTACGCCGAGGGCCGCGACTATGCCGCCCTGAGATCGCCCGACTTCAACGTCTGGCGCGGCGATTCCACGCCCGCGGTGCTGAAACTTCTCCCCGGAAGCCGCATCCAGGACGGCCAGCGATTGCGCGTGAGCTGGTATCATCCGATGCTGATTTACGATTCCCAAGTGACCGTCTGCATGGCCGAACCCGAGGTGTATGACATCATCGATCACGAAGCGAAGCTGCTCGCCGAACATCTCCATCCGCATCGCGTGCTCCTGGGCATGGACGAGATCCGCATGGGCGGCACCTGCCGGGCTTGCGCCGGGCGCGACCTGGCGGCGCTGCTGGGCGAATGTGTGACCAGGCAGGCGGCGGCCATCCACCGCTACTCGCCGGACGCACAAATTTACGTCTGGTCGGACATGTTCGACCCCAACCACAACGCGCATGACGACTATTATCTCGTCCACGGCAGCTTCGCCGGTTCCTGGGACCACCTGCCGAAGGACATCACCGTCTGTGTCTGGGGCGGGGAACCGCAGCCGGAAAGCCTGAAATTTTTCGCCGACCGGGGCTTTGCCACATTGGTCGCGTGTTATTATGATGAGGAGAATCTGGACGACGTCCGACGGTGGCTTAGCGTGGCGCAGCCGTTGCCGAAGGTGCGTGGCTTCATGTACACGCCTTGGACCGGCCAATATGATTTGTTGCCGGCGTTTGGGGATTTATTCAAATAAAATTATGGCCTCCCGAATTCATGAAAGCGTGGTGCGCGGCGAAATTGACAATCGCGTCAAGGGACTGGTGCGCGGCCAGGTTTGGGTGCAGGGCTGCGACGGCCCCCTCGTGCTCGAACTCAAGGGAAACGCCCAGCCTGACCTCGCCGGTTGTCTGCTGACCTTCACCAATCCCCAAAAAGCCGTGCCGCTGGCGCATGCCGGGCAGCTCAATGGGCTGCAGCGCGGCGGCATCGGCGACCTGACCGCCTCGAGAAAGGTCCGCGTGCCCGCCGTGCCCATGGACGAATTTCTCAACTGGCCCAAGGAAAAGGGCCGGGCCCCGACGCGCTGGGCCAACTGCCTTTACCTGGAATGGTTCAGCGACGCCAACGGCCGCGTGGTCATTGAGAGCGCTGATTACGAGTTGAAGATTTCCGAGCCGGAATGGCGTCTCACGCCAGAGGAGGATGCCGAACGCGCCCGGCAGGCCGCCTCGGGCATGGACGATTTCATGCGCCGCCTGACGGAGGCCGTCGAGAAACAAAAGCGCGGACAGAAGGATCCGGAGGCGGAATGGGACGAACACGACTACGAGAAATTCCTGAAGGAATCCGACGCCCGCACGACCAAGTACATGGAATTGCTCGACAAATACGGTGATTCCGAGGAGGCGGAGGAGAAGATCGCCCGCGAAATGGGCTGGCTGGAGGAGGACGAACTGACGCCGGAAGAGCAGGAAGAAGACGCCCGGCGCCTCGAGGAAATGAACCGGGCGTGCGCGGAAGCCGCCAACGAGGCGCCGCCGGCACCGGATCCGCACCGCGAGGGCATTGACTGGATCCGCATCGAGGATGGCGATATCGCTCATCCGCTGCAGCATCGTTGCACGGAGAGCATGATGAAGTTTTGGAACCAGGCTGATGAGCTGGGCATGGAAAAAATGGCCGATACGGATTTGGATCAGTTCATATTTGAGTTTCAGACCACGGGCGCCAAGCTGGCGGGCGCCCTGAACGGCATCGCCGAAGGCCGGGCCTTCGTGGACGCCGCCTTCACGGTAGCCTGTCTCAAGCGCGCGCTCGATCACCTGCACAAATCCCAGGCGGGCCTCGAGGCGGTGGCGCCCAAAAAGCTGCTGCCGGAGGACATGGTGCGCGAGGCGCGCCAGGAATTGTTCGAGATTCGCGAAGGCATTCTGAAGTTGATGGATGAATTCAGGGGACGGAAATGAAACTGTCGCCCTGGCTGACGATGCTGATGATGGCCCGAATCCTTGTCTCCGCCGCGGAACCGCCGCTGCTGGACGCCGCGCAGGCGGGCAAGTTCGCACAGGTGGCGCTGGCCGGGATCGACCGCGAATACCCCAACAAACCCAGACTCCACACTGATGCTGGACTGAAGCACGTTTTCAGCGGCAACTACGAAGGCGAACCATGGCTGGCTACCTTCGCAGTATATGACGTCGGCGGCGGCATCGCTCCACCGCGTAGTTTGACATGGAGAAATTAGCAACCATCGTGCCCGCCGCGGAAGCGGATTTGACGGAGCTGGCCCAATTGGCCGGCACGATTTGGCGGGCCTGCTATCCGGGCATCATTTCGCACGCGCAGATCGAATTCATGCTGGCGCACATGTATGCGCCGGAAACGCTGCGCGAGGAAGTTCGCTCGCAAGGAATCCGCTTCTACCGCCTGTTGGTGGGGGAACGTTTCGGCGGTTTTGCATCCCTCGGCCCGACCGCGGCGGCCGGCGTCATGAAACTGCACAAACTCTATCTGCTTCCGGAACTCCAGGGCCGCGGGCTGGGTCGCCTGCTATTGGAATATTGCGCTGCCGAAGCCCAACAGCTGGGGGCGGCCCGATTGATCCTGGCCGTCAATAAGCGCAATGCCCGCGCCATCTCGGCCTACCAGCACAACGGCTTTGCCATCGCCGAATCCGTCGTCACCGATATCGGCGGCGGGTTCGTCATGGACGATTACATCATGGAGAGGGCGGTTGAATAGCCAGTTTTTTCGGCACTGCTGTTGGGCTTTTTGGGCCGAAAACAGAGTTAGTTCAAAGCTACAGGAGGCGAAATTTCTGAAATGGTCGGAGTCCTTTCGCAAGAAGATGCAACCCGCATTGAATTGCATTGCAACTTGCCCTGAGCACGTGCGCTCCCTGATGCGGAAAACGTCAAGGTTGTGCTGGTCGTGCGCCGGTTCCGGTTTGGTCGCGAATTTGCTAAGGATAATCAGAATTACAAAACATGACCACTGAAACCATTGTTCGGGAGGAGCCGGTTCGAGAGGCTGCCACGCTTAACCAGCCTTCAAGTTATTGGGATTTCCCGGCTCTCTGTTGGCAGGCCATCATCGGCGGCACGGTAGTCGCGATAGGTATCCACATTCTGCTGACTCTGCTCGGCATGGGTGCAGGGCTGGCTGCCTTTTCGCCGCGAACCGATGCTGATCCGGTGACGCATTTCAACGAGGGCGCCGCCGTGGTTTGGAGCGCGTGTGCGCTGGTGTCATTGTGGTTCGGGGGGTTGATTGCCGGACGCTATTCCCGCTGCTGGCACGCCGGTTTCGTCCACGGGATTCTAGTCTGGAGCCTGACCTTGATCGTGACCTTGATGTTATTCTCCAAAGGCGCTGGCGTGATCCTGGGCGGAGGGCTGAAGGCAATCGGTGAAGCTCTAGGGGTCGGAGCCGCCACGCTGACGCCCGCCGTAGGCAATGTCGGACAGGCGGCAGTGAACCGCCACGGCGATGAACTCAATAGCTTCGTGGATGAAGCGGCGCAATCAATTTCCACGAACGGGGCGCCCAAGGATTTGACACGGGTCAGACGTGACGTGGGATTTGCGGTGTCAAAGTTATTCGCGCCGGAGAACGAAGCAAATTTCCAAGACAACCGCAAATCAGCGATTCAGGTTCTTACCAGCAGCTCGCATATGAGTGAGGCGGACGCGACCAAGACGGTGGATGATTGGATAAAATCCTATAACGACCTCAAGGCCGAACTGGAGCACGCCAAGACTGCCGCGGAACAAAAAGCACGCTCCGAGGCAGACGAGGCGGCGCGCAACCTATCAGCCGCAGCGACGTGGGTATTCTTCGGTTTGCTGCTTGGGTTGGTGGTGACGGCGCTTGGCGGTGTATGTGGCGCCCATGCCACGGCCCGCTCCCGGGGACGCCTGGCCCGGGTTGAAACGCGTCGCTGAGAAACTCTGCATCTGACAAATAAAAACTATGACCGCCATGCTTTTACCAATGCTGGGAGACGTTATCTGGGTCGGCGGCGGGTCCGCCGGTCTGGTTCTGCTGATTATCCTGCTGGTGCTCCTGTTGCGCTGAAACCGCGCCGAATAGGAATTCATTTTCCACAGATTTGATGTTGACTGTTCGGCGGGCGCAGCAAGTGCTGACTCCGTCCGGGCGAGCAGGTCACAGTGCTGCGCGAATGGCTTGGCCGGTTCTGGGAGCAGGAACCGCCGCTTCAACCCATCGCCGAGAAAATTACCGATGTGGATATGTGATTTGACATGGGTGGCCGAGGCGACCTATCTAAATTGTAGGCGCAGGGCGTTTGGTTCCTTGCTCATATTGCTGTGGATGTCGCACGCGGGACTGGCCTGGGCACAAAGCCGCCAAATATTGAGCGGGCATGTGGTTGCCGCAACGCAGAACATGACACCCGTGGGTCGCCTCCCGGGGTCGCAACGGTTGTCCTTGCCATCGGGCTGCCGCTGCGGAATCCGTTTTCAAAGTGACATCGTTGCCACGGGATCCACGGTCAGTATCACCGACCAGACCCGAACGGCGGCGCGCAGGTTTTACCGGGTTGAATTGTTGCCTCAATGGGGAGGGGGCCAGTGACCACCTCCGGATTGCCCGGAGGAGTTGGACAAGTGCTGCCGGGTGCAACGGGACCAGGCCACGCGTCTTTCGCTTTTTTGAACCCTGCCGGATGGGTGATGAACTGGACGGGATCTGTGACCGTGACCGGATCGCAACCCTGGGCCTGCACTTGCCCTTAAGCGGCTTTCGCAGCCAAATTAAAATATCAAAATCGCGCTAAACCAGGAAGTGAAAACCGCCGATAGTAGTCCGTATAATTATATTTTTATCATGGACATTATTGAGATTGATACCGAATGGCCCAAGTGGGAAAGACTCCCAACTGACATCAAAAACGAATGGGAAAAATCCATTGTCGATTTTTACCCGGCAGGCGCCATTCCCGACTCCGAAATTGAGCAGACAGCCAAGTACGATTACGAAATGGGCGATACATTGCGGCCGGTTCCGCTTGAATTGGCCGTGGCTGATGACTAGATCGCTGCGCGCGACGGGATCGCTTTTAAACGATGAACGTCGGCCCGAACAATCAAATCCCGTAACTTTTCAGGCCAAATGCACTTCATAATTGCAGTGGGCAATGTTTTCACAATCGTTGTCCATTGCGGATCTCTCTGATTCTCCGACAGATTTTTTTCATTAGCGCGCACTTCTTGATCTCGCGCAGCGGCAGCGGAAGCGCAAACGACCAGTTGGGACGATCGATCGTTCCGGGCATGTTGGGCCGCTCGCTTACTTTGAGGGCATCGTCGAGCGACACGGCCAATAGCATGGATGGAGATTTAGCCAACAACTCGTGCGTCTTCAAGATCACCTCAGTGACACCAGCCTCCCCGGTGATTTGCAGGCGCTTGCACAATGTCTTGATCAGTCTGCGCCGGTCGGCGGCATTTGGGTGCAAGGCAAGTTTCTCTTGTTCTTCAAAATCAGCACCGCTCCACAATCCGGCCAAGGTAAATAAATCATGCGTGGAAATGGCCGCAAGGGCCTTCTTGGGAAACTTCTTGATGGGCCTGGATTCAAACCACAACAGCCGGTACGACAGCACATTACGCCGCCGAAGCTGCTGCCTCATGGCTGGCTCCACCGTCCCCAAGTCCTCGCCAATCACCATCGCCTTCGCCCGCTGACTCTCGATCGCCAATATGGCCAGCATTTCCTCGACCGGATAATGAACGTACGCACCTTCCTGTCCGGATTTGCCTTCTGGAATCCAAAATAATCGGAACAGGCCCATCACATGGTCAATTCGCAGTCCGCCCCCGTATTTAAGTGCCGCCCGAATGGTAAATCGGAAGGGCTCAAAAAAGGACGCCCGGAGTCCTTGCGGACGAAACGGTTGCATGCCCCAGCACTGCCCGTGGGCGTTGTACGCATCAGGCGGTGCGCCCACCTGTATGCCCTTGGCGAGAAGATCCTGCCAAATCCACGCGTCAGCGCCCCCGGGATCAACGCCAATCGGAAGGTCCTGAATCACCGGAATCTCGGCCGTGGCGCTTTTCATCTGCGCGTGCAACAGCCACTGCAGCCATTCATGAAATCGCACTTCGTCCCGCTGGTCGCTGATGTATTCATTGACCGCCGGCGAATCGTGGGAATGAAATTTCTTCGGCCATTGTTGCCAGCCGCAGTCGAAGCGGCCGGCCAGCGAACAGAAAACCGCAAATTTGATGAGTGTCGGACCTTCGGTCTGGCAGAAACGCTCGAAATCGGGAGATGGCTTGACCTTTTTCCAGATTTCTCTCAGGGCTTTTATCTTCAGACGGAACACCTCATCCCGGTCGATCAGTCGCTGTGAATTCAGTGCTCTCCCGGCATTGGCGATTTTATCCAATGGCACCCGCGCTGTTTTTGCGCCCGGCACTTTTTCGATTCGGAGATAAAGTGGATTCAAAAAACAACGGCTGCTCGGATAATACGGGCTTGGTTGCTGGGACAATATCGGTATCGTCGCCCCCAGGGGATTGATCAGGCAAAAGCCGCTGTGGAGCTCCCGGCCGGCCCACCGCCCGAATTCTTTAAGATCGCCCAAATCGCCCATGCCCCAGCTCCGCGAAGAGCGCAGCGCGTAAAGTTGCACCGCCCATCCCCAGGTGTGGAGCGACGGGGGCAAATAGCAGGCAGGAGGCGTCACCATAAGCCGTAGCCACCGCCCGTCTGAAACCGTTCTGAGCTCGTGATAGCCACAGGGCAAATCCTTCGGGATTTTCTTCTCAATCCGGACCACCGGGCCGTCTTCAAGGAACAAATCCCCAGGCTGGTCCAATTTCAAATTCGCCCCTTGCATGATGATTCGCAGGCCGATTGCCGAATTCGCCGGGCTGTGCGGATCTCCCATCGCTTGTCGAAGCGCCTGGCGCGTTTCCGTTGAAACCGATCGCCAATTGCCAAAGGCATCCCGGAACCTCGAGAGGATACCCCAGGGGTCCGTCTGTGCGACTGGCTTCTTCATCGGTCAAAAAAGCCTACCCCTGGCCTGAATGGGAGACAAAATTGCGAATTCATGAGAGCATTGCAAATCGCCGTACGAAAATATGTTGATCCTTTTCGTCTCCGCTTTTCGCATTACATGATGCGGGGTGAAAACAACAACCTTTAAAATTATGAATACTTTGAATCGCATCAATCGTTACATGAAATTCGGCTGCATTTACTGCGGTCAGCGCATGGAATGCGCATTGCGCCTGGCTGGTCGCCAGTTCCTCTGCCCCTCCTGCCAGCATCGTATTGTGATCCCGACACCCGGTGGCAGCAACCCGGAGTGGAGGGCGTTGCCGGTCGCGCAAACATGGGATGAATTCGTGCCATTACCGGCGATTGAAATTCCAACACGTAATCGGGGGCACAAGCCGCCAAACGGGGAGTTGGCACGCGGATCCTCATCGTGGTCCTGATCACTGCCACGGGCATCTGCTCCCACGCTCGAGCCGCGGCCGCGGTTGAGCCTGATGACCGCCAGTTGATTGTGTCTTGATTGATGTCATTGGAAGGATTCATTTCTGGCTCGGATCAACCGCGGGTAATTGTTGTTTCAATTTCAAAACTGGCGCAAAAAGGTCACCCATTTTTTCCACACGTTTCAAAACCTCCGCCGCCTCAAAAGTCAAAAACTTCGCGCTTTTCTTTTTCAAAGCCGCAGCGACTTCATCCCAGGTGACCGGCGTCGAGACGGTCGGATGGTCCTTGGCCCGCAAGGAATAGACGCAAACCGTTGTTTTGTGCGGATCATTCTGGCTCCAATCCACCAGCACCTTTCCAGCGCGCAGGCTTTTCTGCATGTTTGAAATGACGATCTTGGGATATTCGTTTTCCAAGCTCTCGGCGACTGCGTGAGCAAACACCTTGGTCTTTTCGTAAGTAACCGCCGTGTTCAGGGGCACAAAGACCTGCAATCCTTTCGAACCCGATGTCTTGGGGAAGCATTCCAATTTAAGATGCCCAAACAAATCTTTGAGCCATAGCCCGACCTGACAGCATTGAACGATGTCTGCCGGCGGTCCGGGATCAAGGTCGAAAGCCAGGACGAGCGGTTTGGTTATGGCCGGAGCCCGATGCAAGAAAGTATGCAATTCAAGGTCGGCCAGATTGGCAGCCCAAACCAAAGCCGGCAGGTCGTTCATCACACAGTAATTGATTTCACCGCCGTCTTTGCGCGGAATATTTGCAGTCTTCACCCAGTCCGGCCGGTGAGCAGGGCATTGCTTCTCATAAAAGAAAAACCCGTCAACGCCGTCAGGATATCGCTTCAGGGAAATGGGACGGCTCTTTAAATGAGGCAACAAATAGGGAGAAATTTTGATGTAAAAATCAATAACCTGACCCTTGGTGAAGCCCGTTTTGGGATAGAAAACCTTATCCAGGTTCGAAACTTCCAGCTTAAGTCCATTGATTTCAACTTGGGATTTTGCGCCCATTTTATTTTAGCCCTTCCCGGACGACCTCGGCAGCGTTCTTGTCTTCCCGCAGGCCGAGAAAAACCGGCTGCCGCAATTTGTCATCACGAGTCCATTCTGAAAACTTGACCTGACAAACCATTTGTGGCTCCAGCCAGTGGCAGTGTTTCATTTCCGTTACCGTCACGCCGGCACCATATCGTCCGGCGCGCTTTTCCGGTAGATTGACAAAGGGACACGAGTGGGCGCCCAGTCCATTGAAACGCGCCTTTAAATTGCCCAGCAGTTTATCATTGAATCCCGTGCCGACCTTGCCACAAAACTGCAATTGGTGACCCTTATAAAATCCCAGCAACAATGCGCCAAAATGCTCGCGTGTGCCTTCGGGATTGGTAAAACCGCCGATGACAAATTCCTGTTCCCGATGCAGCTTGAGCTTGATCCAGGCAACGCTTCGCCGTCCCGTTTCGTAACGCGAATCCTTGCGTTTTCCGATCAGGCCCTCCAGGCCCAATTGGTGCGCCTTTTTCAAAAGCGGTCCGGCAGCATCGCCCAGCGATGCCGAATAGCGAACAAGGCCCCGTGTATCGGCCAACAATGTTTCCAATTTCGATTTGCGGTTTACCAGGGGTTGCCGCCGTAAATCCTCGCCCTCAAATCGTAATAAATCAAAGGCATAAAAGTAAATGGCCGGACGCTTTTGGCCCATTTCGAACGCTTGCAAGAGTTGAAACGACGAAACCCCTTTGGCATCCAACGCCACGATCTCCCCGTCCAGGACGGCGTCGCGCAAGTGCAATTCGCGGATGGAATCGGCAATTTCAGGAAATTTATCATCAAACGATTTTCCATTACGCGATAACAAACGGACGTCATCGCCATCAGCAAAGGCCAGGGCGCGAAAGCCATCAAACTTGATTTCATAGATCCAGTCGTTTCCGGCCGGCGGCGAGCTTTGCAGCATTGCCTTCATGGGTTCAATAAATAAAACCGGCTGGTGACGTTTCCTTGCCACCACCGCATGGAGTTTTGTTTTGAAAGTTTTTTCAGGTGCACGCGGTTTTGACAGCCAGACTCGGTCACCCGCAGAAAGCTGGGCCATGGATTTCCCAGACAATGCCGAGGTATCATCCGCCTTTTTGGAGACTGGCTTCGAGTCTGCGCCGCCTTTGATCAGAAGCCATTGGGTGCGGCCGCGAAGTTGGACCAGATACCATTCGCCGCGCAGTTTTTTACCCTTCAGCGTGAAATGCAGTTTGCCGTGTTGGAGTTCAGACCATGGCGATTTAGCTTCGGCCGTAAATGTGCCCTTGTCCCAGACCATCACCGTTCCCCCACCGTACTGGCCTTTTGGAATTGTGCCTTCAAAATCAATGTAGGAGACCGGATGATCTTCCACTTGGACAGCGAGCCGTTTCTCGCCTTTGGTATACGGCACGCCCTTGGGAACGGCCCAGGATTTTAATACTCCCTCAAGTTCCAGCCGAAAATCGTAATGGAGCCGCGAGGCGGCATGTTTTTGGATGACAAAACGGTGGAAACCCTTTTTTAATCGGACCGCGTCAGGCTCGGCGGTCTTTTTGAAATCACGCTTGCGCGCATATTCAGCCAGAGCCATAGACCTCAATTCAGATGAACCCGTGATTTGGGCTGGCGCACTTTAGGATCCCGTTGACCCTTACCGTTTTCTTGTGTTTTCCGGATGCTCTGTTGGAGAACGGAAACCAGATCCACGGCCGTTGTC
Organism: Verrucomicrobiota bacterium; assembly: GCA_049509875.1. Taxonomy (GTDB): domain Bacteria; phylum Verrucomicrobiota; class Verrucomicrobiia; order Limisphaerales; family UBA11358; genus UBA11358. The sequence continues at coordinate 3,914 of JBEKZM010000009.1, read as the reverse complement.
GCTTTATGGGGTTTACGGGGGGCGGGCAGCTCATGACCGCCTGAAGCCACTTTTTGCTCGATCAGTTTTTCCAGCCCTTCTTTGTAGTCGTCATGATAATCGTCCGGCTCCCATTTGGCACTCATGCTTTCGATCAGTTTAGAGGCCATGTCCATTTCGGCCTTGCTGGCGGAACGGGCCTGCGGAGCCTTAAAATCCACGGAGTCAATGACTTCGTCGGGAAAACGCATGAGTTCCAGCATCAATCCGTTGGGTTGCGCCTTAATGGCCGCCAGATGCTGCCGTTCTTTGATCACCACCTTGGCAATGCCGACCTTGCCGCTGTTTGCCAATGCGTCGCGCAGCAGTACGTATGCTTTATCCCCGCCTTTTTCGGCTTGCAGGTAATAGGGTTTGGAAAACAACAATGGATTGATTTCTTCCAGTTTCACAAAATTCATGATGTCCACCGTCTGGGTCGCCTCCACGTCCACCCGGGCGAAGTCTTCATCCCTGATTACGACGAATTTCCCTTTCTCATATTCGTAACCTTTGACGATTTTATCCCAGGGAACCTCCTTGCCGTCTGCTTCGGCCACCCGCTTGAAATTCACCGGGCTTAAATCGGCACCCCGCAACAGCCGGAATTTGAGTTCCTCCCGCCGGGTGGCGGCGAAAAGTGAAATCGGTATTGAGACAAGTCCGAAACTGATGGTTCCTTTCCAGATCGCGCGCATACGATTTATATTATAGCTGAGGGCCGGAACTGTAACACAAAACAGTCTGGTCGCTCGACAATCAATTCTTTAGCTTAAAGCCTGCCAATACATTGCAACGTGCAGCCGTGAAATCTCATGCATTTTGCACACATCGTCACCGGCATTCCTTGGAAGATCTTCCGTTTTCCGGGACCGGCCGTCAAAGGATACATCAAGGGCATCTCGAAAGGGGGGCACGCCAGATTCGTCCGCTATTGCTTGCGCCATTTCTTGCGTCATTTTCCAATTTTCCTCGTCAAATTCCGCCTCGCGAAGCACGTGATTATCGGCAAAACCTTCGTCTTCCTGATATTTTCTGTCGCGCGCAACTTCATGGAGCAGGTGCATCTGGTCATTGAATTCTGGGCGCGTCTATGTTCTGGCCATCTTTACCGAATATGGCCCTGGTCACCTTGCCCGCGGCGTTTTCTACAAACGTGACCCGCGCAACCTCCACCTTCGCAAAATACTCGGTTTCGGACTTGGGAAAAATCTCAAACTTCGGCGTGTCGGTAAATTGCGCGAAGAGACGATTCCCTTCGCGCGTCACCGTCAGTGCACCAACCGGCCGGCCTCCACCGTCCACGACGCTGTCGCCACAATCGTACTTCCCGGTCAGGCGGTCGTAAATTGCCGGGTCCACCTTCACTTCCGCGAGGCCCTTCGCCCGCGGGGCGGCCAAGACCATGCCGTCGGGTGTGCGGAAGATTAGTTGGTCAACCTTGCCGCTGGTGTCCTTCCCGAACGTGATTTGCGTGTCCATTTTCGAAAAGAACTTGGTGTCGGACTCGGGAAATATTTCCGCTTTAGGCTGGTCGGCATACTGCACAAACAGGTGCCGGCCGCTTCTGCTGATCGTCAAGATTTTCCCGTCGAGTTCGTAAAGACCCGTCAGGGCGTCATAAGACTTCGGCGAAACCTTCTTGTTGACGTAGGGCAGTGGTGCGAGTTTGTCCGCGAGGAAAATCCCAACCAACTGCCCCGCCAGGCTCTCGGGGATGGCATTTATCCGGCCGGGCTCGGCGTTGGCCAGGATGGCCACGGTCAGTTTTTCATCCGGCACCCGCAGGAGCATGCCGCGGAAACCGTTCAGGCCGCCGTTGTGCCAAATCACCCGCAACCCGTGGGCGCACCGGACTTCCCAGCCGAACCCGTACCCGCTGTCCGAATCGACCTGCCCTGCAGACTCCTTGACCGGAGTGAAGGCCGCCTGGAGGCTGGCCGCGTCCAGCACCCGGCCGTTGAAGATGCCCTCGTTCCAGCGATACAGGTCCTCCACCGTGGAGTAGAGTTCGCCCGCGCCGCCCCACCACGACATGTCCCAGTCCGGCGGCCGCCTGAAACCGTTCGTGCCCAAGCGGTAGCCTAGTGCCGCGTGTGGCAGTCCAGGCTGCGCGCGATAAACGCCGGTGTTGAACATGCCCAGCGGCTGGAAGAAATTCTCGCGCAGAAAATCCCCGTAACTTTGCCCGGAGACCTTTTCCACAATGTAACCAAGCAACCGGTAGCCCGCATTGTCGTAGAGCCATTTCGTCCCCGGATCAAAATCATAAGGGTCCTTCTTCATCGCTTCGATGATGGCCTCGGTGGTGGTGGCGTTGGTCACGTCGTTCAGAAAGCCGGGCTTTTCCGTGTAACTGTGGATGCCGGAGGTGTGCGTCAGCAAATGGCGCAAGGTAACCTTGTCACCGCGCGGAAAATCCGGGATGTATTTGGACAATTTATCGTCGACGCTCAGTTTTCCCTCCTCCTGCAGTTTCAAAATCGCTGACGCGGTGAATTGTTTCGTAATCGAGGCAATGAGGAAGGTGGTTTGCGGGCTGACCGGCACATGCCGTTCCCGGTCGGACAGGCCGTAGCCCTTTTCAAAAAGAATTTTACCGTCCTGCGCCACCAGGACCGCCAGGCCGGGGTCGTTGGTCTTGATCAATCCATCCAGCAGCGCCGCGACCTTTTCCGATGGTGTTTTCGCCGCGGCGGGCAATGCCGCCGCGAGCAACGCGGCCAGCGCCATCCATGCGCCCCCCAGCAGTCTAAACCGTGTTGTCATATCATTATTAATCGGGACTAGTTATCCATCTGGAAATCATTTTGTGTTGGTATTTTTGTTTCAAATCTTCAAACCCAATTCCCGAATTTTTCTCAGCGCTTCAGCGTTTCCCTTGGCGTCATCCACCGGATTATGGCTGTGTGCCGTAACCCGAAACCTTTTCCATTCCGTCGTCTTTGAGGCGTCTTTAACAGCCCGGCGTAAAGATCGCCGATCCGGCGGCCCGAGAACCTGAACGGATTTCGGCCGATGAAGCGATGGAAGTAGTAATTGATGAACTGCCAGTCAAACGCAAGGTTATCTGACACAAAAGCCGGCCGGCTCTTGCTATGCCCGGCCAGCCAGTTGGCGAATTTCTCCATAACCAATTTGGGGAACCTTATCAGGACTAAAACAAATAATCTGCGGCGGGTCATGCAAAATCTTCTGAACTTCAGTTCCCCACCACGCTCGTCGTTCTGAATGTTTTTCCAGCCAAGAGTCACCCGCACACAGAAGTATTGCTAGCAGGCCTCTCACACGACCACCCGTCATATTTTGCCGATGGATACGTTTTCTTCGCGCAGTAGATTTTGCCGAAAATTGGATTGGAAACAGCCTTCACACCAACCACGCCGAGTCAGCCAGCCCGCCAGCGGTGTTGAATCAATTCAGGGGGCAAGCCAGAGGGTGGACGATTTGCACCATGGTGCGCGATAGCGGGTGGCCACACATGTTCTACACATAGTTGGTAGTTTTACTTCCTGGCAATCCCTCACAAAACCCTTTATTTTCCTGCCGAAACCGCAAAGTGGCGGAGAGGGGGGGATTCGAACCCCACAAAATCCCGCCAATAATAACGGAAATCCGCACGACGACGCACAAATAGACTCACAAATTCCAGTCGCGTCAAGCCCCGAACTGTCCCAAGTAGTCACCGCTTGGGAAAAACTTCCCGCCCCACTCAAGGCCGCAATCCTCGCCATCGTCAAGACGGCGGAGTGATTTTCCGAATGAGCATCTCACCATGAATTTTAACCTCACATGGCACATGAGCGCGTCACAATCGAATTTAACGCGCTTGCAGGCCGGAGATTTGGCGGCCTGCATTCGGAAGATCGCCTCTTTGGAAAAACGCGCTGGCGAGG
>JBEKZM010000089.1:0-29505 GCA_049509875.1 Verrucomicrobiota bacterium | reverse complement strand
GTCGTCGATCCACGCCACCCCGCGTTCATCGAACCGAATATGGGCGGTAGTTAAAGCCGGCATACCAGAAGTCTAATACATCGGTTTACGCGCAGCAAACGGCTTTTGGAACGGTCGATTATCCACAGACCTCGTTTAACAATTCCCGCGCCCAGCGGCGGCAATACCAGAGCGGGATTGCCCCGAAAAATCCGAACGAACAGTCGATTAGCCGCCACCAGACCGGGATGCCGCGCCAGCCGCCAAAGATCAAGGCATAGGGAATGACCAGCGCGCAGGCAATCAGCCCGAAGTCGAACAGCCAGCGGTTCCGCACGGGATCGCGCAACGCGCCGATGAAGGCGATGGCGGTGACGAAATGGCCAAACGCCAGCCAGTCCGTCCCATAAAATAGGAACGGATGCGCCGACTGTGTTGCCGCGAGGGCGTCGCGCACGGGGAAGAGCCATTGCGTCAGTTCAGACGATGGTCCGGTTGCCGCGAGGAAATGCGTCAACAGATTCAGTTCGCCCGCCAGCGGAATCGCCGTGGCGCCGCTCAAAAACAGGCCGAGGACAAAGAACCAGGTCAGGAGGTTGATCCGGCGGCGGAGAAGGTGTGGACGATTCATGATGACAATAGGCAAAACGATTTCTGGCCATGAAATTCGAAGCCAGGAATTTTCAACCACAGATGGACGCAGATGAACACAGATTCAAAGTTTAAACGCAGAGAGGCAGAGAACGCGGAGGCACGCAAAGTTTTTCTTTGCGGATCGACAATTGGATTTCGGCCTTCGAATTTTATCTGTGTTCATCTGTGGTTAAGATTGAATCTTTCAGGCTTGGCTCCGCCGGCAGCGTTGCCAGGCCAGCAAAAGGATCGCCGCCAGAATCAGCACCGGCACCAGCCCTACAAATGCCAGGTAAAATCAATGCAGGCATGGCAGCCAGATGGCGGTGGCGATCAGCAAAGCCGCCAGACCGACGGCGATTCTTTTCATTGGCATATTCATGAACGTGCCAATTCTGCGTCAAGGAGTGCCGCTCGGCTTCGTTGAACTGTTGGCCGGGTTCGCGGACGTGGTCTTCATGCAATCCATCCAGTGGCTGATGAAAAACTGTTTTTCCGCGGGGAAGAATGTTTGGGTTTTGCCGAGAATCGGCCGCAGGGCCGTGGTCATTTGCAGGGCCACCAAAAGAAAGATGACGATCCAGACGTTGATGCCGGCCTGCGACCGCGCGTTGGCATGCAGGAAGCCCGCCTTCATAAACCGCAGCCCAAAAAGCGTGGCCACAAACCAGAAGATCAAATGCAAGGTCCCCATCCAGACCGGCGAATCGGTCGATTCGGAAAAAATCCAGGCCACAGGCGCGAACCCGATCAGCAGAATCGTCATCAGCAGGAGTAATCCCGCCAATAGCCCGCAGACCTCAATCAGCCGCGCCTGGGAGCCGCTCAAGCAGGCGAAGATATACAGGCTCGGCAGGCAGATCGCCGCCGAAAGCACCAGGCCCATGGCAACTTTCGCCGGGGCGATCCAAAGCTGCGTGCCGCCGAAAAACGTACCGACCATCACGCCGTAAATCAGGCTGCAAACGACCGAGGCAAAGATCATTGCGGCGACCAGCTTGCCGGCGCCTGGCTGGCGCATCTGAAACAGCAGGCGGCGCGGGTGCCGCAGGACCGCTTCGATGGCCGCGAACGTGTTCGGGATGGCGGCGCGTTCGGCGGGATCGTCGCCCAGCGGGCGCAGTTCAAGCAATGAGGGCGGAGGAGCTGCAACGGGCGGTGCGGGCTGCATTAGCGGGGGAACTGGAGCGGATTCGTTCATGATTCGTTTTGAGTTGCATGGTTAGCCGTTGAAAATCTGAAGGATCGAGCGGAAAACATTTTCGTAAAAATTCCCATGCAGCGCCGTGGCGCGGAAAAATTCCACCGGCAGCACCGGCGAACCGATGAAGGGCCGGAGGATCCAGGCAAGCTGGCTCCCGAGAAACAGATTTCCGGCCAGCCAGGCGAACAGCACGCGAAATGCGACCGCGCGATTGCCGGCCAGGCGCGTGAGCAACTGAAATAGCCGGGCGTTGCCGGCAGTACCGGCAAAAGCGATGACTGCGACGTGGGCCAGTTTGATCAAGCTGTAGGCCGGTCCAAAAACAGCCTGCTTCGACATGGGCGGCGCGTTCCAGGTGAGGAAAGCAATCAACGGACTAAATGCGCCGAGAATCGCGGCCGCGATGGTCAAGCTCATGAAAATGGCGGCGAGCGACTGGCGAAACGGGATATTCAAGCCCAGCAGCGGCGCCAGCATGCCGTTGATCAGCGCATTGCCGGCGGTGGTGAGCAGAATGATGACCGGAAATTTTATGGCCGTGATTAGCGCCTGGTGCGGATCGCGCCACCAGCCCATCGCCGCGCCATAGCAGCCCGCGCCTGCGATGATTACTGCCACCTGCAATACAAAACGCCGCGTTTCCCACCGCTCGCTCCAGCGAGAAATGGGCTCCACTTCGCCGCGCAGCAGCGTGGCGATCTCCGCCAGGCGGGGCTTTTGAATGGCAGGTCGTGCTTGCATTAAATCTGATATCTTATCGTGGCGACGATGCCTTGTGGGAGGGCGCGGTCACGTCCGCGCTTTGGAACTGGGAGACGTGACTCCCAGTTCCAAAGCGGCGAGACGTCACCGCACTCCAAACGCTGGCGCGTTGGCCAGGCGCCGTCGCAATCGCGAAGCGTCTGGAGAGCGGCGCGTTAACCGCCGCCAGGACACGTCGCTAGTCATACCGCGGATGCAAATCGCACATCGGCTTTCCGTTCTTTGGCTGACTTGCGGGTTGCACTGAATATTGCCATCCGCTGCGCAAAACGGGCGCCGCCATCAACAGCCAGGCGACCCAGAACAGCGGCCAGTTAAATTTTTCCGGCAGCACGCTGCACACAGCGTGCAGCCCGCGGGGCGCCGCCGCGAGAGTATCGGCCATGAAAACGTAGAGCGCGAGCGCGACACCGATAAGGTTCAAGGTCCAGATTCGCCGGTTCGACAGCCCCAGGCCCGCCCCGCGTTCAAACTGGCTCGCCAGCGTGCCCCAAAAAATCAGCAGCACGGAAATCAAGACCGGCGCCAGTACCGGGCCCCACCAGGGCACCGGAAGCAGAAATAGAACGTCCCAGTCCAGGGCGGAATGGGGCCAGCCGCACATCATTTTCAGGAACAAGTAGTAGGCGATGTCCCAAACGCCGAAGCCGATGGCAAAGTAGCCGCAGCGCGCCCGCCAGTTGCGACCCGCCAGATAGCCCACCGCCAGCAACATCACGATGGTGGAAAATTCGCGCACCAGCTCCACCCAGCCGAATCCGCCCAGGACGGGAAAGGGATCCGGCTGGTGCGGATCGAGGCGATCGATCATGGAGCGCAGATAAAATACCACCGCCGATTCCACCCAGGCCATGGCGGCGGCGTAGATGACGACGATCGACCAGCGCAGCCAGTTGCAGCGGCGGTCCACGACCGCCGGTGGATTCACTGATTTCCTCGCATTCATTTGTCGCTGGTTCTGCCCGCAATCCACTCGAACAACAGAAACGCGCAGGCGAAGTAGGGAAACACGCCGTACAGCGTGTCGCTGGCGGAATGGGAATGCCGGTCCACCGCCCGAAACACCTCCACACAAAACGCGAGCAGGGCCAGGGCCAAGACCGCGCCGGTCACAGAAACGGGCAGATGGAACCACCCAATGCGCTTAAACCATGGATTTTTCATATTGCTCCTTTTTGGCATGGATGTGACTCAATCGCTGCTCAACCTCGGCAATGACAGTATCCGGCGTGGACGTCCCGGCCGTGAGGCCCACCACGTCAGCGGCAAAGAACCACTCGCCGCGCAAATCGTCCGCCGTCTGCACGTGATGGACGCGCGGGCAAAACCGGGCGCAAGTCCTGACCAATTCGTGGGTGTTGTTGCTGTGCGCGCCGCCAATGACGACCACCACATTGCACTGTTGCGCCAGTTCCACCGCTGCGCTCTGCCGCTGTTTCGTCGGCTGGCATACGGTATCGATGAACCGCACGTCGGCCTGGGGCCAGCGCTCACGAATGAGCTGGACCAGGTGCCGCACTCGCTCGATCGGTTGCGTCGTTTGGGCAATCACGCCATACCTGGGCCGCTGGGGAATTTGGTCCACGTCCTCGCCGGATAAAACGACCGCGTAATTGTCCAGATCTTCCGTCAGGCCGCGCACCTCCACATGATCGCGTTTGCCAATGATGACCGGATAAAACCCTTCGCGCGCCAGCCGCGCCAGGCTGCGGTGCGCCACCTGAACCAGCGGACAGGTGGCTTCCAGAACGTTGAGCCCGAGGCGGCGCGTTTCACCCATTCTGCGTTGCGAGGCGCCATGGGCCGTGACCATGACCGTTTGCGTCACGATCTCCGACGGCGACTGGCCGATCTGCACGCCCCGGGCGCGCAATTCCCCGAGGACGGTTTCATTGTGCACCAGATCACCCAGAATGGTGAGTGGTTGGTAGCGGGCGGTTTCCACGGCCAGGGCGATGGCGTCCTTTACCCCGAAACACATGCCCAGATGTTCAGCACGGACGATTTTCATAAGGTCTGGAGCGCCGGTCTCCGAACCGGCGTGTTGGCGTTCATCGCGTTCGAGCCGGGTCGGAGACCGGCGCTCCCGTCGCTTTAACTTTGTATCACAAAGTAAAGAGACCGCAAGGAACTTTTTTCGTTCAAACATTTTTATTGGGGCTTGTTTTGCCGCACGATCTGCTCCAGCAGGTCAATGTATTCCGCAAAAGCCTTGCGCCCCGCGGGGGTCAGCGAACAGGTCGTCAGCGGGCGGTTATTCTGATACGACTTGGCCACCGACACGTAGCCTTCCTGCTGCAGCGTGCGAATGTGCGTCGTCAGGTTGCCATCGGTCATGCCCAGCGCGTCGCGCAATTCGGTGAACGACAGTTCCGGCGAGGCCGCCAGCATGGACATGATGCCGAGCCGGCCTTTCTCGTGGATCAGACGATCCAATTGCAGGAACGGTTCCGGATTCACGCGGCAGAGGCCTTCTTTTCGGTGAAGTAAAGATAGCTGCCGTAGGCCAGATGCAGGCCCCCGAACAAAAGTCCCATGAACCAGTTGGCCGCCGTTGGGGTCACGGCATGGGCCGCCAAATTGACCAAAATCATCAGCAAAATGGCCGCGATGATGAAGACCCAGCCGAACCATTTGATGCCGCGCACCATGAAAAACCCCGCCGAATGCAGCGCGCAGCCGTAGAACAAAAGCCAGATGAGCGCCATCGGCAAATCCATGGCCCAATTGTTGGCCAGCAGTGCCAGCAGCCCGCCGAGGAACAGGCCCGAGACCAGCGGCGGCAGCATGGCTTGCGCCACGCGGCAGGTGGGGGGCGACCAGAACGGCTCCGCGTCCTTGAGCGCCTGCCGGCGGGCCATCAGAAATGCCGAGCTCAACACCACGCACGCGGTGCCCAGCCACAAACCGGCGAAGGCCCGCGACGATTCCACGTGAAAGAACAATCCGACCGCGGCGGCGATCAGGCCCAGAATGCCCGCCAGCAACATGATGGGCGCCAGCGCCCGCCGATACAGCGCGGCCCGTTCCATCAACAGGCGGATGGTTGCCAGATTCTCCTCAGCCAGATTCGGATTCATGCCGTGACTTTGCCTTGCAAAGTTTGTGAATTCAAGCACGATTTTACCGTCCTGCCGGCGACGCGGGGCCGTTCCGGTCCCCGGGGCCTTTTTTTAGCCGACTTCGTCGTGGCGGGCCGCTCCGTCTGCGGTTAATCTATGCCCGATGCCGCCCAAGAAGAATCCCACCGCCGCGCGGGTCAAGGTGCTCGCGCAATGGCGCGGCGTGGATTACGCGCCGCTGGACGCCGCCCGGGCCACGCCCGCCCGGCGGCCCGGCGAAGTACTGCCCGGCTTGCTCAAGGAACTCCGGCTCGATGCCCGGCAGGCGGACGCCGAAATCGTCAAGGTGTGGAATTCGTTGATCGACCCGGCGGTGACGGCCCATGCCCAGCCCGCCAATCTGCACAAGGCCACGCTCTTCGTGAACGTGGACAACAGTGCCTGGCTGTCGGAAATCGTCCGCTACCGCCGCAAGGAAATCCTGGAACGCCTCCAGACCAGTTTCGGCAAATCTGTCATCCAGAAGATTTCGTTTCGCATTGGATAGCCCCCGCGGTTGACAACGAATTTTCTGGCGCCGCCCAACCCTGGAACTGGACTCCAGGATTTCAGATTCGGCCTTTGCATTAGAGAATTACGCCAGCGTCCTCATCTGCTTCGGCGTCAACAGCCAGACGAGCGAGGCGCATTTTCCAGCCCGCAGCTTTCCTCCTTCCAGCTTGCACAAGCCGCCCTTCTTGAAATCGAGCTGCAACTGCTGGCTGCCGCTGGTCAGCAGGGAGACCAGCCGGCTCAAATCCGGTTCGTGGCCCACGAGCAGCACTTTGTCCGGCGCCGGTTGCTCGCGCCCCAACTGGCGCAGAAGGTTGCGGACCGCCCCGCCGGGCGCCAGCGCCTGGGCGTACTTCAGCCTCTTCTTTAATTTCAGTTCCCGCGCCACAATCTCGGCTGTCTGCCGGGCACGCCGATAAGGGCTGGATAGGATGAGGTCGATGCGGCCGCCGAGTTTCCTGATCGCGCCGGCGGATTTCCGCAGTTGCCGCCGGCCCTTGACCGTCAGGGGCCGGGCGGAATCGTCTTCTAAGCCGCGCTCGCCGCGCTCAACCGCAAGCCCATGTCGAAGCAGGTAGAGTTCCATGACATCATGGTACTCCCGCCGCCGCCGCGCGCAATGTCCGTAAAATCCGCGCCGCCAGGGCCTGGGAAAAATCGAAACGCTCCCTCCGCCCGGGCCGCCCTCCTCAGCGCTACGGCGCCGCGGCCCGATTTGTAACAATTTTGCTTTGGTTTCGGTCCGGTGGTTACTTATTTTGTTGGCAGGATGGAGTACGTCCGCCGCGCCGTCATCGATGTCGGCACCAATTCAATCAAGCTCCTCGTGGCCGATGTCTCGGGACGCGACGTGCGGGCTGTGCACGAGGAGAGCCGGCAGACCCGCCTGGGCCAGGGTTTTTACGACACCCGGCGGTTGCAACCCGAAAGCATTGCCCGCACCGCGGAGGCGGTGTGGGAATTTGGTGAGATCGCGCGGGAAAAAAACGCCAACGCCATCCGCGTCATTGCCACCAGCGCCGCGCGCGACGCGGTCAATTCCCAGGACCTCACCAACGCCATCGAGCGCGCCTGCGGCTTGAAAACCGAAATCATCTCCGGGGCGCGCGAGGCGGAGTGGGTGTATCTGGGAGCCGCCACCGACGCCGAACTCGCAAGCCGGCCGCTGTTGCTGCTGGACGTCGGCGGCGGCAGCACCGAGTTCATCCTGGGTCATGGGAATCAGAAACATTTCGCCCACAGCTTTCCGCTGGGCACCGTCCGCTTAATGGAACGCTTCCCCCACGGCGATCCGCCCGGGAAAGCGGCGTTCAACACCTGCCGCGACTGGATCGCGAAATTTCTGCTGCAAGAAGTTCGCCCCCAACTGGAGCCGGGGCTGAAAAATGAGGGCGGCGAAATTCAGCTCGTCGGCACTGGCGGCACCACCAGCATACTTGCCCGCATGGAAAAGAAATTAAGCACCTTCGACCGCGACCAGATCGACACCACGGTTTTGACGTTTGAACAGGTCGTCGCGCACCGGAAAAATCTTTGGCGCCTGCCGCTGGCCCGGCGCAAGGAAATCACGGGCCTGCCCCAACAGCGCGCGGATGTGATTCTGACCGGCGTGCTCATCTATGAGCTGGTGATGGAGGAATTCGGCTTCGAACAGTTGCGCGTCAGCACGCGCGGCCTGCGTTTTGCGGCCGTCATGGAACCGGGAGATTCATGCGCGTCTTGATTGTGGGCTGCGGGTATGTGGGCTTGCCGCTCGGCGCCGAACTGCTCCGGCAGGGCCATGTCGTTTTTGGCCTGCGCCGGAGTGCGCCGGAGCAACTCTCCGCCGCCGGCCTGGTGCCCTTGCAGGCGGACATTACCCACGCCGAAGCGCTCGGAAAATTGCCGCCGGATTTCGACTGGGTGGTGAACTGTGCCGCTTCCGGCGGCGGCGGCCCGGATGATTATCGGCGCCTGTATTGGCAAGGAACCCGGAATCTCATTTCGTGGCTGGGCGCGTCGCCGCTCAGGAAGTTCGTGTACACCAGCAGCACCGGCGTTTACGGACAGAATGACGGGTCCGTCGTGACGGAGGACAGCCCCGCCAAACCCGAATCCCCCACGGCCCAAGTGTTGGTGGAGGCGGAAGAACTGTTGCTTGCCGCCGCCCGCAAAGGATTTCCCGCCGTGGTTTTGCGGGCGGGCGGCATCTACGGACCAGGTCGCGGTCACGCCTTCAAACAATTTCTCCGGGGAGAGGCGCAAATCGAGGGTGCGGGCGCGCGGATCATGAACATGATACATCGCGACGATTTGATCGGCGGCATTATCGCCGCCTTGAAACAGGGCCGTCCTGGCGAAGTCTATAATGCCGTGGATGACGAGCCGGTTTCCCAGCGGGCATTTTTCACCTGGCTGGCCGCCGAACTGAAGCGGCCGCTGCCGCCCTCCGTTGCGGCGGATGAGGATTCCTGGCGCCAGCGCGGGTTAACCAACAAACGCGTGAGCAACGCAAAGTTGCGCACGCGTTTGGAGTATCAGTTCAAATATCCGAATTACCGCGCCGGTTACGCGACCTTGTGCGCCGCGGCGTTGAAGGGTTGAAGCGCGCGATGGCCCCGAGTCGCTGGTTCCTGGCAGGGGAGAAGCTGTCCCCACCCCCGCGGATTCGTCGGGCTAGACGGCGCTGTCGCCGCGTTCGTCGGTGCGAATGCGCACGGCTTCTTCCACCGAGGAAACGAAAACCTTGCCGTCGCCGATCTTGCCGGTCTTGGCGGCTTTCACGATGGCCTGGATCGCGGCTTCCTTGAGCGTGTCGGCCACGACCGTTTCAATTTTGATCTTCGGCAGAAAATCCACGGTGTACTCGCTGCCGCGATAGATTTCCGTGTGGCCCTTTTGGCGGCCAAAGCCCTTGACTTCGCTGACGGTCATGCCCTGGATGCCCAGTTCGTTCAGCGCGTCCTTAACGTCGGTTAGCCGGAATGGCTTGATGATGGCTTCGATCTTTTTCATATGTTTTATTCATTGTAGGCACGCTCCCCGTGCTGTGACAAGTCGAGGCCCGCACTTTCGTCTTCCTCGTCCACCCGCAGGCCCACGACAGCGTCCACGATCTTCACGAGCAAAAATGTCCCCACCGCGGCCAGGATCACCGTAAAGACCACGCCGATCAACTGGTTGATGAACTGGTGCGACCCGCCCGCCAGCGAAACGGCCACGCCGTTGGCCTTAAACGTGTCGGCAATCGCGGGATTCACTTCCGCGTTCGCCAAAAAGCCCAGCATCAGCATGCCGGTGATGCTGCCGATGCCGTGAACGCCGAAAACGTCCAGCGAATCGTCATAGCCAAAGATGGACTTGATTTTGGTCACCGCGAGGTAGCACACTACACCGGCAGCGAGGCCAATGCAAAAAGCCGCCGGCACAGTCACGAATCCCGACGCCGGGGTGATCGTGGCCAGCCCCGCGACCATGCCGGCCGCCGCGCCGAGCACGCTCGGCTTGCCCTTCAGCTTCCATTCCAGCGCCGACCAACTCAAAGCGGCCGCCGCCGCCGAGAAATGTGTGGCGGCAAACGCGCTGGTGGCCAGCGGCCCGGCCGTCAATGCGCTGCCCGCGTTGAAGCCGAACCAGCCCACCCACAGCAGGCCGGTGCCAATCAGCGACAGCACCACGCTGTGCGGCACCATCGGCTCATGCGGAAATCCCTCCCGCTTGCCGATCATCACCGCAAACACCAGCGCTGAGACCCCCGAACTGATGTGAACCACCGTGCCGCCCGCAAAGTCCAGCACGGGAATTGTCCCGCCCGAGGCCCAGTTGAAAAATCCGCCCTTGCCCCAGACCATGTGGCACAGCGGAAAATAAATGCAGGTCACCCACAGCAGCATGAACATCACATACGCCTTGAACTTGATCCGTTCCGCCACCGCGCCGCTGATCAGCGCCGGCGTGATGATGGCAAACATCATCTGAAACAACATGAACGACTGCGCCGGCACCGTGCCCGCGTAGTCCGCGTCTGGTGCCGCCCCCACGCCCTGCAAAAACAGGTGCGTCAGCGGATTGCCGCAAAACGCGCTGCCGTGCGCGAACGCCATGCTGTAGCCAAAGACCATCCACACCGCCGAAATCAGTCCCATCAGCACCAGGCTGTGCATCATGGTGGACAGGACGTTTTTGTTCCGCACCAGGCCGCCGTAAAACAACATCAGCCCGGGCGCGGTCATCATGAGCACCAGCGCCGAACTGGCCAGCAGCCACGCATTGTCGCCGCTGTTGATCGTCACCACGGGGGCCAGGGCCGTCTGCAATTGCGGCGCCGCCGTGTCCGCCGCCAGCGCCGGCGAGGCCATGCCTCCCAGAACCAGCAAAACTAAATATGACCAGAACTTAGACTTTTCAGTCTCTGAATGAGTGGAATTCATGGGAGGAGAGTTCAACAAAATCCGGCCCGCCAGTCAATCCACGTCTTGCGCAAAACTTGTTCGATTTTGTCATCGTTCGCGTCTATTTTTGCGCCTGATGTCCGCCGAACCCCAACTGACCCCCATGATGGCGCAGTATCGCCGCATCAAGGGCGAGCTGCCCAAGGATGCCCTGCTGCTGTTCCGGTTGGGCGACTTCTACGAGATGTTCTTTGAGGACGCCCAGGCCGGCGCCCAAATCCTCAACCTCGCCCTCACTTCGCGCAATGGCGTGCCCATGTGCGGCCTGCCGTACCATGCGGCCGGCGGCTACCTGGGCCGCCTCCTCAAAAACGGGCGCAAAGTGGCCATCTGCGAACAATTGGAGGACGCCCAGCCCGGCAAGCTCGTCAAACGCGAGGTCACTCAAATCCTTTCGCCCGGCACCCATTTCGACGAGCGAATGCTCGTGGCCGAACGGAATAATTTCCTGGCGGCCGTGAACCCGGCCGGGAGCACTTTTGGCCTCGCCCTCATCGATCTCACCACGGGCGATTTCCTGACGACCGAGCTGGCGGACGCCGCCGCGCTCCTCGCCGAGCTGGAACGCCTGCGCCCGGCCGAAATCATCTTCCCCGGCGAAGCCGCCGTCGTCCGCGACTTGTTGGGCGGGCGCGCCCGCGATGGCGCGCCGAAGCACCCCGGCGCCGCAGCCGGCGCCCCCTCGGGCCAGGGATGGGTCATCAGCGGCTATGACGACTGGACCTTCGCGCCCGAGACGGCGTTTTTCACCGTACGCGAACATTTCAAGGTCGCCACGCTGGATGGGTTCGGGCTCAAGGACAAGACGGCCGCCGTCGGGGCAGCAGGCGGCGCACTGCACTACCTCACCCAGAACCTGCGGCGGGACGTGCAGCACCTCACGCGCATTTCCTTTTATCAGCGCCGCGATTTTCTGGCGCTGGATCTGACCACCCTGCGGCATCTGGAAATTCTCGAGCCGCTGCATCACGATGCCCCGCGCACTTCGTCGTTGTACGGCGCGCTCAACCGCACGGTCACTCCCATGGGCGCGCGCCTGCTGCGCCAGTGGCTTTCCCAGCCGCTGGCCGCCCTGCGGCCGATTCGCCGCCGGCAGGACGCGGTGCGGACTTTCAGCGAGAATTCCTTTGGGCTCGACACCTTCCGCCAGCAACTGGCGAACGTGCGCGATCTGGAGCGC
The DNA here is from genome assembly GCA_049509875.1 of Verrucomicrobiota bacterium. Taxonomy (GTDB): domain Bacteria; phylum Verrucomicrobiota; class Verrucomicrobiia; order Limisphaerales; family UBA11358; genus UBA11358. Next base: position 17,703 of record JBEKZM010000089.1, on the reverse strand, counting down.
ACTCTGGGCCGCATCAGCACCGGCTCCGGCAATGCCCGCGACTTGGTCGCCTTGCGGCTCGCCCTCGACCAGATCCCGGCGCTCAAAACGACGCTCCGGGAAATCGGAGCCCGGGCGGCCCGTCCGAACGTCACTACTTTGAATGACGACGTGTTCCAACCGGGCGCCTCCGCTGGAAATCCAGACCCGGTGGACTCTTTGAAGCCCGCGGACGAGCCAACCGAGCTCCTGGAGTGGCTTGAACGCCAGCTCACCCAGTCACCCGACCTCGTGGAATTGATCACCCGCGCCATCGTGGATGAGCCCCCGTTGCCCATCAAGGAGGGCGGCATGATTCGCGACGGCTTCGATGCCGCCCTGGATGAACTGCGCAGCGCCCAGCGCGGCGGCAAGGACTGGATCGCCAAATTGCAGGCGGATGAAATCGCCCGCACCGGCATATCGTCACTGAAGGTGCGCTTCAATTCCGTCTTCGGCTACTACCTCGAGGTCACCAAGTCCAATCTCGACAAGGTGCCGCCGCACTACCATCGCAAACAGACCATCGCCAACGGCGAACGGTTCATCACGCCCGAGCTGAAGGAAATGGAAGGCAAAATCCTCGGCGCCGAGGAGCGCAGCATGAAGCTCGAGTACGAGCTTTTCCAGCGCGTCCGCGAGGAGGTGCTGGCGCAACTGCCCAAAATCCAGCAAAGCGCCGCCGCCCTGGCGCAGCTCGATGTGCTGGCCGCCTTCGCCGACACTGCGCGGCTGCACAATTACGTCTGCCCGGCAGTCGGCGACGAAGGCGTGGTGCAAATCCGCGACGGACGCCATCCGGTTTTGGAACAACAGCTCGTCGAGGAACGGTTCGTGCCCAACGATACCGGCCTGCAAAGCAGGCCCGGCGTCCCGCTTCCCCAGCCGCCGGGACCGGCGGAGGCCCCGGCTGCAGACGCTCCGGTCGAAGCCGCTCCCGATGCCTCCCCGGCCTGGCCGCAAATCGCCCTCATCACCGGCCCCAACATGGCCGGCAAATCCACCTACATCCGCCAGGCGGCCTTGCTCACCCTGCTGGCGCACACCGGAAGTTTTGTTCCCGCCGCCGAGGCGCGCATCGATCTCGTGGACCGCATCTTCACGCGCATCGGCGCCAGCGACGACCTCGCCCGCGGCCAAAGCACCTTCATGGTGGAAATGACCGAGACCGCCAACATCCTGAACAACGCGACGCCCCGCAGCTTCATTGTGCTGGACGAAATCGGCCGCGGCACCAGCACCTTCGATGGCCTTTCGCTGGCCTGGTCAATCCTCGAACATCTGCACCATCGCGTCGGCGCCAAGACGCTGTTTGCCACGCATTACCACGAACTGACCGAGCTGTCGGCGCGCCTGCCGCGGTTAAAAAACTTCAACGTGGCCGTCCGCGAATGGCACGATTCGATCGTCTTCCTGCGCAAAATTGTCGCCGGCGGCACGGACAAGAGCTACGGCATCCAGGTGGCGCGGCTGGCCGGCGTGCCCAAGGAAGTGCTGGAACGCGCCAAGCAAATCTTGTCCAACCTCGAAGAATCCGAACTCACTCCTGAGGGCAACGTGCGTGCCAGCCGCCGCCAGCACGAGCGTGACAAGCTGAAGCAGCTCGCGCCCTCCCCGCAGTTGGATCTGTTCCGTTAAACCGCGAGCTCGAGAGCATCCCCCAACGTCGCCAGCTTCCCGACTGCGCGCCAGCGTCGTGGAGTGCGGCGGCCCTCCGCCGCTGTGGTCCGTGCTCACTCTCGTGGTGAGGCAGTTCGCGGGAATTGCGATTGGGCTGGTCTGGACGAACCCTGGCTGGCCGCCTTCATCCAGCCCGCTTATCAAATCGGGGAAAAACTCGCGCGCAGGAGCCGAAAAAACGGCCGGCGGCCGGTAAGGCCGGTGGCGCCCGCTCACGCCACCGATTCCGCCGGCGCGATCCTTACGCTGATCAGCGTTTGCTTCGCCACCGGGCGGTCGCCCGGATGCGTGGGGGTCGTGGCGATCGTTTCCAGCACTTCATCACCCTTGATCAGGCGGCCAAACGCCGTGTACTTGCCATCCAGAAAGCGCGGCTCGCCGTGGCAGATGAAAAATTGCGAGCCCGCCGAATCCGGATCATTTGAGCGGGCCATCGAAAGCACGCCGCGCACATGGGGTTTGGCGCTGAACTCCGCCTTGATCTGATAGCCAGGCCCGCCCGTGCCCCAGAGCCGCTGCTTCGCATCCTCCTTCGTATTGGGGTCGCCGCCCTGGATCATGAAGTCCTTGATCACGCGGTGAAAACACGTGCCGTCATAAAATCCCTGCTTCGCCAGCTTCTTGAAATTCTCGACGTGTCCCGGGGCCACGTCCGGCCAGAACTCGAGCACCATCTCACCCGCGCTGGTTGTCAAAATCGCAACATCGCTCATAAAGTTTTCCTGTTCTCAATTCTTTCCGGCGGTCCTTACGGCAGAATGCTCGCGGACTTGACGTAATCCATGTTCGGAAAATCCTTCTTCAAATAAGGGTTGCCCTCCGTTTGAACGCGCTGCTGGTCGGGGCCATGGCCGCCAAATTCCGGCGCGTCACCGTAGTCGCTGTAGATCTTATCCACGACGTCCATCCCCTCGGTCACTTTGCCAAAGGGCGAAAAACCCATCCCGTCGAGCCGGACGTTGTCGCCGAAATTGATGAAAAACTGTGTGCTGCGCGTATTGGGGCCGGCCATGGCGAAGCTGATCGTGCCGCGCGTGTTGCTGCCCTTCACCGCGTCGTCGGGAATGTTTGCGTCGCGCCACTTGGCCGACACCGCCGGGTCGCCGTGGATGCCGAACTGGCACATGAACCCGGACACCACCCGGAAGAACGCGACGTCCTTGAAATAGCCCGAGCGAACCAGATTGTAAAACCGGTCCGCGCCATTCGGCGACAGAGAGCGGGTGACTTCGATCGTAAACGTGCCCTTCGTGGTGTCAAACTGCGCCTTGAAGGTGGCCGGCGCCTTCTCCGTCAGTTTGCTTGGATCCGTGAAACCTGGCGGGGCGGGCGGCGGAGTGGCCGCCCCGTTCGTGTCGTCGGCCCTGGCCGCGATGACTGAGGCAAAAACACTGACCGCGCAAAGTAAATGAATTGCTTTCATGGTCGCGAAATCTTCCATACCCGCACGCAAAAGTCACGCGCGGAATGGAATCATTTTCGCGGCGGCAGCAGTGGATCTTCCTGCAGCGAGCGCGTGATCAAGCTCCCGCGGGGCCGCCGGGAGCGCGCCACCAGCCACATCACCAGCGCGGCCGCCGCCACGAGCGCGCCGCCGCCAATCGTCAACGACCATACATACCCGCGGTCGTTCGGCGCATTTTCCGCCAGGGCGCCCGCCGGCCTGGACTCCGGAACCACGGGCGGATTGACCGGGCCGGCCAGCGTGGAAGTGGCGACCACGGCCGACGGCGGGGCTGAAGTCTTCTGCGCCACGACCACCGGGACCGGCAGAGGGCTGGCCAGCGGTGGCGGCACCCGTGGTGGCGGATTGGACAGCGCTCCGGACGCGACCTTCGGCGGGGTCACCGGCGCCGGGCCGGTCACGGCCACCGCTGCCGGGACCAGCGCTGCCGAAACCACCGTGTTGGTGGCGGGCAAATTGATTGCCGGCGCCGGCGCCGGGGCGGGAACCGCCGGCTTCATTGTGGCCGTCGGCAAGTTTGTGCCCGCGTTCGTTCCCACGATGATCAGCGCGGACACTGGCGCCACGATCGGCCCGCTCACCGGGGGAGCGGCCGCCGCCGCTTCCTGGTTGACGACCGGCGCCGCTTTGCTCACCACTGGCGGCGGCTCCGGCGTGGGCGGCGGCGGAAATTTAGGGAAATTCAGCAAGCTCGTGCGGTTCACCGAACAGCCGAGATACTGGCCCTGATAGGCCCGCAGGACCAGCATGTACGGAACCCCGCGGTTTTTGATTTTGGCCGCCGAATTCGTAATGATGTCGTTCACGCCGCTGTCATACGGTGTGCCCGTCAGCGGGCTTTGGCCGTCGCAAACAATGATGACCGTCAGCCGCTCGGAATTCTTGACCACCCGATTCAACATCGGTTGCACCAGGGTCAGGGTGGCATGCCGCGTGTACTTTTGTTGGTCGAGAAAGTCATTGAGCCGTTCGGCATACATGCCGGTCTCGTCCGCGGACCAGTTGGCCAGCGGGAACGTGCCGGTGTGCAGACTTTGGTCCACGGTCCAAACCGCCAGATCATCGCCCGGTTGTATTTCGTGTTCGAGATTGCTCGCGAACAATCGGTCGAGATTCTGCCGGACAAATGGCAAATTCTTTTTCAGCGTCGGGGACGTCTCGAAAATTAACAGGAAACGCCCGGGCTGCTGCGCCCCGGCGCCCCGGACGCCGCCGGCCGCGCCCAGTACGCCGAGCAGAGCCCCCAGCCAGCAGGTCCGACGGACAAATTTTCGGGCTTGCGATGCGTTCATACGCTTATTGCGGACGGCGAAACGACTTCCGGGCCGCCTGGTTGTGCCGTTCGAGGTTATCCTGCAACTGCGTCAGCGTCTGGTCAATCATCCTTATGAAATTGGCACAGCTCGCCACCGAGGCGCCCGCGGCGCTCACCGTGTCCCGTTCCGCGAAATCGTCCGTCACCACCAGCACTTCGCCGTAGTCCTGAAAGCGGTGGGCTGCTCGTTCAATCAAATCGTCCGCCGTCTGTCCGGTGCCGGAAAACAGGATTTCCACGCCGTTGCCCGGTTCGTTCCCTGGTCGCCGCCCCCGCACACCCTGGCCGTCGAAAAAAACCGTCACTGGAGTGCCGGAGGCGTCCTGATATTGATGCAGCAGCTCCGTCAGCGCGTCGCGCGCCCGTTCCGCATGCCGGGCCGCGCCGGGCGCGAGCTCCGGCCACTTATGCAGCAGGGAATAGCCGTCCACGAGTATACGAACCAAGGCCATGCAAAAGGTTATACCGGCCCGCGTGCTTCGTCTAAGCAATTGTGGATCGAAGGTGGCGCCCCTTCAATCGTCCAAGCCCCATTTTTCCGCGCGTTTGCCCATCAATTTTGAAATCTGCAGGCTTGCGCCAACCCCTGAAAATCCGTGAAACTTGTGTCGGTTCGGAGTATTATATGCCGCTGACATCACCAACCGGGCAACAATCGCGCATCATCTGGTTCGCCTTGACCGGCCTGGCGGTGGCCGCGGTGGTCGCGCTGATTGCGGCGGGAATATGGGGCTTGGGCAAAATACTAAATCTGTTGAGCCCCGTACTTTGGCCGCTGGCGATTGCCGCGGTGGTGGCCTGCCTGCTGGCGCCGGTCGTGGAGGTTTTGGAAGCGCGTAAAGTTCGCCGGGGGGAGGCCATTTTGCTGGTATTTGTCTTCGCTCTTGCCGTGGTGGTTGCGGTCTTCGCAAGCGTGATTCCGCAGGTGGTCGAGGAAGCGGAACAACTCGCGGCCAAGGTGCCGGAATACTCCGAGCGCCTGCGGGACCGGATCAACCAGTTTATCGCGCAACCGCCGGCTTTCCTGCGCCATTTTGGGGCGCAACCGCCGCCGGGCGGCGAGGCCGCCGGCTTGCCGCAAAACCCCCTGCTCACTTCGGCCACCGACTGGTTAAAGGACTCGCTCCCGACCATGGGTTCCTGGGTGCTCAAACGCCTGGGAGAACTCGCCTCCGGTTTCGGGCTGTTGGCGGGTCTGGCGCTGATTCCCGTCTATGCCTATTACTTTCTGCTCGAAAAGCGCGCGATTGAACGGCGCTGGCGGGATTACCTTCCCTTTGGCGATTCCTCCGCCAAAAACGAGCTCGTGTTCATAACCGAGTCCATCGGCCAGTATCTGGTGGCTTTTTTCCGCGGGCAGTTGCTCGTGGCCATCTGTGATGCCGTGCTCTACACGATCGGTTTTCTGATCATCGGCCTGAATTATGCCTTCCTGCTCGGTTTGTCGGCGGTGCTTCTGACCATGATTCCGTTTCTGGGCGCGATCGTCATTTGCGTCACCGCCCTGCTGCTCGCCTTCGTGCAATACGGCGACTGGCTGCATCCCCTGCTGGTGCTGTCCGTGCTCGCCGTGGTGCAGACGCTCGAAAGCCTGGTCATCTCGCCCAAAATCATGGGCAACCGCGTGGGCCTGCATCCGCTGGTCATCATCATCGCCGTCATGACCGGCACCACCCTGCTGGGCGGCCTCCTCGGCGGCATTCTCGCCATCCCGCTGGCCGCCGCGCTCCGCGTGATCCTGTTCCGCTACGTCTGGAAAAAATCGTAGGGCGCCCCGTACCATGCTTCACACGCCGCCTCGACTTCAGCCAAATGTTTGTTAAATTGTGTCCGTGAGCTTTGTCTCTGAATTCAATGCGTTGCCGCTGGGGGCGCTGGTCCGGAAATCGCTGGCGACCGGTTCCGCCGCCGCCCGCGAAGCCGCCGGCAAGGATCAGGTCTCCCTGGCCGATTTCGCCGCGCTCATTTCCCCCGCCGCTTCCGAAATGCTCGAAACCTTGGGCCGGCGCGCCCATGCCATGACGCAGCAGCGGTTCGGCAAGGTGATTCGCCTGTTCGCTCCCCTCTACCTGTCCAACGAGTGCGTCAACAATTGCACCTATTGCGGTTTCTCCCGCGATAACGCCATCCTGCGCGTCACCCTCTCGCTCGACGAAGTGAAGCGCGAGGCGGACGCCCTCAAGGCGCAGGGCTTTCGCAACCTCCTGCTCGTTGCGGGCGAACACCCGAAGTTCGTCTCCAGCCAGTATTTGCGCGATTGCATCGCCGCCCTGCATTCCGAATGGCCGAGTCTCTCGCTCGAAGTCGGCCCTATGGAAACGGAAGACTATCGCCCCCTGGTGGCTTCCGGCGCCGATGGACTGGTCGTTTACCAGGAAACCTACGACCGCAAAGTCTATGCGGAAATGCACACGGCCGGCCCCAAACGCAATTTTGACTGGCGGCTGGAAACCCCCGAGCGCGCCTATGCCGCGGGCTTTCGCCGCCTGGGCATCAGCCCGCTCTACGGTCTGGCCGACTGGCGCTACGAGGCGTTGAGCGCGGCGGCGCATGCCGATTATCTCCTGCGCAATTGTTGGAAGGCCGCTCTCACCATCTCCACCGTGCGAATCCGCCCCTGCGCCGGTGAATTCGAGCCGCTCACGCACCTCAGCGACCGCGAACTGGCGCAGCTCATTTGCGCGCTTCGCCTCACGTTTCCCGACGTCGGCATTGTGCTTTCCACGCGCGAGACGCCGAAGTTGCGCGACGGCCTGATGCACCTGGGTGTGACCACGATGAGCGCCGGCGCGCGCACGGAGCCCGGCGGCTACACCGGCGCTGGCCGGGAAAAAATCCATCGGACGGAGCGCGGCCTCATCAAGCAACTGGCCTCCGGCGCCAGTGAATGGGCGGCCCAAGAGGGCCACCCCACCAACGCCACCGGCCAGTTCAACGTGGCCGACGAACGCTCGCCCAGCGAGGTGGCCGAGCGCATCCGCAAGCTCGGTTATGAGCCCGTGTGGAAGGACTGGGACGCCGCGCTGACGGCATGACGTATTGTCGCGCCGCCCATGATTGGCGTGGAACGTGCTGCCAACGACAGGTTAAACGCGATGAGGAAGCTGATGCGCAAGCTGGTTACACTCTTGATTCTGCTGTCGGCGGTGTTGACCGCCTCTGCCACGGAGACCAATTATTTCTGCATCGTCTGCGGCCAGGGCCCACTGACCGGTCACCTCTGGCTGCATCCCCGCGGCGCCATCTGTGACGCTTGTGAAAAGCTCCCCGACCGTTGCTCCATTTGCGGACTGCCTGTCAAAAATGGCGACGGTCACATCAAGACCCCCGATGGCCGCCTGATCTGCCGTTTCGATAAACCCTCCGTGATCCTTACCGCGGACCAAGCCAGGGACCTTTTCGGAAAAACCCGCGATGACGTGGTCGATTTATATGGGAGGCAGTTCGCCTTGAAATTTCCCGAGGTGACCGTCAATCTGTTCGACGTGGATTACTGGTCGGAAAAGGGAAACGCCAATGGCCTGCACAAATTCGGCTTCGCCCACACGCGCAAGTCCGGCGACGGCGTCCACACCCATGAAGTGGTCATGTTGAGCGGGCGTACGCGGGAGGAGATGACAGCCGTGGCCGCGCACGAGTACACGCATTTGTGGATTTGGGAGAATTGTCCGGAAAGCCATCAGATCGACGACGACACGGTCGAAGCCATCTGCGAATTGACGGCCTACAAGCTGATGCAGGAAAAGAAGGACGCGGAAATGCAAAAGCGGATCCTCGAAAATCCCTATACGAACGGAAAGATCAGGGACGTGGTGGCCGTCGAACGGGAAGGGGGCACGGACTATGTCTTGAACTGGGTCAAAAACAGCCGGGCCGGGAGCTTTGACACCAGTGCCAGCCTGGCTCCGCTGCCGGCGGCTGCGGCCCAAGTGATACCCGTCGCCCTGGCTCCGCGGGTCCTGCCACAGGGGCTGACATTCTCCGGCATCATGGCCTTTGGCAAGGCCCAGAGCGCCGTCATCAACGGCGAGGAATTTGCCGCCGGCGACCAGAAAACACTCAACTTGCGCGACCGCTCCCTGCTGGTCCGATGCGTCGCCGTGAACACCGAGGAGGTCACAGTGGAAGCCAACGGCCGGTCACTCACTTTGGAGCGTGGCCAGGAGCAAGCCATCCCATGAGTCACATCATTGCCAACGGTAATCCCATCGAAGCGGCCCTGCCGTGCACCGTCGAGGACTTTTTAATCGCCCAAAAACTGCGACCCCGCAGTGTGGTCGTCGAACACAACGGTGACGCGGTCGCGCCCTCCGAATTTTCACGCCGGCAGCTCCAGGCCGATGATCGGCTGGAAATTGTCAAGATCGTGGCGGGTGGCTAAGTGGTCTAATTCTTAAATCCGGCGTCCCGCCGGATTTCGCTCGCTCGATCGTCATCAACCCGTCGAGCGCCGGCGGGCGCTCAGGCCCAAAGAATTGGCGTGAGTTCAAAGGCGAACCCGGTTAAATTTCCACTGTAACTATGGAATCCAAAACACTGGCTCTGTTGTGCCGTGAACTGGCGGACAACAAAAAGGCGGAAAACATCGTTGTCCTCGACGTGCGCAAACTGTCGAGCGTCACGGATTATTTCGTCATCGCCTCCGGCACCAGCCAGCCGCACCTGCGCGCCATCGTGGAGGAAATCGCCGGCCGACTCCGCGACGAGCGCGACTTGCGCCCGTCGCGCTCGGAAGGCGCCACCGGCGGCAACTGGGTGGTGTTGGATTATTTCGACGTGATCGTCCACGTCATGCACGCCGAAACCCGCAAGCACTACGACCTCGAAGGGCTCTGGGGCGACGCCAGGGCGATCAAACCCTCCAAATCGCGTAAAAAGGCGGCCGCCAGGGAATGATCGTGTCATTTCAAAATTGCCCTTTTTACGGTCCTTGCTAGACTGGTTATCCGTTTCCAGACGGTTTTATGCGACACACCATTTCAATTTTGGTTGAGAACAAGTTCGGCGTGCTCACCCGCGTGGCCGGCCTGTTCAGCGGGCGCGGCTACAATATTGATTCGCTCAACGTCGCGCCCACCCACGATTCCACCGCCTCGCGCATGACCATCGTCACCCACGGCGACGAGGCCACCATCGAGCAGATCATCAAGCAGCTCAACAAGCTGCCCGATGTCCTCACCGTGCAGGATTTTCACAACGGCGAGCATGTCGATCGCGAACTCGTGCTCGTCAAGGTGGCCGTTGATTCCAAAACGCGCGCCGAGGTGATGCAGATCACCGATATTTTCCGCGCGAAGATCGTGGACGTGCAGCCCAAGACCCTGACCGTCGAAATCACCGGCGACGAAGGCAAGATGGACAAGTTCCTGGAACTGATGAACACGTTTGGCGTGCAGGAACTGGCCCGCACAGGCAAGGTGGCCCTGCCCAGAAAGTAAAATTTATGGCAAAAGTCTATACTGACAAGGACGCCGATCTCGGCGTGTTGAAAAACAAAACGCTGGCCGTGCTCGGCTTTGGCTCGCAAGGCCACGCCCACGCGCTCAACCTCAAGGACAGCGGCCTGAAGGTCATTGTCGGCCTCTACGAAGGCAGCAAATCCATTCCGGTGGCCAAGGAAAAAGGCTTTGAAGTGGTCAGCACTGCGGAGGCGGTCAAGCAGGCCGACGTCATTTTTGTTTCGCTCCCGGACACCAAGCAGCCGGCGGCCTATGAGAAGGACATCGCCCCCAACCTGACCCCCGGCAAAACGCTGTTGTTTGCGCACGGCTTCTCCATTCATTTCAAGACGATCGTCCCGCCCAAGGACATCAGTGTCATCATGGTCGCCCCGAAAGGACCCGGACACACCGTCCGCCGCCAGTACGTGGAAGGCAAGGGCGTGCCGAGCCTGATCGCCGTTTACCAAGGCGGCAAGGCAGCCAAGCAGATTGCCCTCGCCTGGGCCAAGGGCATTGGCGCCACCCGCGCCGGCGTCCTCGAAACCAATTTCAAGGAAGAGACCGAGACGGACCTCTTCGGCGAGCAGACCGTCCTGTGCGGCGGCGCCAGCGCGCTGGTCCAGGCCGGTTTTGAGACGCTCGTGGAAGCGGGTTATTCCCCCGAAATGGCCTACTTCGAATGCCTCCATGAACTGAAGCTCATCGCCGACTTGATGAACGAATCCGGCATCAGCGGCATGCGGTTCTCGATCTCTGAAACCGCCAAATGGGGCGACGTCAGTGTCGGTCCCAAGATCATCGACGCCGGCGTCAAGAAACGCATGAAGGCCGCGCTCAAGGATATCCAGTCCGGCAAATTCGCCAAGAACTGGGTGGCTGAATACAAGGGCGGCTACAAAAAATACAACGCGCTGCTCAAAAAGGGCGAACAGCACCCCATTGAAAAGACCGGCGCCAAGCTCCGCGCGCTCATGCCGTGGATGGGCAAGAAGAACATCAAGGGCGCGCAGGCCGCGTACTGAGCCATTTAAGATTTACGATTGAAGCAACCAAGCCGCTGGAGCCATCCAGCGGCCTTTTACTTTCCCGGAGCGCCGGTCTCCGACCCGGCTCGAAGGTCGCTCATCTGCAGCCCGGGGGCGGTTTGACTATTTCGGCAGCCGCAAAAAGGCACAAAAATCACAAGAAAACAGGTTCTCTTGAGCCATTTGTGCATTTTTGCGGCCATGATATTGGGTGATTTGCCCCGCGAGCGTAATTCAAATTCTTTCAGCGCACTCATCGTTTTCCTTTTTCGACAACCGGCGTGAAGTAACAGATGCGCGCGTGGCGGTAGCCTTTAAGTTTCGTGTCCGTGGTCAGGAGGGTGAGATTGTAGACGCGCGCGGTGGCCACGATGAGTTGATCAGCCGGGTCGTTGACCGGAAATTCCGGCAGCCGGGTGGAGTCCACGATGATGTCGGGGGTGAGCGGCAAAATGTGGAGTTGATGCGGCACGGCGGCCTTGAGCCACACCGGCAAATCCATCGGCAACGGCAGTTTCCCCTGCTGGTTCTTTTTGGCAACTTCCCAGAGACTGAAGACGCTCAAGCCGAGGATTTCACCTGAGTCGCCCACGATTTCCAAGATGTCATCCGGCAACATTTGTTGCCGCAGCGCGCTTATCAGCCATGCACTGGTGTCGAGCAGATACGTCACTTCATCGCCTCCCATTCGACATCCACCGGATCGTTAATGTCTGCCGGGATGGGATACGGGCTGGGCGTGCAGCCGAGCAGGGCTTTGCGCCGGCCGCCGGACTTGGGTACGAGGTCGGCCACGGGTTTGCCGCGCTTCACGATTTCGATGGTTTCACCCTTGTCCAGCCATTTGGAGAGCCGGGCAAAGTCGTTCCGCAAATCACGAATGGTAGCCGTCTTCATGGTGATACAATTGTATCACGAATGGAAAATGTCAACCCCCCAGTTTCGTCGGATCGCCCACATCGCCCTTGTTGAAGTCGACGTACGCCTCGGTCAAATCGGCCGCGTACATCACGGCCTCGGCTCCGCCGAGATTCAGGTTGATATGCAACTCAAATTCCTTCGGCGCCACCGCCGCGCACAGCTGCTTGAAGGCAGCCTCGGTCGGCTGGCCGCGCTTGAGGCTCCACAGGATCTTCCTGCTGCCAGGCGCGGAATAGCCAATGTCAATTCTGTCTTCCACCACCGTGGCCGGAGAATAGCCCACCGCGTCGATGATGCGACCCCAGTTCGGGTCGCCGCCATGCCAGCTCGTTTTCACCAGCGGGCTGTTGGCCACGGCTCGTGCCGCCGCATCGGCCTCCCCAATGGTCTTCGCGCCCTTCACCCGTACCGTCACCACCCGATGCACGCCTTCGCCGTCGCGCACGATTTTCTTCGCCAGTTCCAAACAAACGTGATTGAGCGCGGCTTGGAAAACTCGGCCCTCCGCGCTCCGCATTCCGAACTTCCTATTCCCGGCCAGCCCGTTGGCGAGCACCAGCACGGTGTCGTTGGTGCTCATGTCGCCGTCCACCGTGATGCGGTTAAAACTGATCGCCACGGCCTGCCGGAGCGCCGCCTGCAACACCGTCCGCCCGACCGCCGCGTCCGTCGTGATGAAGCACAGCATGGTGGCGTGCAGACCGCCCTGGGGCAGTGCGGCCGGGCGTCTTCCGTCCGCGCTCATGCCCGGCTGAATCATGCCCGCGCCCTTGCAAATGCCTCCGATGCGCGCCGTCCGGCCGCCCAGCTCGAACTCCACGGCCACCTGCTTCGGCCGGGTGTCGCTGGTCATCATGGCCTCGGTGGCGTGATCGGCATCTTCCGGCGTCGTGCCCAGCAACGTCGCCGCTTCGATGATGCCGGCGCGCACGTTGTCCATGGGCAGGATCACGCCGATGCGGCCCGTTGACCCGACTAGCGCGCGCCCGGCGGAAAGATTCAGCACCCGTTCGGTGAAGGAGACCATTTCGCGCGCATCGGCCAGCCCCTGTTTGCCCGTGCAGGCGTTGGCGTTGCCGGAATTCACCACCACCACCTGCGCTGTTCCCTTTTTCATCCGTTCCACGCACACCTTCACCGGTGCGGCGCACACCTGGTTCGTCGTGAACATGCCCGCCGCCGTGGCCGGGGCTTCGGATACGATCAGCGCCAGATCGCGCTTTCGGCCTTTGTCCGAGCCCTTGCCGGTGCCCAGCTTCTTGATGTCGCAAAACACGCCGCTCGCCATAAAGCCGGTCGGCGCGACAATGCAACCGCCAATTTCTTTGAACTGCATTTTCATTTCTTCGCTGGGAATTCTCCCAAATGGTTGAGTACGACGGCCAGAGGCTATCACGCCGCCGATTTCGCCGCCAATCGGATTCTGCAAGGGCCCATTCCCGCTTGCCGTAACGGCGGCTTTGCTTTAAAAAAACGGCCATGCGATGGACCTTCTCGCTGTTGCCAGGGCTCGGCCTGCTCTTTCCATGCGCCGTGTCCGCGCAAATCGATCCCGTCGCTCGCGACCTGATCCAGTTTGGCTATAATCAGCCCGCGGAGGGTCTCCAGCCGGTTGCTGCCTACGCGTATTATTACCACAACGACCCGGACTTTCTGCGGACGAACCTCACGTTGCGGCTGGCCGTGGCGCCCACCTACCTGGATTCGGAACTGGGCTTCAAGCATTTGCTCGGGCCCAATACCGACCTGGGCATCGGCGTGGCGGGCGGCGGCTTTGCGGACAGCTACAACGAGATTCGCGACGGCAAATGGATTGAAGGCGAATCGTTCAACGGCTACGGCGGCGAACTTTCGGCCAGTATCTATCACTTGTTTAATCCCGGACAGCGCATTCCCTTGAATTTGGTGGTGCGCACCGCCGCCCATTACTCCGTGTATGCCCCGGATGATGAAACCGAAGCCGCCTTCAAACTGCCTGCCGACGGCGCGGATTTCTCCTTCCGCACCGGCCTGCGCTACGGCGGCATCGAGCCCACGCTGTTTCCCGAGCTGGCCATGGAACTGGCCGTCTGGTATGAAGGCCAGTTCCGCACCGACGCCGGCGGCTACGGCTTCGACGACGACCGCCGCATTGAAACCGCCTCGCACTTGTTCTGGGGCTCCGCCGCGCTGTCCTATACGTTTCCGGAGACCAAACAAAACGTGTTTGTGCGCGTCATGGCCGGGACCAGCGTGGATCCCGACCGCTTCAGCGCCTACCGCCTGGGCGGCTATCTGCCCCTGGCCGCCCAATATCAGTTGTCGATCCCCGGCTACTATTACCAGGAGTTCAGCGCGCGGAATTTCGCGCTGATCAATGCCAGCTACATCGTCCCCATTGCGCCCAACGAACGTTGGAACCTGGAGTTTAACGGCGCCACGGCGGACATTGATTATCTGCCCGGGACCGGCGTGGGCCAGGGCGGCAACTGGGAAAGCGGCGTGGGCGCGGGCATCATGTATCGTTCCCCCTCGGACAAGTTCAAGTGTCTGATGGCCTACGCCTACGGCGTCGATGCGCTACGGGCCTCCGGCCGGGGCGCGAGCAGCGTCAGCATACTCATTCAAGTGGACTTGGGCCGCTTTCACAGCTCGAACTTCAACGAGACGCAGCCCAACCGCTGGCAGGGCTGGAACTGGCTGCTGGGCCGGTGAAAATACTTGCTTCCGCCGGGCTCTGGGGCAAAATGCCGGTCCCCATTGTGCGCATATGGTGGAATTGGCAGACACGCTACTTTGAGGTGGTAGTGCCGTAAGGCGTAGAGGTTCAAGTCCTCTTATGCGCACCACTTTTTCTTTCGTCAATGTTTTCAATGGTTTTGTGAGCTTTTTCTCACCCGTGAGACTGAAAGCACAAATTGGCCGATTCTGCCATTTTATGGCCGAAAATCCTTTTGTCACGTTATGGTTTAATCCAAAGGCCGAAAAAACAACGGATCGGACGAAGCGATTGAACCATTCATCATAAGTACTTTATGATAGGGAGCACAAAACGGTTCAAAGCACAACCTGCATAATTGCGCCCTCTTTTTTAAGAGGCGCGATTCGCACTCCCATCCCACCAGTAAAAACTCAGCCTTCACACCTCAGCCCCACCGCAACCGCCGCTTCGATCTGAGGTGACAGCGGCTGGCAAAAACTCTGACGACCGACGGCGGACCCGGCGGTCGAAATGGCTAGATTTGAATTCGGGGAAGGTTCTGAGCCGGTGGGGGGCGAAATTGCTGATTTTTGCCGGGCAAGCAGAAGGTATTTGCCCACTGTCTCCCGGTTTATGCCCAGTTCACGCGCAATCCACCGGTTGGACCAGCCGTTGCCCCCCAAAGTCAATATCGAATGCTGAATGTTCACTATGAGTTCGTTCACTGCGCCCATGAGCAGCTTTCGCTGCCCAATCCGCAATGCTTCCCTCAAAGTTTCTGGTTTTCATTCGCCCCTCCCTGGCTGGTTTTGAGTGACCGATGACAGACTGACTGCGTATTACGACGCATTTCGGACAGCAATCCGATTTTTGCCGGAGAGTAATCCTATTCAACTCGGACACCTGTCCGATTTAATCCGGACGCGCTGCCGATTTAATTCGGACAGCAATCCGGCGAATTGTCGGACAGTTTTTCGGACCCGTCGGACGAGTGTCCGGAATGAATCGGCAGGGTGTCCGGAGTGGGCCGGATCAGCACAGTGGGGGTGGCGTGACGCTCCTATTTCGAATCCCGCCAACCTGGTCGTTTTTGGAAAGGAAATGCCTGCGCTTTTTCCGTGGCTCAAAGCCTTCTGCGTTCCTTCGCTGATTTCGGTTGCGGTGACCTTCTTGGGTTTAAGATTTCTACTCCGTGGTGAATTAAAAGACAGGATCACGGAACAGGCGAAACGCCAATTCTTGTCGGAGGGAGGCCGTCTCGCTCTCAGTGGCTTAATAATTGCCGCGGTGGTTTTGCTTGTCGCCTCCGCAATGGGCTGGCAATTGGGGGCGCCTACTTTTGCCTCCGCGATGCTGGTTTTGGTATTGGTTTCGATTCGCAATTTTAAAACCTTGCCTGCGGTATTAAGTGAGGTCTCATGGTCAGTAATACCCTTGGTCGCAGGCCTCTTCGTCATCGTTCAAGCACTCCAACAAGCAGGATTGCGAACGCTTGTCGCCAACAGTTTGCGATTCGTGGAAAATCAAAACGCATTCGCTTCGCACCTGTTCACGGCTCTGGCACTTGGCCTCGGCTCGAATGTGATTAACAATCTTCCCGTAGGATTGATTACCGGAAGTGTTCTTCAATCAACAAATCCACCCACCGGTGTCACAAACGCCGCACTCATTGGAGTTGATCTCGGCTCTAATCTGTCTGTCGCGGGTTCGTTGGCGACCATTTTGTGGCTTATGGCGCTGCGACGCGACGGGATGAGCATCAGCGGTTGGGAATTTTTTAAAATCGGCGTTGTCGTAATGCCTCCGGCATTGATTGGAAGTGTTTTGGCGCTCGCAAAATGAAAGACAAATTATGAAACCTGGCGCGTATTTATTCATCATCATTGGCGGCTTGCTTCAAGCGTGCGGCTCCGTTATGAATGCCAAGCTATTTCGGTCGCTTAAAAATCCATGGCTGGCTTCTTTTGTGTCGTTTGCACTCATCTGCGCATTCTTCTTTTGCATCACCGCCATGTTTCCACGACCGCTTCCTTCGGCTGAAAGCATCATGCAAATGCCCTGGTGGGCACCCTTGGCTGGGCTCGTCGGGGCAGTGGCCGTTTTTGCGGGACTCAAATTCGTCGGCACTGTGGGAGCGGGAACGTACACGGCGTTGCATGTGACAGCGGCGCTGGCCATGTCCCTCGTCATCGATCACTACGGCTTGTTACACGCCTCGCCACACGCTTGCAGTGTTTGGCGACTGGCAGGTGTTGCTTTTATGTGCGCGGGCATAGTCCTAATTACCAAGTTCTAACATTCGAAAACCATCAAATAAACATCATGAACGACGAAAAGAACATTCTCTCTTGGATTCACTTTGGCGACCTTCCAAGAATGGAAGGAAATGGTAGGGACTTCAGTTGCTTGTAAAGGGGTCAGTTAATGAGAACCTAATATTATGACTCTAGCCGTAAAGGGGTCTGTCGCTCAGAACAGCATATTCACATTCTGATTTTGCTCTCGCGGCGAACCCTTTGCAAATTCGCGAAGGCATGGCAGCCGCCCGCCAGCGGCGGGCAGACGATTGGAGCAAACCAAATATTGGCGCAATTGCCATTTTCCGGCTTTGCTTGCGGGCGTCAAGGGGTTCTGCCGATTGACGCAAATAATCTTCAGGTTGGAAAGCATTTGTCCAACCCTCCCGGCCACGCTAAAGCAAAAAAAAGTTGATTATGGTGAAAACTCACAAAGGCAAAATCGCACGGTTGCCCCGGAACCTTCGGGACGAATTGAACTTGCGCCTGGAAAATGGCGAATCCGCGGGAGCCATTCTCCCGTGGTTGAACGCCCTGCCGGAGGTGAAGGCCATGCTGGCCGACAGGTTCGCGGCCAGCCCGGTCAACCAGCAGAATCTGACCAACTGGCGCCAAGGCGGTTATCAGCATTGGCTCGAGGGGCGCCAACACCATAATCTCGTTCGCGAAGTGGTTCAGGACGCCAAGGAATTCACCGCCCTCCCCGGCGCATCGGGGCTGGCCATTAAACGGGTCGGTTCTGAATGGCCCTTAGATAAGGCCTAAAACTTTCTTGCCCAATCGTTTACGTCGGGCCACTCCGGGCACTGTTTCGAACAGGTTTTGTCTGGATAGAGTCTGCATTTGTCGAAGGATCTTTTC
>JBEKZM010000088.1:0-26980 GCA_049509875.1 Verrucomicrobiota bacterium | reverse complement strand
GCCAACTAACGACCTAACGGTCATGACCTGAGCCACGCCGGACCTGGGGCGTCAACCGCGAAAGGGGAACAGCGGTGGCCAATCGGCGCTGGCTTGAGGGAATGTTAGGCAGCATGGTCATGTATCAAAGTCGATCGCCGAGCACGAATCTCCTGCGCCGAAGCAACAAACCAAGCGATGCTGACAATAATATCAACCCAAATTGAGAAATGCATATTTCAGCCCAAATGTGAGGATTTTGAATGCTAAGCACGACCATACAAACAGGCGTTGCGATCAGCCCGCAAATAAACAAGTAACTGCGCCGGAATGAAAAGAAACTATAGACCGCGAGACATCCATTGACGATAGGAAGATTGCCGGGAAAACCTGCCAAGGCACAAATCCAGGCGGCCGTCAGGAAAATCAAACAAGCCGCCAATATGAGATTGCGATTTTTCATAAGCGCGAATGCTGCCTAACGCCAAGCAGTGTATCCCTCATGGAGCGGCGCGCAAGCGTGGAAAATGGGTGAGGTGTTGGGCCGCTCCGTGGGGGATACACTGCCGTTGAACTGAACTGCTGAATCTGCGATCTCCCTATATGACAAAGTAAGGCTTCTAAAATCGGCGCCCACGAGCGGCTGGTCTGCGGCGGTGCCTCGGCAATCCAGACCAATGCGATCGCCCCGCAATGAGGACAACGTTGCCGGGCCTCCTTCCCGGTGACCAGTTCTGCCCCTGCGGGTCCTCCCCTGTCGTCGTCGGTGCTCCTCCCTAGGCTTTTCGGACCCGGGCGATCCAGGCTTGCCGGTCCCGGTTGCCCAGCAGTCCGTTGTGCCGGATTTTCACGAACCGCTTGGGCCAGAGATGTAAACAGAACCGCCGCACAAATTCCTCCGACGCCAGCGGCATGGATTTGCGCCGGTGTCCATCGCGGTAATCTTTGTACCCGAAAGTAACCGTCATTTCGTCCAGCGCCTGCAAC
Source organism: Verrucomicrobiota bacterium (assembly GCA_049509875.1). Lineage (GTDB taxonomy): Bacteria > Verrucomicrobiota > Verrucomicrobiia > Limisphaerales > UBA11358 > UBA11358. The sequence goes on along the minus strand of JBEKZM010000088.1, from coordinate 26,014 downwards.
CGGCGATTGCTGATGGCCACCCGGTGAGTGTAGCCGCTCAGATAGGCCAGGACCTGTCGGGGACCGGCAAAGGGACTATAGTCTGGACTATTTGTCACGGGCTTCATTCGCTTTTTTCCAACGGTACAGCTTGGCATTAAGGCTTATCCAAGTGCCGGCTTTGAGCCGGGCCGCGATCCAAAGGAGCGTCCGGGTCGTTTCTTGGTGCAACCGCGCGGCCATCGCCGGCTTGGCCGGGTTGCTTCTGGGGCGTTTGCCCTTTTCGCCCGCTTCAACCGTTCAAGGAAATGCCTTATCGTTTGGCTGGTTCGTTTTGAAAGTGATGCTGAACCAGCGCCACAATTTGCCCTTCGGTCATTTTGTCGGTGGTTTCCAACACGATCAGATGCGGGAAACCCGCCTGTTTCTCGAATCGCTTTTTGAGTTCGCCTTTGGTCTCGCCAGGGCCAAGGATAAGGATTGATCCGCAATCACGAAGATGCTCAATGATGGCGTCGTAGTAACGTGCGAGCTGGCCGGTATATTCTCTCTGGCGCGAATCGTCGGCTGGAACTTCCTGGGATTCAAACCGACCGTGGTCAGGGTCTCCCGAACGACGGAGTTGTCTTTCGGCGGACGATTGAATGCGCTTGGTTTCATTCCCGTTGTCCTCCAGCTTCACGATAATGGCTTCACGATGATCAACCCATATTCCTGCGTTTGTTTTCATAAATTCATCAGGCCGCGTGGCATTCAGGCCAGCTTCACGATCATTTTTCGAATGTTTTTTCCGGCTGAGATCTACTTTGCAGCCTGGGAATGGGCCTCGACAAACCACAGCCATTTATCAATGCCGCGCGAAATTTCGGTGAACAGGTCCGCCGTGTCGGCGTCGTCCAGTTCATCCGTTTCAGAGATCGTGTCGCGGGCTTCCTGGCCAAAGGTGGAAAGCGCGCGGGCCACGGCTTCGACATGCGCCAAGCCCTCAGAAATCTCGAGAGAATACTCAGTGAGCCGCGAGCCGTCCGCCGCCATGCGCACCGTGCCTTCGGCCACGCCGCCGAGCTGGACAATGCGTTCGGCAATCTGGTCCACATACCCTTCCACCGCCTCGGCCGCCTGGTCGAACAATTGGTGCAGACCGATGAAGCTGGGACCCTTCACATTCCAGTGCGCCTGTTTTATTTGCATTTGCAGATCCACGGCGGACGCCAGCCGCTGGTTCATCAGCGCGATCAGTTGAGTCCGGCGCTCCTTGGTGATGTCGTTTTCGGTTTCATACATTTTGGGCGCTTCCTCGATCCTGCCATTCAGAGTTTTCATGTAATTGCGATTTGTTCGTTGGTTGGTTGGTTGGAAAATTATTTATGCCTGGTTATCATGCTTCATACCGCGAGAACTTGTTCGGCGAGCACTGCCACGCCATTGGGAACCAGCCGGTGTTCGGGGCTTTTCTCGACGGCGTCCTTGTTGAGCCTGACGAAGACCGTGGATTCCTCGTAACTGATCCGCTCCACCTGGCTGATCGGGATTTGCACCTCTTTGCCGGTGAACCGATGGCCGGTTTTGATGACCAGTTGATTGATGGCCCAGCTTTTGTCGTCCATCAGAAAGTCACAGACATGGCCAACGATGCCATCGGTGGCCTGAAGTTGGTAGCCGTTCACGGCCTGGGTGCTGCGCAGATGAAAATCGGCGGGTTCGGGCTCTTGGCCGGTCGCAGCCGGTGGCTCAGTGAGAGTGAATTTCGGCGGCACTTCCAAGACCGGGAACCCCCTCATGCCGCCCCACAATCCGTCACCCTCCCAGTAATAAGGCCAGCCGTAATAGCGGTGATATTCCGCTTCAAATTGGCGCGACACCGGCTTGTGGGTCTCAACCGCCGGGCTGTCCTCGATCTGTTTCCGGGTCAGGTTGATGCGCATGGCTTTGCCCGCGGGCGAGCCGCTGCCGAAGGCATGGGGCGAGAGGAGCACCTGCCGCCCCGGCAGCCAGTTGCCGGTGTCCGCAACGACGTAACGCACCGCCCAGTTTTGATCGTCGAAATAGAAGTCACCCACGTGGCCGATGTGGCCATCCGACGCCCCGAGGGTGTTTCCATACAGTTGTTTAACGCTTTCCAACATAAATATATTTTTTTGTTCAAGTCCGCGAACGGCTGGATTCAGATCCGGCCCAGCAACACCAGGATAAGCAGAATGGCCAGCAGCAGACCCAATCCACCGCTTGGGTAATAGCCCCAAGTCCGGCTGTGTGGCCACGTCGGCAGCGCGCCGAGCAGCATAAGAACGAGCAGCACCAATAAAACAGGTCCTAACATAATATTCCTTTCGCTTTGTGTGATTTTGATTTTGTTTAATGAGAATAGCCTGCCACGTCGCCGGTCGCCATGGGGTGTAACCCGACCTGTGATCGCTGGTCGATCACCACCCGCCGTGCGGAAAGCCGGATCAGCTCGCGCCTCACGCGGCATCGATCCGCGAGTCGTTCTCTATTTGGCGGGTGGAGACTGGCCCGTTGAGCCAGCCCGTACGATGGCCTCCGCTTCAAGCCATACTTGGGATTTCAAGCGCCAAGCTTTCGCGTCTTGCTCGTTCATCTCCTTCTCGCAGGAAGCGCCAGTTAAAGATTCTTCAATCTTGTCTTGAGCGATGGTTTCACAAACCTTCGCTTTTTGCTGCATCTCCTCTGATATCTTTGTCGGTTCTGTTTGCATGATACGATTCGCTGTTTGGAATGGCCGCGTGTGTTCGGTTGGAAATTCCGACTACGATCGGGGCCGGGATTTGGGCCGGGTGCGATACAACGCCCAAAGAGTGGAAACCGTCCCGGCGACCTTCGCGATGGTCTGCCACCAGGACGTTTTTCCAGGAATGGGCACGGATTGTTTGGGACGAACGGATGACAGGCCGGCCACCAGCGATGCGACCACTGACGCGATGGAACCGACGGTTTTAGACTGGTTGGCCAGCGCGTGAACTTCGCCCGCCATCGTCCGCCATACATGCATCAGATGCGTGCGGTTGAGTTCGCTTTCGGCGATCAACAATTGTTTCCGGGATTCGAGGACGTTCATGCGAGGATTTGTTCCAGACGTGCGCGGTCCTTACGAACTTGGTCCAGGGAGGCCGGAAGGGTCTGCCAGTCTCGCAATAGACGGGCAAGCCGCCGGTAAAGAACACCCGCAGCAACCCCATAAAGGCTGGCCAAGGTTAGCAGCACTGCCAACGGTGAATACACCCACAGCAAAACGGCAACTGCTGCGGTGAGCGTCAGCGCGGCCAGCAGACCGAGCACCGCCACACCGAGCGCCAGCAGGACGGCATGCAGGAGACGTTCGCGTTCCTCCTGCACTTCCACCGCCAGCAGTTCCAGCCGGTTTTCCCCGATGGTGGTCAGCCGACGCACGAACTGTTTCGCGGTCGTGGCGAGTTGATTGAGGCTGCCGGTGGCCGTTTCCATAGCGGGTCAATCGCAGCTACGGGAACAGCGACGGCTGAGGAGAAAGCCGGCGACCACCCCGACGCCGACGCCGATGGCGATGGCTTGATAGGGATGCTCATGCACGGCTTCGTCGGTGGCCTTCGCGCCGGCCACGGCTTTGTCGCGGACATTGCCCGCGATGACCTTGGCGCTTTCCAGCGCTGCGGCGAGCCGTTTGCGGGCTTGGCTGACCTTTTCCCCGGCCACATCGGCGGTGGCGGCCATCAGCGCCTGCGCGTCTTCGGCCAGTTGTCCCATGTCATTGCAGACTGCTTGTGTTTCTTGGTTCATAATCTTGTTGCGGTTTGGTTGGTTTCTTTTTTCATTGGCAAAGTTTCGGCATCGGCCAGATGCGCCGCTTCCGGTGAAATGGCCACATGCAAAACCGAGTTTCTGCCGCCGAAAGGATTGGCCACGGTTTCATTGGAGCGCGGGTCGGGCATCCATTGACCGTCCACCACGAAGCAATATTCGTAGGTGCCGGGCGCCAGCGAGGTCTCCTGCCACCAGTTGCCGGCGCCGGTGGAGTGCAGCGTCCTGGCTTCAGGGTGCCAGTGGTTGAATGATCCCGCGAGGCAGACGGTTTTGGCTGTTGGATGAGCAAACTCAAAGCGAACCGGGGTGAGTTTGAGCCCGGCGATCCGAGGGGTACCCTGATGGCGAGTGTGTTTCATGGTATTCGATTCGGTTGACGGGGCGTCTTTTGCTCTTTGAAAAACGTTCCATTTCATGCCGACAATTTGCACCGGAAAGCGTGTCAGGCACCATGGGGTGTTTCCCTACCACGGAACGTTTACGAGGCGGAAATAAATTCAGGTGGCAGAATGACGCAGGGGTTTTTGACGCGAGTTCAAAATCAAAATCAAGACACGAATGCGGCGAATTCTCCGCTGCGCTTTTATCACACACAGGAAACACCCTGATTATAGGAATTGACCAGCCAGAGCAGCAGGCCGACGACGATCAGCGTGACAATGAGAGATATCAGTGACATGGCGTGCCTCCAGTCTGTACGGATGATTTTTGGATCATGCCCCGAGTTTAATCTAGATTGCCGAAGATCGCTTTGGGGTGCCCCACGCCCCATTGCTGGCGAATGTCAGGGCGGCTCATTTGGATTTGAATTCGGGCGGCCGCATGAGTGTCAGTGCGGCGAGAATGGCTTTTTGCACCATCGGATTGGAAAGATTCCCCAAGTGCCCGCCCTGCTTGAAAACCGTCAATTGATCCGGGGCGAATGTGGCGCGGAGCCAGGCCAAGTCTTGATCTTCCAGCAGAAAATCGTTTTGATTGACGATGACGCGGATGTCGGGGTTGGCGCGCAGGCCCGCTTCGTACGTCCGCAGGTCTCCCGCTGTTTCCAAGGCGGCCCCGGCCGCGGTCAAGCCATGGGCCGAGTAAAATGGCGCCGCAAACTTGTCAAAATAATCCTGGAAGGAATATTGAAGAATTTCCTGATAGAGTGGCTCGCGCCGGAAGTCATGGATCGGATGTTGCAGGATGCCCTGATTGTTTCGCCGTTGGCTGCTGAAAATGATGTCGCGCAGAGCAAACTTAAAATCCAGCCCGATGAGAAACTTGGATTCGATGGCATTGAAGGGCAAAGAGGTCTGCGGCGCGAGCGTGCTCTGGCTCAAGGCGGCCACCTTCAAAAATGTATTTTCAATGTCGTCGGCACGTTCCGCTGCCGGCCAGTCCAAAGGCGCGCGGTAGAATTCGTCCAGTTTGGCAACCCCGTGAAGCAATCGCACCGGAGTATTGATGGCAACATAGCGGTCGAATTCTATCAATGGCTGCCGATTTTTCGCGTGGGAGGGTGCCGTCGCCGCGATGAACAACGATTCCAGCGCGCCCATGGAATAGCCCATCAAAGCCTTGTGGCCCAAGCGGTTTGGATAGAGCTTGTTCAAGCGGTCGTCTATCTCACTGAGCGCGACGTGCAAGTCGTGGCCGTCCACCGGCAGATAGGCCGGCAGCGCCGCGGTTGAAGCGTGTTCCATGAACTCGGAGTCGAATGGGCTGCTCACCACCACAGCGGAGAATCCGTTCTTGTACGCCAGTTCGGCCAGCGCCAGCGAGTGCTGGGCGAGCCGATGACTGCCCAAGCCAGGAACAATATACACCACATTCGCCGCTCCCGGCTGCAACCAAAACGTAAATTTCAAGGCTTTCCCCGTGGCCGGAATTCGCACCGATCGTGTCTTGCCGCGACCCGGGAATTCCGGGTCTTGGAAGGTGAAGAAAACGGATTCGAGGGTTTCCAGCGAGGCGGGGTCGGATTTTCCTTTCACCTGAAAATTCGCCACCCGATTCGCGCGCACAAAAGTCCAGGCGTATTGAATCTCCGAATACGGATCCATTTCGGCCTGACTGAAACGGACATATTCATCCACGCTGCCGGCGAGGTTGTTATACATATCCACGTAAGTGAAATAGCTGTAGGGTCCGAAATAGCTGAGTGGATCGTCCGCTACGAAATCATAGGGAGAGATGTAGAGCAATGGGTTGGCGGCGGTGTCGGCGGCCAGGCCGATGGTATCGCGCTCGTTGCTCGGCCCGAAAATCGGAAGCATAATGAAAAACTGCGGCCTCCAGCCCCACTGACCGAAAGTCTGGCCGAAATCCGCGTCCGATTTCGGGATGTTCCATTTGGTGCCCACGTCGAAGAACCCGAGCACGCCGATGGTGGTGTTGCAAGCGAACCGGTACGATTCATCACGGGCGCCATGCCACTTTCCTTGAAGCACATTGTTGATCAATCGTCCGGGAAAAGTCAGATTCTTGCCAAAATTCCCGATGCCCGTACGGATGGGTTTCACGACGACGAACCGATAAACCCGGCTGGTCGGTTTGATGACACCAGTCATGAGTCCGACATTGAAATCCCAAATCACCCGGTTGAACGGCTCAATGGGATCAGGCACGGATTTGGGGAGAATCACGGTCTCGACGACCGGCGGTTTGGCGGTCCCTGCTGATGGCTGCCCGCAGGCGATTAGTGAAAAACAGAAGGGCAGGGCTGCCAGCGCCAGAACTTTCAAGACGCCTGCCTTCTCGCCTTTATAAAGCACATCGGTCGTACGCCGGCACCCAATACCGTCCACTTCCCGCGCCCTTGCCGGCAATCCTGCTTCCACTTGAGGTCGCAACCTTTTGCGGCTGGCCTGAGAGGGCGAAACTGGATTTTAATCGTGCTGCTCGGGTCTTCAATCCAAGCGATTGGAATTCCGGTTGGATTCGGATTCAGCGGCGGAAGCACGGCCTTGGGCGAGCGTCTGTGGCTGAGAATTTGTAGTTCCCTCATGGCTTGAGATAAGCATAGGCACCGCCCGGACGATATGGGGTGTTTCCCCCAGGTGATGGTCTTGAATTCAGGCCGGCCCCAGGATTCGGATCGGGGAATCACCAAACGGCTGAGCCGGCTCGTTCGGTTCATTTTCTGGTTGGAGCCAGCGTGCGCTGAGTCATGTGGGTCGTCGAGAACATGCCGGGGAAGAAGGCCGAACCTGCAAGTTGGGAGGCGGCGCCATTTCCGGCAGAGAATCGTCGGCCGCACGCAGAACTCTTCGCACTGCTGACAGTAATTCATGAGAGAAAAAAGGCTTGAGCAGCGTGATGGCCGGTTGCAGCGAGCGAAAGGGATCAAAGTTATCGTCGGGCATGGTTCCTGTAGCCATGATGACCGGAACCGCCAGACCGGCCGCCTGAATTTTCTGAATCAACTCGACCCCGGTCACCTTTGGCATATTATTGTCCGTGACCACCAAATCATAATCTGTCCTTTGCAGCGCGTTCCAAGCGGAGGCGCCATCCTCGGCTGCGTCCACCTCGTAGCCCGAATTAATCAGTACATCCGTATTGACGCGGCGGATGGCTTCATCATCCTCCACCACGAGAATGCGCTGTCGGTGATTTGGTTCGTCGTGAACCGGGGCACTGGCCGGACTACCTGCCTGCAAAATCTTCTTCGCTCTCATAACCCCATGTTATACGGAATATCAGTTGTGCGCCATGGGGTGTTCACCCCATGGCAGTTTGGAGAACAGGCTAATGCCCCGTTTGCGCGGCTGCAGACTGCTGATTTTCCGAATTTACCTTCACCGCCGCGATCATCTCGTCCATTCCTTCTTTAATCTCGTTGACCTGGGGATGCACTTCCTTGATGAGATCGTGTTCGATCTTGGACAGTTTTTCGATGCGTTTGCCCTGCTCGCGAAGCTGGGCCAGGAGGATATTCTGCTTGCTGGAAAGTCGGTACATCCACCAAAAGCAGACACCCCAGCAGATGGTGCCGGCCAAAGTCATCCAGAAAGCGAGGCTGTTTTCATTCATACCCATACGCGTCATCAGTGTGCGCCGAGCGCATGAGCCCTTTGGTGGCGGGGAGAATTTTGAGCAACTGCCGCCTGGCTTCCAGAGCGTTGAGCTGGGGCATGGCGATGCCCCTGAGCACCACGTCGGGTTGGAATTTTTTGGCCAACGTGACCGCCTGCCGTCCATGCTGAGCTTCGCCGCCGATTTCGAGGTCCTCTTCGAGTTCGAGCATCTTGCGAGACTCCTCGCGGACGATTATGTGGTCTTCAGCACGCAAAACGGTGATGTTTTCCATAAAGACTCAAGTTCTGATTTCAGTGGTTACCGTTGGTGCCGTGGGGAATCCGGTCAGCCGGCAATTGCGCCGTGATGGTAGTGCCCTGGCCCGGAGAGGACACGATCCCAAAATGGCCGCCGACCATCTCCACGCGTTCCCTCATGCCGAGCAGGCGCAGGCGTTTTTGGCCCCGGGCGTTCAGCACGCGTTCCACCTCAAAGGATTTGCCGTTGTCACTTATTTTCATGCAAATGCCGTCCGCCAGTTTCTGGATGCTCACCTCCACCCGGCTGGCGTGGGCATGGCGGGATACGTTGGTGAGCGCCTCTTGGGCCACGCGGTAAAGGATGGTGCGCTGGCTGTTGTCCATTTGTTCAACCCCGGCAAAGACTTTCAAATGAACGTGGATGCGGGTTCGATTGGAAAACAGCTTTACAAAGGCATGCAGCGCGGGAATCAAGCCGAGATCATCGAGCACCGCTGGGCGCAGGTCGCGGGCGAACTCATGCACGAGGTTGACCGATTTTTCCACCAGCCGCTGCGTGCGGGCGATGTTGCGGTCCAGGCCGTTGGTGCTCACCGACGCCTCCTTCTTCAAGGTGGCCAGCCGGATGTTGATGCCGGTCAGGGTCTGGGCGATGACATCGTGCAATTCGCGGCTGATGCGCCTCCGTTCGTCCTCCTGTGCCGAAAGAATCTGCCGGGACAACAGCCGCAATTGTTCTTGGAGGTTGTCCGATTGTTGGAGCAACTGTGAGTAGTGATGCTCGCTTTTTTGGAGTGCCGCCTCCGCCGCCTTGCGCTGGATGATCTCCAGGCCCAACTCCAGGTTCGAGGCGGCCAGTTCCACCGTGCGCTGGCTCAACGTCTCGACGAATTTTTTCAATTGGACGGCGGCCTCGCGCGCGTTGCGATGCGTTTTCTCAATCGGCGTGATCGCCACGGCAAAGAAAATCCCCGCCTGCTTGATGAGGGCCGAGCGTTTGCGGGCCGGGCAGCCCGGCAAGACTTCGGTGACCAGGATCTGCTCGTGCAGCTTGGCCAGATCCAGCGTTTCCAGCCCGGCGGCCAGCACCTGGCCGCCCAGCCCGCGCGCCGGCCCCAAGCCGGCCTGCCGTCCCTGCTTCAAGTGGGTTCGCAACGTCGCCCGATAGCGGCGTGACAAATTGAGAAACTTCACTTTCATAAACCGCCAATCTTGCGGCCGGCCAGCTTGCGAACTACATTTTTGGTATCGGACAATTCCAGTGTGGCCAGCGCGTGCCCATGAATTCGCGCCAGGTCCAGCGTCTCCAGACCGAGGGCAACTGCCGGGCGGCCCGGCTTCACCCGTTGTAGTCTTTGCTTGGCGGCATTCGAGATGTTATGAGGGAGCGACCAGGCCCGGTTAATCAGTTGAATGCAGGTCAGGCCGATGAGTTTCAATTTATTCATCCGGGTTTCGAAACTTCCGCCGGCAGGCGGCTCAGCCGCCGGTAAATTTGTTTTACGAACGCGTCGGCACGGAATCCGCTTGGCCCCTCCCAAGGTTCAAAACCGTCATGTCCGTCTTCAATAAAATCGCCGCGTCGTACCAATTCGTTCCGTTTCAGAGGTCGCAGACATTTTGAATGGGCGGCAGACTCCAAAAGGGCATCCGCTTCGACGTCAGGCCGCACAGAGAAAATCTGTTCCGCCAGGCTGGCTTCCGTGAAATCAGTGGGATCGGGTAACATGGTGCAAGTAAGCCAGGACTACAATCCCCGGGGTGACGAGCAGGGCGGAAATGATCGTTTGCGTTTCATGTTGAATTTCTTGTTTTCTTTGGCTCTCCGCCGCTCAGACTGCTTTTCGGCCCGATATGGCCCGAAGCAAAACCGCCACTATGGCGACGACCAGGAGAATGTGAATCAGGTTGCCCGCCGTGCCGGTCACCAGCCCCAGCAGCCACAGAATCACCAATACCACTGCAATCGTGTATAACATGGAATTTCTTTTGGTTGTTTGCTGGCAGGCCCGCCCTTCGCGGCCGCCAGCGCTAAATTGATATTTATTCGGCCGCAATCGGCACAGAGATGGTCATGTTGTTGATCACGCTGCTGACGCCGTTGATGTCGGTCGCGAGCTTGGTGACCAGGCTTTTTTCCGCATCGTTTTTGGCGACGCCACCCACGGTGACGACACCGTCCGTCGTGGAAACTGTCGTGTGCAAGGCGCTAGTCGAGCGGTGCGACAGCAACGACGACTTGACTTGCGCCGTGATGGAAGCGTTGTCAATTTTGACGCCGATTGTGGCGTTGGGAGGGGCTGCCTTCTCGTCAATTGTCATGTCATTTTTGACCTCTTTGACGTTATCAATGTCCTTGGCATATTCGGCTGTCAGTTCCTTTGCGGCCTTGCTGCTCGCCACGCCTTGCAGTGTCACTATGCCGTCTTTTGTATAGACCGTGGTTCCGCTGGCGCTCACATTGCGGTGAAACAACAACGCGGTTTTCACTTTCATGCTGATCCAGGTATCGGAATGTTCGGCCGGCTGTTCGCCGCTGACGATGAGTTGGTTATCCACGCTCTTCACGCCGGGCAGGCTGGCCACGGTGTTCTCGGCGAGTGATTTGTGCGACGTCTCGGCAACCGTGCCGGTCAGGGTGACGACCCCGTCCTTGGATTCCGTCTTGATGGAATCTTCCTTCAAGTAGGTTTTGAATACATACGACTTCGCCGCGGAGGATTCGATCCGGCTGTCGGTATCTGCTGCGCGCACGGGCGAACTGGTGATCAACATTGTGATCACGACGGCGGCAAGCGTTCCGGGGAACATTGATTTCATATAATTTCTTTCAGTTGTTTGGTTACTTGTTTTTGTCACAGGAGACAGAGTCATGGGCAGGGCGATTTTTCGCTATGGGGTGTAACCCGACTGCTTCAACACCTTTCCTCCTGCAGCGGGCCTTGATAAGTGCCGTCTGACTCTTTGGTTGGTCAGCGTAACCGGAATTATCGCCGCGGGGCGCGGGGAGGCTCCGCGACTCGGGAGGGATGCCAGAAACTCAGATAGCCAGGCCTTTTGGCCATTTGCTTCAAAGTCGTCGTAGGCTTTGACCAAGCCGCCAAGCACTTCGGCCGAACTTTCGAATAGCGCCCGCGCGTTTGTCGGGGTTGCTTTCCCGGCGGCTTCCCCCAGTTGACTGATGAGCTGAAGCATCTGGGCTTTGATTTTCTGCACGTGGCGAATGGGATTATTTTCCAAAGGGGGATTCATAGAAATGTTGTTATCGGCGTTCAGCCCAGTTGGGATCTCATTAAAACCGACACATCGTGCCCGCCTGCGGGAATCCGATCCGATCGAGCCGGCCAGACGCACGCGGTTGACAATGGATAAACGCCACGAGGATTCCGGCCGCTGACATGCCGGGATCCGGCCAAGGTTTGACCGGTTACCGAACGATCTCCTTTGGACGCTGCTTCCACCGCAACTAATGCTTTCATAATGTCATCGGCCAATCAGTGCCGTGGCTTATTCGGCAAATGGGCTGAATGGTTAGCGAAGCAATAGAACCACGACGACGATGACGAGCAGGAGTCCGAGTGAGCCGCCGCCAATATAGAGCGCGCTGGCAAAAACGGGCGATAATAAGAGATGCATAACTTGTCTTTCATTTTGTGACGGCGATTCAATTGCCGTCATTTTCTGCCATCAAGGTACGCGTCAAGCCCGGCTTTTTCCATGGGGTATAACCCGCCCCGCACGGGAGGGCACTTCACAGTTCAAACCTCACTTCCACGAAATGATCCTGGCGATCATCCGCCAGCTTCAGCGCGGCACCCGCCTGCTCATTGCCGTCCAGAATGATTTTCGGCGGAACTTTCCAGGCACCGGACACATTGACGCAGGTGATATGGTAGACCGTTTCGCGATGGCGGTAGTCGAGCTTGAACGATTTCCACTCCAGCGGAACCTTGGGTGTGAAATGCAGTTCGTCCACGGCCAGCTCCACGCCCAAGAGCGTTTCCAAAATCAGGCGATACATCCAGCCGGCTGACCCGCTATACCACGTCCAGCCGCCGCGGCCCGTGTGCGGAGCGAGACTGTAAACATCCGCCGCGATGACGTACGGCTCGACCTTATAACACGTCACGTCCCGCGGTGCCTGCGCGTGCAGAATCGGGTTGATGAGCCGGAACAATTCCCACGCGCGCGCGGTTTCGCCGGCCAGGGCATAAGCCATGATCGTCCAAACCGCCGCGTGCGTGTATTGGCCGCCGTTTTCACGGACGCCGGGAACGTAAGCTTTGATGTAGCCGGGCTCCATGGCTGATTTGTCGAAGGGAGGGTCGAAAAGTTGAATCAACTTTGCCTCCCGCCGCACGAGCCGGTGAGCCACGGCATCCAAGGCGGTGCGGATGCGGTCCTGGCTGCCCACGCCGGAGATGACCGCCCAGCTTTGCGGCAGGGAATCAATCTGGCATTCGGGATTGGAGGCGGAGCCGAGCGGGTCGCCGCTGTCGAAATAAGCGCGGCGATACCATTGACCGTCCCAGGCACTCTTTTCAATGTTTTCATGCAACGATTTTGCCTGCATTTCACATAGCCCGGCGAAAACAATGTCGCCGCGTCGTCCGGCCAGAAGGGAGAAATGGTTCAGCACGTCGTAAAGGAAAAACGCCAGCCAGACGCTCTCACCTTTTCCCTTTGCGCCGACGAGGTTCATGCCGTCGTTCCAATCGCCGCAGCCCATGAGCGGCAAACCGTGTTGGCCGAATCTCAGGCCATTTTTTATGGCGCGCACGCAATGCTCGTAAAGGGTGCCGGACTCGGCGGAGCGATTGGGAAGATCGTAATAGGCCTCTTCCTCCGGCTTGACTGCCCGGGCTTCCAGAAAGAAGGCTGTTTCCTCCAGCACGCCGGTATCGCCTGTGGTTTCAACATAGCGGCAGGTGGCGCAAGCCAGCCAGAGATAATCATCGGAAAAATGCGTCCGCACGCCGCGGCCGAGCGGCGGATGCCACCAATGTTGCACGTCGCCTTCGCGGAACTGATGCGCGGCGGCACGGAGCAATTGTTCGCGCAACAGCTCCGGGCGCGCATGAACCAGCGCCATCGAGTCCTGAAGCTGGTCGCGAAAACCAAACGCGCCACCCGATTGATAAAAACCCGTGCGCGCCCACATGCGGCAGGAAATCGTCTGGTAAAGGAGCCAGCCATTGGCCAAAAGATTCAACGCGGGCTCGGGAGTTTCCACGCGCACGGCGCTCAGTGTATGTCCCCAGAAGTCCCAAACCTTCTGCAGTTCGTTGCGACAGGCCTCGAGATTTTGAAACCGCCGCGCCAGATCGCGCGCGTGTTCCACATTTTGTCCCGCGCCAAGAATGAAAACAATTTCCCGCTCCTGTCCAGGTTCCAGTTCCACCTGCACCTGCAGGGCCGCGCAGGGATCCAGGCCGGCGTCGGTTTTTCCCGAAAGCCGCGAACGCCGCAGTGCGGCGGGTTGCGCCAATGTCCCATTGCGCCCCAAAAATTCAGTGCGATTACCCGTATGGGAACGAGCCAGTTCACTGCTCGCTGCGAAGGCCACACGACCTTCAAATTCAGTGTTAAATGGATTGCGCGCAAACAGCGCGCTGGTTTGCGGATCGATCTCCGTCACCACGTGCAGGGCGCATTTTTGCCGCGACTCGCCCAAAACCCATTCCGAATAGCTGATCAATGAGAGGCGCCGCCGGCGATGTTCGAAATTATTCCTTATTTTTAGAACGGCGAATTTCACTGGCTCATTGATGGAAACATAGATCCACAGCTCCGAGGAAATGCCATCCTGCGCGTGTTCAAAAACACTGTAGCCAAATCCGTGGCGCACAACGTAGGGCGATCCGCCGCGCAAGGGCAGCGGGGTCGGCGACCAGAATTTTCCAGTTTGTTCATCACGAATGTAGAAGGCCTCGCCGCTGGCGTCCGTCACGGCGTCGTTGTTCCAGGGTGTCAACCGGAACTCGTGGCAATTCTCGCTCCAGGTGTAGCTGCCGCCACTTTCGGAAATGAGCGTGCCAAAATTCGGGTTGGCCAGCACATTGACCCAGGGCGCAGGCGTGACCACCCCGGGCGGCAGGGTGATGATATATTCACGTCCATCGGGCGTAAAACCGCCGAGTCCGTTGGAGAAGACCAGGTCGCGCCCCGGCAATTCGGCAGCGGTTTCAATTTCCGGCCGTGAGCGGATGCGCAATTGCGGCGGCAGCGGTTCAGTTCGTATGCGGCGCGACAATTGTTCCAGTAGTGAGCCTTTATCATCGTGCAAGACGATCCGTGCCGCCGTTTCCACAAGAATCTTGTCCTCCGGCGAAAACTGGTCCACGCGGCGCAAAAAGATTCCGCCGGGTTTGTCCAGCAACGGCGTGGCGCTGTTCGCGGCCACGAGATTCAGGATTTGGTCATGCAATGCCTGGCGATAAACCGAATCGTCCTCGTTCAAAATCACGAGGTCCACGGTCAGGCCTTTCAAGCGCCAGTAAGCGTGTGCCTGAACGATTTGCCGGACCAAATCAACGCGGTCAGCATTCGTGGCATACAACAACATGATCGGCAGATCGCCGGAAATGCCAAAGCTCCAAAGATTGCGCTGACCGCGCTGATTGCGGGCAAGAATACTTGGAATCGCCCGGCGTGCGGCCTGATTGTAAAGCAGCGCGCCAGCCAACCGGCCGTAAAGCTGGGCTTCGATCTCGGTCGTATTCAATTGGCGCAACATGATCAGGCCATGCGTCCATGCCAGTTCAAAACACCGGTCGGCGATGGTCTGATCCTGGTATTTTTCGACGAGCCCGAGCAGCTCCTCGCGCGTCGGCGCCAGGCCGGAAATCAGCGTGACGGTGGCGCTTTCCTTTGGTTCGAGGCGGACGGTGCGGCGAATGGACGCAATCGGATCGAGCACGGAACCCTCGGTGTTCGACAGCGGCGTGGCGTCTTTCAGCGCGGCCGGCGAGTTCAGGTTTCCAGCGCGGCCGATAAATTGACTGCGATCGGTTTCAAAAGAAACCGTTCCTACCTCGTTGCCTTGAACCAGCAGCAAATGGGCAGTCCAGGGCAATTTTTCGAGCGAGGCGCGGGGACGGCGGGAACAGAGAATGGCGTTTTGTTGCGGAACAATTTGCGTTTGGATAAAAAGATTGCTGAAGGCCGGATGCGCCAGATCCGCCGCCGCCGTGTTCAAGACAATTTCCGCATAACTGGTGACTTCGATGGTGCGCACCTCGTCGGAATGATTGGTGAACGCGATGCGGCGGACTTCCACGTCATTCTCCGGCGAAACCGCGATCTCGGTGTGCGTATCGATCTCGTGCAGGCGCGATCGAAATTCCGCGCGGCCCTGGCTGAAAATGGCCTCGTAGCCGGTCTTGGTTTCCAACGTGGGTTGATGCGTGGGCGACCAGAATGCGCCGCTGTCCACATCGCGTAGATAAAAAAATGTTCCCCAGCAGTCTCGCGTTGCATCTTCGCGCCAGCGCGTTATTGCGGTGTCGTTCCATCGACTGTAGCCACCGCCGGTATTCGTGACCATTACGTGATAGCGGCCGTTGGAAAGCAGATGCACTTCCGGCGGGCCGGCATTCGGGTCGGTGAAGACGCTCATGGGGGCTTCCACGACCGGTGCGGATTCGCGTTCGCGGCTGGCTTCAAGTTCGTGCGGATAGAGCACGGAAGTTTCGCGCGGCACGCGCTCGTGCAAAAGCAATTCGGCGGATTTGAACAACGGGTTGGCATTGAAGCGCCGCTGCATGGGCCGGTCGAGCAAGGTGTAAGCGAGCGAAAGCAGGCTCATGCCCTGGTGATGGGCCATGAACGAACGCACGGTGGCGTGTGTCTGGCCATTCGGCACCCGTGCGGCGGTATAATCCAGGGCCTCGTAAAAGCCAAAATTGCCGGCTCCGTCTTCCTGACGCAGCAACTTGAGATTTTTGCAAGCCTCTTCCGGTGCGACCATCAAAGCCATTACCGTCGCGTAAGGGGCAATCACAATATCATGAGCCAGGCCACGTTTGAAGCCTAGGCCCGGCACGCCAAAGGCGCGATATTGATAATTCGCGTTGGCGTCCCGCAAGTTGTAGCCCGACTCCGAGATACCCCAAGGAACCTTGATCTGTTTCCCGTATTGAATTTGCCGGGCCACGGCGGATTTACAGGAAAGGTCGAGCAGGGTGTTTTCGTAAGTCGGCATCACCAGCATCGGCATGAGGTATTCGAACATCGAACCACTCCAGGAAATCAATGCCGGCTTGCCGCCGGACGTTGTCAGTGAACGACCCAGCCGGAACCAATGGTTTTGTTCGATCTGTCCGAGGGCGATGGCCACATAACTTCCAAGCCGCGCTTCGGAGGCCAGCAAATCATAACAGCTCGTGTCGAGCCGATGCTGGCTGACGTTGTAGCCGATGGAAAAAAGCTCGCGCGCCGGATCATATAAAATCGTAAAATCCATGCGCGCCAAATCATCGCAGCGCTGCGCCAGATTTTCCAATTCGTTCAGCCGCGACAGTGCGTTCTGTCCGGCGGTATCCAGCAAGGCGCGCAAGTCAGACAACCGCTTTTCCAACACCCCGTTTTCAGCAGAGCTGCGCACGGCATCCAGCAGTTCATCCAGTTTCACCAGCCAGTTTTCCGTTTCGGCGGCGGCCCGGCGCACGCTCATGGGCATATTGAGCTGGTCACGGAATGCTTCCAATTCCCGCGCGATGTCCGGCGTCAGGGCGGCTTGAAGTGAGTCGTCCAAATTCAGCCAGGGGATGCCTGCGAGGATTTCCTCGCGCTGTTCGCGGCAGCTTTCTTCGAAAATCCTTCGCCACGCTTCACCTTCGCCGGCCGGCTCATTTTTTGCATTGGCCGTTTTCGTTGCCGCCGCAATCACCTGATCGAGCATTTGAACGGTTTCCGCCGGCAAGACAGGATTTTCCATGAGCAATTTCCCCAGCGCTTCCAGATTTGTTGCGCTTCCTGAATTGCCCGGTTGCTCTTTCCAGACACCGAAAGTAGCCCGCAGACCGGCCATGACTCTCGCGGCACTCCAGTTTTGATCCGTCAATTCCAACAGTCCGGAATGCAGCGTCAGCAGCAGTCCGGCGAGGTTGCCGTTGTCCACGGTGGAAACGTACAGCGGCACCAGCGGCTTGAGCGTATGTGTGTCATACCAGTTGTAAAAATGTCCGCGATAACGTTCGAGCCTTTCCACGGTCGCCACCGTGCGCGCGAGACGCACCGTCAAACCGCGCATTGAAAGATATCCAAAATCATGCGCCGCCAGGGTGCTCAACATGGTGAGGCCGATGTTGGTCGGAGACGTGCGGGTCGCGATGATGCCGTGCGGATATTCCTGAAAATTATCCGGCGGCAGCCAGTGCTCTTCGGCGGTGACGAACGTTTCGAAGAAATTCCAGATCCGGCGCGCCAGCCGATGGAGTCTGTCAACTTGCTCGACTGTGAATTCAACGTTCTCTTCTTTGATGGGCAGGCTGATCCACCACGCAATTGCCGGTGAAACCAGCCAGAGAGCGAGAAAGCCAAAGACAATCCAGGAAGGCGGATCGCCCAGGAAATAAAACAGGGCAGAGGCGGCAATGGCCACCAATGGAGCACAACTCATCGCCGCAAAGAAGCCTTGCAGTGTGTTGTCGTCATCACCTTCAGAGTCGCTGGAGGTCGTCCATTCCAACAGATTCCGACGCGAGAAAATCAGGCGCCAGAGCGTGCGCGTCACGGCGTCCAGGCTCGTGCCGGCATCATAGGGTAGAAACGCCACCGTCAAAATCGCCTGGGCCGACTGACGGCCCAGGGTTTGTCCGACATTGGCGAGATGCAAATAAGACGGCAGGTCTTTCGGCTTGCGTAGAAGTTCCGTGCATACGGCCAGCAGTGACGGCAGCACAATGATGGACAGAATTGTCAAGCCCCAGGCGCCGGCGTCTTGGGGAAAGATCAGCCAGCCCAACAAAAGCAGAAGGATCAATCCGAAGGGAATCAGGCTGCGACGCAGATTGTCAAAAATTTTCCAGCGCGATAG
Source organism: Verrucomicrobiota bacterium (assembly GCA_049509875.1). GTDB lineage: Bacteria > Verrucomicrobiota > Verrucomicrobiia > Limisphaerales > UBA11358 > UBA11358. The sequence continues at coordinate 7,936 of JBEKZM010000088.1, read as the reverse complement.
GCCGGTCAGGGGATTTTGCACTCGCCGCACGTCCAGGCCGGGCAGGCGCGGCAGCAGCCATGCCGCGATCTGCCAGTCGCCGCGCATCCAGCGATGTCGCCGCCGCGTGTCAGCGCTGTAACGCGAGGGGAATTCCTCAAACAGTTGTATATCGCTGACGAGTGCCGCGCGGGCGTAACTTCCTTCGAGCAGGTCATGGCTTAGAATCCGGTTTTCCGGGAATTTTCCGCCGACCGCACATTCAAACGCATCCACGTCATAAATGCCCTTGCCGATGAACGAGCCTTCGTGGAAAACATCCTGGTAAACATCGGAAACCGTTCGTGTATAAGGATCAATTCCCGGATCGCCGGAAAATAATTTCACAAATCGTGACCGGCTTGCGCCCGGCAGACTGACGGCGACGCGCGGTTGCAGAATGGTGTAGCCCTCGACGATCAATCCTTTTTCCGCGTCGTAGATTGGGCGGTTCAGCGGATGCGCCATCGTGGCCGCCAGCTGCCGGGCGGCGTCGCGCGGAAGCTGCGTGTCGGTGTCGAGCGTGATTACATATTTGATGTGTGGCAGCACCGCCAGGTCGCCAACGATTTTTAGAAAGCATTCCACCCCACCGCCGCGGAGGCAGTGGTTCAAGTCCGAAAGCTTGCCGCGTTTGCGCTCGTAGCCCATCCAGATCTTCTGCGCTGCATTCCAGCGGCGCGGACGCTGGAAAAAGTAAAAGATGCACGGCCGGTCGCTTTTATATTTTTGGTTCAAGGCCTGAATGCCTGCACTGGCACATCCCAACAGCTCGTCATCACCGGCTTTGTGTTCTTCCGGCGCATCGCAGAAGTCCGTCAACAGCGCAAAGTAAACCTGGTCGTCGCAATTGGCCAGGTAACGGACTTCGATCGCTTCCAACAAGGTCTCGACACCGCGCACGCTGACCAGCATCGTCGGGACCACCACCAGCGTCGCGTCCGCCGCCGGGATGCCCTTGGAAAAATCCAGTCGCGGCAAAGCCGAGGGCTGGACAAAAATGGTGACAAACCAGTTCACCAGTGACACGGCCAGTTGGCTGCTACAAAGCAGCACCAGCAGCGCCATCGGGCAGAACATCCAGGCTGAAATTCCCAACGCCACCGCCCGCTGCATCAATGGAATAGTCACCGCCAGAGTCATGATGAGAATGCCGCCGAGATAAAATGTGAGCGGGAATTTTCGGGCGATTCGCGGCAAAATGCTGCTGATGGGAATTCTCATTTCCGCGGCGCGTTCCAGGTCCTTTACCCCTTTGCCGGAAAGAAAGAAGCCGACGTGCGCCAGCCGTTTGTCCGAAAGCGTGGAATTCCCCTGTGCCAGGCCAACGGCCAGCATCGCCACTTCCAGCTCGGTCTTTCCACTGAAACGGGCGATGCGTTCGACCGTGTGGCGATAAGCATCACGCGTGGCAAAATCCATTTGCGCATAAACCCCGGCGGGATCGGTGCATAGCCTGTTCTCCACCACGCTCTGCCCCTCCACGAATTCCTGCCAGTCCATGGTGTCGAGAAAACGCAGGCTGCAAATCGAGTTGCCGACCGAAGCCTGGGTGGCCGCTTGATACTGGCTTTCGCTCTGCACCAACTGTCCGACCGTCTGGCCGTCCTCCGCCAGGCGTTCTTCAATCCAGCCCGCCGCGAGCTTAACCGATGGCGATTTTTCCTGGATGCGCCGCAGAAACTCGGTTACGAACGCTTGGGTCAACGATTGCTGGGATTGCGCCATTTCACCCACGACGATGATCAAATGGGAGGGGTTGTTTTCAGCCACTTGCAGAATTTTATCCGCCCAGTTTCCGGCCTCGTCGCGATCCTGCCTCTCCACGTTCATCCGGGCCGCCACGCGCCGCAGATTTTCAATCAGCGCCAGCCGGAGCATGATGGGAATCGCCCACAGCTCGCCCAGCTTCAACGGCACAACCTCCTGATAACCCACCACAAAGCTTGTCAGGTGCGAAGCGTCGATCCGTCCGTCCGTGTGGGAAACAATCGCCAGCGCAATTTCATACACGCGCGGGAAGTTGATCCACGGGCCGTTGAGCAATTGCGGCAGTTGGCGGTTGAAACCGCGCGGCAGGTGGCGCTGCGCGGTGCGGATTTGCTCCTCGATCAGATGAAAATTATCCAGCAACCATTCGGCGGCCGGCGTGATGTGGCGCGTTTTTTCCACGCGCAGAGTCCGCTCGTTGTAATCGCGAAGGATTTTTTCATTCGACGTCAATCGGGGAAGCAGCAGGTTCGGCCCACTGCCGCTTTCCACCCGGCGGTTATGCGCCAGGTTGCGCGCCGATTGCTTGAGCAAATCAATGCTCAACAATTCGCCACGCAAGGGCAGGTCGTCCGTCAAAATCTCCGGCGCCTCGCTTGGTCTCGGTCGCCGAATCAGAATTTGTTCCAGGTTCCACATAGATTGTGTACTATTCCCGCGATGGAACTGGTGTTACAGACCACGTTTAGGACTTGAAGAGTGTGGCGTCAATTGACGGGAAGGACAATGGGGTGAACACCCTATACATCTTGCGTTTCCCGGCTTCCTGGCAAGCGTTCAATTCCCATTCATTGGAAACCGGAAACCAGGCGTCGGAAATTCATGCTGCTTGTCACCGGCATTATATGGACTGGGTCTCAACACTCCGATTCAGTTTGACAATGTCAGCCTGGAAACTGACTGGCGCTTGATTTAAAGAACGGCTTAAGGGTGTTTATGTTTTTTGCGGCGGTCACGGCGCGATAAGTCACCGGCACCTGCCAGTCGGCGTATGTCGGACTGAAAATTCTCATGTTGCTGATGATCTGCTGGCGGAAAGTAATTTCGATCAGACTCCCCTGCCCTGGCCAGATCTTGAAATGGACTCGCAAAAAATTCCAACTGCCGCCGGTGGCCTTTTCCACCGGGCCAACCACCGGCTGGCTCAAAATAATGGCGCCGAATTGCCCCCACATGCCGGCGGCGATCTGCTCGATGGCTTGCACAGCTTTGGTTTGATCTGCGACCAGTGGTATTTGAATATCCGCGTAAGCATATATGCCCCCGAGCGGAAAACGGCTGACGTTGGAAATGGTGCGGTTGGGAACAAAAACTTCCTGATTGTAAAAATTAATGAGCTTGGTGAACCGAAGTCCGATTTCCTCGACCCGCCCGATGACGATGGTGATGGTGCCGGCGACTTCCACGAGATCACCGACTTCCATGGCATCCGAAAAAATCAAAGTTAACCCAATGACGATGTCCTGCACCAATCCCTGCGAACCAAAGCTGATCGCCAGGCCAATTACGGTGGCGCTCGCCAAATAAGCGGTCAAGTTGACCCCCAATTCCTGAAGAATAAGCCCAAATCCGAAAAAATACATGATGAAAGTGGCGGCGCTCACAATGAGCCGGGTGATCGTAATGAATTTTGGCTTATGGGTGAAGATGTTCCGATTCTGTTTTGGCACCTCGATTTTGCGGATGACCGATTCGCTGATATACCGGACAAGTTTGAGCGTCAGATGGGCAGCGATGGCCAGGCCGATAATGAGCAGAATGAGCGTTCCGGCTGATGAGTCATGACCGAAAATATGGTGGGAAAGCCGGCCCATCACCGTTTCACTGGTTGCCACCAGCTCTGAGAATGAAGATGAACTGATCATGTCGATGCAACCGTATTTCCTTTTGATAGGGCCTCGAAACCGGAAATCACGTCGAATAGTTCCTCGTCAATGCCCGCCTGGCGAATGCGATGGAATGTGCCGTGAAGCGTCTCCAGCAGTTCATCTATGTTCTTATCCGCTCGCTCCATCGCGGCCAAACGGCTGGCGTTTTCGCTCGCGAGGGATTCGGCAGACGCCCGAAAGAGCGAAATAAAAAGATATTCTCGAATAAGCGCGCGCAGAGTCACCGTGTCGGTGCACATGACCTCGGGCAAGATCTTCGTCGGCCAGGGAACTTGGGCCAGGCCTTGCTGCCATGGCAGGTCGAGCGGCAATAACCGCTGGCCGACCGGCTCGTAGAGCGCTCCAGACTTCGGCCGGTTGTGGAAAATGTACAGCCGGGCGTACTCGCCTTTGGCCCGACGCGCTTCGCTTTCGATTTGAATCTGTCCCACGAGCGGCGTGATGGCCTGGACGGAATTCGGCACGGAAAAAAGCCCCATGAGCGGCACGCCCGCATCCGCCAGCCGTGCATGAACCCGTTCACCGACCGCCCAGACTTCCGGTTTACCGGGCAAAGCGGCAAGGGTCTTGACCGCATAATCCGCCACCACATCATTAAACTGGCCCACCAATCCCTGATCGGACCCGAACACGACCGCGCCAATCGCGCCGATGTCAGTTTGTCTCTTCTGTTTTACGACCGGGGCTGCTGGCTTGCTAGCCCGAAAGCACGCGCCCAATCCCAGCTCCACGGTGCGATAATAGTCGCCCAATGCTTGCACCGATTTCTCATATTGTCCGATGCTCGAAGCCGCCAAAGCCTTCATCGTGCGCACGACGGATTGCAGATCGCCGGCACTGCTGATCTTTCGGGTCAAGCTCGCCGTGGTGTCGCTCATGACTTTCCCTTGGATTCAACTTCTGCAGATGGTTTAACTTCCGCTGGCGGCGCGGCGACTTTAGGTTTTGTCTCGACCTCGACCTCAGGATTCGCTTTGGCATCGATTTTGGCTTTATTCTCTTGTTTGGAGTCAGCCTTGGCAGCTGGTTTGACTTCGGCTTGCGGTTCCGGCTTGGGCTGAAATGGCACGAGCGCTTTGCGGGCGATTTCAATTATCGTTTTTTTATCTCCGTCGCTCAATTTCGCAGCGGTTTCAAATCGCGCGCTCACCTCCGCTGAAATTGTTGCCGCCGCCTCGCGCACGGCGTGCCCGGCGTCGGTCATTTGATCCAGCGGCACCGCATCGAACAGGTTTGCGGTCAACGCCAGCAGGACGGTGATTTGTGCGGGCACGGTTATCGGGGCGAATTCCGGCTGCCTGAGACAGGCGCGAATTCTTCGGCCATGCTCGATGATTTTGCGGGTGTCATCATCCAGCCGGGCGCCAAAACGAGCAAAGGTTTCGAGCTCCTCAAACTGAGCATAGGCGAGCTTTAGATCGCCCGCGACGGCACGATACGCCGCCCATTGCGCCTCCCCGCCAACGCGCGAAACCGATTTGCCGACGTCCACCGCAGGCAGTACACCCAATTCAAACAGTGACGGCGAAAGATAAATTTGTCCGTCCGTGATCGAAATTATATTCGTTGGAATGTAGGCGGAAATATCCTGCGCTTCAGTCTCGATGATCGGGAGCGCGGTGAGCGAACCGCCGCCGCGTTCCTTGCCCAGGTGCGTCGCACGCTCCAGCATCCGTGCATGAATGTAGAAAATGTCGCCCGGAAATGCTTCACGCCCTGGCGGACGTCGCAGCAGGAGGGATAACTCGCGATAGGCTTCCGCGTGCTGCGTCAGATTGTCGTAAACGATCAACACGTCACGGCCTTTTTCCATGAAGTATTCGGCAATGCTGGTCGCGGCATAAGGCGTGATATAGGTGAGTCCCGGCGCGTCGTTGCCTTCGGCGACCACGATCACCGTATAATCCATCGCGCCCTTTTCGCGGAGATCGGCCACGACTTTGGCGACGGCGGATGCGCGTTGGCCGATGGCACAATAAACGCAAATCACATTTTTCCCACGCTGGTTCAAAATGCTGTCGAGTGCGATTGCGGTTTTGCCTGTTTGCCGGTCACCCAAAATCAATTCACGCTGGCCGCGCCCGATGGGAATGAGCGCATCAATGACCATGAGGCCGGTCTGAAGCGGCACAGTGACGGGCGCTCGATCCATGATGGCCGCAGCCGGACGCTCGATGGGCAGGCGCTGGCGGGCAGGCAATGGTCCTTTGCCATCGAGCGGCCGACCGAGTGGATCAATAACGCGCCCCAACAATTCATCTCCCACTGCCACATCCATGACCCGTCCAGTGCGTTCCACTTCATCGCCTGCGTGCAGATCTTGATAGGCGCCGAGCAGCACGACACCAATTTCATCCTCATCCACGTTGAACGCGATGCCGAGCGCATCGCCGGGGAACTTTACCAACTCCTCAAAGCCCACGCCCGGCAGCCCGGAGACCTTGGCGATGCCGGTAGCGACACTGACGATGGTGCCCACTTCGCGCGGTTTAAGTTGTGGGGTGAAAACGTCCAGGGCTTGGCTGATTCCAGCGAACGTGCGGTCGAAGATGCTCTGCAAAGTTTCAGGCGCTGCCGTCATGATGCCTTAACCGCGGGTTGGGGTTCGGCTTTGTCTTTCTCTCTCAAGAGTTCACCGATCCCGTTTTCTAGCGCTGCCAGGTAATCCGCGATGCTCCAACCGACTTTCTGTCCATGGCTGGTCAGTTCGATCCCACTGACCAGATCCGGCGAGGTTTCGAACCGGGCATGGACTTCCGCTGAGAAGGTTTCGTTAAGAGCATTTTGAATCGCCGCGCGTTGTGTCGCCGGAAGGTCAAACGTGCTGCGAATGAGGGCGGGTTCGGAATTTTTCTTCAGCGCTTCGCCAAGCACAGATTTTGATTTGTCGTCCAAACCCCGCAAACGGCGGGTGAACACCTCGCCCATTCGATCTTCCAGACTCGTCGTCGCCAGATCGGCCAGCGCCTTGCGCGTGATGGCAAACACTTCCTTCTGCGTCAAACGACTGACGGCTTGATTCAAATTGTTGGCGTCGTTGATCAGCGACTCCTGCCGCTTGATGCTCAAGGCATCGGCGGCTTTGCGAACTTCATCGAGGAGCCGCAGTCGTTCAGCTTTCGCCTCGTCGGTCGCCTTGGTCATTAGCGCGGCGCGCTGCAGGTCAAATTCCTCGTTCTTCCTTTGAAACTCATCACGTTCCTTTTGAGCTTCAGACTTCTTGGCATCTGCGTCGGCGAGTTCCTTCGCAACCACCTTCTCCCGCGCGTCAATGGCGTTGAGAATGGGTTTGTAAAGAAAGCGCTTCAACAGCCACACGAGGATGAGGAAGTTCAGCGCCTGCGCACCGATGGTGAACCAGTCCAGTAACATAAGTTTACTTTCCCGCCACCTTGGCTGCGCCGGCGATGACGTGGTTCCAGAAAGGGTTGGCGAAAATCAGAATCATCGAGACCACGAAGCAGTAGATCGCGATGGATTCAATCATGGCCAAACCCACGAACAAGGTGCGGGTGATGGTCGCCGAGGCATCGGGTTGTTGCGCCAGTGAACTCAAGGCGGTTGAAACCGAACGACCTTCGCCGAGCGCCGGGCCGACGCTCCCCAGCGCCATGGTCAAGCCGGCAGTGATGATTGAGACCACCGCAATGATTGTCATGTTATCCATAATTTTGTGCTCAATTGCTTTGTGATTGTTCAAGTTTTGCCTGCCAGCGCGGGCTTGCGCGTGCGCGTGGCGGCGGCGATGTAAACCGCCGCCAGAATGCTGAAAATATAGGCCTGCACCATGCCGGTCAGCAGACCGAGCAATGTCATCACGATGGGAAAAATGAAGGGCGTGATGGTAAGCAGAATCGCGATGATCATCGCCCCGCTCATCATGTTGCCAAACAAGCGGACGGCCAGGGCCAGCGTGCGCGAAAGTTCGCTGATGATGTTAAACGGCAACATGATGATCGTTGGTTTCGTGTAGGAGGCGAGATAACCCAAAAATCCCTGTTCCTCGATGCCGAACAGCGGTACGGCCACAAAAACGCACAGAGCGAGCGCCGCTGTGGTGGAGAGCGAGCCGGTCGGCGGCTCATAGCCGGGAACGATGGTGCAAAGCGCGGCCAGCGCGACGAACAAAAAAAGCGTGCCCAGAAAGCCGATATATTTTTCCGGATGCTTCAGGCCAACGTCTCCGATTTGTTTCTCGATGCCCGTCACAACGATTTCCAAAAGATTTTGCCAGCGCGAGCGCTTTAAATCCGTGGAGA
>JBEKZM010000087.1:0-27774 GCA_049509875.1 Verrucomicrobiota bacterium | reverse complement strand
CAAATTCTTTAATTTCAGTACTTTGATTCCGTGCCAACTTGTTGTTACGCTGTGGGTCGTGACAAAATTTTGGGCTTATGAATGAAATCAGCGACGAATTTACGCTCGCCAATGAGCGAGTGCATTGGGGAATTTTTATTCCTGCCATATTTGCGTTGTTTTTTCTCAGTTTGGCGGTTTTTCCGCTTTGGTTAATTCTTAAATCCTTCGGAGCAATCATGATTCAACTAAACCAGCAGCCCATACACATGGTTTGGAATGTCCTGCTTGAGCTTTTTCCTGACCTAGTCATTGGCGGGTCGCTATTATTGATGACATGGATAGCGTATCGAAAATCAGAGATCAGACTGACCAACAAACGCTTAATTTTTCGCACTGGCCTTTTGTCCCGCTTCTCTTGCGAATTGCCGCTGGAAAATGTCGAAAGCATTTTCATCATTGAACCGATCATCGGGCGGTTGTTTTGTTACGGCACTGTGGCAGTCACCAGCGTTGGTGGCATTGTCTTCCCTTTGCGATATATCCGCTCTCCGCAAAAATTTCATGCCACGCTCCAAACTGCCGTTGTCATTGCCAAGAAGCAAATCAAGGAGTCCGCCAAGATACCAGACTCAAGCCAGCAGTCACTTTAAGAAGTCCAAGGACATCAAAGCGGCGGAAACTAGCAACAAAGAAAACCTGCTGGTGATTGACGAATCAACACTGGCAAAATACACGGCGAATTGGAAAGCCCATCTTGAACACAGCGAGCCATACACTGACACCAAGGGCACCATGTCGGACACACGGCCAAAACGGCGACGATGAAGAGGACGAATATGAAAACACTTTTATCCACAGTACTGTTTGCCATGAGCGTCGGGATGGTAGCGCTAACGCCTATCAATTTGCTGGCTAATTCGACAAACAAGGAACCTTCCAAATTCCACCAGTGGTTGCAGGTGAATATAGACCCGTCAGTTTTGGATGCGTTAAAAGATGTAGATTGGGACCAAGTTCGGCAATGGATTGGCAAAAATTCTTTGACTAAAGAGGAAATCGCAGAGTTGGAAAATCAAAAGGCCGAAATTGAAATTAGGTTGAATCAGCGCAGGCGGGATTTGGGGGATATTCAGAGAAAGCTGGATTTAGTAAGACTAAGCCCATAGGAACTAGCGAAGGTCGAGGACTACAATAAGTCATTTCATCAAGATTTTACATTCTCTGAGTGGGTCGTTGACCATAGATTTGACATCGTTTTTACCATTGTAATTTCCGCCGTATTCTTTGCACTTGGAATGTTATGGGACAAATTCAACGAAAAAAGAAAGCGCCGAAAACGATTGAAAACGGCTACATCAGCTCGGGAATGAAAACCGTTTAAATCGAAACTCAACGAATGAAAGATTTTGAACATGCCGAACTTTTCAATTGAACGCCGCTCAAGGGTGGCTTGGTCTTGGCGATTGTGTCTCCGCAAATGACGAACTGGACCCCGATTTGGGACCGCTGTGGAAAGACTTCGGGAACATTTGATTAAACCCGACGGCGGTTCAGGAGATTGGTAGGGAGGCACTCAGCTGAGACACGTGTGTCTCAAGCAATCGGCAGCCATCCTGAACGTTTCAAGCCGCTCGAATGCGGCCAGCGCATCGCGGGCCTGATCGGGGGTCAAGGCGCTGACGTGCGAGCCGCCCGCCACATCGCGCACCATTTTGTCGGCGTGGGCCTTTGCCACACCGTATTTGCCGAACGATTACATCTTGCGCTTGCCCGCCGCCTTCCACGCAACGCGATAGTAGGGGCGCGCCTTCGTCTTGCCGTAGATCACGGCCGAGGCGTCTCGGAATTTGACATGTTTGGGGAAACGCACGTTGTGCTCCGTTTCCGGCTCAAAAACCGGCGAAAACCGTGTCAAAGATGTGTCGGGAAAGCAAGAACCCTCAATTTTGTTGGAGAAAATTGGCTGTCCGACATGGATTCGAACCATGAATAACGCCTCCAAAGGGCGCTGTGTTACCATTACACCATCGGACAAACCTGCATAAAACTAGCCATTCGGCCGCATTTGTGCAAAGTTAAAATATGGCAGCCAAGATGGCCCGTCTGAACCAAGCCAGCCTTCACCCCCGGCCCTCTCCCGCGCGGCGAGGGAGAATCTGTTGCCGCGTCGTGATCAAAAGGAGCACTGGGTCCGCCCAGGCTTAACGGCTCAATTTTGGGGCGGTCCGCCGCCACACGAACCGCGGCAGGCGCTGAACCTAAAGAAGGATTGCCCGCAACCATAATTGCCGTCAAAATCCATCAATTCTATTGAATCTGTGAGCAATACCATTCCGGAAATTTCGACACCAGCGGCGGAAACCAAAATTCCGAGGGCACCCGCTTCCGCCCCGGTGGTGCGCCCCAAAAAGAGCGCGTTCACGCTGGTCAAGGACGTCTTGAATCACGGCGGGCCCGGGTATTTGCAATTTGCCATCACCAACATCTGCAATGCCGATTGCGATTTCTGCGGCTTCGCGCGCTCCAAGTTCGATCCCAAGGCCCGCCGGAGCGTGACGCTCGACGAGGCCAAACAGGTCGTTGATGTGGCCGTGACGAATCACATTGGCTACCTGCTCTTCGTGGGCGGCGAGCCGATGGTGCACCGCGATTTGCGCGCGATGACCCGCTACGCGGCGGAGCGCGGCATCCATCCCATGATCTGCACCAACGGCGGCTTGTGGACAGAGGAAAACATGCGCGGCCTGGTCGGCGACGGGCTGACCAGCGTGATCATGTCCATCGACGCGCACGACGTGGCGAAGCACGAGCAGAATCGCGGCCTGCCGGACGTCTGCCGGAAGATCAAGCACGCGAATGAGTTCTTTCACGGCGCGGGCGTGCAGACCACCGCCAGCATCACGGCGAGCCGGCTGATCGACGACTATGAAAAATTGCCCGGGTTCCTCGAAACGTTGGGCTTCACCAGCTGCACGTTCAGCTATCCGCTGACCTCGCTGGCGAGCAGCTACCTCAGCTTCAGCGACAGCGGCCTGGTGAATTATTCCAAGGATGAGCTGATTGCGCTGTTTGAGAATATCAAGACGATGAAGCGCAACAGCGGCTTCGCGGTGGTGAATCCACGCGAGTCGCTGGACGAAATGCAGCGCCATTTGAGGGGCCAAAAGGAGAAGTTCGGCTGCCTCGGCGGGCACAAATATTTTTACCTGGATTGGAAGCTGGACCTGTACCGCTGCCATTACTGGGAAACGCCGATGTGCAAGGTTTGGGACTGGGATGAATCCAAGCTCATCCGCGACGGCTGCACGCGCTGCATGATCGACTGTTACCGGGATCCGAGCGTGTTGCAGTTCATTGCCATCAGCGCCAGCGACGCGTGGAACAATCTGAAGCAGGGCAATCTCACCGGCGTGGCGAAGAATATTTTTGATTCCCGCAACGTGACCTCGCTCAAGGCCGTCTGGGAAGATCGCAAATGGATTGGCAAGGTTTGATCGTGCAGTTTTACGATTGCCGAGCTTCCCCCCGGATGACACTGTATGTCCACAGAATCTGCGAGCGGCATAGTCTGTGAAATCCGTGGGCATTCAACAGCACACCACCGAAGCCATTCAGCGCGCCATCCTGCACGACGCTGCCTACGCCATCGTATCGACCGACCTCGAGGGGATGATCACCAGCTTCAATCCTGCCGCCGAGAAACTGCTGGGGTGGTCGGCCACGGAGCTCGTGGGCCAGGCGACGCCGGCCAGATTTCACCTGCCGGCGGAGATCGCCGCGCGCGCCAGATCATTGTCGGAAAAACTGGGCCGGCCGGTGGCGGCCGGATTTGAGATTTTCGTGATCGAAGCGCGCGCCGGGTTGCCCAGCGAATCGGAATGGACCTGCGTGCGGAAGGACGGCACCCAACTGCCGGTTCTTTTGTCCCTCGCGGCCTTGCGGGATGACCAGGGCGAAATTTTTGGGTTCGCGGGCGTGGCCACCGACATCACGGACCGCCGGCGGGCGGACGCCCGCCTGCGGGAGCGCGACACCCAGTACCGGCAGCTGTTCGAGAACATCGTTTCCTCGGTGCCGCTGGGGGTTTATCGGGTCAGCGCCCGCCCCGAGGGGGACGTCCTGGAATATGTCAGCGATCGTTTCTGCGAGGTGGTGGGTCTGCCGCGCGAACTGCTGCTGGAAGACGAGGGCCGCGTCCTGGGCATCATTCATCCGGAGGACCGCCAGTCGTTCTTGGAGGCGAACAGCGTGGCCTATGACCGGCGGTCCCGGTTTCTCTGGGAGGGACGGGCGTCTGTGCGCGGCCAGACCCGGTGGCTTCATTTCGAATCGCACCCCACGCAATTGCCCGGTCGGCCGCCGTTTTGGACGGGCGTGGCCTTGGATGTCACCGACCGGCGGGACGTGGAGGAGGCGCTGCACCAGCAACACTCCCTCCTGGAGGGCACCTTGCAGGCCACGGCCGACGGCATTTTGGCCGTCTCCAGCGACGGCCGGATTTCCAGTTACAACCGGCAGTTCCTCGAACTGTGGCGCTTGCCCAAGGAAATTCTCGACGCCCACGACACGGCCGCCCTGGGCGACTACATCCTGCAACAACTGTCCAACCCCGCGGCCTTGCAGACCCGCATCCGCCATTTCAACGACACCTCCAAGGCGGACACGTTTGACACGCTCGAATTCGCCGACGGCCGGATTTACGAACGTTTTTCCCGTCCGCAGATGGTCGCCGGCCGGGTGGTGGGGCGCGTCTGGAGTTTCCGCGATGTCACCGCCCGTCACTGGGCGGTCGCCTCGCTGCGCGAAAGCGAACACAAATTCAAGATGCTGTTCGAATCCACCAAGGACGCAATCCTGATCATGGAAGGAAAGGAGTTTGTTGATTGCAACCAGGTCACCGAGACCATGTTCGCCTGTTCCCGCAACCAGGTCATTGGCCGGACGCCGGCCGATTTGTCGCCCGAACGACAGGCGGACGGGCGGCTGTCGGCGGAAGGCGCCGCGGAAAGGGTCCAAGCCGTGCTGGGCGGCGCGCCGCAGTTCTTTGAATGGATCCTCGCCCGCCGCGACGGCACGCTGTTCAATGCCGAGGTGAGCCTGAACCAGTTTGAATTGCGCGGGCACACGGTCGTTCAGGTGACCGTGCGCGACATAACGGCCCGCAAGCAGGCGGAGGCCGCGCAACACGAGGCGGAGCAACTGTACCGCACGCTCGTCAACACCTCGCCTGATGGCATCCTGCTCCTGGACCTGGCCGGACGGGTCCTGTACTCCTCGCCCAAGGGGTTCGAGCTTTTTTATGGCGCGGCGGACGCCGGGCCACCATCGCTGCCCGGCGCTTTGAGATTGGTCAGCCGGCGGCAGCGGCACCGCGCGGCGGCGCTGTTCCAGGGGGCGCTCGCCGGGAGATTTCCGCCGAACGAGCGGCTGTTGATGCGCCGAAGCGACGGTCACGAGTTCATGGCCGAATTGAACGGCACGCTCCTCCGCGACGGGCTGGGGGTCCCGTGGGGCATCCTGGCCATCGTGCGCGACGTGACCGATCGCCAGCGCCAGGAAGACGAGTTGAAAAGCAAGAACACCGAGCTGGAGCGCTTCACTTACACCGTTTCCCACGACCTGCGCAGTCCGCTGATCACCATCAAGGGCTTCGCCGGCGCCCTGCTGTCCGACGCCGCCGCCGGCCGGACCGGACGGCTGAACGAGGACCTCAATCGAATCGTGCAGGCGGCCGATAAAATGTCCGAATTGCTCAACGGCCTGCTCGAACTCTCGCGCATCGGCCGTATGGTCAACCCGCCCACGCCGGTGCCGATGAACAAACTCGTTGCGGACGTGCTGGAATTGCTGGCCGGCTCCATCACGCAACGTCAGGCCAGGGTCACGGTGCAACCCGGCCTGCCCCCGGCGCAGGGCGATCCGCAGCGCCTGCAGGAGGTGGTCCAAAACCTGGTTGAGAACGCCCTGAAATTTTCCGCGCCGGGACGGGCTCCGGAAATTGAAATCGGCAGCGCCACCGCCGGCGACACGACCGCCTATTTCGTGCGGGACAATGGGCGCGGCATCGAGCCGCGTTTCCAGGAATCGATTTTTGAACTGTTCAACAAGCTGGATCCGCGCAGCGAGGGCGCCGGCATCGGGCTGGCCCTGGTGCGGCGGATTCTGGAGTTTCACGGCGGGTCCATCCGGGTCGAGTCCGCCGGCGCCGGCAGCGGTGCAACTTTTTACTTCACTCTTCCCGAACGCAAGGCATTATCAACGCCGCTACCAAATGGTTGACACCATGAGCGCCCGTCCCCTGAACATACTTTTGGTGGAAGACAATCTGGACCATGCTGAACTGGTGCGGCGGACCCTGGCACAGTTCCCGGCCCCGAATATCCTCCGCCACGTCGAAGACGGCGAGGCCGCCCTGGACTACATTTTTGGCCGGGGAAATTTCCAGGATCGCTCGCGATTTCCCACCCCGGATCTGGTGCTGCTGGATTTGCGCCTGCCGCGGGTGGATGGCCTGGATGTCCTGCGGCAGGTGCGAAGCAATCCCGCCTGCCACCGCCTGCCCATCGTGATGCTCACCACCTCCGAGGCCGAACGCGATGTCGTGGCGGCGTTTGAGCATCAGGCCAACGGGTTTGTCAGCAAACCCGTGGATGTCCAGAGGCTTTCCCATCTCGTCCAGGAGTTCGAAGTTGGCGGGCGGTCTGGCGAGGGGGGCCGATGAGACATATTTTGCTCATCGAAGACGAAAGGGATCACGCCGATTTGATCCAGCGGGCTTTGGCGAACGCCTCCCTGGGTTGGCGCGTTTCCCATGTGGAGACCCTGGCGGCGGGCCGCGAGCTGGCCGCCCGCGACGTGCCCGATCTGGCGCTGGTGGACTACCGGTTGCCCGACGGGAGCGGCAACGAATTTGTCGGCTGGTCGGCCGAACGATTTCCGGTCATCCTGCTCACGGCCTTCGGCAATGAACGTTCGGCCGTCGAGGCCATCAAGGCTGGCGCGCTCGATTACGTCATCAAATCTCCCGAAATGTTCGCCGATGTGACCCACTTGGTGGAACGGGCCCTGCGCGACTGGAAGAATCTGCATCAGCGCAAGCAGGCGGAATCGCGCCTGGAGGCCATCAATCACCTGCTGGCCACCATGGGGCCGGACTTCAGCGAGAACGCCGGCCGGCTGGTAACCATGCTGGCCAAGGAATTCGGCGCACAGTTTGCGTATTACAGCCGGGTCTCGGGCGACAAATTGTGCGGGGTGGCCCAATGGCGCGTGGATGCCCATCTGGCGGATTGCGTGAAGTGCGGTTGCGCCGCCTGCACGGAGGCCCTTGATTATGCGTCCGGCCAGGTGCAGCGTTTGGACACCATCCGGGCCAATCCCCTGGCCAATCCCATCACCCTTTGTGCCACGCCCACGCATGCACACCTGGGCCACGTTGTGGAATGCCATCAGGAACCCGTCGGCATCCTCTGCCTCTTCTTCAACCGCCCCTATCAAATCACCAAGGCCGACCGCCGCCTGCTGGGCATCTTTGCCGCGGCTTTGGGCGGCGAGGAAAATCGCAAGCGGACGGACGCCGAACTGCGGGCCAGCGACGAACGCTACCGCCAGATTGTACAAACGGCCAGCGAAGGCATTTGGGCCACGGACGAGCAGGACTGCGTGACTTTTGCCAACCATCGTCTGGCCCAGATGCTCGGTTATGCGCCGGAAGAACTGCTGCATCGGCCGGCCCGAGACTTTATTGATCCGGCTGACCTGTCCGACCACGAATACCGTTTGCAATTGGCGCGGCAGGGGCAGCCCAGCCAGTATGAGCGGCGGCTCCGGCACAAGGACGGCCGCGAGTTTTGGACCTGGGTGTCGGGTTCGCCGCTCCTTGACGACCGCGGGCTTTACCGGGGCGCGTTCGCGATGTTCACCGATGTCACGGAACGCCGGCAGTTGGAATCGCAGCTCCGCCAGGTGCAAAAACTGGAGTCGATCGGGCAGTTGGCCGGCGGCGTTGCCCACGATTTCAACAACATCCTGGCGGCCATTACGATGCACTTGAGCCTGCTGCGCCAGAATCCCGCCCTGGACGAGGAGAGCATCGAAGCCTTGCGGGAGTTGGAGGTGGAGACCAAGCGCGCCGCCAATCTCACCCGCCAGCTGCTCATGTTCAGCCGGCGCTCAGTCATCCAGACGCGGGTCGTGGATTTGAATGAGCTGGTGCAAAATCTTCTAAAAATGCTCCGGCGGTTGCTCGGGGAAAATATTGAGATCACCTTCGACCACCAGGAACAGCTGCCCGCCGTGGAGGTGGACATCGGGATGCTCGAGCAGGTGCTCATGAATCTGGCCGTCAACGCGCGCGACGCCATGCCCCGGGGCGGCAGCTTGACGATTGCCACCAAGTCGGTGGAGTTGGACGTAGTGGCCTCCAAATTGCACTCGGAGCGCCGGCCCGGGCATTTCGTCACCCTGACCGTGGCCGATACGGGCGAGGGAATGGATGAAGGCACGCTCAAGCGAATTTTTGAACCCTTTTTCACTACCAAGGACATCGGCAAAGGCACGGGTCTCGGCCTGCCTACGGCGCACGGCATCGTCAAACAGCATCACGGCTGGATTGAAGTCCAGAGCGAGTCCGATCACGGCAGCACTTTTGTCGTTTATCTGCCCGTCAAGGTGATCCCGGCCGCCGCCGCCGAGCCGCTGCCGGCGGCAGCGCCGGTCGTGGGCGGCCGGGGCACGCTGCTGCTGGTTGAAGACGAGGACATTGTCCGCCGCCCCATCGGCCTTTATTTGCGCAAGCTCGGCTATCAGGTCATTGAAGCCGGCAACGGCAACCAGGCCTACTTGCTCTGGCGCCGGCATCGCGAGCAGATCGACCTGCTCTACACCGACATGGTGATGCCCGAAGGCGTTTCCGGACTGGACCTGGCGGAGAAATTGCGGGCCGAAAAACCGCAGCTCAAAGTGATCATTTCCAGCGGATACAGCACCGAAATCAGCATGCAAGGCGTTCCTGCCGGCGCCGACTACGTCTATCTGCCCAAGCCCAGCCCGTCGGCCGCCATCGCCACCGCCGTCCGGGAATGCCTGCAAAAAACGGAGTGGCCGCCTTCTCAAATACCTGCCGGTTAGTTTCAATCCCCTTCCCGCAGACCGCGACGATTTTTGCCGACACTTTTGGTTGCCACAAACGCTTCCATGGGGCATTGTAAAATTCAAATTATGGAGACACAACTGGACCAACTGAAGAAATTCACCACCGTCGTCGCGGATACGGGCGATTTTGCCTCGCTTAAACAATACACTCCGTGCGACGCCACGACCAACCCCTCCTTGATCCTCAAGGCGGCGCAGATGCCGGAGTATCAATTCCTCGTGGCCAAGGCCATTACCGACAACAAGGCCAAGGCGTCCGGCGATGAATTATTGCACCGGGTCATCGACGAATTGATGGTGTTATTCGGCCTGGAAATTTTGAAAATCGTGCCCGGCCGGGTTTCCACCGAGACCGACGCGTATCTGGCGTTTGACACCTCGGCGCTGGTTGCCAAGGCGCATCGCTTTATCGAGCTCTACGAGACCCATGGCATCAGTCACGAGCGCATCCTGGTAAAGATTGCCTCCACTTGGGAAGGCATTCGCGCCGCCGAAATTCTGCAGCGCGAGGGAATCAACTGCAATCTGACCCTGCTTTTTTCGCTCCCGCAAGCCGTCGCCTGCGCCGAGGCCAAGGTGAGGCTGATCTCCCCGTTTGTCGGCCGGATTTTGGACTGGCACAAGAAAGCCGCCGGCAAGGACTTTCCGCCGGCGGAAGATCCGGGCGTCTTGTCGGTCAAGGAAATTTACGCCTATTACAAAAAATTTGGCCATGCCACCGAGGTCATGGGCGCCAGCTTCCGCAACGTCGGCGAAATCCAGGAGCTGGCCGGCTGTGATCTGCTGACCATCAGTCCGCCGCTGCTGGGGGAACTCCAGCACAGCACGGCGCCGCTGCCGCGGAAGTTGAGCCCCGAAATGGCGCGCGAGAGCCAGATCGAACGGCTGCAATTGGACGAAAAGAAATTCCGGTGGCTGCTGAACGAAAATGCGATGGCCACGGAGAAAACCGCCGAAGGCGTCCGGTTGTTCAATGCCGACGCCGAAAAACTGGCGAAGTACGTGCTGGCCAGGCTGTGAAGATGAGCCTCCGCTGCGGGATTATAAACCGTAAACAGCCTGTTGAAGAATTCGCCCGGTGAGGGCACCGGGCCTACAGAGTCCGAGATTTATCAGGAAATCCTGTAGGCCGCGTGCCCTCGTGCGGCGTTCCCGGGATATTTCAATAAGCTGCCAAGCCGGGTCAGGCGTGCAGGTGTAAAAGTCACTTTCAGATCAACCCACCATTACTGTGCCAGGAAAACCCATCCTTTCGCTTGACGAATTTGAATAGTGTGCCATTTTGCTACTCAACGTAATGGCAGCCGTCAAATCCAGTTTTCTTGACAAAGTGTTGGGCCGAATCGGGCGGCTGGACACTGAAGGGTTGCAGAGCGTGGTCCAGCGGCTGGCGCGGGAGCGTACTTTTCTCGAGACGCTCTTCAACACGATCGAGGATGGGATTCTGGTGGCGGACGAACAGGGGCGGATCATTTACTTCAACCAGGCCGTCACCCGCCTCGTCGGTTTGCAGCCGACGGCCGAGGATTTGCGCGTGACGGATGTTCTTCCGGAGGTGGATTGGGCGATGATTTCACGAGTGGACCACGCCGGCGGCGCCCACTTTTCGCGCCATGAATTTGAGGTGCATTATCCCCGGCTGCGCTTCCTGCGGCTGTATGCGGCCCCGCTGGACGGCGAGACGGCCGGCAGTTCGGGCGTGGCGTTGATATTGCACGATGCGACTGAGGCGCGGCAGAAGACGTTTGAGGCCATTGAAAGTGAGCGGATCCAGGCGTTGACGCTGCTCGCGGCCAGCGTGGCGCACGAGATCGGCAATCCCCTGAATGCCCTGCACATCCATCTGCAACTGATGGAACGGGAAGTCAAGAAACTCAAGGGCGATGGGTGGCTGGGGACGGGCGAACCGGAGGATACCGCCCGTGTTTTCGGCCCCCTCCGCCGCGGCAAGGCCCGGTCCGCGCCGGCGCCGGCGCCGGACGCCTACGAGGTGTCCAAAAGGCTCGACCAGTACCTGGAAGTGGCCAAGGGGGAAATCAATCGGCTGGATTATATTGTCACGCAATTTCTCGGGGCGATCCGGCCCGCACCATTGCAATTGAGGCTGTGCTCGCTGAACGACGTGGTGGCAAAGACCGTGGATTTATTGCGGCCGGAACTGGAAAACCGCGGGGTGGCGGTAAAGACGCGCCTGGCGCGGGATTTGACGGCGACGCTCGTGGACGCCGCGCAATTGCAGCAGGTGCTGGTCAACCTCGTGAAAAATGCCGCCCAAGCCATGACCACCGGAGGCACGCTGACGCTGCAAACCGGCGAGACGAGCGACGACGTGTGGCTGAGCGTGACGGACACGGGCGGCGGCATTCCCCAGGAACAGGTCAACCGTATTTTTGAGCCGTTTTATACGACCAAAAAGAAGGGAACCGGGCTGGGCTTGATGATCGTGCAAAGAATCGTCCGCGCCCATAATGGCCGGATCGAATTGGACAGTCATGTGGGCCGGGGCACGACCTTCCGCATCTGGCTGCCCCTGCACGAGAGAAAACCTCGTTTGTTGGTGGAGACCACCCGTGGGTAAGTCCTTCATAATTTGCAATTCAGGACACCGGCGGCCGCGCGTCCCGGCGGGCCGATCGTAAATTCATGAAGCCGACCCTGCTCATTGTGGATGACGAGAAAACGACACGCGAAGGGCTCCGGGCCGCGCTGGAGGAGCGCTACGACGTGTATATTGCGGAGGACGCCAAGGCGGCGATGAGCCTTCTGGAAGCCGAAAACTTTGACGTGATGCTCACGGATTTCCGGCTGCCCAACGAGGACGGGATGAAACTCATTGCGCGGGCGAAATCGCTCCCCAGACCGCCCGTCTGCATATTGATGACGGCCTACGGCTCGGAGGAAATCGCCGTGGAGGCCATGAAACGCGGCGCTGATGACTACATCGCCAAGGGGCGGCTGCAGATTGACGAACTCGAAATGCGGATCGCGCGCGCGCTGAAGCAGCAGAACCTGGAAGTGGAGAACGTCTCGTTGCACAAACAGCTGGACGCGAAATTCGGGCTGGAAAACATCATTGGCCAGTCGCCGGCGATGGCGGAAATATTCGATATCGTCCGGCAGGTGGCGCCCACGCGGGCGACAGTCCTGGTGCTGGGCGAGAGCGGCACCGGCAAGGAACTCGTGGCCAAGGCCCTGCACCAGTTGAGCCCGCGCGCCCGGCAACCCTTCGTCACCGTCCATTGCGCCGCGCTGGCGCCCACGCTGCTGGAGAGCGAACTGTTCGGACATGAAAAAGGCGCGTTTACCGGCGCGCATGAACGGCGCGTCGGCCGGTTCGAGCTGGCGCAGGGCGGGACGCTGTTCCTGGATGAAATTGGCGAGATTGACGCCACGATCCAGGTAAAGCTGCTGCGGTTCCTGGGCGAACGCACCTTCGAGCGCGTGGGCTCCAACAAGACTCTGACGGCCGACATCCGCCTGGTGGCGGCCACCAACAAAAACCTGGAGGCCATGGTCCAGGCCGGAAAATTTCGGGAGGACCTGTTCTTCCGGTTGCGGGTCGTGGAGATTGAACTGCCGCCGCTGCGGGAGCGAACGGGTGACATCCCCCTGCTGGCGCAGAGTTTTCTGCGGGAATTCGCGAAGGAGAACGGCAAGGCGGTCAATGAATTCACGGCCGACGCCCTGGAGGGCCTGATGAATTTTTCGTGGCCGGGCAACGTGCGTGAGCTGCGCACGGCCATCGAGCACGCCGTGGTGTTGAGCCGGGGCGAGCGAATATCATTGCGGGATTTGCCGGCCACGGTGCGGGGCGGCGGGAGCACCGACTTGAGATTGTTGCCCGGAAAAGCTTTGACGGTGAAGGACGCACAGAGAGAATTAATCGTGCGCGCGCTGAAGGAGACCGGGGGCAACCGGACGCTGGCGGCGCAAAAAATCGGCATGAGCCGGCGGACCTTCCACCGCAAGTTGCACGAATATCATTTGGAAGGGTTTTGAGGAATTTATGATGATTGCGGAGCGCATTCAGGCGCTGATTCACAAGGTGGAGGTGGCCCCGGGCGGGCGCGGATTGAATTACCTGGTTTTGGCGCTGGCGGCGGTGGCGATCATGGTGTGGTATGACACCCATTGCTACCACGGCTTTAATTCCCCGGAAGCCATGGATGCGGCGCAGGTGGCGCGCAACCTTGCGGAACACCGGGGCTTTACCACCAAGTGCATCCGGCCATTCAGCGTTTATCTGCTTCAGAAACACCACCCGGCCGCGCCCCAGGTTTCTGGCGCCAACCTGGTGGATTATGCGGAAGTGTACGGCCTGCACCCCGACCTGGCCAACGCGCCGCTGTATCCGGCCCTCCTGGCGGGCCTGTTCAAAGTGACGAGGCCCACCTGGACCCTGGAGTTGCACAAGGCCTTCTGGGGCGGCAGCGGGCGGTTACAGCGCTATAAACCGGAATTCATGATCGCCATCTTGAACCAGTTGCTGCTGCTGGTGGCCGTGGGCATGACCTTCAGGCTGACGCGGGCGGTTTTCGACCCAACCGCAGGCTGGCTGGCGGCCCTGCTGATGTTTGGGTCGGATCGATTGTGGAGATTCAGCGTGTCGGGGCTGCCCACGCTCCTGCTGCTGGTGATTTTCCTGGGTTTGATCTGGTGCCTTGTGTCGTTCGAGGCGCCGGCTGCGGCGGAAGATCCCAATGACCGCCGGCGGTTCCGGCTGGCGCTGGTGGCGGGGGTGCTGGCGGGCCTCGGAATGTTGACCCAATATTCGTTCGGCTGGGTGATTATACCCGTGGCCGTATATTTTGTGGTCTTCGGGGGCGTCCGCGGGAAGGGGTTGGCGCTGGCAGCCCTGCTTGTTTTTGCGGTCACGGTGTCACCTTGGATGCTCCGCAACCTGGCGGTGAGCGGGACCTTCCTGGGCGCCGCCGGCTATGAGGTGGCCGAAAACACGATGAGGTTTCCCGATTCGCAGTTGATGCAGTCGCTGAACCCGGACCTGGCCGGGATCTATGGCTCGGGGCCGTACTTGGTGAAATTGGGCCACGGCCTGCGTGCTTTGCTGGAAAACAACATCCCGAAAATCGGGGGCGGGTGGATCAGTTTCCTTTTCCTGGCCGGATTGTTGCTCCGCCTGCGCAACGTGGCTGCCCGCCGGTTGCGCTATTTCACCATGATGTGCCTCGGCGTCTTTCTGGTCGTGACCGCGCTCGGCCAGACGCCCATGGCGACGGCGGCTCCGGAAGCGAACGGAGAAAATCTGCTGGTGCTGATCATCCCGCTGGCGATCATCTTTGGCCTCGCCTTCTTCCTCACGTTGCTGGATCAGATGGATGTTCCCGCGCTGCCGGTGCGCTTCATGGTCATGGGCCTGGTGGTGGTGCTGGCGTGCCAACAGTTTATTTTCACCCTCCTGCCGCCGAAAACGCCGCTCGTGTCATTTCCGCCCTACCTCCCGCCGGATATCCAACGGTTCAGCCAGTGGATCCTCCCGGACGAACTCATGATGAGCGACATTCCGTGGGCCGTGGCCTGGTATGGCGATCGACAGTGCATCTGGACCACCGTCAATTCGACCTCTGAATTCTATCAACTCAACGATGACATCAAGCATGTCAGTGCGCTTTATCTGTCGCAGCAAATGCGGGACGGGAGACTGTTGAGCGACTATCTGCAAACCAAGAGGGATAGCTGGTATGGCTTTGTCTTGGACAGCCTGCGCGCCCAGAAGAGCGCCAGCGGTGATGCGGGGGGAGCCTGGGACCGGGTCGTCTTCCGGTCCGATCCCGACGACCCGCGAACTGACTTCCCGCTCCATTTTACGCCCGCTGCTCCCCTGCCTTCCGGGATATTTCTTGTTGACCGGCCGCGTTGACGGGCACGAAGAATCAGGCGGCCGCGCGCCGCAGACGGTCGGCAATGCCCGACCAGGCCGGCAAATCCGGCGGCGCCTCCACCACAATCGCCTGCGCCCCCGCCGCATCGCAACGATGCAATTCGGCATACAAGGCCCGCGCAAAAGCCCCGGCCTCGTGCGGGATCACGCGGACATTGGCGGCCGGGAATCCACCGGGGATCCGCGTATGGGCGACGATGTGGACGGCGCCCATTGCCAGTTGCCGGTTGCCGATTTGGGTTTGCAGATCCGCATCGTTGCGCCAGTTCAAAACCAGGAGCGTGGCCTTGGGCGCGTAATGTTTCTTCAGCAGGCCTGGACTCTTCAGGGAGGTTGAAGCCATCGGCGATCGGCCTTCGGCCGGCGGCAATCCCGCCGCCGCGAGTGATTCGGCGTGGATCATCCCCGGCCGCAAGATGCGCGGCGGCCAGACCGTGAGATCCAACACCGTGGATTCTATGCCCACCTGAGACTGGCCGCCGTCCACAATCAAGGGAATCCTGCCGCCAAGCTGCGCCTGCACGTGCGCCGCATTCGTCGGCGAAATCTGATTCGACAGGTTGGCGCTGGGCGCCGCGAGGGGAAAACCGCATTCGCGGATCACCGCCTGCATGAACGGATGCCCCGGCCAGCGCAGGCCCACAGTGTCGCCGCCCGCCGTGACGACGGCGGGAATCATCTCCGCCCGCGGCAGGACCAGGGTGAGCGGCCCCGGCCAGAAGGCCCGGGCCAGGCTTTCCGCCGTGTCCGGCCATTCCTTCACGCAACGGCGCGCCGTTTTGCCGTCCGCCACATGAACGATAATGGGATTGTGCGACGGGCGGCCCTTGACTTCGAAAATTTTGCGGACCGCGGTTTCGTCCAGCGCGTTGGCCGCCAGGCCATAGACCGTTTCGGTTGGCAGGGCCACCACCTCGCCGGCGCGCAGCAACTCCGCCGCGCGGCTGGCGGCCTGCTCGAACAGCCGCGGCGTATCGATGGTGAGCACTTCGGTCTTCATCTTAAGACGCGGCAGCGTGAAAGGTTAAAGCGTCAAAGCGCCCCAGCCTTCGCGGCCCTTGCGTTCACCCCCTCACGCTCCGCTCTTCATTCATAGCGCAACGCTTCGATCGGGTCGAGCTGGGAGGCTTTCCAGGCCGGATAGAAACCGGAGATGATGCCGATGAGGGCGCTGGACAGAAAGGCGATGATGATCCACATGAGCGGGGTGACGGCGGGCATGTCTTTGGCGTAGGCCACCATTCTGGAAAAGCCGACGCCGCCGGCAATGCCGATGGAGCCGCCGATCGCGCTCAACGTGACGGCTTCAATCAGGAATTGAACCAGAATGTCCGCCGCCCGCGCGCCCACCGCCATGCGGATGCCGATTTCGCGCGTCCGTTCGGTGACGCTGACCAGCATGATGTTCATGATGCCGATGCCGCCCACGACCAGCGAGACGGCCGCCACCCCCGCCAGCAGAAAGCCCATGGCGCGGGAAGTCGCGGTGACGGCCTGCATTAATTCAAGCTGGTTGCGCACCGTGAAATCCTGTTCCCGGCTGCGATGCCGGGCGAGCAGCAGGTCGGTGATGTCCTGCTGCGCGCCATCAATGGCCTTGTCGTTGGCCGCTTCCACGAGAATGTCGTTCAGGAAAGTGCGGGTGGTGATGCGGTGCATATGGCTGGTGTAGGGCACGATCACCACGTCATCCTGGTCCTGCCCGAAAAGATTGAATCCCTTCGAGCGCAGAAGGCCGATGACCAAAAACGGGAGGTTGCGAATGCGGATGGTCTCGCCGATGGGATTTTGATTCGGAAAAAGCTCGTCGGCCACGGTCTTGCCGATGACGGCGGATTTGGCGAGGCTGCGGACATCCTGGTCCGTAAACATGGAGCCCGACGCGATGGTCCAATTGCGGATTTGCGGGTACTCGGGCGACTCGCCCAGGACCTGGGTGTTCCAATTGAGCCCATTGGCCAGCACCTGTTCGCGGTCGCGCACTTCGGGGCTGATCGCCACCACGTTGGTCAGGCTGGCGACGGCTTCGGCGTCCGCCACGGTCAACGTTGGCGCGCTGCCCCAGCCGCCGCGCATGCCGCCGCTGGTGAAATTGCCGGAAAAAACCGTGATCACGCTCGAGCCCAGGCTGCTCACCTGGTTTTCCACCTGTTTCGTGGCGCCCGAAGTCAGGCTGACGGAACCGATGACGGCGCCGACGCCGATGATCACGCCCAGCATGGTCAGCAGGGAGCGCATCTTGTTCCGGCGCAACGCGCGGCCGGCGATTCTGATCGAAGCAAAGATTCTCATGGTTCAACCCAGTTTGACGGCTTCGTGCGCGGCGCGCAGCCGCTGCAATTCCGGTTCGGCGTGCGAGCGGCTCTGCACCAGGTCATCGGTCACGATTTTTCCATCGCGCAAAATGACCATGCGTTTCGTATAGCGGGCGATGTCCAGCTCATGCGTGACCATGATGATCGTGATGCCCTGATCATTGAGCTTCTGAAAGACACCCATGATTTCAATGCTGGTCTGGGTATCGAGGTTGCCGGTCGGTTCGTCGGCCAGCAGCAGGGTGGGGCGGTTCACGAGCGCCCGCGCAATGGCGACGCGTTGTTGCTGTCCGCCGGAAAGCTGGTTGGGATGATGGTCGGCGCGCCCGCCCAGGCCGACCAGTTCGAGCGCGCCCGTGGCGCGCTGATGCTGCTCGGCCGCCGGGATGCGGCGCCGGTGATACAGCATGGGCATCTCCACGTTCTCCCGGGCCGAAGACCGCGACAGGAGGTTGAAGCCCTGGAACACAAAGCCGATTTTTTCGTTGCGCACGTCCGCCAGCGCGTCGCGATTCAGCGTGGAAACGTCAACGCCATCCAGCCAGTAATGCCCGCCGGTGGGGCGGTCCAGCGCGCCAATCATGTTCATCAGCGTGCTCTTCCCGGAGCCGCTCGAACCCATGATCGCCACAAATTCGCCCGGGCAGATGGCCAGCGAAATGCCGCGCACCGCGTGAACGTCCACTTCACCGGTATGATATACCTTGTGAATTTCATCCAGCTTGATGACGGCGTTCATTGTCTTGATCGGCGTGGCTCACGGCGGCTTTGCCTTCCCCAGCCGCGTACTCATCAGCGCATGCGCGGGAAACCACCCATCGGGCCTGAGGGTGCGCCGGACCCGGCGCCCGCAACGACCGCGCCGGTCACGATCTTGGCGCCCTCCTCGAGCCCGGAAACAACCTCGGTGATGATGCCGTCGCTGATGCCGGTTTTGATTTGGACCGCCTCCAATATGGGATCATTGTCCTTCTCGACGAGCACATAAACCGTATGCAGGTTCGGATGATCACCGTGCCCGCTGGCGCGATGATCGGCGCCTTCCGCCATGCTTCCGCTGCTGTTGGTCGCTGAAGGCGTCCCCGCCGGCGAGTTGGTGTCCAACAGGGCGGCATCCGGCGGGCGGAACCGCAGCGCGCCGTTGGGTATGGTGAGCACATTGTCATGCTGGGATATATTGATGCTCACGTTCGCGGTCATGCCGGGTTTCAATTTGTAATCCGCATTGGTCACGCCGATGACGCAATCGTAGGTGACGACATTGTTCACAGTCGTCGGGGAATTCCGAACCTGGATCACCTTGCCGTGAAAGTCCCGATCCGGGTACGCATCCACCGTGAAACTCACATCCTGACCCTCCACGACCCCGCCGACGTCCGCCTCGGCCACGCTGGAATCAATCTGCATCTTCGTCAAATCGTTGGCGATTTGAAAAATCGTCGGCGTGCTGAAACTCGAGGCCACGGTCTGCCCGAGTTCCACCGCGCGCTGGATGACCACCCCATCCACGGGCGAAACAATCTTGCAATAGTCGAGATTCACCGCGGCGTTGTAGAGCGACGCCTGTTTGATTTTCACCATCGCGTCAGCCTCGTGCAAATTGGCCACGGCCGTGTCGTAATCCGAACCGGAAATGAGCTTGTTGGTGAACAAATCGCTGCTCCGCCTGCATTCGACCTGCTGCAATTCCAGGTTGGCCTCGGCGTTGGCCAGATCGGCCCGGGCCTGTTCCACGGCCGCTTGATAGGTGGAGGGGTCAATTTCCGCGATGACCTCGTTCGATTTCACGATGGAATTCCAGTCCACGTTCAATTTGCTGATCCGCCCTGACACCTGGCTGCCCACCGTCACGTTGACCACGGGATTCAAGGTGCCGGTCGCGGTGACCACTTTGGTCACCGTGCCGCGCGCGGCCGCCGTCGTGTTGTAGGTGACCGCCGGCGCATGTCCGCGATGGACATAATAGTAGCCCCCCGCCACGGCCACCGCGGCGACCAATAACCATTTCCACCAACCTCGACTGGAATTTTTCGCCATAGATTTTTCTGCTGTCCGGACGCGCCGGGCGGCCCTCGGGCCGCGCCACTGTCGAATGCCGGCGGTCCACGCGCTGCGGCGCCGCCGGTTCTCGCTTGGTCACTGCTTGAGACAGGATTTGCGACCCTCAAGTTACGCTATTTTTCGTGCTGGCCGCAATTTCCGTTTGTGACTTTCCTCCGGTGGCGTAAAATTGCGCCGTGCTGGAACCCCTCACGCAACAACTGCTGGCCCTGCGGAATTTGTCCGCCGAGGAAATTCAAGCAGCGGTGGCGCACCTGATTGACGAGACGGTGGCCGCCGAACCCAAGGCGGATTTCCTGGTGGCCCTGGCTCAAAAGGGCGAAACGCCGGACGAGATCGCCGTCTTCGCCGCCGCCCTGCGCGAGAAATCCGTGGTTCCTCCCATTGACGCGAGCTGGCGGGATGCGCGCGAGATTCTCGATGTGGTGGGCACCGGCGGCGACCACCTGAGCACCTTCAACATTTCGACCACCGTGGCCATTTTGTGCGCCGCCGCCGGGGTGGCTGTGGCGAAACACGGCAACCGCGCGGTAACCTCCTCCGTGGGCAGCGCCGACGTCATCGAGGCGCTCGGCATCCCCATCGATTTGACGCCAGCGGAGGCCGCGCGTTCATTGTGCGAGCATAACTTCGCGTTTTTCTTCGCCCCGAATTTCCATCCCGCCTTCAGGCACATTGCCCATGCCCGCCGGCTTTGCGCCGGCCGGGGACGCCGGACCATCTTCAACATTCTGGGCCCGCTGCTGAATCCGGCCCGCCCCTCGGCGATGCTGGTGGGGGTGCCGCGGCCCGAATTGTGCGAGCCCATGGCGCGCGCGCTGCAGATGCTCGGGGCCCGGCGCGGCATGGTGGTGTCGGGCGCCGCCGGCGAGCGGTACCTCGACGAATTGTCCACCCTGGGGAAAAACCACGTCGCGGAATTTTACCAGACGCGCGGCTTCAGCGCCGCCACGGTGGCCTGGGAACACCTGCCGTTGCAGCCGGCCACGCTGGCCGATCTGCGCGGCGGCGATAAATTTGTAAACGCCGAGACCATCCGGCGCATTTTGGGAGGGGCCGAACGGGGCGCCAAGCGCGACGCGGTGTTGCTGAACGCTGGCGCGGCGCTGTGGGTGGCCGGCCGGGCCGGATCGCTCACCGAGGGTTGGGAACTGGCGGCCGCGACCATTGACGGCGGACGGGCGGGGGAAAAGCTGGCCGAACTCACGCGCCCGGCGGCTGAAAAAATCGGGGGCTAAGTGTAATGCCTTTCGGAAATTCCCAGTACGAATCCCAAAGGGATTCCGCCCCAAAGCCCAGGGTCGCGACGAAGGAGCTACCCTGGGTGAATCCGCCAATAGCCATCAACCCCAACGGGGTTGCGGCCTTTCCCCGTTTATCAGCAATCCTGAATTTCCGAAAGGCATTAGGGCTAAGTGGCCTGATTCTTAAATACGGGCACGTTCGCGGCATGGGATTTTTGACGCAGGCGAGGCGCGAGCGACGAGCATATCCGCAGGGATCTGTGAGGAGCGAGCAACGAAGCCTGCGTCGAAAAGACCTGCCGCCCTGCGTCATTTTATCACCGGCCCTTGGCCCGCCGCGTCCTGCGCGGCTTCCGGAGCGCCGTCGGCCTCGTCCCCGGCGGGTTCGGTTACGGCGTAATGCACTCCCAGATTGTGCTGGGCCGTCTTGTTGCCCTGGCGCGCCGCCTTGACAAACCATTTGACGGCCATGGCGGAACTCTGTTCCACGCCGCGGCCGGTCTGATAACACAGGCCGAGATTGCACTGGGCATCGGCCAGTTCCTGTTCGGCGGCGGCATGGTACCATTTGACCGCCTCGGCAAAATCCTGGGGCACCACCTGGCCGGTCTCGTAAAACACCCCCAGGTTGAATTGCGCCGCCGGGTAGCCGCGCTCGGCGGATTCGCGGTACCATTTGACCGCCTCCGCGTAGTTCTGCGGCACACCCTGGCCGGTCTCGTAGAGCATGCCAAGATTGAATTGCGCCGCCGGGTCGCCTTGTTCCGCCGCTTCCCGCAACCATTTGGCCGCCTCGCCAAATTCCTGCGGCACACCCTGGCCCGTCCAATAACAGACGCCCAGATAACATTGCGCCACCGGGTCATTTTGGTCCGCCGCCCGGCGAAACCATCTCACCGCCTCCTGGTGGTTCTGCTCCACGCCCTGGCCGTTTTGATAGCAGACGCCCAGATAGCACTGCGCCTGCGCGTCGCCCTCCTGCGCGGCGGCGCGCATGGCCTCAAAGGAATCCCAGGATTTGCGATTGGTGGACATACTTAAGAGCCGCAGAAGCATAGCTGCGTTTCAGCCAAAAACAAGCGCGCCGGACCGTTTTTCACGCCGCCCCTGAAGCCCGCGCGCCAAAGGCTAGGGGAATAATCCCCGCTGTTTCTTTGCTTCAAAAACGCGGCTGATGCCCACGCTCAAGGCGGCCACGCGCATGGGGATTTTTTGTTTCCGGCTCAGGCCCAGGATTTGCACCCAGGCGGTCTCCAGAATGCGGAACAGCTTGTCCACGATCTCCGTCTCGCTCCAGAAGAAACTTTGCAGGTCCTGGACCCACTCGAAATAGCTCACCACCACGCCGCCGGCATTGCAGAGCACGTCCGGAATGATGAATATCTCCGGGCGCTGATTCAGAATCTCGTCCGCGTCGGGCGTGGTCGGACCGTTGGCGGCTTCGGCGAGGATGCGGCATTGGATCCGGCCGGCGTTGGCCGCCGTGATCTGGCGTTCGAGGGCCGCCGGCACCAGGAGGTCGCACGGGAGCAGCAGCAGTTGTTCATTGGCCACGGGCTCGGCGCCGGGAAAGCCGGCCAGGCCGCCTGTTTGCGCCACGTATATTTCCAGCGCCTGCACGTCCAGGCCCCGGGCGTTGTACAGGCCGCCCTGGACATCGCTCACGGCGATGACCCGGGCGCCGTACCGCGCGAGGGAATAGGCCGCGATGGAACCCACATTGCCGAAACCCTGCACCACGGCCGTGCTCTTGGCCAGGTCCAGCCCGATGGCATCGGCGGCGCGGTTGATGAGATACGCCACGCCGCGGCCGGTGGCTTCCCGCCGCCCCAGCGAGCCCCCCAAGCCAACGGGCTTGCCCGTGACGATGCCGGGGACGGTGCTGCCCTCATGCACCGAATAGGTGTCCATGATCCAGGCCATGGTTTGTTCGTTGGTGCCCACGTCCGGGGCCATGACGTCCACCTGCGGTCCGATGAAGGGGATCATTTCCTGGGTAAAGCGCCGCGTGAGCCGCTCGATTTCAGCGCGCGACATTTTGGTGGGGTCGCACGCGATGCCGCCCTTGGCGCCGCCGTAGGGCAGGCCCGTGAGCGCGCACTTCCAGCTCATCCACATGGCCAGCGCCGCCACCTCCCCCAGCGCCACGTCCGGATGATAGCGCAGGCCGCCCTTGGTGGGCCCGAGGGTCAAATGGTGCTGCACCCGGTACCCGGGAAACACCCTGACCGTGCCGTCGTCCAGGCGGATCGGCAGGGCGACGGTCATCGAACGTTTGGGATACTTCAGCCGTTCGCGATGGCTGTCGGGGATTTGCAGATGGTCGGCCACGACGTCGAACTGCCGGCAAGCCATCTCAAAGGTGGGATGCGCATATATCTCCATAGCCCTTCCAGTCAACCCGATTTGCCCGGCTCGCGCAAGCCGGCGTTCTCCCCAGGATCGGAACGGGTGTGGGATACAACGCTTTCAGCGTTGCTGGCCTTGTGCGGGTCGTTGCCCAGCGCAGGCCAATTCCCATTGGCCAACGCTGGGCTGGATGATTGCCGCCCTTTCAGGCTGGCCGGAGGCTGCGTCAATACCACGCGCATCGGTGGGTTGGATGAATGCCACCCGTTCAGGGGCCGGTACTCCCTCCCACGCGCCTTTTTGCAAAAGAAAAAAGCTGGCATGGGCGCATCATCCTTTTAACCTGCTCTAACCGACTATTCTCCGCTCTCACTCTCACTCCCAACTCAACCGATCGCGTCCACGCCAGCTAAAATTAAGCTCGACCCAATCGGGCGGGTGTCAAGAGCATGAAGTAAGATTGCAGAAAAATAGCTACAAAAAATTAAGACGCCTAATCGTCCCCCAAAACGACCTGAGTGGCCTGATTCTTAATTAGACCACTAAGCGCGCTCCCGCTTGAACGGGGCGCGCTCGCGAAGAAATTGCCGGCGATAGCCGGCGGCTCAGGCGGTTATGATTCCTGAAGCACGGCCTCTTTCTGTTCGGCCGGAGTGGGCTCGGGCAGATAAAGATAACGCCGGCAGTTGTCGCACAAGCACACGTCGAGGGCATGCCGCACGTCCATCACCACCGCCAGCGGCAAACGCATGTGGCAGCCGGAGCAGGTCTGATTGCGGATGACGGCGAGGCCTTTTTTCCCCTGGTCGCACAGGCGGTCGTAATGGGCCAGGATCGGCGCCGGTATCTTGGCGCGCAATTCGGCGATGCGCTCCTCGGTGTCGGGGCGGATGGTTTTTTCAAATTCGAGCGTTTGGAGCTCGAACAGGTTTTTCATAATTTCTTTCATAAAACTTTCCGGATGCGGGCCGGGGCCGGCGGGCGCCTTCCCGCGGGCTGGTGTCGGCGGACGATCTTTCCGCCGAAATCAACCCGCAGGGCACCGGCGCGGTTCCTCCCCTGCGCCGGTGCCTGCGTTGTTTTGATCAATGCTGCTTGCGCACATTGCGGCGCGAAGGCTTGGGATTAGCCGCGGGCGTCGCGGGTGCGGCGGCAGCCGGGGCCGGAGCCGGGGCGGCAGTAGCGCATTTTTGGGTGCAGGCAGGGGCGGCCGCGGGGGTCGCGGTCACGGTTGCGGACGTGTTTGAATCGCTCATAATGTTATTATTGTCAGTTCTTATTGGCCGGGTCTTAACCAGCCACTTGTACCTGAATGCAACCGTCGTGCCAGTCGGGCCGCGACCGCCTGGAAGGCACAGGAAAAGGCCGATTTTATTGATTATAATGCCTTGCATTCGACCTTAAGTGACAACGTGGCAAAAACTGCCGACGCCAAGGTTTTGTGCAAATTCTGCACTTGAGCACCCCGCTTGGTGCAGGGCTCTTGAATTGTGTTTTGGAGCGCGAGTCTCTGACTCGCAGCGGCGTCGCCCGTCAGGAGATTTGCGAATGGCTCGCGGGAGGTGTGGGACAAAATTTCTGGGCCCCCAAAACCTGGATGCGTCCACGGTCTATAGCATCCCCGACGGGGATGAATAATTCAGCCCGGCGTTGACGCGACGAAGCAGCGTCTACGCCGGGGTTGGCGATCAATAGGGCGGCAACGCTGAAGGCGTTGGATCAAACTGGGAATGACGCGCCGTCCGCCGGTCCGCGACCCGCAGCAACTCCGCCTGTCAGGAGGCCTGCGGATTGCGGGGGCTGCCGTGGAGTCCGGAGCTGCTGCGTCTGGAGCGCGCCCGTCTCGGGCGCTGCCGCGTGATTCCAAACAAAACCTGGTAGTGCGACTGCCGCCAAAACGAATGGCCGTCGTCCCTTGCCCGCCTTTGTGGTTCCAAGCCGTCCACGCGCTCTTACCGCAGCGGGTCCGCGACCCGCAGCAGCGTTGCCAGTCAGAGAGTTTACGGATTACGCGGGTGGTCTTGAATTTCCACGTTGCTGCGGCTCATAGAGGCGGAAACCATCGCGCCATTTGCCGGTTGAACCGGCGGCGGCTTTTTGCGAACCTCGCCCGCGAACAATTCGAATTCTGCCACCCGCGGAATGAACGCAATCCAATCCAACGATGACATCGCGCCGTGCCTTTCGGTGATCATGCCGGTGTATAACGAGGCCGCGACGGTGGCCGAAGTGATCGCCGTGGTGCTGGCCCAGCGGCCGGTGCAGCAGTTCGTCATTGTGGACGACGCTTCCACGGATGGCACATGGGGAAAATTACAATCGGCCGCCGGCGGCGATCCGCGCGTGAAACTGCTGCGCCACGAAGTGAATCAAGGCAAAGGCGCGGCCTTGCGCACGGGCCTCGCGCACGCAACGGCCGCCATCGTCATCATCCAGGACGCTGATCTGGAATATGACCCGAAAGAGTATTTCCATTTGCTGGCTCCCATTTTATCCGGCAAGGCCGAGGTGGTTTTTGGGTCCAGGTTTTTGGGCAGCCCCAGCGGTCATCGGGTCTTGTACTACTGGCATTCGGTGGGCAACAAGCTGCTGACGACCTTCTCCAACATGGCGACGGGTTTGAACCTGACCGACATGGAAACCTGTTACAAAACGTTTCGGCGGGAGGTGGCGCAGAGCATTAGCATCGAGGAAAACCGTTTCGGGTTTGAGCCGGAGATCACCGCCAAGATCGCCCGTTTGAAGGTGAGCGTCTATGAGGTGGGAATTTCCTATTATGGACGGACTTACGCCGAAGGAAAAAAAATTGGCTGGCGCGACGGAGTCCGCGCGCTGTGGTCCATTTTGAAATATAATTTTTTTAGCCGATGACCGCCATTCCCAATCTATCCGCCCAAACGGAAGACTTTGAGTTCGCCGCCCTGGGCGAGGCAAAAAATTACCGGGTGGCCCTGCTGCGGGAGTTTTCCCAACATCTGCGCGGGCGCGTCTTGGAAGTCGGCGCTGGCATTGGACAGATCTCCGAAATGCTGGCGCAAAACCGGGCGATTACTCAACTGGTGTCCATCGAGCCGGATCCGAGGTTTTGCGCCCGCTTTCGCGCCGCCTTTCCCGCGTTCAATCTGGTGGCTGGGACGATTGACGATTTGCAGTGCGGGGATGCATGGCAGGCCATTTTGAGCGTCAATGTTCTGGAACACATCGAGGAGGACGAGCGCGAACTGGCCGTTTACCGGCAAAAACTGGCGCGCGAAAAAGGCGCCCTCTGTCTTTTCGTTCCGGCGCGGCCGGAAATTTACGCGCCGATTGACCGGGACTTCGGCCACTTCCGCCGTTACACCAAACCCGAACTGCGCGGGAAGCTGGACGCTGCGGGTTTTGAAATCGTGCGGCTGCGCTATTACAATTTTGCCGGTTATTTTGCCTGGTGGCTGGGTTTTTGCGCGCTTAAAAGACGCGGCTTCAACCCGGCGGCAGTCCGTTTTTTTGACCGCGTCATCTTTCCGCTGGTTCACGGACTGGAATTTAATGTCTGCGCGCCGCCGTTCGGCCAAAATTTGCTGGCCGTGGCGCGGGCGAAATAAGCGCCGCCTGAGGCCGGGCAAATGGGGGCCTCTTCGCACTGCCCCCGGAAGCGCGGCTCTATGAGCCGCAGCAACGTGGAAATTCAAGACCGCCCGCATAATCCGTAAACTCTCTGACCGGCGACGCTGCTGCGGATCGCGGCACCCGACCCGATCGAGACGGTGGCGCACGGCTCCTTGTTTGGGGGGCGGTGTCGGGTTGCGCCCCGGGCAGATTACTTTCGCAGCCTTCGCTTGCCAAACGCGACCGCGAATGTTATCCCTCCAGTCTCTTTATTTTCATGAGCGAGACCTTGGAATTGACGATTCTCATGCCCTGCCTCAGCGAGGCGGAGACCATCGCCCCATGAACGGACTGGAGGAAAGTTCTTGCAAACCGGTCGAGCCGGAAGAAAATCACGCGAAAGCCCGCGCTGAATGCTGAATTTTTCAGCGGAGATAAAATGATCGAACTCGCCTTGGTTTATATTTTGTGCCTCGTTTCCGCCGCGGGCATTGAATCCCGTTTCTTGCTGAACAATCCACTGGAACGCATCCTGGCCATTTTGACGCTGGCGGCCGGACATCTGGCACTGGCCGTTCAACTGTTGTCGCTGCTTCATTTCCTGACGGGCGGAGGATTGCTGTTGATGTGCCTTGCCATGGCGCTGGCCGGCTGGTGGGTCACCCGCCTCTGGCCGTTGCCGGCGGGCCGGCTTTCTTGGCAGGATCTTTCTAAAAAACACCGGGCTGAAACGGTCGGCGTGAAAGGGTATGGGCCGGCTTTATGGCTGCTGGCTTTCGCCGCCGGATTGATGTTCATCTATTGCATTTTGGGGGCGTGCATGTTTCCGCTGGGCGACAGCTACCATCATGAAAAGCCCTTGTATTGGATTCAGAACCGTTCGATCGAGCCGTTCGTGGTGAACAATCCGCGCATCAACACAACCTCCTTCACTGATTCGGCGCTGGCCCTGCCGGGATATCTTTATTGTCGCAGCGGTTTTATGTTTGCGGTCATCACGTTGTGCGCCGGCATCCTGTCGCTGGCGATTGTGTTTTCCCTGGCCAGAAAGCTGGGCTGCAGTTGGCCGGCGTCGGCTTGTGCCAGCGTGCTCCTGCTGGGGATTTCAACTTTTGCCACGCCTTTTCTAGAGGTTGGCGTGGCTTCTTATCTGGCGGCTTTGTGGGTCGGGGCCAGCCTGCTA
>JBEKZM010000086.1:0-27823 GCA_049509875.1 Verrucomicrobiota bacterium | reverse complement strand
AGCTGAATGTCCCGGGCTGGCCTCGCCAAATTGTCCGACAAACAGGCCGTCATCGTAATAGTGCATATGTTGGGACGCCTCTCCCTGGCCCCTGAAAAACTCACCATGAAAACCGTAGATTACATTGCGATCCAAGGCCTCCACCGTATTGCCGGCGTAGGCCATGCCGTTCCCGGTTTCAAAATTTCCCTGCCCGTTCAAGTTCCCGGTCGGCGAGGTTTTCCAGAGCCAGTTGGTGGCGCCAAGCCGTATTCCGCCCAAATGCCAGCCAATATTCAGCGACGGGTCAAACGATATTAAAACATTGTTGGTGCTGATGGCCGCGTTCATATTGCCACAGCCACCGGACCGGGGGATCGGATCGGTGCTGCCCGACGAAACGGTCGCGAGTAAAGTCTGCGGGTTCCACAGCGGATTCCCATTTGTGTCAAAGCCGCTCAAAGCGCTCTTATACCATTGGGCAGCCCCGACCGTCGTTACTTGAACCGACCCATCCGTGGCGATCGAGACCCAATTGTAATCTGTACCTGCCATCGGCAGCCCGACGGACGGGAAAAGGCCGGTAATCCGAAGGCCATTCGTGGCCAACTCGACCAGTTCATTTAAGGAAAAATAATTGGTATGGATCAGGCCATAAGTTCGACCGTTAGTGAAGGTCATCACATCAAACAGGCCATAGTTCCAGGGCAGGTAATTGCTGCTCAGGCCAGCTCCCCAGTTATTCACCAAAGTCCAGGCTTGCGACAAAGGTTTTGTATAGTCCACATTGAACTCTAGAAATTGATTGAAGACGCGCGAAGGATTGTTCGCGTCCACCGAAACCACGTAGGAATGCGGTTGGAACATGATCTGTTCGATGTAATTGCACCCTGCCGAGAAATGGAGCGACCGGTTGTTGCCGCCGTCGCCAACCCAAAAGGACCCGTCCGGGGCGAAGCATAGAAAAGTCCCGTCATTCTGACCGTTAAAAAACCAGAATTTGTTGGTCGTCACGGCCACGCCGTTGCTGAAGTAACCGCCGGCCAGCCCGTAGGCCCAAAGCGGCGTTCCGCTGGCAGTGAACGCCTTGACTTGCTGGCTGCTGCCCCCATCTGCCACCAGAATCAGATTGGCGTTCGTTGGATTCACGGCCACATCCAAAGGTTCCACGAAACCGGAGATCATTGACGCGATGGAAGCATTGACGCTTTCATTGGTGAAGCAAATGACTGAGTTGCCGGAAACCACCCAGAGGCTTCCATCGGGCGAAAAGTTCAATCGCCCTGGGGTGGTCACGCTAAAGTTGGTTAAGGCCGCACCAGAGAGCTTGTCGAACAGATAGATCAGATTATCGGGCGCCACGGAAGCAGCGAGCAGATTCCCGTTCTGCTGCACTGCCAAGCCGCTCAAGCCCGGCTGCGTGCCCACATAGATACCGTTGGGGTAGATGAGATTCGGGCCGGGCCCGGTGGGGATTGGACAGCCATTGGTCAAAATCGCGACGCTGTCGTCAGCGACATTGCAGGCTACGATGAAACCCGGATACACATCGCCGGTGCCTCCATTGGTCGGATTGGTTCCCGCGCTGCAAGCGAAGTAAACGCGGTTGCCGTCCGTGGTGGTCCACAGCCAGTTGCGATCATACACGTCGGACGGAGCGGATTCCGGGTTCATATTGGGGTCGTCAACCCACGTCCACTTCGCCAGCACATGTGTGGGATCAGTGAGTGCAAACTGGCAGAAGTCATACCTTCCCTCATTATAGCCGGTCACATAAAACGCATTTGTGCCCGTAATCGACATGCCACGCATCGGCCAAAACGCCTCATGTACCGTGATTCCCCCGAGTGCCGCCGAGGAATTCCCGATCGATCCATCCCAAACATATTCGGTGTTATGCTCCAGCAGCCGGATTTGGTAAATTCCGGCAGGCACGGCGTTGCTATTGTCATCCAGTCCGTCCCATACCGCAGAATTGGTGCCTGCCGCAAAATAGCGCACCTTGCTCCAGAGCGTGCGAACAAGTGTCCCATCCGGCAAAAAAACGCCAGCACTCGTTTTGCATGGTTCATCCAACGTGAAATTAAAAGCGGTCGCGGCGCCTGCAGCGACAACCCAATAGGAAGCCAATGCCACGACCAAGCATCGTGACAGTCCGCGCAGATCGAATTTGCTGAGTCTCATGGTCAGCTTGAATTTGGTTTAGATCGAAAGCAATGTTCATGCCATTACTGATCAGTCAGCGGCATAAGCCACTGTTTTCACGCCGAAGAAGGACCACACCAAGGGCGGTTATCCTGGATTTTGACCAAGTCCTCCTCCACCCGCTGACGCAGGCATTCGTTCTGCTTCAACGGTTCCTTGGATACCCCATTGGTTTTCAGGTGGCTCCACACAAATTCGTCGGGATTCAAGTCCGGCGCATGGGTTGGCAAGCGATGCAACTCCAGTCGCCTGTGCAAGCTGCCCACATAACTTTGGACCACCTTCGCTGTATGGGCAGGATGCCCATCCAACACTAGAAATACTCTCCCGCCTCGGCCCTTCATGAAATTTTTCAAGAACAGCACAAAGGCCGCCCCGTTCAGTTTGCCGTCATAGGTCGCCGCCCAAAAAGCGCCGCGCGCATTCACCGCCCTGATTACATTGATACTCTGCCGTTGGCCTGAGGTCTTCACCACGAGCGTGCTCCCCTTCAGGCCATAGGTCCGCCCCAGCAGGGGATCCGACTGGCCCGCCCTTTGAGCTGCGGATACGTTTGGGCCAACGACAGGGCTACGGCTTGGGGATCTCGCTCGTAAGCTCGGCCCAAGGACTTTTGCGGCATGATGCTCAAACGGGCAAGCAGTTTGCCCACCGACGTCAAACATAACTCCACCTTCAGCTTCTCCAAAATCAGTTGCTGCACGATCCGCCGCGTCCAGAGTCCGAAGTCGAAGCCATACTGCCGAGGGTCTTTGCCCAAGATCCAGCCTTTAGCCCGTTGTTGTCGCACTTCGGTTAATTGTTTTTGGGGTCCTTCCGATATGGATTTCGCCAACGCGTCCCATCCCTGTTTCTTGAAATCGCGCAATCAGGGATTGATCGTGGTGTGGCACAAACCAAAGCTCTGCATCACGGTGCTGGGTGACTCGCCATCTTCCACCACGCGCCAAGCTGCCTGCGTACGAATACGTTCAAGCGTATTGTGCTCCAGCGTTCGGCCATCAATGGCTAACATGTCGAACATTATACCACGTCTCTCGTGTGTAGTCTTATAAATGACCCATCAGTATGGCCGGCTGAACGGATGCCGTTGGGCGCCAGAAACATTGCCGAGTGATCCGTATTGATCTTCACGGTGGCCAAGGCGAACCGTCCACTTGGTTCAAATAGAGGTAGCTGGCTTGCACCGCATCTAAATTTGTTGACCAAATCTGAGTCATCCACATGTTCCCGTCCAATGTCCTGCCAAAGTACGTCCCAAGATTTTGCTGTCCCAACATGAGCGTGTTGGTCCCCGCCGGCGCGGGCACGGTCACCGTGCCGGTCGCAAACAGCATTCCGTCCCGATACATGGCGACGTTGGTGCCGTTTGACACAGAAATGAGAATGGCGTGGAAAGTGTTGTTATAGACGGGAAGGGAACCCACGGACGAAGTTACACCATTCGAGTACGTGTTAAAGAATAAATTATAATTCACATCCTCATTCACACACCAGCCGCTAATCCCGGCAACGCCACAGGATAGAAAAGTCCCATAAGCCGTCATGGGCTGTACCCAAAGAGCTATCGTGTAGCTGTTGGTCGTAAACGCGAAATGGTTCGAGTCGCCGGTGTCCGCATATGAACCGCCCACCCCATGCCAATGCAGCCCGGCTGCCGTCACTCCGTTAACGCTTACCCACACGTCATCCTCGTGTCCCTCATTGGAGTAATACAAGACGTTCGTGTTGTTGACCACGGAGGAATCCCTCAACGGTGCCGGCCAATAAATATATGAGTACTGCGGGCTGGCAGTGATGTCGTCCAGGAATTTTAGGTAGGTCAAGTCGGGATCCGTGATCGCGCTGGGCGGCTCGACCTGCCGGGTGCTGTCATTCGTGTAAAGCGTCACCACTTCCGCCGGTGATAGCTCTCGGTTGTAAATGCGCACGTCCGCCATGGCCCCGGTGAAATAAATCGGTGGGCCGTTCACGGCCCGGCCAAAATCCGTGATCCCCGCGTTCTGGCTCCAACTGTTCACCGTCGCCACTGATGTCGATGCCATTTCCACCCCGTTGACATAAAATGTAAATGCGTATGGCGAACCCGTCTGCGCCGTCACCACGACATGGTAAAACACTCCCGGCGATAATACGAATGTGGACTCGTCATAGCCCGAGCCACAGACAATGAATAACTGGTTCAGGTTGTTAAAACCAAATCCCCATCCCGAAGTTGCCACGTTGAAGCCTCCGCCATCAACCAACGCTTGGTAATTGTCATTCAATTGGCTGGGTTGCACCCACAGTGACACGGAGAAACTTGTATTGGTCTGTACCAGCACGTCCGGGACTGACATATCGTTGTTGGCAAAATACATTGCCGTGTTGGGAACGCCGTCCACGCCGTTGGTCGGAATCGGCGGACCATCAAAATTTCCATTGTAGCCGTTGGTTGAATAATCGTGCGGATTCCCAGCCAAGGGATACCACGCCACGAGCCCGCTGGTCACGGCCGGGGCCGACGCGGCCGATTGGGAGTTGCTGTATTGGAAATCCACCGGCACGTAAGCCTGGCCCGGCGTCCCGGTCACGTACCATTGCCCCGGCCCCAAGCCCCACACCCCGGCGCTCTCCGTCGCCGCGCCGGTCGTCGTCACTTCCGTGTTCAGATCGTACCACGGGTCCCCCCCGGCGCTCTCTTCGCTCACCACATAATAAGTCCCTCCCGCCGCCAACGTCACCGGGTCGCTCAGCGCCGCATGTTGAAACTGCCCCGCCGTCCCCCCCGCCACCGCCAGAGTCACGTTCCCTTGGGGCACATCCGTCCCCGCCGCGCCGTTCACCAGTTTCACCACGTGCACCCCGCTGTCCCCGGGCGCATAACAACGCCCCAGCGCCACCACGCTGAGCGGGTTGGTCCCCACCACAATTTCCATCCCCACATATCCGCTGAAATTATTCCGCACATTCCCCAGCGCCGTCCCCGTCACGTAGTCCGCCCCCAACTCCACCGAGTTCGCTCCGTAGCTGGCGTTAGTATATTCAAAATCCACCGGCACATACGTCTGGCCCGGCGACCCCGTCGCGTACCACTGCCCCGGCCCAAAACCCCACACCGCTCCGTTCTGCTCCGCCGCCCCGGTGGTCGTGATTTCCGTGTTCAGATTGTTGTACCACTGGTCTCCGTTGGCGGTCTCCTCGCTCGCCACATAATAAGTCCGCCCCGCCGCGAGCGTCACCGGGCTGCTTAATGCCGCGTATTGAAACTGGCCCACCGTTCCGCCGCCCATCGCTATGGTCGTGCTCCCGCCCGCCACATCGGTGCCATCGACAGCGTTGACTAGCTTCAGCTCATGCATCCCGCTGTTCCCGGCCGCCAAACAGCGCCCAAGGGCCACCACGCTGATCGGGTTGGTCCCCACCACGATTTCCATACCCACATACCCGCTAAAGTCGTTCCGCAAGGTGCCCAAAGTCGTGCCCGTCACATATCGCGTTGCCGCCGCGAGGTTGGAATTCAAGGTCGGATTCGTGTATTGGAAATCCACCGGCACATAGGCTTGCCCCGGCGATCCCTCCAAATTCCACTGGCCCGTACCATAGCTCCACACGGCCGCCATCTGGGCCGCTGCACCCGTCGTCGCGATCAGCGTGTTCAGGTCGTACCATTGGTCTCCGCCGGTTGTCTCCTGGCTCACGACATAATAGGTCGCCCCCGCCGCCAGTCCCACCGGGCTGCTTAACGCCGCGTATTGAAACTGGCCCACTGTCCCGCCGCCCATCGCTATGGTCGTGCTCCCGCCCACCACATCGGTGCCATCCACAGCGTTGACCAGCTTAAGCTCATGCATCCCGCTGTTCCCGGCCGCCAAACAGCGCCCCAGCGCCACCACGCTGATCGGGTTGGTCCCCACAACGATTTCCATACCCACAAACCCGCTAAAATCATTCCGCACAGTCCCCAGAACAGTCCCGGTGACGTATCCTATTGGGTTGGAGCCCAATGCCACGCCGGATGTAAGGAGGGCCACCACCGCAACAAGCTGATGCGTCGCGATGGGGAGATATTGGACTGCTTTTTTGATCGGATGGGCAAATCTGGACGGTCCGCAGACTCGGATACCGAAATGATGATAAATTTTGTAACGCATTGCACGGCAATATATTGAGATTGCATTTGGTCATGTCTCGCTCACTAGCAAATCGAATTTCCAATAATGACCAGCCGGAAACAAGCGAGCGGCTCAGCATCAAACCTTCCCGGCTATCCCAGACGGTCCTGGACACTGCCCGGGGACCAAGTGAGCCGGACCCGATGGCCCGCAAATGATATTCTACATTAGACATGTACATGATGCACACTAGTTTATAATTTGTATAAGGCAACAGATTTCTTGGGCCCAGAAAGCTGTTTCCTGCGCGGTGCGCCTGAATTGACAAAAACGTCAATTTCAGCCGCCCTTAAGCTTTTGAAAAAATGGTTGGCGGCCTGGTGGACATGCATCACTACGCCGGCTATCCGGAGGCCCTGGATTTGCTCGAGAAAATCACGGATCATGCGATTGCCAACGTCATTCGCGCCCGGGTCCCCGCGCAATATCTCACCGTGAGGTTGACCCAGGGCGATCCCTCGAGCGCCTTCACCAAAAGAGATTGAGGCGGCACGGAACCAGGCCATGTCCCTCGCCAGTATCAAAAGGGAACAAGCATTGAGGGCGGCCATTGATGCCGCCTATCATGATCTCCAAAATGGAGCGTAAAAAATCGACCCGGCTTTTCTGGAAATGCTTAGCTCGCAATAACTTGGTAAAACCACCTTGCCGCAATTAAAATTGACCGGTTCACGGTGCAAAATATCATTTGCTGAAGCCCCCAGCAAGCCGGCATTTAAACCGAGAGAATGCCAACTGTGCAAAAATCTCGCCTCCCCAACGAAAGGCAGTCGCGCAACCCATTGCGGAATTGCTGTTTACCATTTTGGCTTGCGTTGCAAATTTGTGCTGTGTATAGTTCCATGGACAATTGGACAGGAGGTTAGAGGCTGATTAAAAGGAGAAAATAGGAGAAAAAATAAGGCCGTCTAGAAAATCCCAATGAAACAACGATGCAAAATGCACAGTCAAGCCTTCAAGGCAAACGCGGTATTGAAAGATGGCAAACCGGAGTGCCTGCGGATAAAAGCGCAGCTTGAAACCATGGTCTGGCTTTTTGTATAAACGATGAACTTGCCAAATCAACATGGGAATGTTTTTTTGGCTGGTGGTTTTTTGAACATTTGGCTCGCCACGGTTGTACTTCAGTGTCTCGGAGTTGCGTCTGCACAGGAGGCGGTGAGGCATTCGCTGGCAAATGAAATAGCGGTGGAGACTAATCATCTCGACTTGGAATCATTACCGTACACTCTTTATCGCGGTGGTGTGAGGCTATTGGTGACCCCATCGATGGAGGCCGATTGGAATGATAACGTAACGCTTTCGAAGCAGAATACGATCCAAGATTTCATACTCAGGCCGATGGTTTGGTTTGACGGGAGCTACCCGTTAACTCAGCAAAACCTGCTGCAGTTACACATAGGGGTGGGATACGACGCATACTTGCTGCATAGCGAATTCAGTGCGCTAAGGTTGGATTCCGGTTCACAGATTTCCTTGGACACATTTTATAAGGACTTCAAAATCAATACTCATGACAATCTGAAGTACATCCAGGATCCAGCGGAGGAGGCCTCCGTTGCTGGCACCGGCCGCTACGGCGGTCTTGACAACACTGCGGGTCTGTGCGTGGCCTGGGATTTGGACGACGTGCAGTTGAACCTCGGCTACGACCACCGGAACTTTGTCTCATCGGACGAGAGCTTTGATTATCTCAATCTTGCGTCGGAAATAATAGCCGCCCGGGTGGGGTATTGGGTGTATCCAGAGCTCCTCGCCGGTGGAGAGGTGGGCGGGGCGTTTACGACCTACGATCAACCGGTTTTGAATGACAACACAAGCTACAACGTGGGATTATTCGCTGACTGGAAGCCTGGTTCATACTTTCAATTTCAGGCCCAGTGCGGCTACACGACGTATTT
This sequence comes from Verrucomicrobiota bacterium, assembly GCA_049509875.1. GTDB lineage: Bacteria > Verrucomicrobiota > Verrucomicrobiia > Limisphaerales > UBA11358 > UBA11358. The sequence goes on along the minus strand of JBEKZM010000086.1, from coordinate 19,584 downwards.
GTTTGCACAAACCAGCAAGACATTTGAAGCCTTCAACCAACACACGGTTTACGGTGGGTTGACGGCAACCCACGATATCACTGATGCCCTCAGCTATGACTTGAGCGCGGGCCACGAGATTCGCCTGGGCAGTTCTGCTGATTTTATTAAAGACTGGTACGTGCGCTCACACATTCGCTGGCGATTCAAAAATTTAAGCGTCAAACCAAATTTATCATTTGAAAGCGGCCAACAAGGGGAGCCAAACATCCGGGGAAACTTTCACGAAGATTACAACTGGTGGGAAACGGGGTTTGATATCAGCCAGCTTATCACCGCCAACCTCACCCTGACGCTGACATATCGTCTTACGATGCGGCCGTCCACGGTGGCGGACCGTACCTATGACCAGAATTTTGTCGGGGTCGGCCTGGCTTATCAATTTTTTTGAGATAATTCTATGAGCAGGAGCCTGATATGATGGATAGATGGTATTATATGAATGTCTTGCCGACAACATTGCGTTGCTGGATGATGGGCTTATTGCCCGCGAAAGTCGGTTTGCTGAATGGCCGGAAAAAAAATTCTCTGTCTTCAACCTTGTTCTATTCCTCGCTGGGAGAAGAGGAAACCGCGTCGTTTGGGCATTTAGGATGGGTTGGGAGTTTGGCCTTTTTTGTCGTGGGTCAAGACGGTGTTGTTAGATTTGGCTCTGGGATTCAGTACGCGCCAATGCGGAGCATTATCGTCCTAATTTTGCTGACCGCCCACTGCACGGTTTGGGCCTCGGAAACGAGCCCGGCCGGACCGACTGGGCAATCCCAAGTTGACACCACCAATGCAGGGTTAAGTCTGCCGGGCAATTTCCCCGCCGCGCTTTCGTCCACCAACGAGATGGACAATCTGAATGACAAACACCGGCTGGCAATAGGTGATTTGCTCAGTTTTCGCATTCTGGAAGATCTGAACGACCCGACCCAGGTGGTCGTCACCGATTCGGGAGATTTGGATGTCCCCTTTTTGGGGAGCGTTCCGGCCCAATCCAAGACCTGCCGGCAATTGGCTCGCGAAGTAAAATCCGCCCTGGAAAAAAAGTATTATTATCACGCCACCGTCATCATCACCATCGACAAAATGGCGCTAAATCGCGGCCGGGTTTATCTGGCCGGCCCTTTGCGTCTGCCCGGGCCGCAGGATATTCCCAGCGATGAAATTCTCACCTTGAGCAAGGCCATTTTGCGGGCAGGCGGTTTGAACGAGCTCGCGGACGGACACAAGGTCAAAGTGATAAGAAAAGGCGGAAACGATCCAAGCGGCAAAACCACCTTCGTGGTGGACGTCCGCCGGATTTTCGACGAAGGAAAGGTTGAGCTGGACCTGCCGCTGGAGCCGGACGACCTGATTGTTGTTCCTTTAAGGTCATTACGCTTTTAGCCAATGGATAATTCTCCCCGCATAAAGTACGAAGGCCACCAGCCCATGGACCTCCAGGATCCGTTCTACGGGAACGGGTATTCTCCGGCTGAGCCGGTTTCGGCCATGGACGTGCACAAATTCATTGCCGCGGTTCTTAGATATTGGAGGGTGCCCGTCCTGTCCGTCGGGGCGGCCCTGGCGGGGGTGGTCGTTTATATCTTGGCCACGCCGCCCACCTATGTTTCCGGAGCGAAGATGTGGGAAACGGAGAAGATGCGCTTGCCGGGCGAAACGATTACGGATGACATGCAGGATTACATTACCACCCAGATCCAGTTGCTCAAAAGCGACAAAATCAAGGAGTTGGCCCTCCAGCGCTTGCTGGACCAGAGAACCCCGATTCCGCGTGTGAAGCAAGGCCGTTTGGGGACGCTCTTGGCGCACCTGACGGGCCAGGAAACCGATGACGGCGGGCTTGGCCGCCCGATCCCAGTGCGGTTGAAAGTAAATCAAGCGCCAAAGACGACGGTCATCACCTTTTCGGCCTTTAGCAAAAACCGGGCTTATACGCAGGCCTACCTGAAGGCTTACATGGAAACTTTTCTGGAATACAAAAAAAACGTTCGCAAAGTGCAATCGGGCGAAACATTCACTTCAATTTCCGCTCAGGCGATCAGCATGGGAGATCAATTAAAGGCTGATCAGAATGCGCTGATGGACTTCGAGCAGTCAAACAATCTTGCGGTGTTGGAGGAGGAGAACAGCATAGCGGGCGAATACCTGACAAGGCTGCAAACTCAATTGTCTGGTTTCGAACTGCAGTCGCAGGTTTTTAACAGCACCGCGGGGGAAACGGATGGGGCCGGCGAAGGCAAGAATCTTACGGGCGGATTCCGGATTGACTCGACTCCCGACGGCAAGACCCTGGCCGGCGCAAGGACGACGCCGCCCCCGCCGCTCGCCGGCAGCCGTCAATCCACCTGGACGGAGCTTGCAGCACTCAAAATCCAACGCCAGGCCCTCAGCAAAAATCTTCGTCCCGAGCATCCGAACATGGTCAAATTAGACCTGGAAATTGAACAAGGAGAAAAGCTGCTTGACGATTATCGCAACAGCGTCCGTGATTCCATCCAGCAATGGAATGCCAAAGTGGTTGACGCCAATAACCGGATTGCGCAAGCGCAGCGCCTGAAGCTCAATGTTGAGCGCACTCAAACTTTGTATGACCGGTTGGTGACGTTGCTGCAAAGTGTGGATATCAGCCGGGAGGTGGACCGGGAATTCCTCGCTGTCTTCGAGCCGGCTTCTCCCGCCGTGCGCTCCTTTCGGACCGATCTGATGTTGCTGTCCTTGGCGGTTTTCGGCGGCTTGTGCGGCGGCTTGGGAATCGTTCTTCTGATTCAGGTCCGCGACGACCGGATCACTTCCTTCAAAGAGGTGGAAGAATTGTTTGGCGGCAGCATTGTCGGCATGGTCCCCGAGACGCTCAAGCTGGACAGAGATGGAACTGGTGGCTTGCTGAAGAATGCGAAGCAGCGTGATGTTTATGCTGAATCCTTCCGCAATCTTCGTTCGGCGCTCCTCTTCCTGCCAGCCGATAGAATTCGCCCGAAGATTATTCTCATAACCAGCGCCCTGCCGAGCGAAGGAAAATCGACGATCTCGATCAATCTTGCTAAAGCGCTGGCATTTGGCGGTTCCCGGGTTCTCCTGGTGGATGGCGATTTGCGCAAGGGCCAAATCCACAAGGTGTTTGGCCTCGCGTCCCAACCGGGATTTGCCGACTTGGTCCAAGCCCCGGAATTGGCAGAGAAAATTATCCATGAAAACGTTCTGCCAAATCTGTCGTTTGTCGCCCGCGGCGCCACCGAGGGCCATCCGGGAGATCTGTGTTTGCGGCCCGAAATAGAGCAGGTTTTTTCCCGCTGGCGTCAACAATTTGATTACGTGTTGGTTGATAGCTGCCCATTATTCGCCGCGGACGATGCCGCGACTCTGGCTAATAAAGTGGACGGCACATTGTTTGTCGTGCGTCGGGGATTTTCGCGAAACCGCGTCGTTCGCGAGGCGCTGGAACTGCTTTTGCAACGCCAAGCAAGTGTCCTGGGCCTGATTTACAATTGCGCCGACAGCCGCGAGCACCCACATCGCTTTTACCAATATACGGACTACCACCGGGCCGTAGATCATCCGGTGCTAAACGGCAAATGAAGTCTCGCTGGAAGTGAAGCGGCACGCAGTGGGGCTGAAAAAGCCGGCTTGTTTGATCGGCGAAAAATGAAAGGAGGAGGAGAAGACGGTGAAGGAAGCCTTGGCGTCGTCTGACCCTCAAGCCTCTGAGTCAGTTCGCCTGCCAAGCGGAAGATGGCGTGCGAATTGACGGGCACGGAGTGTGGCCTTTTTATTCAGCCGTTCGGTCGGTTTCCTGTCCATAGTCTGTCGTCGCGGTGGACAGTTTGTTGCCTATTGCGGACCCCTTGAACGCAAATCCAAGCAATCGTCAAGCTTGAATCAAGTTGGCATGAAGATTGCTTTCGATGGGGGAAATGGAATATATGCGGCCCCGGATGAGCACCGTGACCAAAGCCGGGATCCTCGTTGCCGGACTATGCGCATGGTTTATCAAGGTGACATTGGGCCAGCCATCAGCCCCAATAGATTTACGCGTAACCGGCGAGATGTCTTCGCCAACCTACTATGTCAGCACTCTTGGCAGCGCGACAAACGGCGGCACCCAAATTTCTCCTTGGTCGCTGAGTTTTGCCTTGACCCAGCTAGCCCCGGGCGTGACCGTCACGTTGATGCCGGGAATTTACAACGGGCCGGTAATGATTCCCGCAAACGTGAGCGGCACGGCCCAACTCCCCATCACCATCAAATCTCAATTCAAATGGGCGGCAGTCATCGCCAACGCAACGAACGGAACCTTGGAAGGAATTTCAGTGAATGCACGACACACTTCCTATTTAATTTTGGACGGTTTCTGCGTCAGCAATAATATGGGCGATGGATTGGCGGTGAACAATTACAGCGTTGTCAAAAACTGCTGGATCACTCGCAACCACCAACAGGGCATTAACTTGACTTCCCCCACTTGCTCAAACAACGTGGTGGAATACAATCTGGTGGAAAATAACGGGGTTAATCCGCCAGCTGTCCCTGGTTCGGGCCATTGGCATGGATTGTATCTCAGCGGGCCAAATAACATTGTCCGTGGAAATGTATTTAGAAACAACACCAACGGTTACGGCATGATTTTATACACCGAAAATGCCGGCGGGCAGAATTGGAACAACACGATCTATGACAATCTGGTTTACGGCTCTATTAACCGGTGGGGTGTGGCGCTCTGGGGCGCCGTTGACGGTGGTGCCCAGCCCGGAACAAACTATTTCTTCAACAATACTGTCGACGGCGGAATTTATACCGGCTATGGCACGGTATTTTTCACGAACAACATCATTTTGCCGGCCTTGACGGATCAGAGTGTTGCCATCGCCAACCTTGGAGGCTTCAATGGTTCCGCCGCAATCGCTGCGGATTATAATCTCTGTACGCTGGCGATTGCACCGGCGGGTTCCTCCAACTCCATTGGTGGACACAACTCCGTCACGCGTTCGGTTGGCTTCGTGAACATCACCAATGGTCTTTATTGGTTGTCCGCAACCAGTGCCGCGCGAGGCATGGCCTGCACCAATCAGGTCCCTCCGTCCGACTTCTTTGGAAATCCGCAGTCGCAGGTGACTGATGTTGGGGCCTTTCAATACAGCGCCGCGTGTGCTTCTGACACGCGAATTTTGTATGCCCCGCCATTGTCCGCGCCGGATTACTGGGTGCCGCTGTATTAATTGTGATCTGGAGAATTCGGGCAGCGGCGCCAAAACTCCCTCGTCTTAGCCGAGAAGACATCTCATGAGCCTGCGCCATTTTGTGCCCAAGGCAGTTCGCCAGTTCCTGCGAAAATTGCCCTATTGGATATCGATCCCGCGACAATGGTTTTGGTCAGTGTCGCAGGGCGTACGGTGGCGTTACGGCTGGCGGCTGAGTGGCCGGCCGATCTTTCGCCAGCAGGAAGGGGGACGCATCCTGATCGGCGTACGATTTTCGGCGCGTAGCAAGAACAAAGGCAATTCAATTGGCGTATTTCAGCCGGTCATTTTGACGGCGCGTGGTCCTGGGGTTCTGGAGATCGGAGACGATGTGGGTGTAAGTGGCTGCAGTATTACCGCATGGCGCCAGGTGGTGATTGGCAACCGGGTACTTATCGGCGCCGGCGCTTTGATCCTGGATAACGATGCGCACCCGCTGCATCCAGATGACCGGCTTCGAAACGCCTCGCCAAGGACTGCTGCGGTCAGGATTGCGGATGACGTCTTTATCGGCGCCCGCGCCATCATCTTGAAAGGGGTCTCCATCGGTCAAGGGGCTGTTATTGGCGCGGGCTCAGTGGTTACCTCCGATGTGCCGGCTTTCATGATCGCGGCCGGAAACCCTGCGCGGGTCGTCGCCGAGGTCAAGAGGCTTGATCCAGTTCAATTTTCGATCGATGAATTGGCTCGGTAAATGCCCCCTGTTTTCTGGCAGCAGGTCGGAATGATCTGGCGAATCACTTGGAATCGCCGACTTCGGAATGCGGCCTTTGTGCTTTGACTAGTGGATAGACTAGTTCGATCAATTCAAGCTGACGCCCGGGCTTTGCTGGCGTTGTTTAAATTCAGGTCATTGGGCAGCTTGACGGCGGAGGACCGCTCGAAAGAACGGGTTCGGCGTGCATTGCTAACCGCCGGGAGTGCCGCCCTTGCTCGCATTGTTTCGATGGCCGGCCCGCTGATCACCATTCCCCTGGTGCTCCACTATCTGGGGCATGAGCAGTATGGCCTCTGGATGACGATCACCGCGATGGTGGGGATGTTTACCTTCGCCGATCTGGGACTGGGCAACGGTCTTATGACCGCCATCTGCCGGGCGGAAGGGCGATGCGACCTGCAGGAATCGCGTCGCTGCATTGCCAGCGCCTTCATCGCACTGTCCGCAGTGGCAGCTGTTCTTTGTAGCTTGTTCCTGATCTCGTTCCCATTCATACCGTGGTCGCGCCTGCTCAACACAACTTCCCCCGACCTGTTGAGGCAAAGCGGAGCAGTGGTCGCAATTTGTTTCATGGCGTTTTTGGCCTCCCTGCCTTTGGGGGTCGTTCAACGAATCCAATGCGGACTGCAACAAGGGTTCCAGAGCAATTGCTGGCAATGTGCGGGCAGCGTAATCAATGTGGTCGTGGTATTGATCTCCGTAAAGGCGCACGCCGGCTTGCCGGTTCTGGTGCTGGGTGTCGCCGGCGTACAGCCGCTCGTCAGCCTGTTAAACGGTTGGGTGTTCTTTGGCTTCCAATGTCCTCAGTTGCGTCCGCGGCTGCAGGATTTTCATTGGGATACGGCGCGGCGGCTGCTGGGCACCGGCTTATGGTTTTTTCTGGTATCTATTTTAATGGCCGTCGGGATCAGTTCCGACAACATCGTGATTGCGCAGGTTCTTGGGCTCGACAGTGTCGCGATTTACTCCGTCCCGGCTCGGCTGGCGGTGTATCTCGGCACCGTGGCCAGCATGCTGTATCTGCCGTTTTGGAGCGCCAATGGCGAGGCCTTGGCGCGAGGGGACATTGATTGGGTTCGGCGGAACACAGCTCGCATCATGAAATGGAATGTGCTCATCACCGGCTCCGCTGGCATCGTGTTTGCGACCGTGGGCCCGATTGGCCTGCACTTGTGGATTGGTCCCAAGTTTAGCCCGGGCATGTTCCTCTTTGCCGGCATGGCCGCCTGGGCCTTTCTGACCTCGGTGGCTGGGCCGCTATTTATGATTTTGAACGGTGCCAATGCCATTCGAGTGCAAGTGCTGATGTTTGGATTGTTTTGCCCCGTCGCGATTGCCTTAAAGATATTTCTTGCTCGCCGGCTGGGGATAGCTGGCGTCGTCTGGGCATCGGTCTTGCCTTATGCACTCATCGTGATGCCGATGGTGGTCTGGAAGGCGAAACAAGTTCTGCGGCGAGCTGACCAGCTGGCGCAGAAGACCCCGGCGGATGACGCATTGCCGCTGGAATCCTGCGAAATCCCGATGGCCAAGTGATGATGAACACGAAGTTTCTTAACCGGCGTGCCGGCACCCGCGGCTCCAGTCCGGAGAAATCCGCCTGCCCAAGCCATCATCTGGAGTGGATTCTGAGGAGGAAAAATCCTCTGATTTCCCTGCAGCCGGGACAAGCGCAGGTCCTCAAGCCGCTCGATAGACGGGCGACTTCACCGGTTGCCAATTTGACCATTGCCGCGCTTATTTTGACCTGGCTGGCGTTGGTGGTGCGGTGGTTTGGCAGTTACCTTTATCTGGATCGCTCCCATGGCGATGCTTCTTATCAAATTCTGCCGGACGACTCCCGGCTGGATCGAATCTTGCGCCTGTTTGCGTTGGCGGCCTTTGTAATGGCTGGTCTGATGGTGATCTGGCAAAGGCATCGCCCTAGGTTGCCCGGCGTGGCCACCCTGCTGCTGACAACGATGCTCCTCTATTGCGCTTTTTGGTTCCTGGTCGGCTACGAGCCAGCGGAAATACTGAGCGATTGGGGTAGTTTGCTCCAGCCGGGCAGCCCAATTATCTACCTGTTATGCCTGGGTGTCTTCGCGGGTTTTGACGCCGCCTTATGGCCCAGGATCCGGGCATTGTCGCTGGTGTTTGCTTATGGTTCGATCATCCTCTGCACTTACTACACGATAAAATTGAACGTCAACGGAACCTTTGCTGGAGCGACGCCGTCCATACTACACCTCCAGGCGGCGTTTTGGTTCGGCCTTTGCGCCATGGTGATGGCAAAATCCTCACGCTGGTCGGAATGCATTCCGGCCCTGATTCCCATAGCGCTGTGCATTCCCATGGCAATCATCTCCAGTTGTCGAAGTTTCACACTGATGTCGACGCTGGCGCTGCTGGTCTGTCTGACCATTCCGCTGCGGCGACACATCAAGCAACGGGCGGTAAGAATTGCCGCGCTATGTGCGTTGACCCTCTTCATTTTTTGGCTCGGGTTTGGGATTGTGGCGGCGACAGTGCCGGAACGCCTAGAAGCATTCGAAGGGCGGTTAATGGACGATTCGCGGAGCTCCCAGTATTCGCAGTTTTTTGCACAGGTGCCGGTGGCGAGCCTTTTTTGGGGTCTTGGGCCCAAGGCTACTTATTCTTTTGATTATTTCGACCATTATGATTATGTCGACAACCAATTTTTATTCATACTCTTTAAATCCGGCTTCCCGGTGTTGCTGGGATATTGCGCGGTCGTGATCTGGCCGGGGTTTCGTCTCCTCCGCTGCGCAAGGAATCAGCAGCAATGGCTGCTGGGTGTACTCATGGTTTTTTGGATACTGGCTGCGCTCGGTCTTTCGATTTTCCATAGTATTTCCATAACACCGCAAAACCTGATTGTCATCCTGCTGGCCGGTCGTGCCTGGACACTGTTCAAAGAACGCAGGAAGCCCCATAGGCATGGTTTCGCATCCCTTTGTCGGGCGCAGTGGTCTCAGCCACCTTCGGGTTGATTATGCAGGCAATGAAACGAGGCTCTCTTGCAGCGCCGTCAAACCAGTTGATTTAGGCTTATAAATTCAGCCTGGAATATTTGCCGGGTCCTGCATCACTGATTCCTCACCTTCATGAAAATCAGAGAAGAGCACCTGGCGGTGACGCTTCCGGAAGTGATCATTGTCACCGACAGCTACTTCCCCAACGGGAGCGCGGATGCGAACAATCTGCAGGGACATTGCCATGCCATCAAAACGGCCGGATTCACGGTCGGGTTATTGCCGAGGAAAGCGGCAGGCCAATCGGCACCGCGAAACGGGGAAGGTGCGTGCTCATTTCGCGGCCATCCCTACTGGCTGGTTCATGATCCGACGCGACTCCCGAAAATTCGACGCCTGCTGCGCGGTTACTTCGGCATCGGGGACCAGCGGATCGCCTGGTTGCGCCGCCAGGGTTTGACGGGCGTAAAGGCAGTCATCGCTTTGCCGGGTTCGGGAGGAACGGTGGGCTTGCTCTGGTGGCTCCGGCGGCTTTGCAAAAACTTCCGCGTGCCGCTCTATAATATCGTTTTGGAATGGATTGCCCCGCAGCACCGGCCGGAGGGGGTTTTCAGTGCAACGCTGGATAGTGAGATTCAGCGTCGTTACATGAATCACCGATTGGACGGGACGATTTGCATCACTGAGTCTTTGCAGGCGTACTATAAACGGGCCGGAGCTCGTTGCATTGTGGTGCCGCCACTTTTGGATCTCAGCGACCCCAAATGGAAAACGCCAGCCGGGTCGCCCCCGCCCGAGCCGAAAAAACTGCTGCGTCTGCTGTTTTCCGGGGGACCGGAGAGAGACCGCCAGGATATTGTTTTGCGCGCCGTCAAAAGGCTGCGGGAGAAGGGCGTAAGCATCGAATTGGAATATCTGGGGGCAGACCGGTCCAAGGTTGAGGCTCTGCCAAATGTGGGAAGTGAATTGATCGATTCGCTCGGCAGCGCGGTTCGGTTTCACGGCCGGGTTGCCGATGACCAAGTACTCAAGATCGCCGCCTCAGCGTCGTTTGGCATCATTTTACGGGACCAGGCGCATTGGTCTCGATCGTTGTTTCCCTCGAAGGTCCCGGAGTTTTTGGCCCTCAAAGTGCCGATGATTTGCAATTATACCAGCGACTTGCACAAATTTCTCAAGGATGGCCATAATGCCATGATTGTGGACGGGACTCCAGTCGAGGCGTTGTGCGTGGCTTTGGAACGGGCGTCATCATTAAGCGCCGAAAAATTTCTGGCGATGAAAGCGAATGCCGCGACGAGTGCCCGGGAATTCGATGGGGAAAAGTATGCAGCCAGTTACCGGCAACTTTTCGGAGCGTCATGATTATGCCAAATAACGATGCCATGGCTGTCTCCATCGGCATAGGCGGATGGACTGGTTTGAGCGGAAATGAATCGCGCCAAGGGCGCTTGGATGGAATTCCTCCCCCAGCCGGCCTGCACGCATGCAGGGGAGAGGGAGTTGCCGCCAGGTTGTTTTGACGCGCCCGGATGTTGGGGATGCCTATGAAGATTGCACTGGTGTCAGAAGGCTTTCTACCTCATCAAGGGGGGGTCGAATATGTCGTTCATCATTTGGGAAATCACTGGGCAAGAATGGGACATGAGATTTTGGTGGTCAATGCCGTTACCGCCACGGTGTGGCATCCCGAGGGAAGGTACGCGGTGACGCAATATCATCTTTTGAGGGGGACGACGCGATTTGGATATCACCGGCAGCCGTGGCTTGCGGCGGCTACCCGTTCCGTTTCAGCGGCCCTGCACAAATTCAACCCGGCGGTGGTTTCGGGTCATACTGCCGTCCCCGTGGCGCTGTATCTGGCGAACGCACCAACGACGGCCCCGTGGGCGCTCACTGCCCATGGGAGCGATGTGGTGACCGGTGATCCCCACTCAATGGTTGACCGTTATCAGTGCGACGATCAACTGCACATGGCGCTCCAAAAGGCAAGCGCCGTTGTGGCCATCAGCCGGGTGGCTGAAGAAAGCTTGGGCCGGTTTTCGCTCAAACCCGGGATCGTAAACCGCATCAGCAACGGCGTGGAGGTCAAACGGTTCTCCGATCGCCTTCCGGGCAACGCGCGCGTGACATTGGGAATGCCCGCGGATTCGGAGTTTTTGCTCACCGTGGCGCGCAATCATCCGGTCAAAAACCTCTCCCTCGGATTACGCGCATTTGCGCGCTGGAACAAGCGGCCGCGCAATCTTTATTACGTTTTCGTTGGCCAGGGCGCCACGCGCCTGGGGCCGGAGGCCGCGAGCCTTGGAGTTGGTGAAAATGTCAGGCTGGTGGAATGTTTGTACGGCGATGACTTGGTTCGGACCTACCAGCAGGCGACGTTGCTCGTCTCCACCTCACATCGGGAGTTTTGTCCATTGGTAATCCTCGAAGCCATGGCGGCCGGGCTGCCGCAGGTCGCCACCCAAGTCGCGGGCAACGAGGAATTCGTGGCGGATGGCCAAACCGGCTTGCTGGCAGAGGATGACGATGCCAGCACCTTGAGCGTGCAAATTGAAAGACTGCACTCATCGCCCGAACTTAGAGCCCGGCTCAGCCAAAACTGCCGGACTAGCGCCGGCCAGTACGATTGGTCGCAGATTGCGCAGAAATACCTGGCCCTGTTCGAAGCCTGCCTCGGTAAAGCCTGAGTCCGATTGCTCGAAATCACCGATGTCGGAAGCACGATACATCATTCGATTTGACGACGTCTGTCCCACGATGAATTGGAGGGTCTGGGAGGGGATTGAAAGAATATTAACCGCCCACTCGATCAAACCCCTTCTGGCCGTGGTGCCGGACAATCGGGATCCGGAACTTGCCGTTGGGCCAGCCGCGGCTGACTTTTGGGAGCGAGTGCGCCTGTGGCAGAGGCGGGGCTGGGTCATCGCCCTCCACGGCTTCCAGCATCGCTATGTGAATAATAATGGCGGCCTGATGGGGATCACCTTCAAGAGCGAGTTCGCCGGACTTTCCCGGGACGAGCAGAATTTTAAATTGCGTGCCGGCATGAAACTATTTTGCGAAGAGGGTGTGGTGGCGCAGGCGTGGATTGCCCCCTCCCATTCGTTTGATCAAACCACCGTTGAGCTTCTATCCAAAGTGGGAATCCGGGTAATCAGCGATGGCCTGTCGAAATTACCCTTCGTGGACCGTCATGGCATCACCTGGGTGCCTCAACAATTATGGGAGAGGTTTCGACCTAAAATAGACGGCGTTTGGACCGTCTGTTGCCACCACAATAATTGGGATTTGGCCAGGCTGGAGGAGTTTGCGCGCCAAATCGCGATTTATGAGAAGAAAATCGCGTCTTTTACGGATGTCGCGGCCGATTGTGACCGTCGCGGTCCGGGCCTGGGCGATCGCGCATATGCTTGGATATGGAGGGCCCGCGCTTTTTGGGGGCAACGGCTTTCACTGGTAAGACGTCCGTTCAGACTGGCGGCGCAGTCGAAATCCATCTGAATGCAGCCACCGGCGCGATTTTTCAAAAGATATGCCATCGCGACTTGAACATGTTTCCATTCGGGAGCCGGAGCTCGTTGAAGTGAAAAAGTATCCGTTCCCGTACGAGGCGGCCTTTACCGTGAGCCCTGACATAGACAGTGCCAACCTGGGCCGACTCGGGGCCGTTCATGCCCTTTTTTGCGGGCGCGAACTCATTAGTAAAGGCAGCCCGGAGTGGCAGGCGTTGGGACTCACGGAGCATTATCCGCAATTTGACGAAAATCGTGAGGGGATTTCCGGCTTGGGCTTTCCTTTCGCCGACAGCTTTTTCCTGGTGAATGACCCGACAACACTTGGAATGTACCGGTACCGGGATGATGAGCGGCGATTTGTGGAGGATGAACAATCGGGGGAAAACTGCGCCAAACTTATTCGCCAGTGGCTCAAAGCGGGCCAGATTGATACCTTCCATGCCTTCCTCCATTATCAGCGGCGCCAGATTGAACCAGTCCTTACTGAGTTTTTCTTATGGTGCGACCGTGAGAATGTTGCCAAGCCGCGGGTCTGGACGAATCATTCGTGGGCATCGTGCCCGACCGGCTTGTGTCCCAAAATGCTCCAGCCTGGCTACGCGAGCCGTTTCGTTAAGATCGCCGCCCGGGCAGTGGTCGGGCCGTTATTCGGCCGTAAACGGCTGCCGCTGAGCAAGGCATTCACTCGATACGAAGGGAGCTTGCCCGGGAGCCCGTATTATGTGAATGACATACTGGCAGCCAACGGATTACGCTACGTTTGGCTTAACAGAAATGACACGCATATAAACCGCATTATCCTGCCGGAGTTCTCCCAAAACGGGCGGGCTACCATCCTCAGGCCAGTCACCATGGATGACGGCATTCGCTACTGGCATTTTGACCGCAGTTTTGGTCAGCCGGCATCCATGTCCGGGCTAAATTACTTATGCGATTCTCCTTGGGGGTTTGACGCTTCGTGTTTCGTCACTGAAGAAAACCTGAAGCAACTTTGCAAATCCGCTGGAACCTGCATTTTTACGACCCATTGGGCGCATTTCCGGTCAATCCCAATCCGAAGCGAGACCATCGGACGCTTCGAACTGCTCAGGCGTTGGCGGGACGCTGGAAGAATCTGGACTCCTTCAACCGGGCACTTGTTGGAGTGGACTCGCCGCCGTACCTTTCTGAGAATTGCCTGCCGTCGTGAAAGCGGACGACTCATTGTGAACATCGAAGGAATCGATGATCCAATCTTTGGGCCTGAAGCGGTGAATCTCGATGATCTCCACGGTTTAACTTTGCTCATCCAGGCGCCAGATGCCACGGTCACCATTGCTCTCGCCGGCCAGGCATGCCACCCCAAAAACGTTCACCGTTCAGGAAATCTCTTCTGGCTGGATGCGAACGGTGATTCAAGGCCGGCCATGCACGCGCAATACAATGTCACACTCGAAAATGATAAATAACATCCGATCGGCAATTGAAACGAAACCGGCTGACTGGTGAAGATCCTCTGCTTCATAGATTCTTTGGGTTCCGGCGGGGCTCAACGTCAGCTCACGACGCTGGCGCGCTGGTTGAAAGAACGGGGCCATGATGTCCAGTTTCTCGTTTATCTCCAGGAAGAGCATTTTCGCCCGGAATTGGATGCGGTCGGGATAGAATGCCATCGCGTGGCATCTTCCAGTCGGCTCGGGAAAATGTTCGCAGTACGCCGCGCTTTGAAGAGAATCAATCCGGATGTGGTTCTTGCCTTTTTGAATGGGCCGGCCTTCTACGCGGAGATCGCGGCACTGCCGCAAAGGCGATTCGGATTGGTGGTCGGTGAACGCCTGGCCGAGCCGGAATTGGCGCGAGGAAAGAAATACTGGCTCCGCCGCTTTCACGGTGTGGCCGACGCAGTTGTCGCCAATTCGCACACGAACAGACTCATGCTGGAGAAGGCTTATCCCGGCTGGAAGCGAAAACTCACGACGATATACAACGCCGTGGATCTGGATCGCTTCAAGCCCGTTTCGGAAAATGGTCAGAGACAGGTTTCCAGCGGTGCGCTCCGGGTGGTGGTCGCGGCCAGCTATCAGGCGAAGAAGAATATGGAACATGTTGCGCGCGCCATGCTCCTATTGAGGAATGGCCAGAAGCAGGCACCGGTGGTGGTGGATTGGTACGGCGGACCCGCCAATGACAGCAATCCGCTAAAGGAGGTCCAACGCTTTGTAGCGGAGCACGGGTTGTCAGACTGCATCCGATTTCATCCGGCGCAAAGGGACATTGAGGCGGAATATGCCGGCGCTGCGGCGGTGGGTTTATTTTCCTTTTACGAAGGGTTGCCCAACGCGGTGTGCGAAGGCATGGCCTGCCAAAAGCCGATCCTCTTGAGCGACGTTTGCGATGCCGGTAGCCTTGTGGTGGAAGGGGAGAATGGATTTCTCTGCGATCCAGGTTCTCCCCAAAGCATCGCCCAAGCCTTCCGGAGGCTGGCAACCACTTCAGAGAAGGAGCGGGAGGAAATGGGAATCGCTTCCCGTCAGAAAGCCGAGGCCCTGTTTGCCGGGGGGCCCGTTAATGCGATTTACGAGAAGGTATTGCAGGCCGCCGCGCTTCGACTCCCCCCGCCGGAGAACTGCACGTGGCCCGTCATTGTTCCTCAATCCGCAATGCATACGCTGAAAAAATGGCACTATGATAAAGAAGCGTGACTTCGTCTACTACCTCAGCGTCCTCTTGTTTCAAGTGGTCAGGCACTTGCCGCCTTCCTACAAGCTGTTTGGCATCGGAAACTTCTTCCGGGTGCTTTGCGCCAGGGGCATTGCGGCCTCCATTGGCGATTCGGTTACAATCGAGGCGGGCTGTTATTTTCACCGCGGGCTGGCCCTCGGCGACCATTCAGGCATAGGAACAAGATGCAGACTTGCCGGCCGGGTCATTATCGGCCGATACGTAATGATGGGGCCCGACGTGGTCATCCATACCAGGAACCACCGGCATGACCGAATAGATATTCCGATGTGCCAGCAAGGGTTTGGGGAGATGAAACCGGTAATCATAGAGGATGATGTGTGGCTGGGCGAGAGGGTCATCATACTTCCAGGTGTAACCATTGGCAAGGGAAGCATCATTGGCGCGGGCGCCGTGGTTGCAAAGAATGTGCCACCGTATTCTATCGCCGTTGGCAATCCTGCTTTAGTGGTAAAGAAGCGCAGCGGTATGGCCAGTCAGAAACCGATTCTTTGCCCCAATCGTCCTTTCGAACCGTGAATCGTCGGCAAAACAATGGAAGAAGCGCCCAGACCTGCAATCCACCGCCGCTTTGAACGTTTTCCCATGCGTCACAACAAAGTAGTCTCCTGGCTATACCATGAGGTGACTGATTTGCCCGCCGAAAGCGGGTTTCAAAACCCCGCGGCCTGGCGGTATAAAATCAGCATTTCCCAATTTACCTCCGATCTGTCGGCCATTCTGGCGAGTGATAGCATGGTACGGACGGTGTACGACTTGGATGAAATGACGCATCCCGGCCCGCATCCAACGCTTTTAACGTTCGACGACGGGGGCGCCAGCGGTTTGACGGTGGCTGACATTCTGGAGGCCAACGGTGTGAAGGGGCATTTTCTTATAACTACCGCCAAGATCGGATCGCCAGGATTTCTCAATGAAAAATCAATCCGGGCTTTGCACGAACGCGGGCACGTCATTGGTTCGCACTCGCATTCCCACCGCACGCCTTTCAGCCGGTTAAATGTGGACGAATTGCTGAATGAATGGAATTTAAGCTCAACAATACTCAATGAAATCATCGGACAACACATTGTGGCAGGCTCGGTACCCGGTGGCAGTTTCAATGACAGAGTGCTGATCGCGGCCAGCCAAGCCGGGTTGCGCCACATCTTCACGTCTGTGCCGACCTACCGGATTGTCACGGTGAATGGAGCCCGAGTTTACGGTCGTTTGTGCCCTAACCAATCCACTCCGCGTCTTCTAAAACAATTGGGGTTGCGCCGGTGGCCGATCTGGCCGCTCACGCAAGCATGGAATCTGAGGACAGCACTCTGGAATATCAAGAATCGCGTGCAACTCGCCACTCCGGTGCCGACATGGTAACGTCTTGAGTCGCCAAAACAGCTCAGAAGTGGTACTGCCTCATTGGATTTTAGGCGAACGCGCATTGAAGCATGTCCGGCAGCCACTGCCATAGCCCCTGCAGCCCGCCTTTTGCAAATCATCACGAATGCGCATTTGTTTCATAGCCTTGGGAAAATTCAATCACGTTCAGCCATACATTGATTATTTTCGTCAGGCGGGGCATGAAGTTCATTTTGTGGCGTTGACTCCCGGCCCGGATCGAGGGGTTCCCACCCATAACGTGGACCCTCTTGGGTCCCATGATAAAAAGGGCAGGTACCCTCTCGCAATGCTCAGGGCAAGGCTGGTGATCCGCAAAATTAAACCTGACATTGTGCACGGCCATTTTGCGACGAGTGCGGGATTGGCGGCGCTGGTCTGCGGCGTGCGTCCTTATCTTGTCACCGCACATGGTTCCGATGTTACGCTTGGATTGGAATCAACCATCTGGAGGCTCATTTTGCGGTTTATCTTCAACCACTCAGATTGTGTAAACGTCGTTAGTGATGGGCTGCGAGACATGGTTTTGGGGCTCGGAATTCCGCAAGCGAAAGTGGAGACCCTTACCTTGGGGATCGACACAAATCGTTTTGTCTTTCAACCTCCGCGCCAGAAAACACTTCTCACTCCAATACGTCTGATTTGCACCCGGCGTCTCGAAGAAGTTTACAATCATTTAACGATCGTCCGGGCCATGGCCATTTTAGCGAAGCGGCATATTGTTTTCAAGCTTACTTTGGTCGGGGACGGTCCTTTCCGCGCGCAACTTCAAGACCAGGCCCTGGAGCTGGGAATTGAAAATCGGGTGACCTTCGCCGGAACCGTGCCTAATCAGCACTTGCCTGAACTTTTCGCGGATCATGATATTTATCTTTCCGCATCATTGCGCGATGGCACGAGCTTGAGCCTGCTCGAAGCGATGGCGTCCGGATTGTATCCCATTGTGTCGGACATCAGGGCAAACTCCGATTGGATTCAACATGGGCAGAACGGCCGTTTGCACAGGGTGTCGGATCCGGAGAATCTCGCTGATTGCATCCAGGACCATCTGCGGGATGCCGGAACGTCCGGCGAAACCCTCGCCTTCAACCGGGATCTGGTCGTGAGGCGGGGTGATCGTGCCACCAACATGAAGCAGCTCGAGGGGGTTTACTACAAATTAAAAAGCAAAACGCGCCCGCACGGGTTGCGATCAACGAGGACTCAATAGTCCGATAATCTGCGGATCGATATTCATCTCTATTAGCTTATTGTATGTCCGAGTCTTTTCCAATTGTTTCAATAATCGTGCCGGTTCGTAACGAAGCAAAGTTCATCGAACCTTGCCTCGCTGCCATCCTGGCTCAGGAGTATCCGGAGGACAAGCTCGAGCTGATTGTCGTCGATGGCATGTCGGACGACGGGACGCGCGCCATTATTGAGAAAATTGCCATGAATGACCGGCGCATAATGACGATTGAAAATCCCCGAAGAATAGCGCCCTGCGCCATGAACTTAGGGATTGGGGTCGCCCGGGGCGACATAATTTTCCGCGTGGATGGTCATGCCATCATCCCTGCTGATTATGTCAAAGAATGTGTTCTTTGGCTGTCGAAAGAACAGGTGGACGGGGTTGGTGGTGCGATGGATTACGAAATGACGAGTTACGTTGAGTCGGCCATCGCCGCGTGCATGGCTTCTTCGTTTGGCATCGGTGGTTCCAGATTTCGCACCACTGGGCAAAAATGCCCCCACATGGTGGTGGACACGCTTCCATTTTGGGCTTTCCGGCGCGCGGTTTTCGACCGCGTCGGTTTGTTCAACGAACACATGGTGAGGCACCAGGATTATGAGCTAAACTACCGGATTCGGTGTTCGGGAGGAAAGCTGATCCTACTGCCGTGGCTGCGGGTGAGGTATTACGTCCGATCAACCCTTTTCAAATTTTGGAGCCAGTATTGGCAATATGGCGTATGGAAGGGCCGCTTTCTGCGAATGTACCCGGCATCCGTGCGGGCGCGGCATTTTGTGCCTCCCCTTTTTGCCCTGGCGCTCCTGGCGACGCTACTTCTCGTTCTGTTTAGTCCAGCATCCGGCTGGCTCTGTCTCGCCTGGCTGGCTGGCTTTTATGCCCTGTTTTTAGGCATTGCCACGATAACGCTAGCCGCGCGTGGATATGTCAGGCAGGCGCCGCTGATTCCGCTCATTCTGCTATCGCTTCATCTCCTGTGGGGCACGGGCGTTTGGGTGGGGATTCTGTCCGGCAAAATTGGGAAAGAAGGAAAACCGTGTGTTGCGAATTGAGCCGGGCCCGGATCCAAATAGTTTAACAAACAATCTTGCAACGTGAAAGCAAACTGGAATCAAGATTTTGAGACTGCAGATTATTGATGACCGGGTTTTCAAAAAAGTTGTATGCACATTTGAATGCCAGAGGCAAACCATATGGGAAGCACTTTAAATACGAAAAATGAGGAAGAATTACCCGCTCTGGCGGCTCCTACGCAGAATCATGAGCCTAGCGATTCAGACTCAGATTCGCCCAGCAGGCAAAGCTCTGTGCCGCCGCTGGAAACCCCGTCCATGGGTCAGTCGGAAGCAGCGCCAGCACCGAGGGCCAAGCGGCGTTTTGGGACCATCTCCAAGCGCAAGGCGGTGCTGATAATCGGTGACTTGATCGTGGTCAATACGTGTCTTTTCATCACAGAGTTAATGTGGGCCAAGATCGATCCGTCATGGGGTTCAATATGGAGGCGCCTTTATTGGTTCGCCACGTTAAGCATTTTATGGCTTGTTGTTGGCTCCCTTTTCCGTATCAACGACCTGTGGAAGGCTTACAGCCTGCCGGATTCCTTGAAGTTTACGCTGATAACCGCGGCCATTGTCAGCTTTTTAAACCTCCTCATCCCGATATTCACACCGGTGCTGCCGGAGCACCGCTCGGAAGTCACGGTCTTTCTCATGCTGATGCTCGCCGCCAGCAGCCTGTGGCGATTCATCTTTGCCCGTTCTTTCAGACACCCTGG
>JBEKZM010000085.1:0-27961 GCA_049509875.1 Verrucomicrobiota bacterium | reverse complement strand
GCAAGCGGCGGCAACGGAGGTCTGATTCTCAAGGTCAGCAATGCCGGTCGGGGCGCGGATGCGTTCAGCGGATACGAGGTGTCGCTCGAAAGACCGGGATTCCTCGTGTTTGGACGACATCAGCAAAACTGGGAGCCGATTCGGCGGGTGCCGTGCGACGTGCCGGTGAATGAATGGATCCAATTGACCGTTCGCATGGATGCCAAGTTGTTCGAGGTGATTGTCAACGGCAAGCGTGTGCTGCAAATCGAAGACACACGGCATCCGTTGGAAGCGGGCGCAGTGGGTTTGCGTATCTGGCAGCACAAGGTCTCGTTCCGCAATCTCTCCGTGACTACCGGGGCGTCGCGGCAAACGGTGGCCTTTGAATACGAGGCTGGAAACGGCCCAGCCGACAACGTGAGCGGCATGTGGCGTCCGATCCGTCAGGGTGACGCCAGAGGAAGTTTTTCGATCGAATCGCAAGGTGCATTCCCCGGCAATCAAAGCCAACAAATCACTTTTGCCGGCGGTTCAGGCGTCTTGGGGATCGAGAACCAAAGCCTCAATCGCTGGGGAATGAATTTTGCGAAAGGGAGAGATTATGAAGGCTATCTCTGGGCTCGCGCCAAGTCGGATACCGAATTGTTCGTCGCGCTGGAAAGCAAGGATGGCGGCTTGGCGTATGCCGAAGAATCCCTGAAGCTCAAAGCCGGCGACTGGCAGCGCCTCGATTTCCGGCTCACACCACACGCAGCGGACAAGGCCGGACGATTCGCCATCAAGCTGAAGGAACCCGGCTCGGTTGCCTTGGGTTATGCCTTCCTGCAGCCGGGTTCCTGGGGGCGGTTCAAGGGTTTGCCGGTGCGCAAGGATGTGGCGGAGGGATTGATCAATCAGGGTGTCACGATCCTTCGTTGCGGCGGCAGCATGGTCAATAATCCCGAATATCGCTGGAAGAAGATGATCGGACCGCGCGCGCAGCGGCCGCCGTATGAAGGTCATTGGTATCCGTATTCCTCAGACGGCTGGGGCATCTTTGATTTTTTGAACTTCTGCCAAGCGGCTGGCTTCCTCGGCATTCCTGACTTGGATATCAACGAATCGCCGCAGGATATGGCTGATTTCATGGATTACCTCAATGCCCCGCCTGACAGCGATTGGGGCAGGAAGCGGGTCGCCGACGGGCATCCTGCGCCTTACCGGTTGAAATACATCGAGCTGGGCAACGAAGAACGCGTGGATGAAAACTATTTCGAAAAATTCACGGCCGTGGCCGGGGTAATCTGGGCGAAAGACCCTTCCATCATTTTGATCGTCGGTGATTTTTCCTATCACAGCGTCATCACCGACCCACTCCACTTCACCGGCTCAGACAGCGGTATCACGACGCTCGCCGCGCAGCAAAGAATCCTACAACTGGCCAAATATCAAGATCGCGAAGTGTGGTTTGACCTGCACGTTTGGACCGACGGCCCCCGGCCCGACAACAGTCTGCCGGCAATGTTTTCCTATATTGACGCGATGGACAAAATTGCCGGTGGCGCCAAACACAAGGTGCTGGTCTTCGAGTTGAATGCAAACAATCACTTGCAGCGCCGTGCCTTGGCCAACGCGCTGGCTCTCAACGCGATTCAGCGCGATGGTCGCCTGCCGATTGCCTGTTCCGCGAATTGCCTCCAACCCGACGGCCAGAACGACAACGGCTGGGACCAAGGCTTGTTGTTCCTGAATCCATCGCAAGCCTGGCTGCAACCGCCGGGGTACGTAACGCAGATGATCTCACGGAACTATCAACCCCTCGAGGTGAAAGCTGAAAGTACCGATCGCGATCTTGACGTCAGCGCCACGAAGAGTAAGGACGGGAAGACGCTGGTGATTAAGGTTGTGAACAGTGGCGAAAAAGCGCTTGCGGTTCCGCTAAGGATTTCCAACTTTGTTCCGGCAAAACCCGCGGCGCTGGTAATGACGCTGGAGGGGGCGCTGGATGCGCACAACACGGCCAGCGCGACCGAGGCGATCAAACCAGCCGCGACCGAATGGAAGCATGGTTTGGAAAATGGCGAAACCACTGTGACTTTTCCTGCCCACTCATTCACAGTTATCCAGCTGTGACATAACATCAGCCGTTGCACAACAGTCTATTGGCCGAAGGCATGCTGCCAGGCGCGATAATCCCCTCCACGCCCACGTCGTGTTTCACCTGCGCAAAAACGTATGGGCCGGCGCCCCGCATCTTCTTCGTGTCGCGCTCCATCACCTGCAAGCGCGCGCCGACGCCCGCCGCGAGATCGCCAGCAAATCAGATTGGGTGATCCGAGGTCCCCGTTTTCGGGGGATCTTTGAAACTTTCATCGTGTTGGTGCCATTTTAACCAGCGCGCACCCGCGACTGAGCGGCACGATGAGCTCCAGAAAGCCATCCTTCAAAGTGGCTGAGACCGGGGTCGCGGATTCCGCGCTGGGATGCAGTGCTTCGCACTTCATTTTGTGCAGCCCCTTGAGATTGCGGACACGGACGGTTGCAGCCTCTGCATTTCCGCCCA
Source organism: Verrucomicrobiota bacterium (assembly GCA_049509875.1). Classification (GTDB taxonomy): domain Bacteria; phylum Verrucomicrobiota; class Verrucomicrobiia; order Limisphaerales; family UBA11358; genus UBA11358. Next base: position 25,437 of record JBEKZM010000085.1, on the reverse strand, counting down.
AAGTCACCGGCAGCGCGTAGCCGCCCGGCACTTCAAACAGATTCACTGCTACCCCGGAGGTGGCACTCTCGACGCAGTGCGGCTCAAGCACCCATTTCTTGCCGCGCATGGCGTCGAGCAGCGGGCCGTAGTCAAAGTAGGATTGCTCGGCATTTTTTCCGGGACTAATGCAATGGTTGTTCCATGGATACGGTGCGGTCGGATAGGCGCCGAGATGGAGATGACGCTGGAAAAACGAATCAACGTCCGGCTGCTGGAGCGTTTCATTATAGGTCCAAGCGAGCATCGGTTTGCGCAGGCACATTAGCGCGCTGGAGTTGAGCGACGCCCCGGACTGCCCAAACTCGGTATAGATGCCATCAACGTGGCGCAGCCAGTCCAGCTTCGAGTTGATAGGGTTGATAAAGATCACCTTGCCAGCCGTGTGCATCAAAGGCCCCAGTTTTTCCATAAGGTTCTGCCATGATGTGTAGAGCGCCCGCGACGGTTTGCCTTCCACCCAACTGACACCGTCATTTCCTTGGGGATTGAATTTTGCCAGCCAATCCAGCCGGTCAATGCAGATGCCAAACGAATCTGGCACCCATCGAATGTGGCGCTGGGCCTGCTCCAAGATGAATTCTTGATACGCCGGATCGCCCACGTCCACCACGCTGGCATGATAGCAAGTGGCATCGCCAGGAATTAGGACCGCGCCGGGAAGCTCGTATTTCAAAAACGCGCGAGGGTCTTTCCACAAGTTCGGATCGCCGGGTTCGGCGACAGCAGGGCCACCCATATTCTTCCCAAATTCTGTTACATTGAAATAATCAAGCACATAGAAGCCATTGGTTCTCATGTAGCGCGCGTAGTCGTTGAGGCGGCGACAACTGGTCCAGCTTGGCTTGTCGGCTGGAGCAGGTTCGTCACACGAGCGATCCCACCGCAGGTCGGCATTCGTCACCGGGGGAATAAACATGCCCATGTAAGGGAAATCATCCGAAAGCTTCCAGTTAATGCGAAAGGCCATCCGCTTGAATTTCGCCACCTCAATCGGACTTTCGTCACCTGAGTACGCGGCGCAACCCGCCATCTGATCAGCCAGCGGATTGGGAGGATCGAAGAATTTCGGGTAACGTGCCACCAGCCAGCGTAATCCGCCGCGCCAGTCTGCTTCGTGTGCCGTCAAGTCCATTGCGAAACTAACCGCCTCGCCGCCACCCAACCGCCGTTTGGTCCGCGAAAGCCGAACCTCCCCGCTGCTCGTTGTCCGCAGCCATGTCTCCAAATTCGTGTCCTCTGGAGAAAACACCAGGCTGACGGCTGTATCGCTCGCGGGTTCCATTATACTGACCAGCGGCAAGGAGATGAAGTCGCCCTTGATGGGAGTGCTAAAGGTGAGATTGGAATACGACCATTTCCTATTGGTCAGCGGTCGTGTCACCAAAGGATCATGCCACCCATCGTCAAGGTGGTCGGGGTCCGACCACGCTGTCCAAAACCGCGTCACCTTGCTGGCCGAATAGTTCAGGCGTGTCTCGATGGCCGTGCTCCAGGAGGCATTGTCACTGGCAATCTCAATTTCCCAGTGAACGCTGTCCCGAGAGGGCTTAAACCGATCGGTCAGAGTGCAACGGTGACCTTGCAGATCAACCAATGTCCGTGCAAACGCATACCCGCCGCCGGCGAGCTTCCTGGCCACGACTTCGCCCTCGATGTGGCACCCAGCCAACTTTGTTTGTCCTGCCATCGGCCAGTTGAGGTTCTTGTCGCCAGCCAGACAATTGACAATGTTGCCTGAAGCATCCAGACGCACGGTGATTCCGGATGACTTGACGACATAATTGGCTTTAGCCGCGATTTCGACCTGTTTGGCCACCAGTACGGCCTCCGCCCAGTCCGCATGGTCGCAGGTAATTCCGTCTCCGGCATCCGTCACCACCAGCTTAAGTTGAGTGACGGCGGCTAAAGCAACACTTACGCGTTTTGCCGGGTCGTTGATTCGCATCACGCCGCTGTCGAACAGCTTCTTGCCGTCGCCAAAAACCTGAAAAACGACGCTGCTGGCCTTATAGCCTGCCATCTCGTCATCAATGCCGACCCAAGCTTCAAAGGCATCGTACCCCCCGTCCAGATTGTAAACAATCTCGCTCACGGCATGGGTGCCAAGTCCGGCACCAAACTCCTTGCCAGCAACGCGAAGCGGATTGCCCATGACACTCTGGTCGAGCATCAGCACACCCCAGCCCTGGGATTCCGATTCAGGAATCAGATCACTCAATTTCGTGATCTGTGGCGCCGGGTCTGAGCCCATGGCGCGAAAGCTGATCGCCAAACCGGCAGCGACCAAATGCAGGATTGTCTTTGCTTTTGCAAACATGTTCATGAAAATGTTTTATGCTCGTCTTACAATGGAACAAATGAAAAAGGATAGGTTGCAAAAAATCAAATCCCTTCATCCGGCAGCCGCTCGATAAAAACCGTTCCGCCATCCGCCAAGCCGCTCCCCCCGCGGCAACGGGTCAGTGCGAGAAACCTCTAATTCCAAGCACGCCGCCAGCGTCGAAACATGTTTCGAATCCGCCCGGATTCGACTTTTCGGACGCTCCAGGGACCTTTGGCCGGTTCAGTGGGCACAAATCAAGTTGAGGTGTTGCTCGCAGCCACCAAACCGGCGGAATTTGACCGCTTGGTATATCCGTGACTTTCAAACCGGTTGCATTGTAAGCTCCCCAAACTCGGCCTGGCGCGACGAGGAAATGCATGAATAACAACTTTCGAATAGATGCCCAAGACAGTTTCCTGGAGCGATCTTGGGGGAGTTTTGTGTTGGTCTTGGCGATGCGATGCTGGCCGTCAGTCCGGCCAGAGGTGATGAAGGCATGATCATCATGGCTCCGGCCGACATCTCGATGTTATTTAACTTTGACAGGCATCGTGTTTTGCGGCGAGCAGCCGGCTCCATACGTTTCGCGTTAATCGCTTTTGCTTGTTTTCGATTGGGTTGTCCCGCCCTGGCGCAAGACCGCGCTTTGAAAAATCAGCCAGCGGCGGGTGCTCGGACCGCCTCGCCGTCGGAAGCAAAGACACTACAAACCGCACCAGAAGACGTTGTCATTCATGTAAACCAGGCGGCATACGATCGAGCCGCCCCCAAGTTTGCGATACTGGAAACGTCCCGTCGCTTGGCGGAACCAGGCCGGTTTTGCGTGCAAAATTCGCTGACTTTGGAGACCGTCTTTGAGGGAACGCTGGCTGGCGAGCAGGAATGCGCGGAATGGTTCCCGGGGAAATTCTTTTATCGGGCTGACTTCTCCAAATTGGAGCAGCCGGGCCATTTCCGGCTGGTAACTGATGAGGAGGGAAATGAACACCGCTCTTTTGACTTTGAAATCGGGACGCACGCGCTGGCGGCGCAAACCGTGCCGGCCATCATTCAATTTTACCAGCACCAACGGGCGAATTCGCCTGAAGAATTAAAGGCCGACCAACATGTGCTGCTTTATGGCAGTACAAACCGGGTTGATTTGCGGGGCGGATGGTGTGACGCCTCGGGAGATGTCAGCAAATATTTTTCCCATCTGGCCTATGCCAATTTCATGTCTCCCCAGCAAACCCCGCTGGTGGTTTGGTCCATGGTCAACCTAGCTGACACAGCCCCCGCATTGCTGGACGGCCTGCAGACACGAACGGCGGTAATGGCCGAGGCCCTCTATGGGGCGGACTACCTGGAGCGTTCGCTCTCGCCCGATGGCTATTTTTACATGACGGTGTTCAGCTACTTCAAAAAGGATGCCGAGGCGCGCCGGGTGGTGGGATTGCTGGCCGACAGCAAAACCACTTCTGATTACCAATGCGCGTTTCGGGAGGGGGGCGGGATGGCGATTGCGGCTTTAGCGCGCATATCGCGATGGGACAAGGATGGGGATTTTTCATCCAGGGAATATTTGGAAAGCGCGGAGCGAGCGTTCGCGCATCTGCAGGCCAACAACATCAAATACGATGATGACGGCAAGGAGAACATCATTGACGATTACTGCGCGCTGATGGCGGCCACCGAATTGTGGATGGCGACGGGACAAGGGATCTATCGTGATGAAGCGCGAAAGCGCGCCTATAACCTGGCCGGAAGAATGACGCCCGGAGGTTATTTCATCGCCAATGATTCCAACCGCCCCTTCTGGCACGCGTCAGACGCCGGCCTGCCGGTGATCGCATTGGCGCGGTATTTGGAACGGGAAGATGACCCCCGCTGCCGGAAGGCAGCGCTGACCACCATCAAGAAAGCATTGGATTACAATTTGCGGGTTACGGGCCGGGTGAACAATCCTTTCGGGTATGCCCGGCAGAACTTCCTGTTCCGGGGGCAGGTGCGGGAAGGTTTTTTCATACCGCATGAGAATGAGAGCGGTTGGTGGTGGCAGGGAGAAAACGCGCGCCTGGCGTCGCTGGCCGCCGCGGCCATTGTGGGCGGGCGACTGGTTTATCCAGGACCGGGCGCCTTCGGCGTCAAAACCGAATTGGCCAATTTTGCCAGCGATCAGATTGGATGGATATTGGGGGAGAATCCTTATGATGTGTGTTTCATGTTCCAGATGGGGAAGAATAACGTCCCGTATATGAGTTCGAACTTTGGCCACGGTTCCGGACGGGGAGGGATTTCCAACGGCATCACCGGCCAAGACGGCTGCCCCGACGGTTCCGGGATTGACTTCAAGATCCGCGCGGACGGCAATGAATGGCGCTGGACTGAACAATGGATACCGCATTCAGCCTGGTTCCTCCAGGCGGTGGCTGCCATGTCCTCAAATGAAAAAAGCGCAACCACGACAAAACGCCCATGAAAACATATCTGCTTAAGTCCATCGCGGCCCTGCCATTGGCCGTCGGCATTTTGGCCCTGACCGTCCTGCCAACCGCCGCACAGACCGACACCAACCAGTTTCGCGCGCTCGTTCTGGCGGAACGTGGAGACCAGCACGAAGCGTATGTGGTTGCCGCGCTGGAATGGCTCAAGGGCACAGCCGCGCAGGAGCATTTTTCGTTTGATGTTTTTGAAAATCCGGATCAATTCAACAAGGCATTCCTGGCCCGCTACCAGGTGTTTATCCAACTTAATTATCCGCCTTACCGATGGAGCGACGAAGCGAAGGCAGCCTTTCAGGATTATGTTGAGCAAGGAAGGGGAGGCTGGGTTGGTTTCCATCACGCCACATTGCTGGGCGAGTTCGACGGCTATCCCATTTGGCCTTGGTTCTCTGATTTCATGGGTGGGATTCGTTTCAAGAGCTATATCGCCCGGCGGGTTTCGGGGACCGTGGTGGTCGAGGACACGGCTCATCCGTGTCTGAAGGGGTTGCCTTCAACGTTTGTGGTTGGGGAGGAAGAATGGTACACTTATGATAAGGATCCCCGGCCCGAGGTGCATGTTTTGGCCCATGTGGATGAATCGTCTTATGCGCCGGCGTCTGACATCAAAATGGGGGATCATCCCGTCATTTGGACCAATGAGAAAATGAAAGCCCGCAATATCTATATCATCATGGGCCACCACCCCAGCCTGTTTTCGAATGAGGCCTATAAAACCCTGTTTCGCAATTCGATCCTGTGGGCGGCCGGGGTGGAGAACCGCGACCGGCCGGCAGCGGAGCAATCGAGCCGTATTCCAAAATCATTCTGAATCAGTTTGGTTCCCAAGCCGACGGATTTTTCTACTCTTTCCAGGTCGTCTTCAATCACCGTGAGGGATGCCGCAGGCATGCTGCCAGGCGTGCGTCAGATGCGCGATAATCTCCGTCACACCCACGCCGTGCTTCACTTGCGCAAAAATGTACGGTCCGCCGCCCCGCATCTTCCTTGTGTCGCGCTCCATCACCTGCAAATCCGCGCCGACGCCCGCGGCGAGATCGGTCTTGTTGATCACCAGCAAATCGGATTGGGTGATGCCCGGCCCGCCCTTGCGGGGAATCTTGTCCCCGCCACAGACGTCGATGACCTGGATGGTGAAATCCGCCAGTTCACGGCTGAAGCAGGCGGCCAGGTTGTCGCCACCCGATTCGATGAACAGCAGGTCAGGCTGGAATTTGGCGTGCAGTTCCTCCAGCGCCAGCAGGTTCGCCGAGATATCCTCGCGAATGGCGGCGTGCGGACAGCCCCCGGTCTCCACCGCCCGAATGCGGTCCGCCGGCAGGGCCTGGTGCCGCGCCAGGAATTCCCCATCTTCCCGGGTGAAAATGTCATTGGTCACGGCGGCGATGCTTCGGGTTTCGCGCAGCCGGCGACAAAGCTGCAGCATCAAGGCCGTTTTGCCGCTGCCGACCGGCCCGCCGACGCCGACGGTAAAGGCGCGACGGGTGAAATCGCGGGCCAGCGGCAGCTCGCGTTCATGAAAATGGCCGGGATGGCCGGCGGGGTCGAGCGCCTGACCGTTGCCGCCTTGCACGTGAAAGTGGAACCTCAGATTTTTAAACATGGCCTCGTTTTATGGTCGGCCGCGCGCCAGATAGGGCCGCCAGCCGCCGTATGATGTAATCTCTTTCTGGCCCTCGCACAAGACCGCTTCGGCCAAAACGCCCAGGACTTCGGAGCCATCGGCCAGTTTGACCTTGCCTATGCTCAAGCCGGGCGGCTCCTGCAACAAGACAGCGGCCAGCCCTGCGGGAGGCACGGCCCAGATTTCCACCGTCACGGCCGCGCCGCCGGCGCCCACGCGCACCATGCCGGGATGACAGTCATTGATGCTCCACAAACGGTAGGCGGCCTCGGTGGCGGTTTCGCGCACGAACCGGGCTTTGACTGCGAGGAGATTCGGATTCAATTCGAGGCCACGCATCAGCGTGCCGTTGACGGCCAACAAGACAGTTTCCGTGGGCGGGCTCATTGGAAACGGGCTGGTTTAAAGGAATTTTACCGGCTTCTCATAAATCGCCAACACGATGCAGCCCATCTCGCTCAGGATGCTGTGGGTGGTTCCAGGCGGATTGATCATAAGCGAGCCGGCCTCCGCCTTGCTGATTTCGTCCACCTGTTCACCGGCCAGCACGAAAATGTGTTCGTAGCCGGTGTGCTCGTGCTGCGGTACGCGGCCGCCGGGCTGGAATCGCAGCAGAGCGGCCGCCGGACCAGCCGGTCCGTGTTCATAAATTCGGTAGATGTCCACCCCTTCGCAAAATGGCTGCCATTGAATTCTCTTCTGCCAGCCAGTGATCTGGAAAAGATCGTTGAGCTTGAGGACCTGCCCGGGGTCGTTTGCCATGGCGCGGTTTCAGCGGCGGCGCGGCGTTTTATAAGACGCGTCGGCGCACATTCCGTTGGAGGGAATTCGTTGCACAAGTCAGCGTCACGCGGGGCTGGCTTCGGTCATTTCGTCCGCATCGACCGGCTCGGCATCGTCGGCCTTGACCGCAAACTTGGCACAACCGAGGAGAATGCCGGCGACCGCGAGATAGCTGACAGCCACCAGCGGCGTCTGGGCGATGCCGACGTGCTCCCCGTGCATCAAGCCAAAGAAGGTAAGTACGGCACCCGCCAGCGCAAAGCCCGCGGCCTTCATAAAATTGCGGTCAATGATGCAGACTGCGGTCGCGCCCAGGATCAGTCCGCCCAGCGTGGAGCCGCCGCCCAGCGTCTGCAAGCCGCGGTAGAAAATCCCCTTGTTGAGCATGTCCCCGGCGAGTTCGTTCGAGACGACGAAGATGCCGGCGGCGGCCAGGGCATTGTTGATCATGGTCAGACCCCAGTTGGCGAGGGATGGCACGATGGCCAGGACAATGGCCGGAGCATGACGCTTGGGGGTTTCCTGGAAAGCCTGCGAGCCGATCAACATGCCAATGTAGAGCAGAATGGGCAAAATGGCGACGGTTGGAATGATCGCTGAAATGATGGAAATGGTCCCAAACCAGCAAAGCAGAATGACCATCAAGCCGGTGGCAGCCGAGTAACCGATGCGTCCACCCATGGCCTTCCAGCCGGGATGGCCGATATAGACGGCGTTGATAAAGGGATTGCCCATCAGGCAGCCAATCAAGCTGACGACGCCGTCGGCGGTGAGCACGCGGGTGGTTGGATAACTATCACCGGCAGCCGAGGCGCTCTCCACGTTGTCCATGGCCTCGACCAGATCATAGATGCCAAAGGGAATCGCCGTAACCAGGATGGTGCCGAGAAACTGGAAGCCATCAAAAACATGCGACAGCGCCGGCAATGGCACGTGGAAGCCAAAATTGGTGACCGACGCCGCCAGATTGCTGGCGGACATGCCGCCAAAATTCAGGCCGACCGCGGTCGAAAGCCAGGCGATCAGGGCACCTGCGGCGATGGCGACCAGACCGGCGGGCATCTTCCCATATTTAACGCCGCCGAACCAATTCAGCAAAATGATGCCAAAACAAATCAGGCCGATGACCGGCGTCATGAACATTTGAAGCGAAGGCGCCATGGAAATGAAGGTAATGGAGACACCCGCCAGCGTGCCCAGCAGGGCGGCGCGAGGCGTGACCCTGCGGATGATCGGGGCGATGAACCCGCCGGCCATGAGCACGAAGCTTTGCACAAACACCCACGTCAAGCCCGCCTCCCATCCTTTGACCGGGTCCTTCGTGGTGAGGGCGATGGGCATCATGACAACGAACGTGACAATGAACATGTGTGGCACGCTGATGCCCGACGGCAGGGCACAAACATCTTTGCGGCCGGTTTTGGCGGCCAGCCGGTAGGCTAGGAAGGCGTAATACACGGTGCTCAGGAACATCATCATGCCCGTGGCTGGTAGAATCCGCCCAAAGATGAGGTCGTCGGGCATTTTCAAGACGAAACGCAAGAGGGCCGTGAGGGTGAGCAGGTTGACGAGGATGTTCGTGCCGAAGCCAAAAAACGCGTTCCAGTCACCCGGCACCCACAGTTTGGTTTTGGAATTCATGGATATTCTCCTTTGGTTGGTTGAGTTTGTCGGTTGCGAAAAATCATTGGAGGGCGGCGAGCAGGTGGCGGGAATGGGAGACCCACCCGAAAATGCCGCCTTGGGCCTTGATCATTTTGAGGCCGGCCTCGTGCAGCTCGGGAAAATAGGAGCCCACGCAATCCGCCGGCACCAGGCAGTCATAGCCGCGGTCGTTGGCCTCGCGCACCGTGGTGTTGACACAGACCTCGGTGGTGACACCGGTGACGACGAGCTGCTTGATGCCGCGGTTTTGCATGATGGCGTGGAGGTCGGTGGCATAAAAGGCGCCTTTACCAGGCTTGTCGATCACGGCCTCCCCGAAGACTGGATACAATTCGGGAATAATGTCGTGTCCCGCCTCGCCGCGCACGAGGATGCGCCCCATGGGACCGCGGTCGCCAATCGTGGTCGGGCTGCGGCCGCGCAGCTTTTTGGCAGGCGGCAGGCAGCCCAGATCCGGCCGGTGACCTTCACGGGTGTGCATGACCTGGAGTCCCAAGGCGCGCCAGGCGGCCAGCAGCTTCTGGTTGGGCGCAATCGTGCAGCGCAATTTCGAGACGTCATTGCCCAGCATTTCTCCAAAGCCGCCTGGCTCGAGAAAGTCGCGCTGCATGTCGATGATCAGCAACGCGCAGGTGGCCGGCGTGAACTCGAACGGATACGGTTCGGCTTCCACGGCAATGACTTCGTCCCGGTTCATATCAAAACAGGGAAGGCCGAAGGCCAGCGGTCCCAAACCCGGCGCGCGGCGAGGAACAACCACGCGCCGGGCCGTTGCCATGACGCTGGCATTCGGCTTGGGACAAGTGGCGGGATCTTGATCATGAGATGGCCTGGATGAACGTCGCGGAATCGGACACGGCACCGAAAACTCCGCCCTGCATCTTGATCATTTTCAAGGCGGCAAGATAATTGCCCATATCGGTCGCGCCGGTGCAGTCCGCCAGCAGCAGACATTCATATCCGCGATCATTCGCCTCGCGCATGGTGGTGTGCACACAGACGTCCGTGGTAATGCCGGAAAGAACGATGTTTTGGATGCCTTTCCGGTGCAGGACCAGATCCAGATCGGTCGCGTAAAACGAACCCTTGCCGGGCTTGTCGATGACGGTTTCGCCGGGCAGCGGCTGCAGTTCGGGAATCAACGCCCAGCCATCCTCGCCGCGAATCAAAATCTTCCCGCATGGGCCGGCTTCGCCGATGCCGGCGCCGATGCGCTGGCTGCGCCAGCGCTTATTCTCCGGCAGGTCCGCCAGATCGGGCCGGTGCCCTTCGCGGGTGTGCATGATGTGAAAACCCAGCGGGCGCGCGGCGGCCAGCACCTTTTGAATCGGCCCGATAGGCGCCCGGGTAAACGAAAGATCATAGCCCATCTTGTCCACGTAGCCCCCTGCCCCGCAGAAATCGGTCTGCATATCGATGATCAAGAAGACCGTGTTTTGCGGACGCAGATCGCCATTGTACGGCCACGGGTAAGGATCGGCCTGAACAAATCTGGCTTGGTGCGCAATCACGGTCATGGCAATTTCAAAAAAAGACCGTGATGCCGGCTAGGACTTGCCAGGTGTCCCGGGTCGGTTTGCCTGGGGCGTTAAAGGTGTTCAGATTGTATAGGTTGTCATCCACGAAATTCATGTATTTGAAGCCGACGTGGAAGCTCCAGTGCCCATACCCCTTGGGCATGAAATTCAGCGGGATCGTTCCCCGCACGCCCGCAGCCACCAACCCCACCGTTGAAGCGGGGGCATAATATTCGCCGTAAAAATCGCTGCTGGGCAGCAGCACATCGATGGGCGCCTCCAATTTCAAGCCCCCGAGCTTGTCAAAGGTGTAAGTGGGATCAATGCCGACCTGGAAATAATAACTCGGCCCGGGGCCGGACCCCTTGTTGCCAAAAACCTCGTAGGGTACGTCCGCGTCGGTGCCTTTCCCGTCCAATTCCTGCCAATATTCTACGTAGGGATGGAAACCGAATCCCTTAGAATAGGAACTGTCGTCAAAGGACAGCTTCGTGTCGAGATGTTCGGAGGTGCCGATGTCCAGGATTTGTTCGACAAAGGCCGTGTAGGTGACGTCCAGCGTGAAGTGTTTCGCGAAGCCGATCTCAATGCCGGCGATCGGATCAACCTCCGTCCAGGGAGTCGTCGGCTGGCTGTTGTAGGGGGCGTGGACGGAAATGGAATGTGTGCCCAAATCATTCCACACCCCGGTATGAGCGTCACACTGTTGATGAAGGAATCGCCTTTGTAAACGCTGACGAGTCCGAGGAACAGGGGCTGCACGGTTAATCCCTGGTCGCGCACGATCATGCCGCGCGGGGTGACATATTCGTTGGCAAAATCAACGGCCACCAGCGCGTGAACGTTGGATGGCGGTGGCGTGTCGTCGTCAGCGCGTGACATTGTAGCAGTCAGCGGCAGGGCCGCCAGCGTGCCGACGAAACAATTGACGGGGACGTTGAGGCGATACCAGCGGGAAGGAGTCTTCAGTTTTTTGGTCTTCATGAATTTATGGGTGATTTGCCCGGGCTCTTGTTCCAGGCAACTCAACCATAGCGAGCGGCGTGCCAGCCCGCTCCAGGCTTTCAGCACCTTCTGTTTGCAGGGGTTTTAGGCAATCCGTTTCCCCTCACCGTTGCCGCCATGTTTCAATTGTCGCTGGTGAAACAGGTGAAACACTCCTACGCGGCCGCCGATTCCTCTTGGGCGAGCTTGCGATAAATCCGGGTGCGATGCACCCCGAGCAGACGCGCCGCCTCGGCGATGTTGCCACCCGTTTCGTCCAGCGCCCGCTGAATCAAGGCATCCTCCGCCGCCGCGAGATTTAGCGGGAGTTTCGCGGCCATCTCGGCGCGATTTGGACGGGTCCCTGGCTGGGTGGCAGCGGATGAATCCGCGGACAGGAAGAGGTGCTCCGGCAAAATGGGTTCTCCTCCGCTGGCAATCAAGGCGCGTTCGATGATGTTTTTCAGCTCACGGATGTTGCCGGGAAACCGGTATTGTTGCAGAGCCGCCGAGGCGGCGGGGGACAAATCCGGCGCGGGCCGGCCCATGTCCGCCGCGAACGCATTCAGGAAGCGCGCCGCCAGGAGCGGCACATCCTCCAATCGTTCACGCAGCGGCGGCGTGGCCAGGGGGTAACGCGCGAGCCGAAAAAACAAGTCCTGCCGAAAAGAGCCGGCGGCGATGCGCGCAGCCAAGTCCGCGTTGGTGGCGGCGATCACGCGCACATCCACGCGGCGCGGTTCGACGGCGCCCACCGGCGTGACGCAGCCGTCTTCCACGACGCGCAACAGCTTCACCTGCAATGCCACCGGCATGTCGCCGATCTCGTCCAAAAACAACGTGCCGCCGTCCGCCAGCTCAAAACAGCCCTTCCGGTCGGAAACCGCCCCGGTAAAAGAGCCCTTGACGTGCCCGAAGAGGATGGATTCCGCCAATTCGGCAGGAATCGCCACGCAGTTGACCGGCACAAACGGCGCCCGGCAGCGCGCACTGTCAAAATGGATGGCGCGGGCCACCAGCTCCTTCCCGGTCCCGCTTTCGCCGGTGATGAGCACGCTCGTGTTTGGAAACTGGCAAAGCCGCCGGATCTCAGCGGCAATCCGTCTGAGCGGTCCGCTGTCCCCCACCAATCCGGCAAGGTTTCCGCGCGAAGCTTCCAAATCAGAGAAAGCGGCGAGCTTGTCGCCGGCCATCTGCAACGCCGTTTCCACCTGTTGCCGCCGCTCGATCTCGGCGGTCAATGCCGCCGTGCGCGCCTCCAGGATGCGGTTTTTTTCCTGCAGCTCCCGGGTCAGGCGGCCGATCCGCAAATGCGTCGCCACCCGGTTGAGCACCTCGTCGGTCTGAAACGGCTTGACCACGTAGTCCACGCCGCCGCAGCGAAAACCTTCCACCACGTTCTCGATTTCGCCGCGGGCCGTGACAAAGATGACGGGCACGTCGCGGGTGGCCTCGGACTGCTTGAGCCGGCGACAGGTTTCCAGGCCATCCATCCCGGGCATCATGATGTCGAGCAGGATCAGATCGGGCTTGGCCTTGGCGGCGACCTGCACGGCGGTTGCGCCACTGGGCACCGCCAGAATTTCGTACCCGAGCGGCTCAAGGGCGGAGGTCAAAACCGCCAGATTGGCGGGCACGTCGTCCACCAACAAAACCTTTTCCTGGCAGGTGTCGGCGGGCATGAAAATCAGGACGCGCCGCCTGCGGCGGTATTTTTGGCTGCGTGCGGTCGCGCGACATTCACCAACAGCCGTTGAATGCCGTCGAGGTCATAGCTGCGCATCAAATCGCGGATACGGGCCGCGAGTCGTTGCGCCTCCGGGCCGAGCTGGCGCAGTTCCTGCAGGCAGGCCTTGAGGGCGGTGGTGCTGTGCAACTCCGCGGCCACCATCAGCCGGGCGCATAATTCCTCCGGCATGTCCACGGGGCCCAGCGCTTCCCCCACCGCCGGCAATTCCTCCGCCAGCTCTTCGACCGGGCTGAGAGATTCGGCGAGGGGTATGGTAAAGAAAAAGCGGGAACCAACCCCGCGCTCCGACTGCAATTCCAATTTTCCGCCGAGGAGTTCCACCTGCCGCTCGGCGATGGCCAGACCCAGCCCGGTGCCACCCTGATGCTGCGCACCGCTGCCTTGGTGAAACGGCTCGAAGATTTCCGACTGTTCCTGCGGCAGAATCCCGAGGCCGGTGTCCCAAACCTCAAACCGCCACCGGCCTTCGGGCTGCCGCAAAATCCGCACGGCGACCTGGCCGGCCCCGGTGAATTTGACCGCGTTGCCGGCCAGGTTGATGAGCACTTGTCGCAGTTTGCCTTCATCGCCCCGGACCCGCAGGCAGTCGCCGCCGGTGGTTTCGAGGCGAAAGCCGATTTTCTTCTGCGAGCAAAGAGGACGGAAGGTCGCGGCGAGCCCGCTGGCCAGCACCGCCAGATCGAAATCAATCGGGTGCAGCTCCATCCGTCCGGCCTCAAATTTGGAGAGGTCCAGAATCTCGTTGATCAAGCCAAGCAGATGTCGTCCGCTGTCGCTGATGCCCGCGATGCTGTCGCGCTGCTCCTGCGGCAACCCGGCGTCATGCTGCAACAACTGGGTGTAACCGAGGATGGCATTGAGGGGGGTCCGAATTTCGTGGCTCATGCTGGCCAGAAAATCGGATTTGGCCTCCGCGGCGGCTGCGACCGACGCGGTCCGGCGCCACACACCCAGGAAGTGCACGGCAATGAGGCCGGTGAAGGCCAGGCCGACGGCGAGCACAAGCCACGACCGCACATGAGATTGGGCAGCGATGAATTCAGGCGTGGGCGCGTACTCCATCACCCAGCGACGGCCAGCGATGGCCAGCCATTCCCTGCCGCCGGCGGCAGGCAGCGCAGGTCCGAAAATCGGTTCGCCCCCAGGTGTGTCATCGTACAGGCAGGCGACGATGCCTTTCTTTTGCAACTTGGCGAATTCCGACCGCACCAAATCGGGGACGCGAAAAACCGCCACCGCAAAGCCCACGAGTTTTTCGCGCCTTTGGACCCGGTCCTCGGGCACGCCACCCGAGTAAACAGGCAACACAACCAGCAGGCCGGGCGCGTTGGCCGGCCCTTGGGCGAGTTGCAGGGGAGCCGTGGCCACCGGTTGCGCTGAATCGCGCGCGCGATCGAGCGACGATAACCGCCCAGCATCCGATCGGAGGTCAAAGCCGAGGGCGGCCACATTTCGGTCCAAGGGCTCAATGTAATAAACCGGCACATACTCCGGACGCCGGCCCGCCGGGCGAAACCGGCCGGAGGCGTCCTCTTCCTCGAATCGGAAGCCGTCCAGGCCGTCGGCCACCGCACACGCCTCGAACTCCTGGCGGCGAGACAGCGGCACGACCGGATTCCACGAGAGCGCCTGGAGTTCCGGCTGCCGGGCGAGTGGCTGCCGGACAAACGCGCGGAATTGGTCCCGGGTAACCCCGTTTTCAGCCGCCTGGAGCGACGCGATCGAATAGAGCACTTCCAGTGAACGCAAGACGGACACCTGCAGTTTTTCGGCCTGCTCGTGGGCCAAATCGGCCGCCAGTTTCCGGAAATCCATCATTTCCCAGCCGCGAATGACTGAGCATAGCCAAGCGGAAAGAACCATGCCCGTTACCAGCATGAAACTGATCCAGGCGGGAATCCACCGCGACTGCAAAGTTGATGGGACGCGAGCCAAGCAATTGATAGCAGCAGATTATCTGCCGCTGCAGCCCATCGCCAATTATCCTAAAAAGTCCCGTTAATGCGCTGCAATCCGGTGCACGAAGACGCGTAACCCTGGCTCGATTTGGGCAAAATGGCCAAAGGCCGTCAGCTTTGAAACAATCTGGAGTAGAGACGGTCGTGCGCGCCCTGCCACAAATCCAACAGCGGCGCGGTTTGGGCAACGTCGGCCAGTGACACTCCGCCGCATTTCTGCAAGACGCCCTCGGCCGTGGCGGACAACCGGCGCTGCAAACGCTGCGCCGCCATGGGACCAACGATGTTTAAACGCACCGCCGCGGCCAGCACGCCGCGCAGATGACTGAAGAAAAACAACCGGCCCGTGGTCTGCTTGGAAATGCCGAGCGACCGCAGGCACGCGCCGAATACCGGCGAAAAATGGGCGAACTCGACCGGGGCCGCCCGGCTCCAGTCCGGCGAGGGGAAAGATCGTTCCGTTGCCGCGAGGAATGCCCGGCCCTGCGCGCGGCTGGCGCGGTTGGCGACATGGTTGGTCGTAAAGGCGTCGCATAACCGGTCAAATTCGGGGAGCCGGTCCGGTTCGGCAAATGCCGCCGTAACGAACGGCAGGCCGCCGTGTCCGAGCTGACCCAAAGCCGCTTCGGCAAACGCCGTGAGCTCCCCGCCATCGCCCACCTCGCCGTGCTGCCACGCCGCCTCCAAGCCGGACGAATGCGCAAAGCCGCCGGTAGGGAAGGCGGAATCGACCAACTGCCACACCAGCCAGTCAACCTGGCAGTGGGAAGGCAATTCCCCAGAAATGCGGCCGTTCCGGGGAACTGCTATCGCCCCCGGCATGTCTGGCCCGCGAAGATCCATCAGAATAAAAAGTATCGCTGCGCGAGCGGCAGAGTTTTTGCGGGCTCGCAAGTCAGCAGTTCACCGTCGGCCCGCACTTCGTAGGTTTCCGGATCAACGGCGATCTTGGGCATGGCGTTGTTCCATTTCAGGTCTTTCTTGCCGACCGAGCGGCAGCCTTTGACAGCCTCAACCCGTTTGCTCAGCCCGTACTTTTCGGCCACGCCCTGCTGCCGGGCAAGGCCGCTGACAAATGCGATGGAACAAGAACCGGCCGCCCCGCCGAACGCGCCGAACATCGGCCGCATGCAGACCGGCTGCGGCGTGGGAATGCTTGCATTCGGATCACCCATTTGAGCCCAGGCGATAACGCCACCCTTGAGGACCAGCTCCGGCTTGGCGCCGAAAAAGGCCGGCTTCCACAGCACAAGGTCGGCGAGCTTGCCGGGTTCGACCGAGCCGATCACGTGCGCCATGCCGTGTGCCAGCGCCGGATTGATGGTGTATTTGGAGACGTAGCGCTTGATGCGGAGGTTGTCGTTGCCGCCGGTTTCGTCCGCCAGGCGGCCCCGCTGCTTTTTCATCTTATCGGCCGTTTGCCAGGTCCGCGTGATGACCTCGCCGATGCGGCCCATGGCCTGCGAGTCCGAACTCATCATGCTGATCGCGCCCAGATCATGCAGGATATCCTCGGCGGCGATGGTTTCGCCGCGAATCCGGCTTTCGGCAAAGGCCACGTCTTCAGGCAGGTTGGGATCGAGGTGGTGGCAGACCATCAGCATGTCCAGGTGCTCGTCCAGGGTGTTGACCGTGTAAGGTTTGGTGGGATTGGTGGAACTCGGCAGGACATTCGGCTCGCCGCAAACTCGGATGATGTCCGGAGCATGCCCGCCCCCTGCCCCTTCGCTGTGATAGGTGTGAATCGTGCGGCCCTTGAACGCGGCGAGGGTCCCTTCCACGAACGTGGATTCGTTCAACGTGTCCGTGTGAATGGTCACTTGAATATCGTGTTCCTCCGCGATGCCCAGGCAGCAATCGATCGCCGCGGGCGTGGTGCCCCAGTCTTCGTGGAGCTTTAAGCCGATGGCACCGGCCTGAATCTGATCGGCGAGGCCGGCCGGCAAGGCCGTGTTGCCCTTGCCCGTGAAGCCGAAGTTCAACGGCAGCGCGTCCACGGCCCGCAGCATTGCCTTGAAATAAAAAGGCGCGGGTGTGCACGTCGTCGCGCACGTGCCCACGGCTGGCCCGGTACCGCCGCCGACCATGGTGGTCAGGCCCGCCGCAATGGCTTCGTGCGCCTGTTGCGGACAAATAAAATGAATGTGCGTGTCGAGCCCGCCGGCGGTTACCAGCAGCCCCTCGCCGGCAATCACTTCGGTGGTGACTCCGATGATCATCCCCTTGGTCACCCCAGCCATGACGTCGGGATTGCCCGCCTTGCCAATCGCCGAAATCAGACCGTTCTTGACGCCGATGTCGGCCTTGTATATCCCCGTGTAATCCACGATGAGGGCGTTGGTAACGACGCAATCGAGGGCCTCCCCGGCGCCCACGCCGGCGGCCTGCCCCATGCCTTCGCGAATGACCTTGCCGCCGCCAAATTTGCATTCGTCGCCATAAACGGTGAAGTCCTTTTCAACCTCAAGGACAAGGGAGGTGTCGCCCAGCCGGACCTTGTCGCCCGCCGTAGGGCCAAACATTTCCGCATAATGGCTGCGTTTCATTTTATACGACATAAAGTATGCTTGATCATCGAGGCCACGCCCCAAAATCAGGATTCATGTGGAGGCAAAGCCCCGATCCTGAGCCCGTTTCAGAGCGGCTATCCGGCCAGCGGCGGACACTTTTCCGTTCGCAAGGCCATTGCCTCCGCGAATTACTTTTTTTCCCGCAATTTCCACGAGCCGGACAGTCTTGGTTTCCCCGGGCTCGAAACGCACCGCCGTCCCCGCCGGAATGTCCAGCCGCCGGCCATAAGCTTCGCCCCGGTCGAATTTCAACGCGGCATTGGTCTCGATGAAGTGGTAATGGCTGCCGACCTGAATGGGACGATCGCCCAGGTTCGTGACCGGAAGCTCCACCGCCAGGCGGCCGGCATTGAGCTCCACTTCGCCGTCGATGATTTCGTTTGAGCCGGGCATTGGTTCCTCCGGCGCCGGCGGAAAGGCGGATGGTTCCGGAACCGGCAAAAAGCTGCCGTACAACGCAAGTTTCAAATCGCCATTTACCCCGGCAATGGGATGGTGGATAGTCACCAGCTTCGAGCCGTCGGGAAAGGTTCCCTCGACTTGGACGTCGTCGATCATTTCGGCCACGCCAGGCATCACCTGCTCGCGGCCCAGCAACCGGCGGCCCAGGTCCATCAATTCGGCAACGGTCCGGCCGTCGCGAATCAACTCCAAAATGACGGCGGCAATCAGGGCAATGGCTTCCGGATGGTTGAGCCGCAGCCCGCGCGCCAGCCGTTTTTGCGCCAGAAAACCCGCATTATGCAGGAGCAGCTTGTCTATTTCGCGGGGTGAAAGATGCATGATCGGGTGTCTTCCGGGTTGGCCGATGTTTTACCATTTCCTCGCCCAAGGATCATCGCCGAGCAGCTCGCCCAGCAAACCCAGGTGCCGATGAACTTCGCGGCCGACCGTCTCGGCGGCTGCGCCGGCGATGCGCAAAACGGCGCCGCCGGGGATGGGGCTGGCACTCGCCACCAGCGGCGCGTGCCGGGTAACGGGCAACGCGGATACCGACTCAAGCAAGGCAGCAATCGACGGGCCCAGTAAATCTCCCATTAGCAACAACAGGGCAAAGCAATTGAAACGACCGGCGCGCATAGACGTCGTAAGCGGCCCGTCGGTGGCATCGAATAGAATCGAATCCAAAAAGATCCGGGCCCCTGCCCGGAATACGTCGTTGCGGCTCTGCAGCCGGGAGAATTCCCAGCGCTCACCCCGGGCGGCGCGGCCAGAGGTAAACCAGTCGAGCAGTACCAAGGCCGCACCTTCAGCCAGTTGGAACTCCTGGCGTTGGGTGTAGCTCGAGCCGGCAAAGGCCTGGACGGGATCCGGTGCAAAAACCAGCAGCGAATCCTCCGCCAGCACGGCCTGGGTGACATGCCCGCACGGTCGCTTTAGCGGATTGCGATAGATTTTGGTTGAAGCCTGCGTGCCCAGAAAGCACCGGGCGCTGCGGCCGAGTCGAAGGTCGAGCCGCGTCTGGTCGCCGGCAACCAAGCCGCCGCCGAAACTGCTCGTGCAGGCCCAGACGCTGCGCCCGCGCGCCCGGGGCGTGAGCAGCTTCAAGGGACTGCAGGCCCGGGCGGACGTAACGGCGCTGGCGCCGCAGACCGACTCGATTTCCAGCACTGCATCCCCCGGTTTCGCCACCGGCAGTTTGTCAAACGCCGCCACGATCAAACAGTCAGATGTTTTTTGACGATTTCGTCGTTCAGATGAGCGATTGGGCCACTGGCCACAATCGCGCCGCGATCCATGATGTAAAAGCTGTCGCCCACGCTCAAGCAGAAGTCGAGATATTGTTCCACCAGCAGGATGCTGAGCCTGCCTTCCTTCTTTATTTTGAGGAGCGTGTCGCCGATCAGGTCGATGATGTTTGGCTGGATGCCTTCAGTGGGCTCGTCCAGGATCAGAATTTTGGGGTCGGTTAGCAGCGCGCGGGCGATGGCCAGTTGCTGTTGCTGGCCGCCGCTCAACACCCCGCCCTTGCGCGGCAGAAATTCCTTCAGGATGGGAAACAGCTCCAGCACGCGTTCCACCTGCCCATTGGCCTTGGCGCCATGAACGACGAGGCTGATTTTCAGATTCTCCCAAACGGTGAGATGGGGAAAAATGTCACGGCCCTGCGGCACGTAGCCCACCCCCTGCCGGGCGCGCGCGTCGGGCGGCAGGCCCACCAGCTCGGCGCCGGCCAGCTTCACAGAGCCGGAATCCGCTTTGACGAGGCCTACGATGGATTTCAATGTCGTGGTCTTGCCGACGCCGTTGCGCCCCATCAGGCAGACCAGGCTCTTTTCCGGCACGGTCAGGCTGACGCCGCGCAGAATCCGCGAGCCATCGTAACTGACATTGATGTCGGAGAGGGCCAGCATGGATCAACCTTTCTTTTTCCGGCCCAGATAGACCTCCTTGACGCGGTCGTCATTTTGAACGTCGTCCACACTGCCTTCGCACAACACGGTGCCCTGATGGAGCACCGTTACCCGGCGGGCGATCTGGCGGACGAAGGTCATGTCGTGCTCAATGACGACAATGCTGTGCTTGCCCTCCAGGCTCAAGAGCAGTTCGCCGGTCTTGTGCGTTTCCTCATCGGTCATGCCCGCCGCCGGTTCGTCCACCAGGAGCAGCCGGGGGTTTTGCGCCAGCAACATGCCGATCTCGAGCCACTGTTTCTGGCCGTGGCTCAAGGAGCCGGCCTTCAGCTCCGCCTTGGAATCCAAGGCCACGATCTTGAGAATTTCGTGGATGCGGTCGCGGCGCTCCGCGGTCACGCGCGCAAACAACGTCCGCCAGACGCTCCGGCTGCCCTCGAGCGAGAGCCAGATGTTGTCAAAGACGGTGTGATCGACATAAACCGACGGCGTCTGGAATTTTCGGCTGATGCCGAGCTGGTTGATAGCCGGCTCGTTCAGCCGCGTGAGGTCGGTGTCACGGCCAAACTCGATCTTGCCGCTGTCCGGCTTGGTGCGGCCCGTGATCAGGTCGAGCATGGTGCTCTTGCCGGCGCCATTGGGACCGATGATGACACGCAGCTCGCCCACATCCATGTAAAAGGTGAGATCGGTAATGGCCTTGAAGCCTTCGAAGGCCTTGTTGACTTTTTCGAGCAGCAGGATGAACTCCCGCCTGGCGACGGTGTTGATCATTCGGGTTTGGAGAGTTGACTGGCGTCGCTGGCTGGTGGCGGGATCGGCTCAACGGCGGCCGGCCGGCCGCCCCAATAGTGTCTTCGCAACGCGCCGATTTGGGCGGGCAAGCCGACAATTCCCCTGGGCATGAAAAGCGTTACGAAAATAAAGAGCGAGCCGAGAAACAGCAGCCAAAGGTCCGGATACGCCCGCGTGGCCCAGCTTTTGAGGGCGTTGACCACAAATGCGCCGATGACGGGGCCGATCAGCGTACCCCGGCCGCCGACCGCCACCCACACCACCACTTCGAGTGATTTGTCGGGCGCCATTTCGCTGGGATTAATAATGCCCACCTGCGGCACGTACAGCACGCCGGCGAGCGAGGCTATGAGCGCGGCCAGCACAAAAACAAACAGCTTGAACTTCGCCGTGGAATAGCCCGAAAAGAGCACGCGATTTTCGCTGTCGCGAATGGCGCGCTGGACCTTGCCGAATTTGGTCGTCGTCAGCCACTTGCAGAGGAGGAAGACCAGCAGGAGCACCACGCAAGTGCAGACGAACAGCCCGCGCTGGGTGGACGCCGAGCGAAGGTCGTGGCCCAGCACGAACTTAAAATCGGTGAAACCGTTGTTGCCGCCCAGCAGGAGGCTGTTCCGGAAGAACAGCAAGCAGGCGGCATAGGTCAGCGCTTGCGTGAGGATCGCGAAATAGACGCCGCGAATGCGTGAGCGAAAGGCAAGGTACCCGAACAATGCCGCCAGCGCCCCCGGGAGCAAGACCGCCATCAGCATCGCAAAACCGAAGCTGTCGAAGGGGCGCCAGAAGGGCGGCAGCTTGCTCCAGCCCAGGAACACCAGAAAATCCGGGATGGGCTGATGATACTGGCCGAGATCCCCAATCATCCGCATGAGGTACATGCCCATCATGTAGCCGCCGAGCGCAAAGAACAGCGCCTGACCCAGGCTCAACAAGCCCGTGTAGCCCCACAGCAAATCGACGCTGATGGCCAGGATGGCATAGCAAAGGTATTTGCCATAAAGATTGATCGTAAAGTCGCTCACGTGCAGCCAGTTGCCGACGGGCAGAAAGGCGTTCAGGCACGGCAGCAGGATAATCAGCACCACCGCGGCACTCCCCACCCCGATCCACTCGCGTTTGGAGAAGAGTCGCGTCATCAGGCTGTCGATGGCAATTGGCCATTAAGCGACGGATGCCCGGACCCCGGCGGCCCGCTGCGGAGCCCGGGCGCAATTGGCGAATAATCGGGCATAAATCAGTCGAGGCTCCTGGTGCGGATGGCAAACAGGCCGCCGGGCTTCCATTGCAAAAATAAAATAATGCAGATCAGCACGACGATTTTGCCGGTGACGGGCGACCCTGTAACCTGCTGCAGCACCTGGTCGGCCGTGCCGATGCCCAGCGCGGAATAGACCGTGCCGATGATGCTGCCGACACCGCCGACGACCACGGTCATGAAACTATCGACGATGTAACTTTGGCCCAGGCTCGGGCCGACGTTTCCGATTTGCGAGAGAAACGTGCCCGCCAATCCCGCGAGCCCCGAACCGAAGGCAAACGTCAACATATTGACGCGGGTGGTGCGGACGCCCATGCACGAGGCCATCGCGCGATTCTGCATCACGGCGCGAATCAACAGACCGAGCGGCGTCTTGGAGAGGAGCAGCCAGGTGCCGATGACAATCAAGATGGCAAAGCCGATCACGAAGACGCGGTTGTAGCCAAAAGAAACATCATCGACGGTAAAATGCCCGAGCAGCCAGGAGGGCGAGTTGACCTGCACATTGTTCGCGCCAAAGACCATGCGGAAAATCTGCTGCATGACGAGAGAAACGCCCCAGGTGGCGAGCAGCGATTCCAGCGGCCGCCGGTAAAGAAACTGAATCACCGTGCGCTCCAGGACCAGTCCGGCCAGCGCCGCCATCAGAAAGCCCAGAGGGATGGCGAACAAAAAATAGCTCTGATAAAACCAACCGCCCGCATTGAGGCCCGGCAGGTGCAACCCAAACGAGAGGGGCTTGCCCGCGATCGAAAACGGGAGTGAAATCGAGAAAGCGAAGCCAGCGCCAAACAGATTTTGCACCACGTATGAGGTGTAGGCCCCGATGGCAATCATTTCGCCATGGGCCATGTTAATCACTCCCATCAAGCCAAAGGTGATGGCCAAACCCAGGGCCACGACGAGCAGAATCGAGCCCAGGCTGATGCCATGAAAAATCGTGCCGAAGAAATTCACCCACTTGATGTGCTCATTAATGACGCCGACGGCGTTTCTGCACGCCTTGGCGACGGGCGAAGGCGTCTTTGGATTGTCGGCCAGCCGATTCAGATTATCGACGCTGCCGAGGGACTTTAGCAGCGCCAATTGTTGGATGGCGGAAATCTGCACTGCCGCATCGGTGCTGCTTAGTTGCAAAGTCGCAATGGCCTCGTTGATGGTCTTTCTGACCGCGGGGTCGGTCTCGCGGGCGAGGCGCCCCTGCAAAATGGGTACATAGCCCGGCTTTTGGGAATTGCCCAGCTTGGTCACGGCGGACTGGCGCGCGTCCGCGACGGGGTTGGCCAGGGCCAGCATGTCGAGAGTTTGTTGAATGGTGCCGCGCAAGCGCATGTCCGTTTCCACGACAGTCAGGTCACTTTCCGCCAACCGAAGTTCCCGGCCGGTATTGTCCTTGACGAAGGCGCCGTCCGCGATCCGAATGGCCCGGGCCTTGCCGTCCGCGTCCAATTGATCCTCGAGCGTCACCGGCACTTTGGAACCGTCGGGCGCGACATAGAGAAAGACGCTGTCATGCGACCAAGCGAGCAGAACGTCGCCCGCCACTTTGGAACCGGAATCGGCCAGGTCCGCCAGCAACTTTTGCTGTTCGGCGCCTTCACTTAGAACGGCCTGTGTGAGCCGGGCGCGGACGGCCAGGTCGTCGGGAACGGGGCTGGCGGGACCCGCCCGCACCATCCCCGCAAGTAACAGGCAGAGCCAGCCGATGAACGGCAACTTCGCAATTCCAAAAAAGGGGGCGGAACCGGCGGCTCCGCTCCTGGGCAAGCTGGATTTCACAAGGTGATATGCCGATTTACTTCATCGCGGCCAGTTTTTCGTCCAGCCCTTTCAACAAAAACGGTTCGCCTTTAATTTGATCAAAGGTTTTGAGTATCTTGAACTGGCCGTTGGCCCGCGTTTCTCCAATGTAAACGTTCTTCGTCGTGTGATGATTCTTCTGCATGGTGATCTTGCCGCCCGGTCCCGCAAAACTGATGTCGCCGCCTTCCAGCGTGTCGCGCACCTTGTCCACGTCAAAGGTGCCGGCCTTTTCCACGGCCTCCTTCCAGAGGTAAACGCCGTCGTACGACAGCACCATCGGGCTGTCCACCGCCCGCTTTTCCTGCACCACACCCGGATGGGTTTCGGTCTTAAGCCATTCGTTCCAGCTTTTGAGAAACGCCTTATTTTCGGGCGTGTTGAGCGACATGAAATACGTCCAGCAGCCCAACTCGCCGACCAGGTCCTTGGAGGGCATGCTGCGCAATTCATCCTCGGCCAGGCTGAACGAAACCACCGGACAATCCGAAGGCGTCAACCCCGCGGCCACGATTTCCTTGAAAAACGGGACGTTGGAATCACCGTTGATGGTATTGATGACGCAGGCGTCACCCGAGGCCGCAAACTGCTTGATGTCGGCCACGATCTGCTGAAAGTCCGTGTGGCCGAACGGCACGTATTTGCCGGCGGAAATCACCTTGCCGTCGGCGTCCTTGCGCAAGCCGCCACCGATGTTGTCCACCGGCACGCCGTGCAACAAAAGATATTTGTACAAAATCAAGTCCGTGGTTTGCGGATAAACGTAATCGGTGCCGATCAGGTAGAATTTCTTCTTCCCCTGTTCGAGCAGGTAGTCCACCGCCGGCGTAGCCTGCTGGTTGACGGCTTCGGCGGTATAGAAGATGTTCTTGGATAATTCCTCGCCCTCGTATTGCACAGGATAGAACAGCATGCCATTGTCCTTCTCAAACACCGGCAGCACGGATTTGCGACTGACCGAGGTCCAGCAGCCGAACGTCACCGCCACCTTGTCTTCTTCGAGCAGTTCCTTGGCTTTTTCGGCGAACAACGGCCAGTTGGAGGCCCCGTCCACGATGACCGGCTCAATGGTATAGGTCTTGTCGCCCACCTTGATGCCGCCGGCATTATTGATTTCGTCAAACGCAAACAGCAGCACATCGCGCAGCGAGGTCTCGCTGATCGCCATGGTGCCCGACAGCGAATGCAGCACGCCGATTTTCACGGTGTCGGCCGGCGACTGGCAAATGGAGACGGCCAGGGCAGCGCCCAAAACGGCCCAGTTGGCTGTAATTTTCATATTGAATTTTGATTGGTTGGAATCTGCGGGTTATTTCGAGGTTGGTTTTCAGCTGCGATTAGAACAAATAAGATGCGCCGCAGCCGACAATGAACTGGTTATGGCTGCCATTCAATCCGCCCGTGTAAGAGGTCGTGTCGTACCGAAATTCGGGCTGAATCTTGATGTTCGGCGTTGGCTTGAGGTTCAAGGTGATCGTAAAGCTGGCGAGGTTGCCATTGACATCAGGCGAGAAAATCCCCGCACCGAAGG
>JBEKZM010000084.1:0-28520 GCA_049509875.1 Verrucomicrobiota bacterium | reverse complement strand
CTGCTTCTCTCGATGTGGTTCCGGTTTGTAATCCGCGAACTTTTTGCCACCACTTTTGAATTATATTCTCAAATTTACCCTCCTCGTCCTTATGCAAAAAAACTGCGGAATAGCAAAGCACGAAGCCAGCTAAACCGAGAAGCCAATGAATTACAATTCTTGCCGCTTCTGCCATGAGGCTATCTTGTTGGCAGCGCTTTTTGGTGTCGAGGAAATTCCAATTTGCGAAAAGGGTCGCCCATTAGGCGCCACCGGGCGGGCATGAAAAGGAGACACACGTATAAATGCGGCGACATCGTCCAGCTTAAATCCGGCGGCACAGAAATGACCGTTGGGGGAAACTCTGAATTATCCGTTAGGCCGGGCGAATGATCGGATTGTCTGCCGGCGGTTCAACAAGCAGAAACCTGAGGAACTGGCATTCCCGCCAGAGCAGGTTAAACCTGCCCACGAAGCCTCAATGGAAGCGCAAATCGGGGGACAGAACACTTGCATAACAAAGGTCATCCCATGCGCTCTGCGAGTTCGCCGGTTCGCCGGATCAGGCCACTGAAAATCAGGCTGTGAATCGGATACAAGGCATACCAATAAATCAGCCCTAACAGACCTTTTGGCTCAAAGAAAGCTGTCTGAGTGAGCAGCGTCTGGCCATCGGCCTGCGGCACGGCCTCGAATTCGAGCCAGGCGCTGCCGGGCACTTTCATTTCCGCCCGCAGCCGGATCAAGAGGCCCGGCTCGACTCGTTCCACGCGCCAAAAATCCAGCGGGTCGCCGGCGCGCAGGTCTTCGGGATCACGCCGGCCACGGCGCATTCCGACGCCGCCGAACAAACGGTCAATTATGCCGCGCAACTGCCAAGTCCAATCCAAGTACAGCCAGCCCTGCTCGCCACCGAGCCGCGCGAAACTGCGATAGACCTGTCCGGGTGCGGCGGCGACAGTTCGCTGCCGCCGCTCAACGATCATGCCCTCGCTGCTGATCAAGCTCACGGGCGTTTTTTCGCCCTGGCTGGAGGTGAGCGCATCACTCCAGGCGGTTTCGACATCCTGCGCGCCCAGTTTTCCCAACGCTAATTTTACGGCCGTCGCATAGTCGAGAGGATTGATGGCCGGAAAAAGTGCTCGCGCCGAAGGATCACGGACAATCACTTCGTTGCCCAAACCTTTGATGAGGGGTTGGGCGATGTGGGCGGGAATCGGTGTAACGAGGTGCACCCAATAAGAGGAAAGTCGCGGCGTGAGGACCGGGACAGCGATCAAATGACGTTTTAATCGGCGGGCCTGCGCGTAGCCGGTCATCATCCCAGCGTAAGTGATCACATCCTGGCCGCCGATTTCCAAGGTGCGCCCGGTGCTCGCCGGGCACTCGAGCGCGGCCACCAAGTAGTCCAGCACATTGCGGATGGCGATGGGCTGAATACGCGTGAACACCCACCTCGGACAGATCATCACCGGCAAACGCTCGGTGAGGTAACGAATCATTTCAAACGACAAACTGCCCGAACCCACGATGACCGCCGCGCGAAATTCCGTCACCGGCACGCCCGCCTGGCACAAGGCCGCACCCGTCTCGTGACGGGAGCGCAGGTGCGGCGACAAGTCGGATTGCGGATCGCCGAGCCCTCCCAGGTAAATGATTCTTGCAACGCCGGCCGCTTTCGCGGCGCGCGCGCAGTGATGCGCGGCCATCAAGTCGCGTTCCGAAAAATCGCCGCCACCGCCGAGGCTATGAACGAGGTAAAAAACCACTTCAACTCCGCGCATCGCTGCGACCAACGAAAGTGGCTGCAACAGGTCGCCGGTGGCCAACTCCACCCGCTCACGCCAGGCGCGTCCTTGAAGTCGCGCCGGGTCGCGGACGAGGCAGCGGACGCAATGCCCGGCCGCCAGCAGCCGCGGGACCAGCCGGCCGCCGACATAGCCCGTCGCGCCCGTGACCAGAATCAATTTGGGATCAGACATGGAGTTGGAGGGTTAATCCCGCGGCGCGGAAAATCGCTGGAGCAGTGCCTGAGCGCGGAACTCGAAGATTTTCTCAACGTCGGGCCGCACCAGCCAGTCATGCACGAGAAAATCGAGCGGCACGGCGTAGCGGACGCGGTCGCGCGCCAGAGTGCCACCGTTGCGCGCATCGAACGTGTGCTCGTGAAGCCACTGCCGATAAGGGCCGCGAAGCTGTTCGTCAGCAAACCGACGCGGCGGCTCCCAGACGTTGATGCGGGTGCGCCAACGCAGCGGCACGCCACGCACACGACGACGGTAATCAACCAGCGCGCCTTCGGGCAGCGTGATCGGCAGGGGCGTGGAAATATGAAAATTCAACCACGGCGGTGTGAGGGCGTCGAGGTTGGCGGCATTGGCGAAGAAAGAAAATAATTCCTCCGGCGGAAGCGGCAGCCAGAGTTCAGCGGAAAAGTCGCGGATGCGCATGGTGATCCAGGAGAATTATGGTGCCCTTTAAGGCAATCTTCGTTTCAATTCAAATCTTCCAGCAACAGCTTTGAGCTGATCCGCGCCGATTCGAAAATGACCGGCAGGCCGCTGCCCGGATGCGTGCCGCCGCCGACCAGATACATGCGGTCGAATTCCTCAAAGCGGTTTTGTGGGCGCAGATGCAGCATTTGCGCGAAGCTGTGCGACAAGTTGAACGTGGCGCCGCGATAAATATCCAGCTTGGCTTCCCAATCCGCCGGAGTTACCACGCGCTCGAACCGGATTCGTTTCGGTAGATCCGTGACGCCGAGTTTTTCAAGCTGACGCAACGCCACGCCACGATACCGCGCACGCTCCTGGTTCCAGTTCACGTTTGGATGCTGATGCGTCACGGGCAGCAGCACATACAATGCGCTGTGACCGGGCGGCGCCATGGTGGCGTCCGTCCGCACCGCATTCGCGACGTAGAACGACGGGTCTTCCGACAAAACGTGGTGCCGCTCGATTTCGTCGAGGTTGCGGCGATAATCTTTCGCCACGTAAATATTGTGATGCGCGAGGTGGTCGAAACGGCCTTCCACCCCGAGATAGAGCATGAAGGTCGAGCAGGAAAAATCCTTCTTGGCGACCTTCCCGTCGGTCCAGCGGCGGCGCAGGCGGTTCGGCACGAGCTTCGTGATGGCTCTGGCGAAATCAGCATTCACCATCACGGCCTCCGCCCGCTGCTCGCCCAGGGCGGTGCGCACGCCCACGGCACGACGACCTTCAAACAGGATTCCCTCCACCGCCGTGTTGAGCTGGATTCTCACGCCAAGTTCCTGGGCCACGCGCGCCAGGTTGCGGGTGATGGCATTGCAGCCGCCCGTCGGATGCCAGATGCCGTACTCATATTCCAAGAACGACAGGATCGAAAACAAGCTCGGACACTGGAACGGCGACATGCCGAGATATTTCGATTGGAACGTGAAGGCGAGTTGTAGGCGTGGGTCGGTGAAATAGCCGGCCAGTTCCGCGTGCAGCGATTTCCACGGCTTGAGAAACGGCAAAACCGCCAATAGGTGCAGGTTGAGCAAGCTCGTCCAGCCCGGAAACGGCGTCCGCAAACAGGGGGCGAATTTCTCCAGCTTCACGCGGTTGTATTCCATGAACCGCCGAAAGCCCGGCGCGTCCGACGGCGAGAGCTTGGCGATCTCCGCCACCATGCGTTCGAGGTCGGGCGTCGCGTTTAGCTCGCCGCCCGAGCCGAAGGTGATACGGTATTGCGGGTCGAGCTTAGTCATCGGTATTTCCTGAAAGAGGTCGCGCCCGACTTCTTGGAAAATTTCCTGAAGAATCTGGGGATAGAGAAAAAACGTCGGGCCAAGGTCAAAGCGATAACCGTCACTTTCGATCAGCGAGGTCCGCCCGCCAACGCGCGGCTGCTTTTCCAAAATGGTGACTTCCGCTCCCGCTTTGGCCAGCAACATGGCCGAGGCCAAACCGCCCGGCCCGGCTCCGATAATGATGACTCGATGCGACATCGGACTATATTGTCGATTCCATTTGCCGTGGCAAGGTCAGTCACGCAGCAGAAAACGCAGCGCCCGCCTCAAGCCTGCCAGCGAGAGTTTTTGCGGCGGATAACGGAACGGGGTGTCCAGCCACGTTGCGCGGCGCATCACCGCGCGCTGATACGAATGCGCCTCGAACCCCGCGCGTCCATGATACGCGCCCATTCCGCTCTCGCCCAGGCCGCCGAACGGCAGTCCAGTGCCGACCATGTGCGACACCACATCATTCACACACACCCCGCCGGAACGCGCCTCCGCCAGAACACGCGTTTCTGTCGCGCGGTCGCGGGTGAACAAATACAACGCCAGCGGTGTCGGTCTTCCCCGCAGCAGCGCGAGCGCATCGTCCAAACGGCCAAACTCCAGCACGGGCAGAATCGGCCCGAAAATTTCCTCCTGCATCACCGGAGAATTTGGCAAAACTTCGGTTAAAATTGTTGGCGCGAGAAATAAATCGCTCGCTTCGTGTTCACCGCCGTAAATGACTTTGCCCTCACGCAGATAACGCAGCAGCCGCTCGAAATGCCGCGCATTGACGATGCGGCCGTAATCCGCGCTCCGGCTCGCGGCCTCGCCATAAAATTCCCGCAGCGATTTTTTCAGCGCAGCCACGAATGCTTCTCCCACCTCGCGCTGCACCAGGACAAAATCCGGCGCGACACACGTCTGTCCGGCATTCATAAACTTGCCCCAGGCAATTCGCTTGGCAGCCTGCTCGATGGCCGCATCGGCGCACACAATCACGGGACATTTTCCGCCCAGTTCCAGCGTCACGGGCGTAAGCTGCTTCGCCGCCGCCGCCATGACTGCGGACCCCACGCGAGTGCTGCCCGTGAAAAAAATCTTGTCGAACCGCTCGCGCAACAGCGCCTCGGCGATGTCTGCGCCGCCCGTAACGACCGCAATATGATTTTCCGCAAAGCTTTTCGCCACCATCCCGGCCGTGGCTTCCGCCGTGTGCGGGGCGAGTTCAGACGGTTTTAACACCGCGCAGTTTCCGGCCGCGATGGCGCTCACCAGCGGCGTGAGCAGCAGTTGCACCGGATAATTCCACGGGCCGAGGATGCAGGCCACGCCGAACGGTTCGGATTGGACCCAGCCGCGCGACGGCGCTGCGAACCACGGCGTCCGGCAGCGCACCGGCGCGGCCCAGCGGGAAAGATTTTTCAGCGCGTGGCGGATTTCTGCTTGCAACAGGCCCAGTTCCGATGCGTAGCCTTGGAACGGGGATTTATGGAGGTCGGCCTGGAGCGCGGCCAGCAGACTGGATTCATGTCGTTCGAGCGCGGTCGAAAATTCTTGAAGGTGCTCCCGGCGGACGTCCAGGGGTCGTGTCGCGCCTGTTAGAAAAAAAGCGCGCTGGCGATAAACGAGGTCCGCAAAATTCATAAATGACTTGGCTAAGTTGGGCTGCTTTCCAATAATTCGTCAAGTAATGATCCGTATTTTAACCATTCTCCTGCTGCTGGCTGGGCGCGGCATGGGGGCGGAATCGGACGCCGACCAGTTAACGGCGGCAGGCATTGCTGAATTCACCAATGCTTATGAGGCCTGGGACGGTTCCCGCTTTGCCGCCGCTGCGGACCTTTGCAAACAGGCCTGCACCAAAGCTTCGGCCACGGCGACGAACTATTATTGGCTGGGCGCGGCCGAGTTTCATCGGATGCTGCAATTGCTGGGGTTGCGGACCAGCTCCACCAACAAACTCGCGGCGGAAACCGCGCTCGATGCCGCGGTCGATGCGTTGACGCACGCCGTGCAAATTGACAGCAGCCACGCGGAAAGCCATGCCTTGCTCGGCACGCTTTATGGCATGAAAATCAGTGAAAACATGTTCCGCGCCGCGTGGCTCGGTCCCCGCGTGCAGCATGAACAAAAACTTGCGCTGGCCACCGGCGCAAAAAATCCCCGGGTGCAATATTTGCTCGGCATGAGCCAGTTTTATACAGCATGCCGAACCGCGTCCCGGCGCGAGGCGCTGACAACCTTGCTGGCGGCGGAAAAACTTTTTGAAGCTGAGGCCGGGGTCCCGGCGGCTCCGTTGGAACCGCGCTGGGGCCATGACAGTTGCCTGACCTTCATCGCCTCCTCCTATGAGAAACTGGGGCAGCGGACGGACGCTGAAAATTATTTCCGCAAGGCGCTGGCGCTGCATCCGCAGGATGGCCTGGCGCAAGCCGGCCTTGAACGGGTCACGAAAAACAAAAAATGAGCGGCAAAAAGATTATTGTGATCGGCGCTGGCTTGGGCGGATTGTCCGCCGCCATCTCGCTGAAACAGGCGGGCTATGACGTCGAAGTCTTTGAAAAGAATGCGCAAATCGGCGGCAAACTGAATGCGCTTACAGAACAGGGTTACACATTTGACCTAGGGCCGTCTATTCTCACTTTGCCCCACATCTTCGAGCGGCTGTTTGAGCGCTCGGGCAAGAAAATGGCCGATTACTTTTCCCTCCGCGCCCTGCGGCCGCACTGGCGGAATTTTTTCCAGGAGGGCGTGACGCTCGATTTATACCCCGAGCCCGACAAAATGGCCGCCGAGGCGCGCAAAGTCGGCGAACCGCCGGAGAACGTCGAGCGCTTTCTGAAATACTCCGCCGCCCTTTATGATCTGACTCACGACGGCTATTTCGAGCGGGGACTCGACAACTGGCGCGACTTTGCCCGGCACTATGGCCCGCGGAAATTTTTCCAGTTCGACCTTTTCCGCTCCATGCACCAGGGGGTGGCGGCGCATCTTCAGACACGTTACTTCCAGGATATTTTTGATTTCTTCATCAAATACGTCGGCTCTTCGGCGTATCGTGCGCCGGCGTTTATGAATTCACTGCCAACCGTCCAGTTCCGTTACGACCTGTGGTATGTGGACGGGGGGCTTTACAACATCGCCCACGGCTTGCGCCGCTTGATGAACGAACTCGGCATCAAAATCAATCTAAACGCCGAGGTCACCGAAGTCCGCCGCGCCGGCGCGCGCGTCACCGGCCTGGCGGCGAATGGAATTTTCCACGCCGCCGATATCATCGTGTCGAATATGGAAGTCATCCCCGCCTACGAAAAATTGCTGCGCGAGGACAAATCCTTCATCGCCTCGCTGGAAAAAAAGTTTGAACCCGCCTGCTCCGGCTTGGTGGTCGATCTGGGGCTCGATTGCCAGTATCCGCAACTCGCGCATCACAATTTCTTTTTCAGCGGCCATCCGAGGGAACATTTTCGAACCGTTTTTCAAAAGCACGAACTGCCCGAAGACCCTACGATTTATCTTGTTGCCGCGTCGCGCACCGATCCGGCCGTGGCGCCCGCCGGCTGCGATTGCCTGAAAATTTTGCCGCACATTCCTTATATTGACGACGGACATCCGCTGACGCGCGAAGATTATTTGAAATTCAAGGAGCGCGTTATTGACAAGCTCGAGCGCATGGGTTTGAAGGACCTGCGCAAGCACGTCGTCTTCGAACACGTTTGGACGCCGCTCGACATCCGCGCGCAATACAATTCCAACAAAGGTTCGATTTACGGCGTGGTGAGCGACCGCTGGAAAAATCTCGCGTTCAAAGCGCCAAAACAAAGCACACTCTATCCGAACTTGTTTTTCGTGGGCGGCTCGGTGAATCCCGGCGGCGGCATGCCGATGGTGACGCAGTGCGGCCAGAACGTCGCCAAAAAAATCGTGGCCTGGGACAAATGATTTTGCTTCTGGTCACGCTGGTGCAATGGGCGGCAGGCTTCCTTGTGTTGGGCCGGCTGCGGCGTTGTGGCGGCGGCACAGTGGTTGCCTCGCTTGCGGACGAACCATTATCGGTCATCATACCCGCGCGCGATGAAGAAAAGAATTTGCCGATATTGCTCCGCTCGCTGGCCGCGCAATCCGGCCGGCCACAGGAGATCATTGTCGTGGACGACACCTCCGCGGATCACACCGCCGAAGTCGCCCGCCAAAACGGAGCGCGGGTCATTACCTCACAGCCGGTGCCGGAGGGTTGGCGGGGTAAGACTTGGGCATGTCACCAAGGCGTGCAGGCCGCAAGCAATCCTCTTTTTTTGTTTCTTGACGCGGACACGTGGTTTGAGCCGGGTGGCCTGGCGCGCGTGCTGGCAGAATTTCAAGCGGCCGGTGGCGGCGCGCTGTCGGTAGCGCCGTATCATTCGGTTCGCGATTTTCACGAACAGTTCTCCGCCTTTTTTAATTTGGTGATGCTGGCTGGCACGGGAGCATTTACGCTGCTCGGCGACCGATATCCGCAGCGTGGTTTGCTCGGGCCGTTTCTGCTAATTGATCGTTCAGCTTATCAGCGTTCCGGCGGCCACGAAGCCGTCAAGGGCCGCATCCTCGAAAATCTCTGGCTCTCAAAGCAGTTGCAAGCCGCGAAGGTGCCGATGCGCTGCCGCAGCGGGCGCGGTGTGTTTTCCTTTCGGATGTATCCCGAAGGCTGGCGACCGCTTGTGGAAGGCTGGATGAAAGGCTTCGCTTCGGGCGCCGGGCGGACACCTTTGCCGATATTGCTGCTGATCATTGCTTGGCTGGGCGGACTTTCTTTCGCGCCCATCGGCGTCGTGACCAGCGGTATGCCGCTGCTGTGGTTGGGGGTCTATGGACTTTGCGCGGTGCAAGTGGCGTGGCTGTTGCGTCGCGCGGGAACGTTCCATTGGAGCGCCGCCATTTTCTACCCGGTGCTGGTTTTATTCTTCTTCGCTGTTTTCGCTTGTTCCGTTTTTCGCTCAGGCAAAATGGTGAGTTGGAAGGGACGCAAAATCCGTGCTGATTGACCTCTCCACCATCTGGATTGTGATGCTGAACGTGGCCGGCTGGCCGGTCATTCAATTCGGCCTCGCGTGGCTGTTCACAACGATGCCAGTGGCGTGGTTTGAATCGGACGCACCGCATTCGTGGGAGCAAGGCGGACGTTTCTATGAACGCGTCTTTGGCATCAAGCGCTGGAAAGACCGGCTGCCCGATGCGGCACGCTGGTTCCACCGGGGTTTTGCCAAAGGCTCGCTGGCCGGGCGGGATCCTGATTACCTGCGCCGTTTCATTCGCGAGACCTGGCGCGGTGAACTCTGCCACTGGTTCGCTCTGGGCTGTACGCCGGTGTTCTTCCTCTGGAACCCGTGGTGGGCAGACTTGGTCATGGTTGGCTACGCCGCGATGGCAAACATTCCCTGCATCCTCGCCCAACGCTACAATCGGTTGCGACTCCGGAGGCTGCTGGCCCGCCAATTCTGAAGCGCGCGTCGATCATTTTCCAGCCAGTGGCGGAGAGGTTGCATATTAATCGCAACAAAATTATGGGGTTTTCATTAGTGCAGCCTTACGGAAGTTCCAGCTTGAACCGGTAAAATTCCTGGCTGCCTTGCGGCAGCGGGTTCGTGACACTGAAAATCGCGCCGGTCGCGGTCACGTTAGTTCCCAATGCGGTCCAAGTTGGACTACTAAGATTGGTTGTCGATTGCAGCTGATAGGAACGGCCCGGAATGGCACTGCTGGTCAAGCTGATTTGGCCGCCGGCCTTGGTCACATTTTCAATCGTCGGGCTGGCGGTCGAGGCGAAGCTCAATTTGAAGATGACCCCGGCATCGTAGCCGCCCTGAAACGTCGTTCCATAGAAGTTTCCATCGTTGTTGCGCACCAGTGGGGCGAATGCGCGCGCCCCGTTCAACCCATCGAAATAGGCCACCACGTTGAAGGCCCTGCCCGGGGTCACCTCATAGACGACGCCGTCCTGCCCATTGGTGCCGCCACTGGTTGTGGCCCCGTACACATAGCCATCGTTGCCTGCGATCAAGGCTCCGTGAGGGTTGGCCCCGTTGGTTTCCGCGAAAGAAAAGAGCAATTGGAACGCGCCATTCGTGCTGATGCTGAAGACGGTTCCGTATCCATTAGCGCCGCCGCCATAAGTGCTGCCGTACAACCTGCCATCCAACCCCTGAACCAGATCGTCCGAGGGATTGATTCCATTGGTGCCAGCGAATGAAAAAAGGTTTGAGAACGTCAGATCCGGCGCAAAGCGATAGATCATTCCCTGATTGTTCGCGCCCCCCCAAGTGGTCGTGCCGTAAAATCTCCCGTCGCTGGCCAGACACAGTCCGCCGTAAGGACCGGAACCGTTGAAAAAGTCAAAATTGTGGACAACATTATAGTTTCCCGAAAAATCGACCGTGAAAATGACGCCCTGGCCTTGCGAGCCGCCGTCATAGGCTGTTCCATAGAAAAGTTCATCCGGCCCTTCCACCAGGGTTCCTTGTGGCCTGCCGCCGTCAGATCCGCCCGTGAACGAATATAAGGGATTAAATGCTCCGCCAGGGCCAAAGCTGAAAATAGTGCCGAAGCTGGTTTGTCCATCCCCTTCGGTTGTGCCGTATAAATTCCCGTCATCGCCCAGAACCATCGGGGCGAACGGATACGCGCCATCAACCCCGTTGGTAAATGAATAGACTTCTTCAAGCAACTGTGTCGAAGGCATGAATTCATAAATGCCGCCGAAACCATTGGTGCCGCCATATTGTGTCATGCCGTATAGGTCACCCAAACCGTCCGGAGTGAGACCCACCGGCCCCGCTCCGTCGTAGGCGTCGGTAAAGGTGTATAAATTGGACAACGTGACTCCCGGGGTGACCGCCGGGTCAGAGATCACTGACAAAATTCCCGCCGCGCTTACAGCGCCGGCGCTGTTGGTCACGGTCACCGAGTAACTGCCCGCTTGTGCCGCGGTCAGGTTGAGCAACACCAGTTCGGCGTTGGTGGAACCGGACACGTTGGGACCGTCAGTAAGATTCATGCCGTGGAAGTACCATTGATAGGTCAGCGGCTGCGCGCCGGACGCTGCGACTCCCAGCGTCGCCGTTCCGCCGACCAAGGCCGTCGTGTTGGTCGTGGATGCGACCACGGCTGGTGGCCCGGTAATCGACAAAGCCGTCTGGGCGGCGAGGAGCACATTGGGCAGGGGGCCGATGTTGGCAAAAATGGGATACGCGCCGCCCGTCTGGGGCAAACCGGTGTTGCGCAGGAGCGTCTTAATCTGGGCGGAAGTCAGTGACCGGCCGGTGGCGCCTTGATAAATCGACTGCAACAGGGCCGCTTCGCCCACCACGATGGGGGTTGCCCCCGACGTGCCGCCGAAGGTTGCGGTGTAATAAAGATTCGTCCCTTCGGCGCTGTAAAGGTCGCCATAGCCGGTCGTCACGATGTTTTCACCCCAGTTATGCAGGTCCACGCAGGAACCGTAATTGGCGAAATAAAGGGGCGAGCTCTCGGTGGAACTGCCGTTCAGCGATGCGCCCGCGCCCACAATAATCGCCCCTGACCGGTTCTGCGGCAAGAAGGGCCAGTTCCCACCGTTGCCGGTGCTATAGATCGGGCCGTCCAGGTTTTGACCGCCGTTATCCGCTGTTTCAATGACAATGATCCCCAAGCCGACGGCCATGACAATATCGTTGTAATACGGTTCATACCAATCGACCGGCACAGTGCCGTATTCACCCCCGGTGTCCATCACGCCCGGGGTCGAGTTCGGCCCCCAAACAGTTTGCTCGATCAAGAGAATATCGCCTGCCCGGAGCTGGCTTGCCGCCAGAGTGATGCCGCTGCCCACGTTGTATCCGCTGGGATAATCAGCTCCGGCGAAATAAAAGGTCGCACCGTGGCCAATTCCGGTGGTGCCCCAGCCGTTGTCCAAGGCGCTGATTTCGCCAAGGGTGGCTGTGCCATGATTGTCGTCGTTGAAGGGATCGACCGCCTCAGGGGTGAGATTGACGATGGCCGGCAAATCCAAATGGTTGGAATTAAACGAATACTCCACATCGGCCACCCGGATCCCCGCGCCAGAAACGCCGTAATTGGTCCAGACATTGAACACGCCTCCGCCGATGGGAGCGGCCTGGCAATAGGCTTGGCTCGGTTCAAAATCCGGTGGCAGCGGGGCCGGGGCGCAACGCGGCACGGGTTGCGCCAAATCAACAATGTCCAACTGGTTCAAACGGTCAATCGCCGAACCGGCCTGCATGCCGGGCGGCAGGGTAAGATAAAACTGGAGATTCATGTCCGGCAGAGCCCGTCCGAGTCGTTGTTCCGCCCGGTGGCGCAGGTCATCAAGAGTATTCTCGGAAACTGCCTCAGCCCGTTCCCATTTGCCGTCAGCAAGCGCTTGAAATAGTGACGAGGATCCGGCCAATAGCTGCGCGTTGGTGCTGACCAGAGCGTTATTGCGAAGTCGGACGTTTAACCCATCGCGGAATTTGACCGCAATTCGGTTTGGGTCCTGGCCGGGTTGCAAAACCGTTTTCACCGGCTTGCGAGCGCTGGCGGGCACCAGTCCACGCGGCCCGGTCAATCCTTGCGCGGCTGCCAGGTGAATGCCGAAGAGCAGGACCAGCGTGGCCGCAAACACAGGAAATTTGGTTTTCATAACGGATCTCTGATCTTGTTTTCATGGGTTTCAGGCCTGCCTAACTCGTTTTACTAGGCCACACTTTGCGCCGGCTGTCAAGGAGTTGGCGCCAGTTATCCAGGCCGACGAGTCATGCCATCGCTTCTTCCAATACAATTTCGGGATGCGGCGTTACCACGCGCAGCAGCAGTCTGGCCGCGCCGGTTGGTTTGTGCCGGCCTTGTTCCCGGTTGTGAAGCGTCTTGACGGAGATGCCGAGCGGTTCCGCGATTTTGTTTTGCGACAATCGCATTTTGAAAGGCTGAAGGGCGGCGATTCGAGAGTGCCTCCGTTTGCCCCGCTGCTATGTAGTGGAAAAAATGCAAATCTGATGCGAGAAGATTAGACTTAAAGTCACATTCCGATTTCAATGGAATCAGGCAATTGCCAGAGTTTCAATCCTTGTATGAATCACTCCCAGAATAATTCGGCGCGCTCGTACCAATTAGCAAAAACCGAATTGACACATGCAGTGAATTTGTCAGTAAGAGGGGTGGCGGAGTAAGGAAGAATCGAGGCGAACTAAAACAGAAAGATCTTGAAAACAAAATAAAATCAGATTTTTTCCAAGCATTTCATGTATGAAAAAATTCATTTTGTTTCATCGTGGGAGCATAGATGGCGAAGCCATTCGTATCGCCCCGGAAGTCGTACAGAAAAGGATTGCCGAAACCTGTGGTCTTATAAGTGGACCAACCTCCGCCACCGGGTCCCGAAAAGACCGCCGCCCGGGTGTCCACCGGCGTGCGCGACTCGAACAGCGTGACAGGACTGGCGACGCCGATGCCGAGGCTGCCGTTCGTCACAATCTGATTTCGCTGAAGGCGTTCCCGCCGGCCAGCAAGGCCGCGCCTGAAAGATTTCCCGCGGGGACGGGGCCCACCAAATTCGCGGCGTTCGCCCATTCGGCATAAATCGCATACGGCGAAGGCGTCAGCGGCTGACGCGGTGCCAGCGTCGAAAATGCGGGATCGCCATTCGTCCGCACGCCGATTTCCAGCCAGAGCGGAGCGCCATTGCCGTACGGATTGCTCCCAAAATCCAACGCAACCTGGAACAGACCGTTGGACACGAGCGTGCCGCTGTTGGTGATGGTTCCGGAAACCGCCGGCCCTGAATTCGTGGCATTGAACAAGGTGAACGTGCAATCATAATTGCCGTTGGCCGGGCCGGCGGCGGCATTCAACCGGCCCTGATAGGTGAACGCCGTGCCCTGGGCCAGGCCGGGGGACAGCGGTTGGATGAGCGCGGCCGCCAGCGTCGCGGCGGCCAGCAACGAATGGATCGCTGGTTTCGTTTTCATCGGTCACTAAGCGAAGAAGGTTGCGACCTCAGCCGCCAACTGCACCAGGCTGTTCACCAATGTCAGCCAAACCGAAACATCCTTAAGCGAGGAGAGCTGACATCGGATTTGCCGGGTGGCCAGATCCAGATCGGCCCGGGCCGCGCCGATACCGGAATTCGCACTCAGCGCTTTGTTTTGAGCGGCGCTCCAGATAGCCGCTGCCTTCATTTCTGCCAGGTAAAGGGCGCTGAGATCTGCTCCCGGATTGACGGCCAGGGCGGCCAGGTAAGCCTGGCGCGCTGCGTCCGCCGCTGAAGCCAGGCTGTCCAGGACGTCCTGGGTGCTTGGTTGAGGTGCGGCTTGATTGTTTGCCATGGCATTAATTGGTTATTTTTGCAGGGGTTGGAACATGGCGGCCATCTCCTGTAGCTGGCCCGTAATGTTTATGATCGTAGTCAGATTCAGCGGGACATCCCTTCGCAGTTCTTCATGCAAGGGAACCAATGATTTCAGAGCGGCAACGCTTTCGTCGTAGGCCGCTGCCTGCGAAGCCACTTGTTCATTGGCCAATTCCCTCGCCACATTCCTTAATCCCGCCAGGACATTCTGCTTGTTGGCGACGACGTCGTCCACTTTGGCCACCGACCTCAGGCCCAAGGGCGCGCCCAGGTCGTCCAATAATGGCGCGTAGGAGCAGATGCCTTCGGCGAAGAGCACGTCCGCCGCTTGATCGATAAATCCGGCGACGTCACCTTGTATGCAAACTATTTGTTTTTTTGTGTTTGGATCATCAAGAGCCGCAATAACGTTTGTCAGCAGAATTTCGATTTTCCGACTGGCGCTCTTAACTTCGTGTGCCTGTATGGAGCCTAACACCAGGCCACCGGCAACCTTCACCGTGGCAGTGGCATCGGGTGGAATAGAGATCGGCTTGCCAATGGCGCTGGCGAAACTGGCGGTGTTGGTGGCCAGGGTGTCAATCGAGGAATCGAAATTCCCAACGGCGTCATAGGCAGCCAGGTCGCCGAGGGCGGAATAGGCTGAAGCCAGACATTCGAGCCAGTCGCCGTATTGGACAAGCTTGCTCTGGATTGCCGCCAGGTTGGCCAGGTAGGTCCGCGAAGCAGGATCACCGATCGCATTGTTGTAACCGTCGTTAAAAGCCACGGCTTTTTTCAACGCCAGCATAGCATGGGCTGAAAGCGTGGCATTCCGGTCCATCTGAAGAGAGGCAGCCTGGCCAACTTTGGCCAGCTCGGTTCCGTTGGACAGCATCTGCGTGGAGCAGCCCGTCAGGCCCGCGCCCAGGAGCGCCAGGAATGCCAAAAACGCGAATTCAGGGTTAAGAAACGGCCAGACAGTTTCAAAACAGAATTTTTTCATTGTTGTCCATTTCGTGAGCTTTCAATCCGACTGCATCCTTTGAGTCTTACCTTTAGCGCTTAACTATTGTATGAAAATTCTTAATTTGTCAATAAGGCAGTGGGTTCCCTTTAATAAAACCGAAGTCTCATTTTGCGTCCATCCCCAGCGCCTGGACGAGGAAGGCGTAAGCATCGGCTTTTTCGCTGATAACCTGGCTGGTCGTGGGTCCGCCGCCGTGACCGGCGGAGAGTTGGACGCGCAGCAACAGGGGGGCTGTTCCGGCTTGGGCCGCTTGCAGGGCGGCCGCGAACTTGAATGAATGCGCCGGCATCACGCGCGTATCATGATCGCCGGTGACGACGAGCGTCGCCGGGTAGCGCGTTGCCGGGCGCACATTGTGGTATGGCGAGTAGGCGTAAAGGACCTTGAAATCTTCCGGATTGTGAGGAGAACCGTAGTCGCCCTCCCAGCCGGCGCCCTGGCCAAACTGGTCGAAGCGCAACATGTCCATCACACCCACGTAAGCGAGGACGGCGCCAAAGAGGTCCGGCCGCTGGGTCAGGCAGGCGCCCACCAGCAGACCGCCATTGGACCCGCCCTCGATGGCGAGCTTGGGTGTGGAAGTGTACCGCTGGGCGATGAGCCATTCGGCCGCGGCGATGAAATCGTCAAAGACGGTCTGCTTGTGTACGCGCATGCCCTGCCGGTGCCAGTCCTCGCCGTATTCGCCGCCGCCGCGTATGTTGGCAATGGCAAACACGCCGCCGCGCTCCAGCCAGACCAGCCGCGCGGGATCGAACCGCGGCAACATGGGAATCCCGAAACCGCCGTAACCGTAGAGCAGCGTCGGATTCGTTCCATCGAGCTTCAGCCCCTTCCGGTAAACCAGATACATCGAGATCCGGGTGCCATCTTTGCCGGGGTAGAAGACCTGTTTGGACTCGAGTGTGCCGAGATCGAAGGCGACTTTGGGCGCCCGGTACACTGTGCTTGCGCCTGTCTTCAGGTCGAGGCGATAGATGGTTGGCGGCGTGACCAAGTCCGTGTAACCGTAGAAGGTCTCCGGGTCGTCAGGCTCGCCCCCAAATCCGGATGCCTGACCAGAGCCAGGCAGCTCGACCTCGCGCCGCAGTTGGCCGTCCAGCCCGTAGATGGCAACCCGGCTGTGCGCGTCGTGCAGGGTTCGGACGATCAATTGGTCGGCGACCAAGGTGACCGAGCCGTCGGCCACGTCCATGGCGTCGGCGCCTTGGGGGACGATTTCTTTCCAGCGCGACCGCTCGGGGCTTTTTGGATCAATGGCGATGACCCGGCACCGGGGCGCATCCAGCGTGGTCTGAAAGTACAGCCAGCCGTGGGCAGCGCCGGCGTAGAAATACGCCGCATCGAAGCTTTCTGAGAGCGGCACAAAAGCCGGTTGGGCCGAACCAAGATCGGCGGCATGGATGTTCATCAGCCCTTTGTCCCCCACCTCACCCTCCCCGGCCATGAGCACGAGCCAACGACCGTCCTGGGTCAGATGCGGTTCGAACTGCCAGTCCGGGTGATCCGTTCGCTCGTAAAGTTTGCGGTCACTGGATTGGGGCGTGCCCAGGGCATGGTAATAAACGGTGTTCCCCAGATCGCGTGCGCTGAGTTCCTGCCCGGGCGGCGGCGCCGGGAAGCCGCTATAGTAAAGGCCCTGGCCGTCAGGAGCAAAAATCGGCTGGTAATACTTGGTCCAGCGCACCACGTCGGGCAGGTCCTTGCCGGCGGCCATGTCTCGGATATGCCACTCGGTCCAATCCGAGCCCCCCGGCGAGACGCCATAGGCGAGTCTGGCGCCGTCGCGGCTGGCCACGTAGCCGACGACTGCCAGGCTGCCATTGGTCGAGAGGGCATTGGGATCGAGCGCCACGGCCGGGATGCCCGAAAGCCCGACGGTGGTGTAAAGCACGCTTTGCTGCAGCAGGCCGCTGTTCCAAGTGTAGAAAAAGCGGGTGCCCTTGTGAAAGGGTAAGCCATATTTCTCGAAATTGAGCAGCGACGTAAGCCGCTGTTTGATGGGCTCCAAGGCCGGGATTTTTTCCAAATACGACTGGGTGAGCCGCGCCTCAGCCATGACCCAAGCGCTGGTTTCATGAGAGTCGGGGTCCTCGAGCCAGCGGTAAGGATCGGCCACTTTGACGCCTTGGTAGTCGTCAACCACGTCGCCCCGGCGCGCGGGTGGGTAGGCCAGCGCCTGGGTGGAAGGCGATCCTGAATCGCCGGCGCCCGGCGTGCCGGGTGCTCCAGCGGCGCTCGTGGCGAGCAGGAGCAGCAGGGCCAGTGACCGGCATCCGGTGATGACTTGATCGCGGGGCGCAAGATCTGTTTTCATACTCATTTGGGCAGTGCCTCGGCGAATGGAATTGTGACAGAAAAGCTGGCGGGTGACACTTCAGATATTTTTAGTCAAACCCGATTGCTCTGCCGGCGCGCAACTCTGTGAGTCGCAGCCACGTGGAAATCCAAGACCGCCCGCGCCATTCGCAAGCCTTCTAACTGGCAACGCTGCTGCGGGTCGCAGACCCGCGCTCCGATACCCCGAGGCACGGCTTTTCGTTTGGGGTGGCAGCGTCGAGTGGCGCCCATCGAAACTGATCCTTGTTTAATACAGGAGCCGGCTTACGAGCGGAATCAGGATGCCCATCGCGAATTTGCAACTGAACGCCCCAAACAACGCAAAAAGCAGCAAGACGGACCAAAACGTGAGGTGCCCGCTGCGCCCGTTTGGGTGCGGCAGGGCCACGGCCACGGCCAGACAGCCGATGGCGAGCAGTCCAAAACCAATCTGACCGGACAATCCTGATGAAGCCCGCGAGGCCATAAACCCGAGGACCGAGAAAACCGCAATGGTCAGCAGGCTCATTGGGACAAAAATTCTGAACGCGCTCGGACGCAACATTGCCACCGCCCCGGCCAGGCAGCCGGAGCCGATCGCGCCATAACCAACCTTCCATAGCCATCCGTTGCCCGGCTCAACAGCGGCCAGGAATCCGAAGACGCAAAACGAAGCGATGGCGAGCAATGCCGCCGCTCCCAAAGCCCGTGCCAGGGTGCTGACAATTCGTGCCACGGTCCGGATGACTGGCGGTCGCACGGCTTCGGCTGGCTGGGGCAATTTCAAATCGGTGATTGTTTTCATGCGGCCATTTTAGAATCCACTCTCTTATTGCGTTAATTGATAATTCTGATAACAACATGGATTGGATCAATGACCCGTTCCAACGCCGGATTACTCCGGATATGAGTTGAATCGCCGTCCCGGCGAAGTCAACCTGTTGCCGGGCGCATGACGAAAGCCATTGTCAAACAGAAGACTCCCGAACCCGCCGCCGACTATCCTGGGTTGGTCGGGAGCATCGCCGAATTGCTGGACGCCGCACGCCATGCCAGCGCGCGCACAGTCAACGCGCTCATGACGGCAACATACTGGGAAATCGGCCGGCGGATCGTGGAATTTGAGCAGGGGGGTGAACCACGTGCCGAATACGGAAAAGCGCTTGTGGCACGTTTGGCGGCTGATCTTACTCAGCGTTTCGGTGGAGGATTTTCCGCCGACAATCTTGAAAACATGCGCCTGTTCTATGGCGTCTGTGGTGCGAAAGAGATTTCCGAGACTCTGTTTAGGAAATTGCCGTTGGCAACGACCGCCGGCAGCCAGTCGCAAATGATTTCCGAGACGGCGTCTCGGAATTGGCCGATAATGCCTGCTCCTTTCGATCTGGCGGACTTCGCCCGCGCATTTCCGTTGCCCTGGTCACACTACGTTTTGCTGGTTCGCCGCAGCCGGTCGCCGGAGGCTATCGCCTTTTACCACGCCGAGGCCTTGCGCGGCGGCTGGTCTGTGCGCCAGCTGCAGCGCCAGATCGACAGCCAGTTTTACGAGTGCACCGCCCTCTCG
This sequence comes from Verrucomicrobiota bacterium, assembly GCA_049509875.1. Classification (GTDB taxonomy): domain Bacteria; phylum Verrucomicrobiota; class Verrucomicrobiia; order Limisphaerales; family UBA11358; genus UBA11358. The sequence continues at coordinate 9,541 of JBEKZM010000084.1, read as the reverse complement.
CACAACAAGGCCGCCATGCTTGCCAAGGGCGCGAAGCCCCCGTCGGGCGACGCCGTCAGTGCCGACGAAGAAATCCGTCATCCGCTCGTGCTCGAATTCCTGGGCTTGCGCGACGAATATTCCGAGAGCGACCTCGAAGCCGCGCTCACCCAGCATCTGGAAGCCTTCCTGCTGGAGCTGGGCAATGACTTTGCCTTTGTGGGCAGTCAGCGCCGCCTGCGAATTGATGACGACTTGAAAAAACGCGCAAATATTTGGAAGCCCGGAAATGATTGCCGGCCGTGGCCTCATTTGCAGAATCTGGGCGACCGGCGCGAGGACATATTTCATCGCGGGCAAAACTCAGCCACCTGTGTTGGTAGTGGCACGATCGCGTTCAATGCCGGCGGCGAGGTGAGGTGGGGAATAGGAGAGCCCCTCACGTTGTGCCCTCCGATTGCGGGCAGGATTCGAAGATTTATTGAGTCCGCCGAATGCGGAACGCTATACTGGCGGCTTGAACGCTTACGAATTATTGGAGCGGGTCCGGCAACGCGGCCCCGTGGTGCATCATCTTACGAACTGGGTGACGATCTACGATTGCGCCCAAATTGTGAAGACGGTGGGCGCATCGCCGGTCATGGCCCACGCGCCGGAAGAGGCGCTGGACATGGTGCGGATTGCGTCCGCCCTGGTGCTGAACATCGGCACCTTGACGGTGGAATTTGTGCAGGCGATGAAGGTGGCGGCGCGGGCCGCCAACGAAAAAGGCATTCCAGTGGTCCTCGATGTTTGCGGCGCGGGCGCCACGCCGCTGCGCGACGCGAAAGTCTTTGAGCTGCTGGACCAGACGAGCATCAACGTCATCAAGGGCAATGCCTCGGAAATTGCGCGGGTGGCCGGCGAAGATGTCCGCACCCAGGGCGTGGACAGCACTGTGGTGGCCGCCGATTTGAAAAAACTGGCGCACGGACTGGCGGCGCGGCGTCAGGCCACGGTGGTCATCACGGGCAAGATCGATGTGGTGGCCGATTCGGCCGGCGTAACGCTCGTGAAAAATGGCGATGTGATGCTGACGCGGGTCGTGGGCACCGGCTGCATGGCAGCCTCGGTGATTGGTGCGTTCGTGGCCGTGGAAGCGGATCATCGCCGCGCGGCGTCGGCCGGACTGGCATGCTATGAGATCGCGGCGGAACTGGCCGCGCAGCAATCGTCCGGGCCGGCCTTGTTCAAACAGGCCTTGTTCGATTGCCTTTATCAACTGGACCGGCCGACGGTCGAACGCTGGCAGCGCATCGAGACCGAAACGTGAGGGGCTGCTATTTCATCACCGTCATAACTTGCCTTCGGAAATTTGAATGGCAACTTGAGGAGGAACATGCTTTCGCAAGACACCATTTTGGAGGCGCTGAAGTCCGTGAAATATCCCGGCTATTCGCGCGACATCGTTTCCTTCGGCCTGGTCAAGGACATCTCCGCCGCCAACGGGGCGGTGAGCGTGGCGCTGCAATTGACGTCGCCCAATCCCGACGCGGCCCGGCAGATCAAAGCCGAGGCCGAGCAGGTTTTGAAAAAACTCGCGGGCGTCAGCCAGGTGGTGGTGCAAGTGCTCCAGCCGGCGGGCGGCCCGGCGGCGGCGGGCGGCGGGTTTGCCGGCCAAACCAAGGTGCCGGGCGTCCAGCGCATCATTGCCGTGGCCAGCGGCAAGGGCGGCGTGGGCAAATCCACCTGCTCGGCGAACCTGGCCTGCGCGTTCAAGCATCTGGGCGCCAAGGTCGGCCTGCTGGATTGCGACATTTACGGCCCGAGCATTCCCTTGATGATGGGCGTTTACGAGCGGCCCACGGTCAGCGCCGAGGAACGGCTCGTGCCGCCGGTGGCCCATGGCATCAAGGTGATGAGCATCGGGCTGCTCCTCGAGGACGATCAGCCGGTGATCTGGCGCGGACCGATGATCAACAAGACGATCCACCAATTCCTGCTCGCCGTCGAATGGGGCAATCTCGATTATCTGCTGGTGGACCTGCCGCCGGGGACGGGCGACGCCCAACTGTCGCTCTGCCAGACGGTGCCGCTCGACGGCGGCGTGATCATCACGACTCCACAGGAAGCGTCGCTAGGCGTGGTGCGCAAGGGCATCGCGATGTTCAGGAAAGTGAACGTGCCGATTTTGGGGCTGGTGGAAAACATGAGTTATTTCACCACGCCCACCGGCGACCGCGTGGAAATTTTCGGCCACGGCGGCGGCCAGGAGGAAGCCGCGCGACAAAATGCCCCATTCCTCGGCGAAATTCCGATCTTCACCGAGATTCGCGAAGCCGGCGACCGCGGCACGCCGGTGGTGGTGTCCGCGCCGAATCACGCGGCCGCGAAGGCGTTTATCCAAATTGCGCAGGCTTTGCGGAAAAAACTGGGGTAGATTGGTCCATGTTTTTATTGAGAGCTGCGCGATTACGACCGGAGCGCGGGTCTGTGACCCGCAGCACCGCCGCCGGTCAGAAAGTATTCGGATTGACCAAGGTGTGCAATTCAATTGGTTATGAAAACGACGGAGATTGACGCCAATTCACCGATGCGCGACGTGCTGGAGGAATTCCCCGGCGCGCAGCGCGCCCTGTTCCGCAAGTACCACATCGGCGGCTGCAGCAGTTGTGGATTCAGCCCGGACGAAACGCTGGGCCAGCTTTGCGCGCGCAATGGCGGCCTGGACGTGGAGGAGGTGCGCGCGCACATCCAGTCGAGCCACGAGCTGGACGCCAAAGTGCTGATCTCGCCGGAGGATTTGGCGGCGCTGCTCCAAGCGGACCCGGCAGTGAAGCTGGTGGATGTGCGCTCGCGCGAGGAGTTCGAGGCGGTGCACATAGCGGGCTCGGTGCTGCTGTCGCAGGACGTGATGCGCGAGCTCCTGGCCGGCGGATCGAACACGCAGCCGCTGGTGGTGATTGATCATGCGGGGAAAAACGGCCTCGATGCGGCGGCCTATTTCATGGGTCACGGTTTGCAAAACGTGCGCTGTCTCCGCGGCGGCATCGATGCCTGGGCGCAGGCCATGGACCCGGCGCTGCGGCGGTACCGGCTGGGCTAGCCGCCGGTTCGCTCGAACAGCATGGACAAGCGGAGGTAAATCAGCGAGGATGCTGCGGTAAATTAGAAAATGCAATGGGCGGCCCAAGGCGCCGCCCGGTGCGCCGCGGTCATGAATTTGCTCACGAAATTCAGTCTGATTTTCACCGCCGTTTTTGGGTTGGGCCTGGTCCTGGCCGGCGTGGTGGCGTACTCCATGCTCCAGGCCAATGCCCGTCGCCAAGTGGAGGACCATGCCAGGATCATGATGGAGACCGCCCTGGCCATGCGCCGCTATACCTCCGAGCAGGTCAAGCCCGCGCTCAATTCCCCCGCGCCGGACAAGGTGTTTCATCGCCAGACCGTCCCCGCCTTTGGCGCCACGGAAATGTTCAACTATTTGCGCGAGAAATATCCGGATTATTCCTACAAGGAGGCCGCCCTTAATCCCACCAACCCCCGGGACCGCGCCGCCGACTGGGAGGCCGACCTCATCGCCAATTTTCGCAACCACCCGGATCGCGAAATTTTCGCCGGCGAGCGCCTGACGCCCGCCGGCAATTCGCTCTACCTGGCCCGCCCGCTGCGCGCCGCCAAAAGCTGCCTGGAGTGCCATTCCACGCCGGCCGCCGCGCCGGCCGCCATGATTGACCAGTACGGATCCGCCAACGGCTTTGGCTGGCAGGAAAACGACATCATTGCGGTCCAAATCATTTCGGTGCCCGTCGCCCTGCCGGTCGAAATGGCCAATGCCGAATTCCGCCAGCTCATGACCTCGCTCGTCATCGTGGGGGCGGTGACCTTGTTCGTCTTGGACGTGCTGCTCTACCTCACCGTCATTCGGCCGGTGAGCCGCCTGGCCAGCCAGGCGGAGCAAATCAGCAAGGGCCAGATGGACATCCCGGAATTGCCGGCCCGGGGCCGCGACGAAATCTCCATCCTCGCGCTGGCCTTTAACCGTATGCACCGCAGCCTCCTGGCCGCCATGAAGATGCTGGACAAACATTGACGGAGCGCGCATGACTGAACCGCTCAAACTCGACCGCACCTGGCTGTGCAGCGTGGTGTTTCTGGACATCGTCCAGTACAGCCGCCAGTCGCTCGAGGTGCAGACCCGGTGGAAACAGCGTTTCAACGAGGTCCTGGCTGATGCCATCAAGGACTGCCCCGAAAGCGATCGCGTCATCCTCGACACCGGCGACGGCGCCGCCATTTGTTTCCTGGGCGACCCGGAAACGGCGATGTTCTGTGCGTTGAGGCTCGTCACCGGCATCGGCCAGGAAAAAAGCCCCCCAGGGCCTGCGCTGCGCGTGCGCGCCGGCATCAATCTGGGCTCGGTCAAGCTGGTCAAGGACATCAACGGCAACCTCAATGCGGTCGGCGACGGCATCAATGTGAGCCAGCGGGTGATGAGCTTTGCGGCGGAAAATCAGATACTGGTCTCGCGCTCATTCTACGAGGTCGCCAGTTCCATTTCTGAAAGCTATGCCGGCCTGTTCAAATACGAAGGCGTGCGCACCGACAAGCACGTGCGCGAACATACCCTGTACGAACTCCATCCGCCCGATCCGGGGCGCGCCACCCTAGCCGATGACACCGCCGCCGCACCGCCAACTGTGGCCTTGACCGAGGGTCAAATCTTGAGGCTCGAAAATGAACTGACCGGCATCATCGGACCAATTGCGCCGCATCTCGTAAGAAAGGCGATCCAGCATTCGGAAAATGCCGCGGACTTGCGCCAGGCGTTGCTGGGGTTCGTTCCCTCGAACCCGGAACGCGGGAAATTTCTGGGCGCCTGCCGCGACATCTTTCCCGCCGGCGCGGCCGAATCCGCCGCGCCCCCGGCCGGGGCGCTCCCTCCGCCGCCGGAGTCGCCGGCCTGGGAGCCGGCCGTTTTGGAGCAGGCGCGGGAGGACTTGGCGGCGCACATTGGGCCCATGGCCCGTTTGCTGGTGGACCGGGCGGCCGCCAGAACCAAAACCCGCGCGGCGCTGTACCAGTTGCTCGCCGCGGAAATCCATTCCGCCAAAGACCGCGAGGATTTTTTGAAGCGGGCCGCATGAAACGGAGAAGCGCCTTCCGGGATCAGGCCGCGCGGGACCGGCCCGCCTGCCGGACTATGAAGACCAACGCCAGAATCACAGCCAGCGCAACGATGAACGGGAGCAGGAAAGGCAGGGCGACCGCCACCAAGATCAAACCCGTCAGCAAAAAGGCGAAGAGCACCGCCAGGAACGCGCCCGCCACAGCCACCGCCGCCACGGCCAGCGCAAACACGACTGCCACCCCAGCCACGCACAGTCCGAAGGCGGCGCCCAGCGGTTGGGCCACGCCGTGAAGTCCGTTGACATCCTGAAAAGCCGCCCCCGCGAGGCCGAAGAAACACACGCCGGCAATCAGGCACATCAGCACACAAACCAACGTCAGAATCGCGACGACTTTGAGGGCGGTTTTCATATTCCGGTTATACGCCTCCGCCGGATTCCCTGCAATGGTAAATTATTCCGGCGGATATTCCCAGACCCAGTCGCCGCTGTCCAAATCAAGGGGCGGGGTGGAGCCTTCCTTGAACACCGATGTCCCGCCGTCGTCTGTTTCATTCCAGCCGATGGAATAAATGATAAACCGGCCATTGGCCTCGCGGCGATATTTCAGCGGCCCGCCGCCAATCACATCATGCGGCACGGCGGCGATATACTTGGGCGCGAGCACGTCGAGTGATTCCGGTAATTCCCCGTGGGCGAGGCGGTAGCGTTCGAGAGCCACGGCCGTCCGAGCCAGATCCGCGGAAGCCTGGCCATAGGCGAATTTTCGCACGCAATTTCCCAGCGCTGGCACGAGCAGCGTTTCATACCAGTTGTATCGGTCCGGGGTCTTCGTTTCGGCGGCCAGAAGGTCCTGGCCGCGGCGAAATGTCCCGGGGGAAAACGTGCGCCCGGCCGGATCAGCCGCCGGCAGATAATAGTCCGCCACCAACCGCGCGCTCCGGTATTCGTTTTCATAAAACCAGCCGTTCGGTATCAAATGGACGGCCAATGGGCCCGGATGAAGAAGCTTAACCTTTTGGCCGTTCAGATCACCCATCCCGAACATATCCTCCAATTTCGCGGGATGCCGGCGCACATAATCCATTCCGCCCGTATTGCCGCCGAGTTCGCCGTGCAGACTTAGCCGATAACCCGGGAAAAAATCCAGCGTGGCGAGCTGCGCCTCGAGCGAAGCGAGTTGTTCCTCCGACCATTTGTGCTGCGCCAGGCCCTCCCAAATCGGCTGAAGCATTATTTGGAGCATGGCGAGGCGGACCAGGTGGGAAATCAAGATCGGTTCGGTACGGACCTTGTCCGTTAATTGCAGTCCCAGGCGCACATCGTCCAGGGCCTTCTGAGCCTGGCCGTCTTGCAGTTCCGCCACACTGCGCAGTTGCAGCACCTGCGAACACGATTTGAGCGCGGCCAGATGCGGCAGGAAAATGTCCCAGGGCGATTCGCTGTCATAATTCATGGGAAACCGGGACTCCGGCAACTGGTTGGCAGCCCGCACCTCGTCGAGGGCGGAATCGTATTTGCTCAAGGCCAGCAACACATCCCCAGCCGGCGACTGTGGCTGCGCCGGGACCGGGAACTCGTTCTTTTTGCCCGCCAAGGTCCGGTAGTAGCTCTGCCAGCCTTCGAGCTTGGTGAAGATTCCTCGCACGCGGTCGCCGTAGCAATCCTTGGGCGCGTCTTTGTCACCGGTGATGCGCATACGCATTCGTATGACGAAGTTGGGATCCCGTTTGTCAGAAGGAATGACCTTCCCATCGCGCGTGAGTATGTTTCCGTAGCTCGTGAAGGCGATCGGCGTCATCGCAAAATTCTGGTCGTCCGGCACCGGCGGCGGCACGACGCTGGCCAGATCGAGAGTTACGCCCCTGGCTTCGCACTGCTGTTTAAACTGGCGCCAGGTGTGCCAGCCACGCCAGTCTTCTTCGGCGTAGAATAGGGCCACGAGAGTGGCGAGGCAGGCAATGGTAAAAAGCACCTGCGCGATCCGGGATCTTTTCCGGGGGATTGGGGTTTCTGTGTTCATATATTTGGGGTTTTTCACCACGTGTTGCGGAGATTTGCGTCGCGCTGGCCGGTTGGCCGCGTGCGGTCAGTCAGCCCATTCTCACGCCATCGCCGGTGGTCTAAGCGGCCAAAATTTTCCCGCGCTCGCTGCGCGGCTTGGGCAACAAGAGGCGGGGGTGCTCGGCCTCGCTCGCCTCGGCCATTCCGATCAGTTCGGCGTAAAGCCGGTGCTGCTGACGCAATTCAGCCAGCGCTTCCGGCGATGGCTGTATCACCTGGATGACTGGGCTGGCAGGCGTCTCCCGCATCGAAAGGTTCAGGATCAGGATGAGCACCCATGCGGCCGCCAGCCCGGCCCAGGCCTTGGGATGCGGCCAAAGCAGCGCGGAGAGTTCGCGGGCGAAGATTGCAAAAAGGGAATCCTGCATCAGGCGGGCTGCGGGCCGCGTGGCCGGCGCAGCCGCGGCCGCCAGGATATCCGCGCGCCATGCTTCGGGAATTCCCTTCACCGGCTGGCGCGACAAGCTCTTTTCAAACTCGTCTGCTGGGTTGTGCGGCATCATAAGTCATCGAATCTCTTCGTAGATGGGACGGAGCCGGTCGCGCAATTTGTCTAGGGCATAGCGATAGCGGCTGGCCGCGGTGTTGGGTGAAAGTCCGAGGGTGGCGGCGATCTGTTCAAAGGTCATCCCCTCCCACAATTTCAGGTGTGCCACCGCCCGCTGCTCCGGCGGCAGCCCGGCCAGCGCGGCCGCCAGCGCGGCCCGAAACGTGGCTTCGTCGGGATCATCCGACGGTGCAAAGGGTGAATCCAATTCAGCCGCGAAGCTTTCCCGCGTCTTGTCCCGGGTCCCGCGCCGCCGCATGAGGTCGATGGCGGCATTATGGGCGAGCCGGATGAGAAACGCCCGTTCCTCACGGACGCCGCGCAACAGATTCTCGTCGCGCGCCAGCTTGACGAAGATTTCCTGGAGCAGATCGCGTGTATCGGCCTCATCCCGCGTGAGGTTCAGAAGAAAGGCATAGAGCGGCTGCGCGTGTTCGTCGTAAAGCCGTTCGATGTCCAGGCCGCCGGGCATGTTCATATGAATGACGCGCCGGGTGCGGGAATTTGTCTGGCGAAAAATCCTATTGCACCCCGCGCCGTGGAAGTATAGACAGTTGTCGGTGGCTGTCGTGTCGATAAGTCCGTATGAAAAGAATTGCGTCGCGATCCATCTTGTGCCGCGCGTCTGGCGTCGGTCTGGTGTGCCTGGCGTTTACCAGCCTCGCCCAGACCACTTCGCCTGCTCCAATCCAGAAATGGCTCACCCTTTCCGATTTGCACTTGCGCCCCGAAACGACCACGGCGGTTAAACCGGAGTCTCTGCCAAAAGTAGCCGGGCCCGACCTATCATCAACCGCACCCAAACCCGCGAACGCCACCAGCCAGCCGGCCGACCCATTTTCCCTTGGCCTGAACCGTGACGATGCTGATTTTTACTTTCGCCACCAGGACCTCGGTCTCCTTAAACCACCGGCCGGACCCCATGATCCACTCAGCCGGGGCTTTGATGCCGTTTTCAGACCCGAAGAATTTCACCTGGGACGAAAGGCCACCGTCTCGTGCTCGATCTTGACGGCCATTAAGCGCAAGAATCCGCTTTGCCTGCTGAATCCGATTTTCTTGCACGTGTCGTGGTAAGGTTTGAGCGTCGGGCATGGAGGCTAATGCATCGGTTTGCGCGCGGTAAACAGCTTTTGGAACGGTTGACTATATGCAGACACAGTTTTCCAATTCCCGCGCCCAGCTGCATGGTAACTGCACCGAAAAACGCAAACGAACCGCTGATCAGCCGCCGAAGATCACCGCAAAGGAACCTGACGTCACAAGGGTAGATACTCGACACGATTTGCGAAGTCTTGGGGCTCGCCTATGCTCGCGAGAATTTGCAAATCTTGGATTGCCCGTCCAATGGTTATATCGAGCTGGTGACCATAGATCACGCCTGCGAATAACTTCCCAGTGCGTTGGCGTTTCGTGGCTTCCGCGAGCAAATCCTCGTCCTGGCTGAACACCACCCGCCCCAACTGACTCGCCCGGTCCAGCAGGTCGGGGTCGTCCAACCGCGTCGTCCCGTCTAATTGCGCAGTCAGCACATCGACTCCGCGCAGTAAAAGCCCGCGCGTGATGGCTGCCGGCACATGTACGTCCATGTAGAGCCTGACGCTCACGTCAGCTTGCCCATCTCTCGCAGGCGCTTTCGCAACGGCGACTCAGCGGCTTGGGCCCCCAGTTGCCTTGACTCGTGTACGCCGCGATGAATCTGCTCATCCATTTCGGCCTTGTGATCGTAGTAGCAGCCCAGCGCGGCGTGAATCTGCGCGAGTGACAAGTGTGAGTGCTGGAAGTGGATTTCCTCCGGGCTCCACCCGTGGGCAATCATATCCAGTGCAACCTCGATAACCTT
>JBEKZM010000083.1:0-28599 GCA_049509875.1 Verrucomicrobiota bacterium | reverse complement strand
TGTTGGCCGCGGCGCCGGCGGTCATTTCATTCTGGGAGACGACTTGATTCCAAGAGCCAGCCGTACCCAAGGACGTCGTTCCAGAAGTCAGGACGCTAATCCCGCCCGCAGAGCCAATGGCAGCATAGGCTGGGGTGACACCGGGAGCGCTGGAACCGGCAACGGTAGGCGTGCCTGCTCCGTCATCCAGCGTGGTTGTGATGACATTGTTGCCAGTATTCCCCAAATTACCGTTTTTCCCACCATACACACCGACCAGCAAATTGCCGGCACCGCCGCCCAGCGCAGAGGCACTGAAACCGCTCAGACTAATGGGAGTGTTAGCCTCACCCGCAAGGGTCGCCAGCGTACCGAGATTCGCATCGAATTCAGAAGTTCCGGCATTGTCATTGTTGTTGATGTCGATAATTAAGTCATTACCGGGACTTGCGAACGCGGCTTGAGCGCCAGCTAGTCCAAGAGCGACCAGCAAGGCGACTTTATATGAGTTTTTCATTCGTTTTTAATCTTTTTAATGTTTGTTGAGTCTTTTTGTTGGATTCACCACCGGTTGTGGCGAGCGAGATCGACTATACCAGAGCTTTAGTTTAAAAAAATCATGCCAGCGGACATCCAGAGCCTCTCTTTGGACATGAAGGCCGTAGTCCTAAAACGCTTGTGTTGAAATAATTACGATAGTTTTTTCTTTTTGGCTTCCGTTTCGGCCCGGTTGTTGCCAAAAGGTTACAAAGGGCGGTGGAAACTGAAGAAAGTTGAAACAGGCCCAGCTTACGCCCGCCGAGTCCGCCGAACTGCAAAACGCCATGAACGCCGCCAGCGAGAGCTTTGCCGATGGCCACAGCAATTGACACGAGCGTCCTAATTGCCGCCGGGGAGGGCGGCGGTTTTTTTGCCTTCATCGCACAATTCCTTTTCACAGAAGCCAACAAACGTAACGAAGCAAGAATAAAGAACAGCGTCCCATCCGCGAGGCCGCTGGGAAATTACGAAAACCCGCCGTCGGAATCCAACGACAAGACGCCAAGTAGCCAGGAAGCAAACCAATTTTTAAACCGCGAAATACTCGAAATACTCGAAAAGGAACTCTTATTTTCGCATATTTGGCGATGGTCCCGGTTGGAATCCTTTGCATGAATGAATGTTCTTGAGCCTCTTGCGCCTTTTTGCGGCTAATATTTTGGCTGCTGCGCCTTTGCACCTTTGCGTCTCTGCGATGAAGCCGCGGATTTGGTTTGTCGGCAATTGGTGTCCATTCGTGTCCATTCGTGGTTCAAGAATCTTCAAATTGTAACGTGCAAAAGGCCGGCCGCTGTCTCATTTTGTTGCCGTGAAACGTAAGCGAGCACGCTGCCGAGGGCTTTTAACGCAAAACGAGGCTGGTCAAAAAACGTGCCAATACAGAAAAATCAGAGAACCGCGAAATACGCAAAAAACGCGAACAAAACAGGCGGATTCCATTTCGCGTATTTCGCGTGGTTCGCGGTTTGAAAGCCTTCTTGTTTTTAGTGTCTTGGTGATGGGGCTGCTCGCGGTCGGATCGCCCGCCACGGCCGGCAGCCGGGTGGTGGCTTGGGGGGCGGGGACCAACTCAAACGAACAAGGCAATAACTACGGGCAGTCTGTGATCCCCGCCGGGTTGACCAACGCGGAACTGGTCGCGGCCGGCCGCTGGCATGCTCTGGCCGTGAAAGCCAACGGCTCCCTGACCGGTTGGGGGGACGACACTCTGAATCAAACGGCCTTTCCCGCCGCGAGCAATTATATGTCCATCGCCTGCGGATATCTGCACAGCCTGGCTCTCCGCACCAACGGCACCGTCGTCGCCGTGGGCGACGATACCTACGGCCAGATCGATGTCCCGGCCAATGTCAGCAACGTCGTGGCGGTGGCCTGCGGCTGGTACCATTGCCTGGTTTTAAAAAACAACGGCACGGTGGTGGCTTGGGGCACGAGCACCAATCCTCTGGGTTACCTGACGGATCAAGTGAGCTACGGCCAATCCCTGGTTCCTGCCGGACTTTCCAACGTGGTAGCCATCGCCGGTGGCGGTTGGCACAGCTTGGCGCTTAAATCGGACGGCACCATTGCCGGTTGGGGGCGCAACGATTATTCCGAGGCCATTGTTCCGTCCGGGGTCTCGAATGTGGTGGCCATCTCCGCCGGAGCCGCCTACAGCTTGGCGCTCGAAGCCAGCGGTCGGCTGATCGCCTGGGGCGACAATACGTACGGTCAAACCAACGTTCCAGCCTATCTCACCAATGGCGTCGTCGCGATTGCCTCGGGCGGCTGGCATGATTTGGCGCTTAAAAGCAACGGCACGGTGGTGGCCTGGGGGGCTGGCACTGGCACCAACATTTACGTGGACTTCGGCCAGACAAACGTGCCGCCCGGTTTGAGCAACGTGATCCAAATCGCCGCCGGTTTGTACAACAGTCTCGCTTTGGTCGGCGCCAACCCGCCCGTCGTCTGGGTACCCCTCACCATCGTCCCCCACGGAACGAATGGCGTCGCCGTCCAATGGCCCACCCGCAACGGCCGCGTTTACCAACTCGAGTACAGTAGCGCCTTGACCGACCGGGCTTGGAGCGCCTTCCCCCTTCAACCCGGCTCGGGCGGCACGGTGCGTTTCACCGACACCAACCGCCTGGCCCCGCAGCGTTTCTATCGCGTCAGCCGCTGGTGATGGTCTTGTAGGGCACGACGTGAGGAGTGCTTCCCCCCGCGCCTTTACCCCGCGCAATTTGTGTTCTTGTTGTTGGCCCCATCAGCGTTCATCTGCGTTCATCCGCGGTTGAAAATCTTATCACAGAAGGTAACGAAACGAGAACAAAGAACAGCGGCTCTTCGGCATTTTCATTCGCGCCATTGGCGGATGGTTCCAATTCTTATTGCGGTTTCGTCACCATAACGTAACAATCGCGTCGTAATTCCGTCACTTTGAGCGCCTACCATCCGCCGATGCAAAGTCTCGACCCCGTGCGGCAGCGATGTAACTATCTCTTAAGCAGAGGCTTGGGAGCATTGTCTGCGCTCGCGCTCGCGTCGGTCTTTTGCCCCGCCAGCCATGCCGCCGGAGCCGGCACGGCCACCAATTCCCCCTCAACGGGTGGCAGCGCCCCCACCAACGCCACCCCCGAATCGCTCACCGCGCCGACCGATCCGGTGCTGAGCCTGCTTTTGGAGAAGGGCATGATTACCGAAGACGAGGCGGAAAAGACCCAGGCGCAGGCGGATGCCCTGCGCACGAACATGGCCGCTCAATTTGCCCAGGAAAACTCCAAGTGGAGAATCAGCAAGAACGTGAAAGACCTCGAAATATTTGGCGACCTCCGCCTGAGGTATGAAGACCGTTCCGAAGACACTCCGGAGACGACTACCACAACCACAACTAAGAGTGGCAAGAAAGTCACCAAATCCAACGGTAAAATTGATGACGACCGCGAGCGCTATGCGCTGCGCTTCGGTTTGCGCGGCGATACGATGGATGATTTTTATTATGGGTTCCGGCTGGAGACATCCTCCAATCCGCGTTCCACCTGGGTCACCATGGGTAGCTCCAGCCCCGACCCCTACGGTAAATCCGCGTTGGGCCTTGACATTGGCCAGATTTATTTTGGCTGGTCGAAGTATTCTTGGCTCGATTTGACCGCGGGCAAAATGCCTAATCCGCTCTATACTTCTTCCATGGTTTGGAGCCCGTCCATTAATCCAGAAGGGCTGGCCGAACATTTGAAATATAACGTGGGCAACCTGCAGGTCTTTGCCAATTTCGCCCAGTTCATTTATCAGGACGAAAATCCGAACGAGGCCACTCCCGATTTGGGAGTCAATGGACTGCTGGGACAATCCACGGAGAATATCTTCCAAGTGGCTTGGCAAGGCGGATTTGTTTACAACGTGACGACCAATATATCCGCCAAGGCGGGCGGCACCATCTATGAGTACTTCAACCTGAAGCAGAGCACGGCCAAGGAAGGCGGTCAGGCCCCGTATTATGGCGATAACTACGTCGGTGAAGGCGCCTATTCCGGGCCAGCCACCGTGAATTCACTAAATGGTGCCAGCGGATATGGAACCTCTGGAGTGCTTCCCGGTTATATGAGTGTGAACTACCCCAATAACCAGGTCGGCTTGGACCATCTGCTGGTGCTCGAAGTTCCCTTTGAAGTCAACGTCAAAATCAAAAAATTGAATGTCAAGGCCTTTGCGGATTTCGCCTACAATTTGGACGGTCGGCAACGCGCCATCGACGCAGCAGACGGTTACAAGGCTTATCTGGCGAATCTAACGGCCGCCGGCGTACCGGTAACTGTCAAGCCGTTTTCCCCGCAGGTGGACGATGTCAAAGCTTATCAATTCGGATTGGCCATCGGCAACAAAGACAGCCTGGGCTTGGTTAACGGTTCCACCGCCAAAAGGAATGCCTGGGAGCTCCGGGGTTATTGGCAGCATGTCGAGCAGTATTCCTTGGATCCTAATCTATTGGATCTAGATTATATGGCCGGCGCGGAAAACCTTCAGGGCTTCTTTGTGGCCTTCGCCTATGGCTTCAGCGATAACTTTGTTGGCAGCGTCCGTTATGGCCATGCCAACCGCATCAACGAGAAGCTGGGCACCGGCGGCACGGGCACGGACATCCCGAACATCAATCCCATCGAGAGCTTCGATTTGTTCCAGGCTGACCTCACCTACAAATTCTGAACAGCGGAAAACTGAAGCGCTGAAAGCCGAAACACTTAGACACGATTTTTTAAACCTAAACCGCGAAACACGCGAAATAAGCGAACCAACCGCGGACCTGCTATTGTTTCACTACGGCGGCGCAAGTGGGCGCGGATGGATATAGATTTTGCCGTCATCCCCGAAGGGGATGAATCATTCAGCCCAGCGTTGTTGCGACAGCGGAGCGGCTACGCTGGGTCTGGCGGCCACGAAGGATGATCAACGCTGAAAGCGTTGCCTCAATTCATCGGCGGCCAAACCGCGGATGGACGCAGATGGGCGCAAAGCATTGGAATGCGTCCGCCTGCGCTTCGCTTCGGCGCGACAAGGAGTGCGGAATTGGGGCCGAAGGGCAAGGGCCGAAGTCCGAAGAGACAACAGTTCGACACGAATTGCACGAATTGACGCGAATGAAAAAGCCGAAGAGCCGCTGTTCTTTGTCCTTGCTTCGTTGCCTTCGTTACCTTCTGTCAACCCTTCGATGTTGGGCATTGAATGTTGGATATTTCCGCTTTCCCGCTTTCCCGCTTACCGCTTACCGCTTTCAACCCCCCAGCCTCCCGCGTCCCGCATCACATTCGTCATTCGTCATTCGTCATTCGTCATTCGTCATTGGTCCGTGGTCCGTGGTCCATGGTCCGTGGTCATTCGTCATTCGTTATTCGTCACCCTGTTCGCGCGCGCCGCTCACGGGCAGGACGCCTTGTTCAATTCCCTGTCCCTCGATCAATCCACTGCCGCCAGGGTGGCTCAATTGACCACCCAGCCGCATTGGGGTCCGGTGCAGTTCATCGCGGGCGCTTACGCGGGATCGTCTTACAACGACAACATCAATGGGGCGGAGTATAACCGTGAGGCGGATGAGATTTCACGGGCCGGGGTGAGCCTGAACTGCGCTTGGGCGGCCACGGATCAATCCCAGCTCCAATTCGGAACCGGCATCGGCTATCTCGATTACCAGAAATACTCGGCCAATAGCGGCTTGCAAGTCACGCCCGACTCGGCGCTGACCTATGCAGTTTCGCTCGACGAAGTCGTCTTCACACTGTTTGATCAGTTCAGCTATTCGCGGGAAGTACAGAGCGAGGCGGCGCTGGCCAATGTGGTGACGTTGCCCCAGCTTAATAACAATGGGGGCGTCCGGGCCGAATGGGACCCGGACCAGTGGGTGTTGTTGGCCAGCTACAGTCAGGGCGATTATGTGTCGGATCATGCTAATGATTTTTTGAACCGCTCGTCCGAAGATCTGTTTGCCCGAACCGGCTGGCGCTTCGCCGAAGCCACCCAATTGGGCGTGGAAGCCAGCGACAGTTTCGCGGACTACCAGGTCGTCACCCAAAACAACAACCAAAACTTGAGCTTTGGCGGCTACCTGGAATGGCAGGTGCGGCCGTCGTTGCACCTGACCCTGCGCGGCGGCCCCTTGTTTTATGAGCCCGATTCAGCCGGCCAAACCAAGGCCAATTCCTCCGTCAACTCGTATTATGCCAGCGTGGAAATCACCCATCAGATCACGGATTTTCTTTCTCAAAGTCTGAACCTCAACCGGAGTCTGCAGGCCGGATTGAACCAGGGCGGCAGCTACCTCGAGCAAACCACCATCGGCTATCTGGTATCTTGGAGCCTGACCCAGCGCATTTCCGTCAGCGCCTCGGCCAACTACGTGGACGGGCAGCAGCCATTGGCCGTGTCAAACGGCGTGTATTCACCGTTTGCGCTTTCGGAGGGCACGGAAAATTATCAGCAATATGGTGGCGGCCTGCAGATGACCTGGCGCTGCACCGATCACTTCTCGGCGAGCGTGAATTACAACCATTTGCAACGAACCTCAAACCTGGCCGGCCGCAGCTACACGGACAACACTGTTGGCCTCCAGTTTAACTACACGTTCTGATCCGCAAATTGACGCGAATGAAGAAGCCAAAGTGCCACTTTCCTTTGTTCTTGCTTCGTTGCCTTTGTTACCTTCTGTAAACCCTCCGATGGGCGTTGAATTGAATGTTGAATGTTTGCTTCCCCGTCACCTGTCCGCGGGCAGTGGTCATTCGTGTTACGAAATTGTGACTTTATCATTCGGGCCGTTTTGCGGCTTGCCGGCAATTTGAAAGTTGGTTAGATGTAAAAGATTTATGCGCATAAACCCAAAAGACCTCCCGCCCGAAACAGGGGTGAGGACGGCTCGTCCCCATGTTTTCAATTTTGGTGAACGAGCGGTGGAGACGAACCGCCTCCACCTCTGGTTTCGTTTTTTCTTGAATCTGCTTTTTTTTGCTGCGGCGGTGGTTGCGCTGGTCTTGACCGGTTGTCAAACTACGGGCTACCCCGGCCCTGCGGCCTCCGACGTCGATCCGGTCGCCATACTTTATTCCACCAACGTTTTGCACGAGGGCGATGTGGTGGACATTGCCTTTCAGTACTCCACCAATTACGACACATTGCAGCGCATCGCCCTGGATGGGACGCTGAATTTGAACCCGGTGGGACCGGTGCGGGCGGCGGGCCGGACCGTCGTGGAACTGCAACAGGAACTGGCCAAAGCTTACAGTTCCCTGGCCAAAGGCGATGTGATCACCGTCAATCGGGTGACGACTTCCATGGCCATCATCTATGTCTCCGGCGCCGTGCTGAAGCCGGGGTCGGTGGAATTAGACCATCCGCTCACCGTCATCGAGGCCGTCATGGCCGCTGGCGGATTTGATACCACCCGCGCCAAGTTGTCGTCGGTCAGTGTGTTGCGCCTCGAACACGGTCAGCAACACGCCTATCACGTCAACCTCAAAAGGGTCCTCGCTGGGAAGGAAGAAACTCCCTTCTACTTGAAGCCCTTCGACATCATCTATATCCCTGCCAAGATGTTTAATTATTGAACTACTTTAGCCTTTCCTTGCGTGCGGCCTTGCCGCGCGGGTTGTCACCATAACGTCACTTTCCTGTCGAGAACGTCACTTGTCCGGTTTTCAAATGCCGTGGTAGGATGGCGGCGGTAGCGTCTAATATGGTTACCCTCGTTCAATTTTATGAATTCGTTTCTAAGAAAGACACTGATTGTTGTCTTGGTCATGGCGTTGGTGGCAGTGGCCGGCTGGGCCGGAAGAAAAGCCTACCGAAAGGCCACCTTGCATCGTCTGCTCACCGAAGCCAGTCAATACATTGAGAAACAGGATATCAAACAGGCAAGTTTGTGTCTCCGCCAGGCCTTGAGCGTGAATCCCTTCGATGTTAACGCCAACCAACTGATGGCAGACATGCTGGAAGACGCCGGCTCCCCGGCCGCGCTCGGCTGGCGCATTCGTTGCGCACAACTCGAGACCAACAACGTCGATTTTCGTCTCGCCTGGGCTCGAACCGCCTTGAAAATCAACGATGTCTCCAGCGCGGCGCACGCGCTGGGCGGCATCGATGAATAATACCGGTCCACCGCGGAGTTCCACAAACTGCGCGGAGCTCTGGCTTGGAACTTGCATGTCCCGGCGGAAGCCCGGAAAGAGTACTCGGAGGCGTTACGTTTGGAACCGACCAACCAGGTGGTCTCACTGAATCTGGACACGATCGGCTTGGCTTCCACCAACCCGGCGGTGGCGGATCAAGCCCGCCAGTCCCTCGAAAAAATCTCCACCAACTCGCCCCTGCATCTGGTCGCCGTCCGCTTTCTCACCGAAGACGCCCTGGCCCACAAATCGCTCGACCGGGCTTTGTTCTTCTCCCGGCTGGTGGTGAATGATCCCAAGACAACCTATGCGGACAAGCTCGGGCACCTCCAGATCCTCCGCGCGGCCAAGGACCCGGGCTTTGATGCCTGGCTGGCGGGGTTGGAAACCGACGCCACCAGTTCTCCGCAACCTGCCTACATCCTGGCACATTGGATGCAGAAGGAACAAACTCCATCCGTTGCGTTGAAATGGATTCAAAGCCTGCCGGTGGCCACGCAAACAAATTTGCCCGTGCCGCTCGCCGTCGCGGACTGCCAGATCGCCTCGAAGGATTGGACGGGGTTGCTGACCTTCGTGCGCAAGGCGGACTGGGACGAGTTCAACTATTTCCGCCTTTCCCTCGAGGCGCTGGCCAACCGGAATCTCGGCGATTCCATCGCCGAGAAAGGCGCTTGGGGCCGGGCATTGACCATGTCTTCCTCTCGCTCGGACCGCCTGCAGAAATTGGACCAATTAACCACTGCCTGGGGATGGTCCCAGGAAAGAGCCGAAGTGCTTAAAGAGATCATCACCTCGTTTCCGAAGGAGGCTTGGGCCGGGGAGGAATTGGTTGGCTTGTATTACGCCGAGGGCAATACCCACGCCCTGGCCGGTTTGCTGGACAAGCTGTATTTGGCCAACCCCTCGAACACGCGGCTCGAGAACAATCTCGCCACCGTCCTGATGCTGCTCAAATCGGACACCTCCAAAGCCAGCCGCCTGGCCTTGGAATCCTACACCAGTTCCACCAACAATCCTTTTTTTGCCTGCACCTACGCCTATTCCCTGCTGCTCCAGTCCAAGCCCGAAGCGGCGGCCAGAGTGGTCGGCACGCTGAATGCCAACACCTTGAAGATCCCGTCCATTGCCGCCTACTATGGGGTGGTGGAGGCTGAATCCGGGCACAAGGTCGCGGCCAAAGATGCTCTCAAGCTGGCCCAGACGGCCAAGCTCCTGCCCGAGGAAATGGAATTGGTCCACAACGCCGAGACCCGCTTGTAGCGGAGCGCGGCCGTCCCGGCCGCTTTACATGATTCCGAACACAAAGCCCTCATCCGCCCTTCCGCCTTCATCTGATCTCGGCGGGACGAGTTGGGCCCGTCTCCCACCCCTTGGGCAACCTTTGCCCCAAAGCCGGCCCTCCGGCTTATCTTTGTTAGACTTATCCTTTTTTCATTTGACCTCTCTTTTCCAATATACTGCCGTTTGAAAATCACATAATGTTTACACACATGATATTATAAATTATTAAAATAAAATCGCTTTTTATGTCATAATTAGACTTTACATTTCCAAACAGGGTGGTTAGATTGATCTGGTGTTGGACAAATACAGTCCGTACGGCAGCCGGAGCGTGGGCGGCTCGCCCGCATGTTTCTGGCCCGCTGCTCGGTTGGCTACCCACCCCGCAAACCGCGCTTGCCACGCTTGCCACGCAGGCTGGTCGCGTCTAAAACTTGTGAAGACGGAAGCCATGGCGAAAGCAGGCGGCTGCGGGGTGGGGACGGCTCCTCCCCAGTCGCCAGTACAGGCGGGTATCCAAATAAATACGGATAATTACGGATAAAAAAATGCGCCTGTTGAAAATCAGCAAACTCAGCCATTATTGAAGAATGATCGGCACCCCGACGAGGCCATCCACGCTTCCAACTCCGTCCGTCGCAGAGCGCATCGCGGTCTGCAGTTGGTCGCTCCAGCCGGTGGATTTGGCCGACCTGATCGCCCAGTTGCAGGCTACCGGCATCCGCCGCGTCCAGCTCGCGCTTGACCCGCTCCGCAAGTCGCCCGCGCATTGGGCAGCCGCGCCCCAATTGTTTCCCGCGGCCGGCCTATCGGTGGTGTCCGGCATGTTTGCGGGCGTCGGCGAGGATTATTCCACGCTGGAATCCATCCGGCTCACCGGCGGCATCGCGCCGGACGCCACTTGGGAGGAGAACTTGCAGAACATGCACGGCACCGCGAAGTTGGCGGCCGAACTGGGGCTGAAGCTGGTCTCGTTTCACGCCGGCTTTTTGCCCGAAAACGAAGCCAGCCCGGGATTTGCCAAAATGCTCGGACGACTGGCAACCGTGACGGAGATTTTCGCAAAGGTGCAAATCAGCGTGGCGCTGGAGACCGGCCAGGAAGCCGCGCCGGTGCTCGCTGCGCTGCTGAAGAAGCTCGACCACCCCGGTCTGGGCGTGAACTTCGACCCCGCCAACATGATTCTGTACTTCCAACGCGACCCTATCGGGGCGCTGAAGGTTCTGGCGCCATGGATCCGGCAGGTGCACATCAAGGACGCCCGGGGCACACGGGTGCCCGGCACTTGGGGCGAGGAAGTGGTTGCCGGCACCGGCGACGTGGACTGGCGGAAGTTTTTTTCCACGCTCAAACAGATTCGCTTCACCGGCAACCTGGTCATCGAGCGCGAGGCCGGCACACATCGCGTCGCCGACATTTGTGCGGCGCGCGACGTCGTATTGGAATCAGCCGGATGATCATGCCCGGGCCAAATCCATTTCCTGCCGCCCGTCCGGTGAACGTCGCCGTGGTCGGGCTTGGTTTCATGGGTGTGACGCACTTGCGCGCCTATCTGGGCCATCCGCTCGCTCGCGTCCTCGCCGTTTGCGACCCAAGCCGGTTGCCGGTCAACGGCGTGCTCGCCGGCGTGGCCGGCAACATCCAAAAAGCCGGCGACCTCCACGTCGGTCCGGACGTAAAAGTGTTTCGCCGCCTCGAGGATCTGCTGGGCGAGGCGGAAGTGGACCTGGTGGATATTTGCACCCCCACGCCGCTGCATCCCGCGCAGGCGATCGCCGCGCTGAAAGCCGGCAAACACGTGCTCTGCGAAAAACCGCTGGCGCGCACGGCGGCAGAGGCGCGGGAAATCCTGGCCGTCGCCCAAAATTCACCCGGCTTCCTCATGCCGGCCATGTGCCTGCGCTTCTGGCCGGGCTGGCGCTGGCTGAAGGACGTGGTGACGGCCAAAACCCACGGTGCGGTGCTGGCGGCGCGGTTCCGGCGCGTGTCCGCCCTGCCCGCGTGGAACCGGGCTGGCGGCGGCGACCACGGCGGCGCGCTGTTCGACCTGCACATTCACGACAGCGATTTCGTGAATTTCCTTTTCGGCCGCCCGCAAAGTGTTTTTTCCCGCGGCGTCGCGGCGGCGGATGGCGCGATTCACCATGTGGTCACTCAGTATGATTATCCCGGCGGTCCCGCGGTCCATGCCGAGGGAAGCTGGCTGCTGGCGCACGGTTTCGACATGGCGTACACGCTGTATTGCGAGCGCGCCACGCTGGATTATGACCTTGCGCGCAGCGCGGATGCGCTCGTGATCACCCAGCTTGGCGGCCTCCCGCGCGCCGTGCCACCGACCGGCACGGACGGCTACGAGGGCGAAATCGATTATTTTTTAGGCTGCATCGGCTTGAGGCAGGCACCGCACACGGTCACCGCGGCGGACGGCCTGACGGCGCTGGAAATTTGCGAGGCAGAGGAAAAATCCGTGCGCACCGGTGTACCGGTTGAAATCTGGCATTAAAATCTGAACTTTCCAACCGCCTGGTAATCCGCCAGACTTATGGTCTCTAATGAATCAATCTCATCGATCCAAGCTCTTCATAATGATGGTGTTAGAATTTTTCATCTGGGGCGCGTGGCTTCCGCTCATCTTCGGTTACCTGCCTGGCTTGGGCTTTTCCCCGGCTAATCCCCCGGCTGCACTTTCCTTTTTGGGCAGTTTCGTTCCCAGGAATTTTTTGTTTTTCTTTTCGGAACAGTCTTTGATTCTTAACGCCTTCCCCGTCGCCGCCATTGTTGGCATGTTTTTCAGCAACCAGTATTGCGACCGCCATTTTGCCGCGGAAAAATTTCTTTCCTTCAGCCACCTCGTCGGCGGGCTGGCGATGCTCGCCCTCGCGTTTACGAAAAGCTTCTGGCCGTTCTTCAGCCTGATGTTCGTGCACTGCCTGTTTTACGTGCCGACCATCTCCATCGCCAACTCCATCGCCTTCGCCAACATGAAGGATGGGCAGAAGGAATTCGGCGCTGTCCGCATGGGGGGCACGCTGGGCTGGGTTCTGGCCGCCTGGCCGTTCACCTTCATTTTCGTCGATTGGAAACAGGTCCATGCCGCGAATCCGCAGGGACTGGTGGATTGGATCGGCGATGCGCTCAAGTTCGGCCTCACCGGCGATGCGTTGAGAGCCGCCACTGTCTGGACTTTCATCGTCGCGGGCATTGCCTCGCTGGTCCTGGCCGGCTTCAGCTTGCTCCTGCCGCATACCCCGCCGAAAAAAGCCGGCGAGGGTCCGGAAGACAAGCTGGCCTGGCTGGAAGCGCTCAAGTTGCTCAAGCATCCGTTCGTGCTCGTGCTGTGGCTCGTGACGCTCATGGATTCCTTCGTCCACAATTGCTATTTCAACTGGACCGCCTCGTTCCTCGGCACGGCCCAGAGCGCCGGCGGCGTCGGCATTCCCGGCAACTGGATCATGCCCGTGATGAGCATCGGCCAGGTCATGGAAATGCTCACCATGTTCATCCTGGGCGCCACGCTCAAGCGGCTCGGCTGGCGCACGACCATGATCGTGGGCATTCTGGGCCATGCGGCGCGGTTCGCCACCTACGCGTTTTTCCCGGAACACAAGGAGCTGATCATCCTTGTGCAAATTCTCCACGGCATCTGCTACGCCTTCTTCTTCGCCACCGTCTATATTTTCGTGGACGCCTATTTTCCGAAGGACGCCCGGGCCAGCGCGCAGGGGCTGTTTAACGTCATGATTCTCGGTATTGGCTGCCTGCTGGCCAACTCGATCTGCCCCTATTTGAGCCAGAGCCTCTTTACGCGCGATGGCGCCACCAATTTCCACAGCTTGTTCCTCGTGCCGCTGGCTTGCGGCCTGGCCGCCGCCGTGGCGCTGGCGCTCTTCTTTCATCCCCCGAAAACGCCCGCCCCCGCGGCTGCCCCACTATGACGACTCCCGTCCAAACCCCGCCCTCATTTGCGTTTGGACCGCGGGCTGCAACCAGCTTCAACGCTCATTGGCGAGGCCGGGCTCAACCGGCATTAAGAACCCGTGCGAACATCCTCCGTCCTCGGTGGTTGTGGCGGTAGGCGCCCTGGTCCGAGCACTATTGACACGGCGGGCAACCAGGACGAACATGGGGTGTTCAATTGAACGTGCGTATGACAACCTTTTCTCTGAAGACTATCGCCGCCTGCCTGTCGATTGCCGGAATCACGGGGTCGGTCTGCAGCGTTCAGGCGCAGGACAATTCCGGTGCAAACACGTCCGCGCCCGCGCAGTCCGCGCCCACGCAACCGGACTCTGCCCAAACGGCGTCCGCCGCGGTTGAGGCGTCTGCCGCGGCGGTCCCGCAACTTCCTTACGGCGCGGCGCAGATTCTGCAACTCGCGCAGGCCAAGGTCGGCGACGACACCATCGTTGCCTACATTCGGAATTCGGGGAACAGTTATAATCTCAGCGCGGATCAGATCATTTATCTCCAGCAGCAGGGATTGTCCGCAGCCGTCATCAATACCATGTTGACCCAGCCCCGGGCCGGGGTGGCGGGCTATGCCGCGCCGGCGACCGCCTATGTTGCGCCGCCGG
The DNA here is from genome assembly GCA_049509875.1 of Verrucomicrobiota bacterium. Taxonomy (GTDB): domain Bacteria; phylum Verrucomicrobiota; class Verrucomicrobiia; order Limisphaerales; family UBA11358; genus UBA11358. The sequence continues at coordinate 14,591 of JBEKZM010000083.1, read as the reverse complement.
ACAATTCCCAACCGCAGCCGCAGGACCAGCCTCCGGCTTCCAACGTGACGGTCGGCCCCGCCGTGACAGCCATCGATCCCACGGCGGCGGCGGCGGCGACCTCCTATTACTACTATCCACCGGCCTATTATCCGGGTTATTACCCGTATTACTATCCGGCCTATGGCTGGTATCCCGGTGTGTCCATCGGTTTCGGCTTCAGGGGCGGCTACGGCGGCTGGCATGGGGGTGGCGGGTTTCACGGCGGTGGCGGTGGCTGGCACGGTGGTGGTGGCTGGCACCGTTAATGAACCAATTGGCGATTGACGATTGACGAGCCGCGGAGCCGCGCCGGTGGCTAGTGGCGCGCAATTGGCTTGGAATTTCCGCCTGAGCTGTCGTCCGAGTTCCGGGTGACTGTTTGTGATCCGGTGGATCCCGTCCAGGAAATAATCCGTGTCGGGCTGCGAACAGGCATTTGCTTTCTTCAGATACCTGATTGATCGTTCGCTGGCTTGCCTTGACCGCAGGGTGCGCCGGTATTAGCCTGAATTGATGCCAGACAAATCCCACAAGCCAGTCAAGGCGACGATGCTCGGGGTCGGCTTGGATTCCGACGGTCACAAGCGCATCACCACCGGCGCCAATTTCATGCTAATGGGCGGAACCGCGGAAACCCATGAGGTGATGACCGAGAAGACAATCAAAATCAACGAGAAGCTCAAGGCGCGCGGCCAGCACCTCGAAACCGTGAGCCGGGAGGAGTTCGATGACATTGCCCACGAGGTGGGCCTCAAAAAAGTCTCCAAGAAATGATATGGCTGGACGTGCTTGAATACGGTCATCCATTGGTTTCGCCGCGACCTGCGCATTTCGGATAACACCGCGTTGAGCGAGGCCGCCGGGCGCGCAAAAACTGTCATTCCGGTCTTTATTTTCGAGGACGCTGGTCGCACGGGGCCGGATGTGGGCGCGGCCAGGCTGGCCTTTCTCCTGCAATCGACCGGGTCGCTGCAAAAAGACCTCGCGGAACTCGGTTATCCGCTGATCATTCGTGGTGGCAAATCGGCGGAGCTCTTGCCACGGCTTTGCCGGGAAACGGGCGCGCAGGCCGTCTTTGCCAACAAACGGTACGAACCTTATGCGCAGCAGCGCGACGAACGCATCGCCCAGGCGCTTTTGAAAATCGGCGTGGGCTTTGAACTCTTCAAGGACGCCGTCATTTGGGAGGAACAGGACATCCTGACGAAGTCGGGAAATCCGTACACGGTGTTCACGCCCTATTCCAAGGCCTGGCGGGCGAAGTCCGTCGCCCCGCCGCGACCGCGCCCGGGCAGGGCGAAAATCAAAGTCGAAATCCCGCTTTCGGACGCGCTGCCGTCCATGCCGGATGAGATCGGCCATGCGTTAAAGCAAACAATCCCGCCCGCGGGGGAGCGCGCGGCCTTGGAACAATGGCGTCGGTTTCTGGCCGGGCCGGTGTACGAATATGCGCGATTGCGCGACCTTCCGGCGCTGGCGGGCACGTCCCAGCTGTCTCCGCATTTGCGGGCCGGCACCATCGGTATTCGCACGGTGGTGGCCGGGTTGAAGACGGCGCGTGAAAAGGCCGGCCCGCGTCAGGCGGCCGGTTGCGATGCCTTCCTCAACGAGCTCATTTGGCGCGAATTTTATTCGCAGGTGCTGCACAATTTTCCGCGGGTCACCCAGGGTGCATTCCGACCGGAGTACGACCGGTTGCAGTGGTCCGACAATCGCGAACACTTTGAGGCCTGGTGCCACGGTCGCACCGGTTACCCGATGGTGGATGCCGCCATGCGGTGCCTCAACGCCACCGGCTGGATGCACAATCGACTGCGCATGATCGTGGCCATGTTTTTGACCAAGGATTTGCTCATTCACTGGCAGTGGGGCGAACGCTATTTCATGCGGCAGTTGGTGGATGGCGACCTGGCCGCAAATAATGGCGGCTGGCAATGGAGCGCCGGCACGGGCACGGACGCCGCGCCGTATTTCCGCATCTTTAACCCGGTTTCCCAGGCGCGGAAGTTTGATCCGGACGGGGCCTTCGTCCGCCGCTGGCTTCCCGAGCTCAAGGATCTCCCGGATGACCTGGTGCATCGGCCCTGGGAAAATCCGCGGCTGCTGGCCCGGTCAAACTATCCGCCGCGCATTGTGTTGCACGAGGAGCAGCGCGAAAAATGCCTCGCCATGTTCCGGGCGGTGAAGTGATTGGAGCGCCGCTCTCCGAGCCGGCCTGCAAAAGATTTGAAACGAGCTGGGTCGGAGACCGGCGTTCCACTCGCCAATCAGCGTGCCAGCAAGGCCTCGGCATGCTTCCGCGCCGCCTCGCTTTGGCCGCCGAGCATGCGGGCCAGTTCGGTCACGCGCGATTTTTTGTCCAGCAAAGTGATTTCAGAGATCGTCCGGCCGTCGCGAACCTGCTTGCTCACCAGGTAATGCGCGTCGGCCGCCGAGGCCACCTGCGGCAGGTGCGTGATGCAAAAGACCTGCCGCTTCGCCGCAATCTGCCGCATCTTGTCGCCCACGGCATTGGCGGTCTCCCCGCCGATATTGGCATCCACCTCGTCGAACACCAGCACCGGGACGTCATCCTCCGCCGTGAGCACGGTCTTCAGCGCCAACATGACGCGCGCCATTTCTCCCGAGGACGCGATTCCCCGCAACGGCTTGGCCGGCTCGCCGGGGTTCGGCGCAAATTGAAATTCAACCTCGTCGAAACCGGTCTCTTTGGCGGCGAGCCGCGGGTGCTGGCCGATCGCCACGTCGAATTTGCTCTGTTTGAATCCCAAATCTTCGAGCTGCCTGCCCGCCGCCCGGGCCAGCTGCGGAATCACCTTTTTGCGCGCGGCGGAAAGCTCTTTGCCGGCGCTTAGAATTTCATCGTCCAATTTCTCCAGGGCCGCATTGATCCGCGCCAGCTCGGCATCGCGCGATTCCAGCGCCTGCAGCTTTGTCCGGGCTTCGTCGCCAAAGGCCGTCACCTCCGCCAGGCTCGCGCCGTATTTTCGCTTGAGCGCGTGCAGCAGGTTGAGGCGCTCTTCCAGACCCCCCAGCCGCGCTGGGTCCACCTCCGCCTTGTCGGCATAATGCGACACGGCGGATTGCAGTTCGCGCAGGGATTCGGTGAACTGTCCGTGCAGTTCAACCAGGTTTGCCGCGCCGGCATCCACGCGCTGAAGTTCTGCGAGCAGCCGCCCCACCGCGCCCGATTGCGTCAGCAGCGATGCGTCGGCCTCGCTCAAGACGTCGAGCGCCGCCTGGCTCAGTTGCAGCAGCCGGGCGGAATTGCTGACGCGATGAAATTCCACCTCCACCTGCTCATCCTCGCCCGGTTGCAATCGCGCGCCGGTAATCTCCTGCACTTGGTGGCGGAGCAGATCCAGTTGCTGCGCGTACGTCCGTTCATCCACAATAAGCGCGGACTTTTCCGCCTCCAGCGCGCGGTGGCGGCGGATGAGCTCGCCGAAAGCTTCTCGGTTTTTTTCGAGCCCGCCGAAGGCGTCCAGAATGGCGAGCTGCCGGGCCGGATGCAACAGCGACTGGTGATCGTGTGGCCCGTGCATGTCCACCAGCCATTCGCCGATACCGGCCAGCGTGGCGAGCGTGGTGGGCGAACCGTTGATGAACTGGCGGTTGGTGCCGGCGGCGGTAAAGATGCGCTTGAGCACCAGTTGATGATCTTCGCAGGGCTCCAGGCCGTTATCCTCCAAGAATCCCTTGAGCGGTTGCGCTCCCGGGCGTAATCGCAGGCCGCGCACATCGAAAACCGCTTCCACCGAGCAGCTTTCCTCTCCGCTGCGGATGAGTGTGCGGTCCGCCCGTTCGCCCAGCACCAGGTTGAGCGCGCCCAAAATAATGGACTTGCCTGCGCCCGTTTCGCCGGTGATCACATTGCAGCCCGGCTGCAACTCCAGCGTGAGATCCGTCACCAGGGCTAGATTCTTGATGCGCAACGTCGTCAACATGGCCGTGTTTCGAGCCACAGCTAAACACAGACCCGCCGAGCCACGCGATAAAAAAAACTGGGTCCAGCGTGATCCGCTGCGTTTTTTGAACGTTGCCGTTGAATTTGGCCTGTGCGCAGGCTGGGCGCCGTTCGTAAATTGCCGGACGGGAAGTGAGTTCAGAATCTTGCCAAGGGCGGTTTTTGGCTGATAATTGGAATGCAATGATCACGTCGGTCACCCTTCACTTTGAAAATGCGCGGTTTGCGCAGCAGTTGTTCAACCACGAGCCCCGGAATCTGCAGGCGCTGGAAACCGAACTCGGCGTCAAGGCGACCGCCCGCGAGGGGTGGATCAAGCTCGATGGCGCGGCCGCGGACGTGGAGCGGGCCAGGCAGCTTTTTTCGTCGCTGGAAAATCTGCTCAAGGCCGGCTCGCCGGTGAAAAACCGGGAGTTTACCCATGCGCTCAGCGTGGTGAAACACGAGGGCGGCACCACCCTCAAGGACATGGTGAGCGACCGCGTGATGACCCACGAACGTAAACCGGCCGTGACCGCGAAGACCGTCGGGCAGAAGAAATACCTGGACGCCATCCGCGATTACGACGTTACGTTTGGAATCGGTCCCGCCGGCACGGGCAAGACCTATTTGGCGGTGGCCACGGCGCTGGAGGCATTGCGCGCCGGCTCGGTATCCCGGATCATTTTGACGCGGCCCGCCGTCGAGGCGGGCGAGGCGCTGGGCTTTTTACCGGGGGATCTGTTTGAGAAAATCACGCCGTATTTGCGCCCCTTGCACGACGCCTTGCACGACATGCTGCCCGCCGAGGAAATCGCCAAGCACATGGAACGGAGCACGATTGAGATCGCCCCGCTGGCGTACATGCGCGGACGCACGCTGAACGGCGCCTTCATCATCCTCGATGAAGCCCAGAATTCAACCACCGAACAAATGCTCATGTTTCTGACCCGGCTCGGCCATGGCTCCAAGGCGGTGGTCACGGGCGATGAAACGCAGATCGACCTGCCGCCGCACAAACATTCCGGCCTGGCCGAGGCGCATCGCGCATTGCGGTACACCGACGGGATCGCGATCATCGAGTTTTCCAAGCGCGACGTGGTACGGCATCCGCTGGTCCAGCGCATTATCGCGGCCTACGAGGAACATCGCGGCGGGACCAAGGCCGAATGAGCGCCCAAGCGCGGCAGCATCCCGGGGTCAAGGCGCGGCCGGCCCCGGTCGCCGCCGCGGTTCACGCTTCCGCCGTTCCCCGCTTCGACCCTCCGACCGTCGTGATTGCCAGCCGCCAACGCACCAGGAAAGTCGATGCGCGGCTGCTCAAACAGATTGCGCTGGAGTTGCTCGTGGAATTGGGAATTGAGCAGGCTGAACTGGGCATCCATCTGGTGGGCGCGCGAGAAATGGCACGGGTAAACTGGCGGTATTTGCGGCACAAAGGCTCGACGGATGTCATTACGTTCGATCATGCCGCGGCGGACTGTGGCGGTCGGAGCCGGGAATTTCGACTTTACGGCGAGATGTTCATCTGCGTGGACGACGCGGTCAAACAGGCCGTGGAATTCCAGACCACCTGGGGGTCGGAGATCGTGCGCTATGTGGTTCACGGCGTTTTGCATCTGACGGGCCATGACGATTTGAAGCCGGGACTGCGGCGGAAGATGAAGCGGGAGGAAAACCGGCTGATGCGGCGGCTCGACGGCACCTTCGCCATCTCAGAATTATAGGCAGAACCAAAGGCGCTCCCGGCCAGGCCCGTTTGTTTTCTCTCGCAGAACGGCCATGCGCCGCTAAACTAAAGGGGTGAGAAAGACGCTTTTTGCCCGCTGGCGCCGGAGTTTTTTGACCGGCCTGGTGATTTCGTTGCCGGCCTTGCTGACGCTGGCGGCGGTCAAGTGGCTGTTCGGCACGATTTCCAGCTTCACCGATACGCTGCTTTTCTTTTTGCCGCATTTTCTCGATCCGAGGGCGATTTATGAAAATGGAGAGTCAGCACCGATGTATTGGTACTGGAGCCTCCTCGCTTTGGCCATGGCGGCTGTCTTGATCACGGCCGTCGGCGTCCTCGCGCAGTATTACATTGGCAAACGCATGATCGAATGGCTGGACACGATGATGATGAACGTGCCGCTCCTCAACAAATTCTACGGCGCCGTCAAGCAGGTGAACGAGGCGTTTGCCGGCAACCGCAATTCCTTCAAAACCGTCGTTTTGGTGGAATTTCCGCGTCCTGGCAGCTATTCGGTGGGATTCATCACCAGCGATGAGCGAGCCGGCTTGGTGCAGCAGACGGGCAAGATCCTGGTCAGCGTGTTCATTCCCACAACGCCGAACCCAACCTCCGGTTTTCTCATTCTGGTCACTGAAGACAGGGTCACCAAACTGGACCTGAGCGTGGCCGAGGGACTCAAGTACATTGTCAGCCTCGGGGCGATCGTGCCGGAAGTGCCGACGGAAATCAGGGACCACCGGAGGTTCGTGATGAAGGACGACAAATAGAACCGCGCCGACCAGCCATGCCAGCTTCGAACCTCCATTCTCGGTACTCGCTTTTGCCATGACCGAGGCCAGCCACGGCATCATCCTGCGCACGCGTCCCCTCACCGAGACCAGTCTGATCGTCCACTGGCTGACGCCGGATTTGGGGCGCATCGCCACGGTGGCCCGGGGCGCACGGCGGCCCAAATCACCATTTGCCGGCAAGCTGGACCTGTTTTACGCGGCTGATTTCTCTTTGGCCCGCAGCCGGCGATCCGAACTGCACATGCTGCGGGAAGTCAGCCTGCGCGAAACCCATGCCGCCATCCGCGAGGACGTGGCCCGGCTGCAACAAGCGGGCTACGCGGCGGCTTTCATCGAACAGGCAACCGAAACCGAAACGCCGCTGCCGGAGATCTTTGAACTGACCCGTGTGTTTTTGAAGCATCTCTGCGGCTCGACACCGCGACCGCAGGATATTTTCGTGCTTGAACTCAACCTCCTGCGGGAACTGGGACTGGCGCCGGATCTCGATGAAATCCGGCTGACGCCGGGCGCTAAAAAGGTCGTCGAGGCACTCCAGGCGGGCGATTGGAACCACTCCGCGCGCCTGCGCTTGACCGGCCCCCAAACCGCGGAAGTGGGCCGCTTCCTGCAAGTCTTTTTGCTTTTTCATCTGGGCCGGCTGCCGCGCGGGCGGACGGCGGCGCTGGCCGGACCGGCTTGAAAATGTTTCCGGAACCGGCAAACTGGTTTATAATCCCTGGCAGTTCAATGACACAGAAAGGCATAAAGCGTTTTTCCGGTGTGCGAATGCAACTGGTGGCCAGCGTCTTTTTGTGGATTCTGCCCGCGCTCATCCTCACTTTTATCGTCAATCAATCCTGGTTTTGGGAGTTCGCGCCAGCTTGGATGCAGCAATACGCGTTGACCGTGCCTTGGGCGAGTTTCATCGTGGGCGTGCTGGCGCTGATGGCGGCTTGGTATGGCGGGGAGCATTTCATTCTCCGGCAGGTGCGGGCTCTGTCGCGGGCGGTGACCCGGCTGGCCGGTGGTGACCTGCAGGCGCGGACCGGCCTGCACGAGGTGGAAGGAGAGCTGGGACAACTCGCGGAAAAGATCGACCAGATGGCGGCGGCGCTGGAGGAGCGCGCCCGCGAGCGGGATGCCGCCGAACGGAAGTTGCGCGATCATGCTCATCAGCAGACCATCGTCGCCGCCCTGGGCCAGTGTGCCCTGGTCGTCAACGACCTGGAGACCTTGTTCACGCAGGGCGCCATCATGTCCGGCCAGATGCTGGCGGTTGAATATTCCGCGGTCTTTGAGCGGCTCCCGGAAGGGCGGCTTTTGATGTTGGCGGGAACCGGCTGGAACGCCGGCACGATCCGCCAGTCGTTTGACTTTCATGAGCGCGATTCGCAGTTGGGTTTCAGCGCCGCCACCGGCGAGGTGGCCGTGGTGGATGACACTGCGGCCCAAACCCAGTTCAAGCTCCCGCCGTTGTTGGCGGAGCATGGCGTGGTGGCCGGGATCACCGCGGCCATTCCCACGCGCGGCTCCCCCTTCGGGGTCCTGGCGGTCTTTACGACGCGCCGGCGCGTTTTCACGCCGGACGAAGCTCAGTTCCTGTTGACCGCCGCCAATACCATCGGCATGGCGGCCGAACGGCGGCGCGCCGAGGCGACCATGCAGAAGTTGGCCTCCTTCGTGAAGGAGAACCCGAATCCGGCGCTGGAAATATCCGCCGATGGCGCGATCACTTATTTGAATGGAGCCGCGGAGCGACTCGTCCATGCCGTCGGCCGGGCGCATCCCCGTGAAATTCTGCCGCCGGACGTCAGCGAGATCGCCGGCCTGTGTCTGCGCTCCGGCGCCAGCCGCTCCAACCTGGAAACCAAAATTGGCGACCGCACGATTAGCTGGTCCTTCCATCCGGTGCTCTCCAGCAATGTCATGCATTGCTATGGCGAAGACATCACGACGCGGCTGAGCCTGGAGGGCCAGCTTTTGCAGGCGCAAAAAATGGAGTCGGTGGGACAACTCGCGGCCGGTGTGGCGCATGATTTCAACAACATGCTTACCATCATCCAGGGCCACACCAGCAAATTGTTGATGGACCCGAACCTCACGCCGACGGTCCAGGATGCGACCCTGGCGGTCTATGGCGCCGCGGAACGGGCGGCGGGGCTGACGCGGCAGCTGTTGATGTTCAGCCGCAAAAATATCATGCGGCCGCGGCCGCTCAACTTGCATGAGGTGGTGGCCAGCCTGGGCAAGATGCTGGGCCGCCTGCTGGGGGAGACCATTGAGCTGCGCCTGGACTGCGTGCAGGAGCCGCCGCTGGTTTACGGGGATGCCGGCATGATCGACCAGGTTTTGATGAATCTGGCGGTCAATGCCCATGACGCCATGCCCGGCGGCGGCACGTTGAAGATCAGTGTGGACGAATGCTGGGTGGGGCCGGAGTATCTGGAGCATCACCCCGATGCGCGCATTGGCCATTTTGTGCGGGTGCAGGTGACCGATACGGGCTGCGGCATGCCGGCCAAGGTCCGGGCGCGGATTTTCGAGCCGTTTTTCACGACCAAGGAACCTGGCAAAGGAACCGGCCTCGGTCTGGCCACCGTCTTCGGCATCGTCAAGCAGCATGCCGGCTGGATCGAAGTCGCCAGCGAAGTTGATCGCGGGACCACGTTCACCATTTTCTTTCCGGCCAGCGACGAAACCGCGATTCCAGAAAGCGAGGAGCCGGCTGTCGCGGCGCTGGCAACCACCGGCGGCTCGGAAACCGTTTTGGTGGTCGAGGACGAACTGGTTTTACGGGAGATGGCCCGCGATTTCCTGAAGGATTCCGGTTATCGGATTTTGGAAGCGGGTTCCGGGCGGGAAGCGTTGCAGGTTTGGAGCCAGCATCGCTCGGAAATCGATCTGCTGCTCACCGACATGAAAATGCCCGAGGGCGTTTCGGGAATGGAACTGGCGGAAAGGATGATTGCCGATCATCCGTCGCTGCGCGTCATCTTCACCAGCGGTTATTCCGAAGACATGGTCAGCCCCGAAATCCTCGAACGCAACAACGCGCGGTTCCTGCCGAAGCCCTACGCCTATGCCGACCTGACGCGCATGGTGCGCGAGAGTCTTAATGACGGCAAGGCGCGGCCTGCCGGCTGACCCTATGACGGAAGATCTGCCAGCTGACCTCGGGAGCGCGCTACAGGATGCGGGCTTGGGCGACTTTTTCGCCGGCTGCACCGCCGCTCATCGGAACGAATATTTGAAGTGGATCAACGAAGCCAAACGGCCAGAAACCAGGCGCACACGCATTGCCCGGGCAATGAAAATGATTGCGGCGAAGAAGGCGGAAGAGGAAGGCAAAGCCTGACTGTCAGGGCGTGATATTTGAGGCTTTGCGCCAGTCGCCGTCGCGGGACAATTCCGCCGCCACTTGGGTCACGACCGACTGCCAGTCACCCCGCTTGGGCTGGCGAAAGAGGCGCATGGTGGGATACCAGGGAGTTCGGTCGCCGAATTGCGCGAACCAGCGCCAGTCCGGGGCGAATTGCACCATCGTCCATACCGGCTTGGCCAGGGCTCCGGCCAGATGCGCCACGGAAGTGTCCACGGTAATGACCAGATCCATTTCGGCAACCATCGATGCGGTATCCAGGTAGTCCTTCAAGACGCCGAAATTTTTCAAGTTCGGAAAGTCCTTCCAGGTGGTGGCGTCGCGCCTGGGGACGGGCAATTGGAGGCTGTAAAAGGTCAGTTCCGGCACCGCCAGCACGGGAGCCAGCATGGCCAGTGGCATCGAGCGGTTGGCGTCATCACGATGTGTGGGGCTGCCGGCCCAGACCAGGCCCACCTTCAGCTGCCCGGCCGGAGCCGGGATCGGCCGCACGGCGGGCGGCGCCCTCAGATAAGGCACGTCCCCCGGAATCGTCTCCAAAGTGAAGCCCAGCAGCCCCGGCAGGCTGACCACCGAGTTGACAAAATCCGCGGCGGGGATTTTGTCGCCAAAGGCAATCACCGCGTCGGCCACGCCCGAATGCGTGAAAAGCCTCTTAAGTTCCGGCCGGCATTCCAGCACCACGCGGGCGCAGCGTTTGCGGGCGAGTTTCGCATAACGCGCGCTTTGGATGCCATCGCCAAATCCCTGCTCCGCGTGGAGAAACAAGGTCTTTCCCGCGACGGTCTGGCCGTTCCACCGCGGCATGGCAAATTCCCGTCGCCGGAGCGTGCGCCAGCGGAATTCGTAGTCGCGGTATCCTTCCGCCAGCCGGCCGGCTGTCAGCAGCGAAATAGCCCGGCCCTGCAGGGCCGTCAAATAACCGGGCTTCAATTGCACGGCGCGTTCGTAGGCGGCGATCGATTCGTTGACGCGATTCAATTCCTTCAGGCATTTGCCGAGGTTGTTCCAGCATTCGGCATCCCCGGGATTCAAGGCGACCGCGCGCTCAAATGCATCCGCCGCGCGCTCCAGATCGTTGAGTTGGTAGGCCGCGTTGCCAAGGCCGTAAAAATGGTTGGCTTGCCGGGGCTCCAGTTCGGCGGCGCGGGCGAAATAGCGGGCGGCTTTCTCAAAATCGGCCAGCTTCAGCCAGACCACGCCCAGGCCGCTCCAAACGCGGGCGCCCTGCGGTTGCAGTTGACCGGCGCGTTTCAGCCATTGAATGGCCTCGATGTCGCGGTCCATTTTGTGCAAAGCCATTCCCAACAGGAAGAAAAGTTGTGGGTCCCGCCCGCCGGATTCGGCCAGCGCGCGGCAAAGCTTTTCCGCCTCGTCGTGACGCCCGGCATTGTGCGCGGCGAAAGCCTGCTGCAAAACTGTTTCCGAATTGTCCATTGCGGCGGACGGTGGATTAAAACGTCGGGCTTGGAGGCGGAATCCCGTGGGGATTTAAAAAACGGGAATCATGCCGGATGCAGTCGCTTCAAAACCTCGGCAACCGCTTCGTCAATCCTCACCGCCTGCAACGCACCGCCGCGAGGCTTGATCTCCACCTCGCCCTTCGCCAGCGATTTTTCGCCTAGCGCAATGCGGATGGGGAAACCAACCAAGTCGGCGTCCTTAAACTTCACGCCCGGGCGTTCATCGCGATCGTCCAGGATCACTTCGACTCCCTTGGCCGTCAGCTCAGCGTAAAACTTCTCCGCCAGTTGCATGGCCTGGCTTTCCGGCGCCACGGCCAGCGGCGTAATGCACACCTGATAGGGCGCCACGCTGAGGGGCCAGATGACGCCGTCCTTGTCGTTGCCCTGTTCTATGATGGCCTGCAGCGTGCGCGTGATCCCGATTCCGTAACAGCCCATGACCGACGGCTTGCGCTGGCCGTCCGCATCCAAAAACGTGGCGTTCAGTTTCTCGCTGTACTTGGTGCCCAGCTTGAACACGTGGCCGACTTCGATGGCCCGGCGAATCTTGAGCGGCTGGCCGCATTTGGGGCAGGGCTCGCCGGCCGTGACGCTGCGTAGGTCAAACCAGGCGCTCACCTTGAGGTCGCGCTCCATGGAAACATTGCGCAGATGGAAGCCGTCTTCGTTCGCGCCGGTCGTCATGCCGTTGGCGCCTTGCAGCCGTTCGTCGGCATAAACTTTCACATCCTGCGGAACATTGACGACCGCGCCGAGCGAGCCGGGCCGGGCGTGGAGCAGGGGAACGATCTCCTCCGGCGTGGCGGGGCGCACCGCCACGGCGCCGGTCCGGGCCATGAGCTTGGTTTCGTTCAACTGGTCGTCGCCGCGGATCAGGATGATGAACGGCTTGGAATCGGCGATAAAGATTAGCGTTTTGATCTGCCGGTTGGCCGGCACGCTGTAGGGCGCCTTGCTCAGCGCCTCGATGGTGACCACGCCGGGCGTGGCGAATTTCTCGATCGCCGCGCCCACTTCGCGCGCCGCGGTTTTGGGAATGCCGCTGGTCGCCTTTTCAATATTGGCCGCGTAGCCGCACGCGTCGCAGAAGGCCACCTCGTTTTCGCCGGTCTCGGCGGGCACCATGAATTCGTGGGAATAATTGCCCCCGATCACGCCGGTGTCTGCCTCCACCGGGAACGCCTTCAGGCCGCAGCGCGCAAAGATGCGCGTATAGGCGTCATACATCTTCTGGTAGCTGGCCATGGCCGCCTCGTCCGTGGTGTCGAACGAATAGGCGTCCTTCATGATGAACTCCTTGGCGCGCATCAAGCCGAAGCGCGGCCGGATTTCGTCGCGAAACTTGAGGCTGATCTGGTAAAAATTCTTCGGCAACTGGCGGTAGGAATTGATTTCATTCGACGCCAGGGTGGTGATGACCTCCTCGGCGGTGGGGCTCAGGACCCATTCGCGGTTGCCGCTGTCCTTGAGTTTGAACAGCACGCCGCTGGCGGTCTCGTAGCGGCCGCTTTGCTGCCAGATTTCAGGCGGCTGCAGGGCAGGCATGAGCACTTCCACGCCGCCGGCCCGGTCCATTTCCTCGCGGACGATCTGCTCAATTTTGCGCAGGGCGCGCAAGCCCAGCGGCAGAAAGGTGTAAACGCCGGCGGCCAGTTTGCGGATGAGGCCGGCGCGCAGCAGCAGCTTGTGCGAGAGGATTTCCGCCTCAGCTGGCGCTTCGCGGAGGGTCGGAATCAATGTTTGTGTCCACTTCATGTGGCGGGAAATTTAACAACAAAACGGCGCCGGAACGAAGGATTTTCGCAAGTGGCTTAGGGAATGGGGTGCAGGTTCGCATGTTTCGGGTCATTTGGGTTCGTTTTCCCGGCCAAGAAACAAATGGCGAATGGGCAACGGCTGGTCGGGCCAGAAACACGCTGGCGAGCCGCCCGCGCTGCCTGCTTCGCCAAGGCTACGGAAGGCTGGTCTACCTGCGCCTGGCTGCGGCGCGGCCAGCGAACTGGTGGGTGTGCGGGGCGAAGGGGCAGTAACATCCACGCAGCAAATGGCCGAGGGACGGTATGAAAAATTATGGTCCGACCCGTCTGACTGACGTTTGATGACCCGTCTGATTCTGGACTTTTTTTGCCTTGTCGGACGCGAAAACAAGCAGTAGTGTCAAAAACGGATCAAGGAAAATCCACAGCGAACGAATCGAATATAAATCACCCTGATTACAATGAAAAAACTACTACTCATCGCAATTGCGGCCACGACCGTTGCCGCGGTTTCCTATGGCCAGGGCACAGTGTTGCTTAACAATCTTGACAACACCGGTGTGCTGGGCGGAAACGGCGGGACCGTAGCTAATCCCGTATTCTCTGGGTTGGTGACGTTTAATGGGTTGATCTTTACGACTGACCCGGGGGCGTAGGCACAGAATAACGGGGGCACCGCCGGCAGCAAATTGATGGGCGTGGACTTCAGTTGGGCGCTTTATGGTGGCGCTACTGCGGCCACGGCCACTGACACAACCGGATCTCTGGTTGGTTCGGAGACTGGTTCTGCAATCGTGGGTGACAACGTCAACTGGGGACAATTCGCAGGGCCAGACACCGCCGCGTCGGTTCCTGGGACGGCCGCCAGTGGCACGGTTTATCTCGACTTGTACGCGTGGGAAGGCAATACCTTCTCGACCTATGACGCGGCTTTCGCGGGTGGCGATTATTGCGGTTCCTCCGGGGTGTTTTCCCAATCGTCCGGTGGTGGTGCTAACCCGCCGCCCGCCTTGTGGGGGTTGCCCGATGTTGTTGTGGGCGGTATTCCGGAACCCGGTACCTTGGCTCTCACCGCTCTCGGTGGCGCCTCGCTGCTCCTGTTCCGCTTTAGGAAGCATTAGAAGTTACCTCGCATCACTTTAGGGCTTTAGACATAATGCCTTTCGGAAATTCCCAGTACGAATCCCAAAGGGATTTCGCCCCAAAGCCCAGGGTCGCGACGAAGGAGCTACCCTGGGGTAAATCCGCCAATAACCATCAACCCCAACGGGGTTGCGGCCTTTCCCCGTTTATCAGCAATCCTGAATTTCCGGAAGGCATTAGCTTTAGACAGGCAAGTGTCAGTCCTCACTATTGACACAAGGGTGGGAATTTGAGAGGGATTAGGGATGCCGCGCAAGTTGCGACTGGAATATGCGGGAGCGATTTATCATGTGATGAATCGCGGGAACCGGCGCGAGAACATTTTCCGTGACGAAACGGATCGCAAACAGTTCCTTACGACCCTCACCGAGGCC
>JBEKZM010000082.1:0-50500 GCA_049509875.1 Verrucomicrobiota bacterium | reverse complement strand
AACCGTTTCATCTGAAAATGCTTGGCGTCGGCAACGAACAATGGGGGCAGCAATATATTGACCGTTACACGAAATTTGCCGGCGCATTGAAAGCGAAATATCCTGATCTTCAGCTCGTATCCGCCGCCGGACCGGAACCGGCGGACCAGCGCTTTCAATTTGCCTGGTCGAAATTGCGCGGGCTGCATGCCGACCTCATTGACGAACATTGCTACGCCCGGCCGGATTGGTTCTTTGCGAACACGCACCGCTATGACCATTACGACCGCCATGGGCCAAAGGTTTTCATGGGCGAATACGCGGCGCAAAGCGTCGGTGTCGTCAGCGTCAAAAATCGAAATAATCTCGAATGCGCCCTGTCCGAGGCCGCCTACCTGACCGGCCTGGAACGCAATGCCGACGTTGTTCGCATGGCGTCCTACGCTCCGCTGTTCGCGAACACCGAAGCCTGGCAATGGACTCCGGACCTGATCTGGGTCAGCAGCCTCCAGGTCTGTGCGACGCCGAATTATTATGTGCAGCAGCTTTTCAGCAACCATCGCGGCGACCTTGTCCTGCCCACCCAGCTTGCCGGGGTCGGAGTATCCGCGGACGGCAGGGCGGACCTTTATGCCAGCGCGACGCGTGATGATCAGGTGGGCGACATCATTATCAAGGTCGTCAATCCCGGCAATTCCGTGCTTGACGCACAAATCAACCTCGGTGGATTATCCGGCGTGAATCCCGAAGCACGCGAAATTCTTTTGACCGGCGCCAGCCTTGAGGATGAAAATTCCATGGCCAATCCCCGCGCGGTCGCCCCGGTGGAGTCACCTTTCTCCATCGCCGGGCCTTCGTTCACGCACGGCTTTCCAGCTCGGTCCCTGGTGGTTCTTCGCATCAAGACAAAGTAACCCGCGCATTGTCCCGACTGGCATCCACATGAAACAACTCCCCTTCCTCAACCCAACAACGGAGCTGATTATCCGTTGGTCGAGGTTGGGAAGCTTGGGATTTTTGTTGCTCTTCAGTGCTGGATTCGCGCAATCGCAGCCGGTGGCAACGCCGGCCGGAACCCCTTCCGGCTCCATGGCTTTGGCTCCCACGTCGGTCTTTGGCAGCCGCGGCGTGCTCGTCCATGATCCGTCAACGATTGTACGGAGCGGGGATGAATTCTGGGTTTTTTACACCGGTCGCGGCATTCCCTCGTATCGCTCGAAGGATTTGGTGACCTGGGTGCGCGGCCCGGCCGTTTTCACCAATGCCCTGGCCTGGCAGGACGCGGCCGTGCCCGGGCATCGCGGTATTTATTTCTGGGCGCCAGACATCATCCATCTGGGCGGCCGTTATCTGCTTTACTATGCAGTCTCCACCTTCGGGAAAAACGTTTCCGCCATCGGGCTGGCGTCAAATCCGACGCTGGACAACCAGGATGCAAAATTCGGGTGGACGGATGGCGGCCTCGTCATTCAGTCCTCCCACACGAACGATTTCAATACGATCGACCCCGCGATTTTCCAGGATGCCGACGGCACCTTGTGGCTGGCGTTCGGCTCATTTTGGAGCGGCATTAAATTGGTTCAACTCGATCCTGACACTGGCAAACGCATCGCGCCGGGCTCCCCGATTTATTCGCTCGCCCATAACGATTCCATTGAGGCGCCCTATATTTATCGGCACGATGATCTTTATTACCTGTTCGTGAACTGGGGCTTGTGTTGCCGCGGTACGAATAGCACTTACGAAATCCGGGTCGGGCGCGCAAAAAAAGTGACCGGTCCGTATTTAGATCAGACGGGCACGGATCTGATGGCCGACGGCGGCACGGCATTTTTGAAGAGCCACGGATCTTTCATCGGGCCCGGCCATGCGGGAATTATTTCGGCGAACGGCACGAATTGGTTTAGCTGTCATTTTTATGATGGCACGCGGCGCGGCCTGCCGACGCTCGCCCTGCTCCCGCTGGAATGGAAAGCGGATGGCTGGCCGGAAATCGCCGCCGCCGGGGCAAACTAAAATTTATGTCGGCAAAATATGCAATCGGACTGGACTACGGCACGAACTCTGTTCGCGCCCTCATCGCCAATGTTGCCAATGGCGCGGAAATCGCCACGGCCGTCTGGAATTACGAACATGGCACGGCCGGCGTCATCCTTTCGCGCGACCCGAACCTCGCGCGGCAGCATCCCGCCGATTACCTCAAGGGCGCTGAACTCACCATCAAGCAGGCGCTCGCCGCGGCCGTGAAATCCGTCAAGGGCTTCAATGCCAGCCAGGTCGTCGGCATTGGCGTGGACACGACGGGGAGCACGCCGTTGCCCGTCGACCAGAACGGCCAGCCGCTCGCGTTCCAGAAGAAATTTGCGAACCATCCCGCGGCGATGGCGTGGCTCTGGAAGGACCACACCGGCGTGGCCGAGGCCGCCGAGATCACGGCGCTCGCCGCGAAGTTGCGCCCGCAGTATCTTGCCAAATGCGGCGGCACGTATTCCAGCGAATGGTTCTTCAGCAAAATTTTGCACTGCCTGCGCACGGCTCCGCCGGTCTTCGCCGCCGCGGATTCGTGGATTGAGCTGGCCGACTTTGTGCCCGCCGCCCTTACGGGGACGCTCCCGCCCGACCGATTCGTGGCCGGAGTCTGCGCCGCCGGCCACAAGGCCATGTGGAACGCCAGTTGGAACGGCTATCCGGACGTGGAATTCCTCTCCCAATTGGACCCCAAACTCGGCGCCTTGCGCGACCGGCTGCCGAAAAGAGTTCGCACGGTGGATGTCGCTGCCGGCACGCTGACCGCGGAATGGGCAAAAAGGACGGGACTCCGGGCGGGCATACCGGTGGCCGTGGGCGCCTTCGACGCCCATCTTGGGGCAATCGGCGCCGGCGTGAAACCCGGCACGCTGGTCAAGATCATTGGCACGAGTACTTGCGATATTTGCGTGCGCCAAAACAAGGCCACCTTGGCGGATGTGCCCGGTGTCTGCGGCATCGTGGACGGCAGCGTGTTGCCCGGCTTTTTTGGTTTGGAAGCCGGCCAGTCAGCCGTGGGTGATATTTTCAACTGGTGGGTCAATTACATCCGGCCGCACGGGGAGAAACTGTCGCACCGGGCGCTCGACGCGGAGGTGGTGAACCTGAAACCGGGCGAAAGCGGTTTGCTCGCGCTCGACTGGAACAACGGGAACCGCACCATCCTCGTGGACCAGCGGCTCACCGGCCTGCTCGTGGGCCAGACCCTCTACACCACGCCAGCGGAAGTCTATCGCGCGCTGATTGAGGCCACCGCTTTTGGCGCCCTGACCATCATCAACCGCTTCGAGGAGTATGGCGTGAAGATCGACGAGGTCGTCAACTGCGGCGGCATCGCGGAAAAAAGCGCCATTACCATGCAGATCTACGCGGATGTCACGGGCCGGCCGATGAAGATTTCGCGCTCGGCCCAGACCTGCGCGCTGGGCTCGGCCATCGCGGCCGCCGTGCTGGCCGGGGCGCACCCGGATTTTGCCTCCGCGCAGAGAAAAATGACCGGCTTGAAACCGAAGGTGTACCGCCCGAACGCCCGGGCTCATGGCGTTTATAAGGAGCTTTATGCGCTTTACAAACAGTTGCACGACGCCTTCGGCACGAAGGATTGGAACGGTAATTTGCATGGCGTGATGAAACAGCTCATCGATATCCGCGGCCGCGTTCGCAAATGAACTGGCTGGGCTGCTGGGGAAAAATTAATACGGGAAAAATCAATCGATTCAAGTCATGCTGGAACAATTGAAGAAAAACGTGTGTCAGGCCAACTTGGATCTGGTGGCCGAAGGTCTGGTGCTCCAGACCTGGGGCAACGTGAGCGGAATTGACCGCGAGCGCCGCCTGTTGGTCATCAAGCCCAGCGGCGTGCCCTACGACGGCATGAAGCCGGGGCACATGGTGGTTGTTTCCCTGGCGGATGGCAAAGTAGTCGAGGGTGATTTGAAACCGAGCTCCGACACGCCCACGCATCTGGTTTTGTACCGAGCGTTCCCCGCGATTGGCGGCGTGGTCCACACGCACAGCCTCTACGCCACCGCATGGGCGCAGGCGTGCAGGACGCTCCCAAGTTACGGGACAACCCAGGCGGACTACTGGCATGGCGACGTGCCCTGCACGCGCAAACTGAAGCCGGCGGAGATCAAAACCGATTACGAGGCGAACACCGGTGACGTCATCGTTGAGACGTTCAAGAAATTGAATTTCGATCCGGCGCATCATCCGGCAGTGCTGGTGGCCAGTCACGGGCCGTTCACCTGGGGCCGGGACGCACATGAAGCGGTGCACAACGCCGTGGTGTTGGAATTCATTGCGCGGCTGGCCAGCGAAACGCTCCGCATCAACCCCCGAACGCCGCCCATGCAGTCGGTGCTGTTGGACAAACATTTTCTCCGCAAACACGGGCCGGCCGCCTATTATGGCCAAAAATAAACCTAAAATCTGAACCTGTAAAATCCCCCTCGGCGCCTGATAACCTAAACAGCAACTATGAATGAAATAACCAACAGTGTGGCGATGGCCACCAACGCCCTGGCCGCGTCCGCGGTGGCGGGCGGATTGAACGGCACGGTGTTCAATGGCTTGGACCTGGCCGTCATAATCCTTTTTGCCATCGGCATGATCGCAACCGTCTGGTATTCCATGCGCAAGAAGAACGAATCCGGCAAGGACTACTTTCTCTCCGGCCGCGATGCAAATTGGCTGCAAATCGGCTCCTCGATCTTCTCGTCAAACATCGGCTCCGAACACCTGGTCGGCTTGGCGGGCGCCGGTTTTGCCACCGGCATGGCGATGGCCCATTGGGAAATGCATGCCTATTGGATTCTCATACTGGGCTGGGCTTTCGTGCCGCTCTATGACCGCATGAAAGTCTTCACCATGCCGGAATTTCTCGAATTGCGCTTCAGCCGTGGTTCACGAAATGTCCTGAGCCTGCTGACGATGGCCAGTCTGGTGCTGACGAAAATCGCCGCCACCATTTACGCCGGCGATGTGGTCATTCGAACTCTGTTGAACGTGGATCACATCAACATTTTTGGACACCAGATCGATGTTTTTTGGGCCATTGCCTTGGGACTGGCCTTCACCACTGGCCTTTACACGGTTTTCGGCGGCATGCGCGTCATCATGTACACGGCGGTGCTCCAGGCGCCGGTGCTGATCTTTGGTTCCGTTTGCATCCTCTTCATGGGACTTCGCGTCCTGGGTCACGGCAGCTTGGTTGACGGCTGGCATGCCACCCTGACCGCCGTCGCTTCCTTTTCCTGGCATGGCGACAGCGTCCACCTCGTCCGCTCCATCAATGATCCCGAGTGGCCCTGGCTGGCGATTTTGCCTGGCTCGGCCATTATCGGTTTCTGGTATTGGTGTACGGACCAATACATTGTCCAGCGTGTGCTCGCCGGCAAGAACCAGCAGGAATCACGGCGCGGCACGATCCTGGCCGGCTTTTTCAAGCTGACGCCGGTGTTCATCTTCCTGGTCCCTGGCATGATCGCCTTTGCGTTGACCAAGACGCCCGGCGTCGGCTTCAGCACCAGCGGCGATGCGGCTTACACCTCGCTCGTCGCCCAAATTTTGCCCAACGGCCTGCGCGGGTTGGTGGCTTGCGGGATGATTGTCGCCCTCATGGCGTCGCTGGGATCCAAATTCAACGCGTCCGCCACGCTCTTCACCATGGATTTTTATCGGGAATGGTATCCGAATGCCTCCGGCAAAACCGAGGTGGTGGTGGGCCGCATTGCCACGGCTGTGATTGTCTTCGTCGGCATCTGCTGGGTCTTGGTGATCAAGAACCTCCACATGCCGCTGTACCTATATCTTCAGAATGTGCAAGGTTATCTCTCGCCCGCCATCGCCGTATTGTTCGGCATGGGCGTGTTCTGGAAGCGCGCCACCGCCCCCGCCGCCTTGTGGGCTTTTGTCATTGGCATGGTGGGCGGCTTCGCGCGTCTGGCGGCGGATCTCGCCATGCACAATGATGCGGATGCGGTGTCCAAGCTCAAAGTGGATCACTACCATGGGGTCATCACCCAGACCCAGTTCGATTCGGGCATCGCCGCCATCCGGTCCACGCACAACGGCCTCCTGTTCGACTTTTGGAACATTCACTGGCTCTATTACTGTGAAGGGCTGTTCGTGTTAACCGCCGTTTTGATGGTCATCATCAGCCTGCTGACCAAGGCCCCGGACCCGAAGACCGTCAAATTCACCTGGTACGGCGCCACGCCGGAGGAGAAGGCGGCCACCAAGGCCAGTTGGAATGCTTGGGATGTCATTCTCAGCTTGATTGTCGTCGGCTGTGTCATCCTGTTCTACATCAAGTTCTGGTGAAGGACGCGTTCGCCCGGATTGAACATCTGGACATATCGGGGCGTGCTTGGGCGAAAGCGGCGTGGCGCTTCGCTTCCCGCCGCAGTCCAAATGGCTCCGCCCAACTGCAACACGCCTGACTATCTGGTCCGCGTCATGGAGTGCGCCGGCAAAGCGAAGCGGCGACGGCGCTTTTGTCCGCGCGCGACGGCCCCGAGCAATCGGAACCTGCTCGTTCATTTACGGCAGCGGCGGACCGGTTTTGATGCGATAGAATTGCGCCGGCAGGGTCGCCTTGTTGGTGTCCGTCCAGGTCCAGGGCATGGCCGGCGAGTTCGTGATCAGCAGCGTCTCCCAATCGAAGAGATTCGTTGAAATTTGAACCGCATAGTCCGGACCGGATTGTCCGTCCAACTGCAACGTGAGCTGGCCGTTGCTTTCCGCAATTGAGGACACCGTTGGCGGTGTCAAGGGGTTCACCAGGATCGAGAAGCTCTGCGTGGCACCCAAGCTGGGCAGTCCGTTGTTCACTACTGCTATGGTGATCGCGTTGCTGGTATTCGCGTCCGGGACGGACGGCCGCCAACTGAAAATCGCATTGGTGGGGTTGATCTGATTGAGCGTGGCGGCGGCGGGCGCATTTAACAGGTCGAAAACGAGGGTCAACGGGGGAGAATTCGTATCCGTCGCGCTGGCATTCACGGTCACCATCCGGCCGACATTAACCGTCTGATTGGTAATGGGATTTAGCGTCGGTGCGCCGCTGGCCGGGAGGAAACTGGCGCCCACATTTTGCAGCAGGGAAGTGCATAGCGCGCCGTTGTTGTGCGCGCAGACGGCGAGACCGATGTAAGCGCCCACGGCCATGCTGATCTCGGTTGGCGAACCGATCTGCGTCCACGTATTTCCATCGGGAGACCAATAGGCGGTGAACATATTGTTGGTCCGGGTAAGCCGGATCCAGTTTGGAGCCGTGCCCGTCACAACACTCGAGTCGGCGCTGGCTCCGGTGCCGTTCCGCCAAATAAACTCGATGCCGGCACTGGGTTCGATGTCCACCATGGCATGGGAGGAATCTGCGGCCAGCGATTCGCGGATCATCAGGGCCGCCTTGGCGTTTGCGGAAGTGTTTTGCACGCTCAGGACTTGGGCGCGAAAGTCGCAATTCGTGCTGGCAGGAACATGGGTATAAACAAACTGGAACGCGTCAGCGGTGCCCCAGATGTCGCTGCCGGACCCGGCGATGCTAAATTGGCCGTCGCAATAGGAGGCGTTTCCGGGCAAACCCACCGCGCCGACATCCGCGCTGGTGAACTCCGGCGGAAGCGCCCCTGGCACTTCGGCGCTGGCTTCAACCGAAGGGAGGCTTTCGTTGCCGACATTGGTGACCGTGACGACGTAAAAATAATTCTGGCAGGTGGTCACCTGGCTGTCGGTGTCGTTGGTGCCGGCAATCGCCGAGGCGATGGTCACGTATGGCCCGCCCGAAACAGTTGAACGCTTGACGCTGTAACCGATGCCGGGCGCCGGATTCCAACTCAACAGAATCTGACCGTTGACGGCGGTCGCCGTCAGTCCGGTGACGATGGCGGCAGGGGTAGCGTTGGCCTCGTCGGAACTGGTGCTGGTGCCGTTTGCATACGTGCCGTTCGCGGTGATCACATAGTAATAGGTGATCAGATTGGTCACCTTGTCGTCCACGTAGCCCAGGTTCGCGCCACCGAGACTGCCGGCTAGCAGCGTGTAGGGCCCGCCGCTCGTAGTGGCGCGCCATACGTTGTAGGTGGCGGCGCCGGGAACGATGTTCCAACTGACCGCAACCTGTGCGTTGCCTCCGACGGCGGCAACACCGGTGGGCGCGGCAGGGGCCGGAAGTGTGGCCGTTTCCGAGATGCTGGCGCTGGCTCGAGACAGTCCGCTGGAAGTCGCCGTCAGCGCGATGGAACCACCCTGGGTGGCGGATTGGACGATCACCTCGGCCAGACCATTGAACATGGTTCTTTGGCTGGCTTTGTCTGCGTCGTGAGAACTGGGGTTGCCGTTGCCCACGCCGAGGATGCTGCCTCCCGTGACGGTGAAATTGACGAGATTCGTGGCGGTGGGCACGACGCGGCCCTCAGCGTCGAGGACTTCCACGGTGACAACGGAAACGTCGCGGCCATCGTCCAGGATCGCATTGCGATCAGGAACGAACGCCAGCGCGGCGGGCGCGCCCGTGGTCACCACCGTGTTGGTCATGGTGGCCAGCCCGTTGTTGTAACCGATGGCTTGGAGCGTTCCGGGCGCATAGGCCACATTGTCCCATTCAGCATGGCCCTGAACATTGAGCGTTTGCCGGCCCTGGCTGGAGCCATTGACGAACAATTCCACCGCCTGGCAATTTCCGAAAACCCACACATTGACCGGCTGACCCGGTGTGGACCAATTCCAGTGCGGGAACAGATGCAGCACCGGCTTGAGCGTCCAGTTGGCCTGGTAATAATAAAAATTGTCCTTCGGAAAACCGCAGGTGTCCAGGGTGCCAAAATGGGAGTTGATGCAGGGCCAACCGTAGGGCGTTGGCTCGCCGCGATAGTCAAAGCCGGTCCAGGAGAAGCCTCCGGAAGCCCACGGACGCGCGTCATAATATGGCCACCAGACTTCGGCCGGTTCACCCCAGCCGACGTTACTGCTCTCAATGTCGTAGCCCCATACAAAGCCATTCACGGCGTCGTTCGTATAGATTCCGCGATCACTGACGAGGCTGGAGGTCTCCGTGCCGATGATGGGTTCGTCCGGGTCACTGGCGTGGAACGAGTCCTGGGAGCCCAGCGAATAATTGAAACCATTGACATCCACCGCCAGGCTGAAGCCAACGCCCCAGTCGTTCAGAGCGGCAGTGCATAGGCGCGTGGAATCCAATGAATGGACCAGATTCTGCATCACCTGGATGATTGAAGCGCCCGTGGAAGTGGTTTGGAGGGGTTCTTCATTGCACAGCGACCACATGAACACTGAAGGATGATTCCGATCCCGGCGGATTTGATGACTCAATTCGCTCAAGGGCTCGGCATTGGTGCCCAGGCGGCGATTTTCATCCAGCACCAACATCCCCAACTGGTCGCAGGCGTCAAGAAACTGTTCGGTCGGCTCGTTATGCGAGGTCCGGCAACCCGACACGCCCATCTCCTTCAGCCTTTCCAACCGATAATATTGCAGCCGGTCGGGCAGCGCCGAGCCGACGCCGGCCATGTCCTGATGATTACACATGCCCTGGATTTCCACGCGCTGTCCGTTGATGAAAACACCATTGGTTGAGTCAATCGAAACCGTCCGCACGCCAAAGGGCGTGTTGTAAATGTCCGCAACCGCGCTCTGATTGCTGATGGTGCTTGCCAGATTATAAAGATAGGGCGTTTGCGGTGACCATAAATGGGCGCTTAACGCCAGGGTTTGGGTTATAACCAGATTCCGTCCAGCGGGGATGCTCAGCGCTGACGCAATGGCCGCGACGGCGTTGCTGTTGGCATCAAAAATCGTGGAAGTCAAACTGCCGTTGGCGGTCGCTGTCCCGCTTTCGTTAGTGACGTCCGTTTGCACGGTGATGATGGCATTGGAACCTGCGAGCGAGGTGGTGGCCACATAAGTTCCCCATTCCGCGACGTGAACGGGATTCTCCGTGGTGAGCCAGACATGCCGATAAATGCCCGCGCCTTCATAAAACCAGCCTTCAAACCGGCTGGCGTCCACCCGCACCACCAGTACATTCGTCCCGCCGGGATTGACATATGGCGCGACATCAAAATAAAAGCTGGAATAGCCGCTGACGTTGCGGCCCAGGATGTGCCCATTTAACCACACGAGGCAGTTGCGATAAACGCCGCCGAATTCCAGCCAGAGCGCCTGCCCGGCATAACTTGCGGGCAGGCTGAACGTGTGACGATACCAGGCAATGGTGTTCGCACTGGTGGACCCCGAAATTCCAGACTTGAATCCATGTCCTCCATCGGCGCCGGAACTGAACGGCAACTCCACCACCCAATCATGCGGCAGGTTTAGCAATCTCCAGGCGCTGTCGTTGTAATTGGTCTGAACATACGAGACATTCTCGCCTGCCTGCGTGGCAATCGGATCAATGCGGATGGTCTCCAGGTAGGTTTCAGAGCTGGTGTTTGTTGCGGAGCCGACTTCATCCGCATCCAGTTTGGCAAGATCGGGGATTTCAGGATACCAAGTGACGTTCGTGGTTGCATCTGGCGGATCGCCCAACTGGAAACGCCAGTTATTGTCGAGCAGGATTCGACCGCGTGGCGAGGCAATGAAACTGACCTGCGTGTTCGTCGCAATCATATTGGGGGGGGTGGCCTGATCGAGAAGACCATTGATGACGAGCGTGTAATCGCTGCCATAGGCCAGCGGCGCGGTGGTCAGCAGGACCGACTCCTCGTTGGCGGTCAGTGACGCGGCCACCACGGCCAGGCCGTCGGTGAAGGAATAGTTTGCCAGATCGGCGGCCGTGGCGGCGTCCACCGGTTCGGAGAAATCGACTTCAACCTGCGTCAGGCCAAGGTTGAAGCCGCGCAAAACGATCGGCGGATTGGTATCCAGCGTCACCGAAAGCGTGATGGGAGCACTGGTCACGGAAGCATGGCTGTTGGTCAGCACCAGTTCGTATGCGCCGGTGTTGGTGACCGCCGCGTTGAACGTCAGCGTGTTCGTGTCGGCCCCTGGAATCAGCGCATAGCCGGCACCGTTGTTGAACCACCATTGAAAGTAGAGGGGGGGCGCGCCCGATACCCCGGCAGCGAAGGTGACCGGCGTACTGGAAAAGACCGCGTTCCTGGGTGAAACGGAAAATTGATTGATGCTCGGCAGCTCGGCGGGCGTCAAGCCCAGGTCGAAAACCGCGTCAAAGTCATGGCTGCCGCCAAAGGCGACCGTGCCGCCCGCGGGTGGAAACAGCCCGATCTGGCCGCCGGCGTAGGGATTATTGTCAGCCACTGCCAGGGCCTCCCAGCCATAGGTGGAACTGGCCTTGCCAAACGACCAGGCATACGCTGTATCGGCGTCGAGCGCCAGTGACAGTCCGCTCCATTGCAACCAGTCGCCGTCGTTAAACACAACATTGCCCGAGGTGCAGGTTTGCAGCAAGGCGACGCTGCCACCGGACACGGAATAAATGTGGAGATAATAAGACTGAGGTGTGGCGGTATTGTCGTAGGAACCCAGCCCGGCGGTCTTTAGAGTCACTGACGTCAAAACATACCCGGCTGGATTCGTTCCGGTGATAAAGGTCTGTCCCGGTTCGCCGGCGCCATGGCCGGTCTGATTGTCCGTGTAGTAATTGAGGCCGTCGGGTGCCGTCTGGTTGCCTGCGGTGCTCAACTGGGAGATGTCGTTGGTGCCGGGTTTCGGAGCGCTCGGACCCAAATCGGTGAGAGTCTGCGCGCGCCCCGCCACCGCGAAATACACGAGGAGCCCGGCGGCGAGTGCCGCGCCCGCCCGGGCAACCGGGGCGGATTCAAAAACAGGGGTGGGGACGCCTCGTCCCCACAGTGCGTTCACCAAGACTGACGACGTGGGGAAAGATCGTCCCCACCTCTGTTTTCGCTCTTTCCTGAATCCGCCCGGCAAGGCAACGGTGCTGCTGAAATGGAAGTCACGTTTCATATCTGTGTGGTAATGGTGGTTTTGTCCATGACAATTGCCATTATAGCAGATCGCGTGAAAGGGTGCTATTTCACCATGACACTAATAACTGTAATCGTCGGGATTTTGATCAATTTTGAAAAGCAGCCCCGGAATCTTCAAGTCTTCGTGGCGGTTGTTTAAGTTGATCCAGGGCGAGTTCGAGAAATAGCAAAAGCCGGGGCTGCGGACGGCTCCTCGCCACGTTTTCAGCCTTGGCGGGTTGAATGCGGGGACGAGCCGTCCCCACCCCTATTCTAAAAAGCGGCGGCGCTAATTGCGCCGCCGCCGAGTTCACTGATGGCCAGATGAGTCGAGGACTAAACCAAAACGACTCTGAGCAGCCGGCATCGCCGACCGGCCCCCGGCTTATTGGACCAGCACTTTGAAAAACGTGCTGTCATTGGTGGTTCCCACCGTGTAGGGAGAAGTCGCCGTGGTTGAAGTCCACGGGCCGAGCACGTTGGTGGACTCCAGGAGCGTTCCCCGCGACCAGGTGAGGGTCAGGCTGTCGGCGCCCGCCCGGGAAACGTCGATGGTCACGGGACCTTGAACGATTCCCAAGCCTGCATCATAGAGCGCCGTTATCTGGCTGCTGGAGAGCGCGGACAGGACAACGCTCACATCGGCAATGCTGCCGGGGAATGTCCGGGCACCAGCGGTGCCTTCGGCTGCGTCATCGCCAATACGCCAGGCGGTGCCAATGGCCTCGCTGTCGTGGGCAATCGGATTGACGGCCGTCTGGACGCCGCCGCTGTTGATCAGGTAAATCGTCGCCTGGCTTGGCTCAATCACCACGGCGACAAAGGACCATGTATTGGCAGGCGGGAACAAGCCGGAATCATAACTCCAAGTGCTGTTTTGATTCCAAGTATAGCCGATCGAGGACATGCCCGAGGAATTAGCCTCGCCGCCAAAGCCAAGACCTTCGCCCACCCCGCCCCGGTCCATGATCAGTCCGGCCCAGTTCTCCACCGGCCCGCTGGGATTGATCCACAGGGCATAGGTCAAGTTGGTCGCCAGCAAGGTACCAGCCGACGCTGTCACATAGGAGTCGGCGAGGTTTTCCGTGGTCCCCAGCGCCGTATTGACCGTGGGGAAGCCGGGATACGCCGGCGCTTCCGGACCGGCGATGCCGTTGAAGCCATTTTCCGCCCCCGTTTGATATGTCCCGATGGGCCCGCCGACAAGGTCGAAAGCCGGAACGCCGCCCAGGGCCGGATTGTTGGTTTCGTTGAGTTTCCAGAATGCATACGGTTTACTGGCCACCACCGCGGCTTCATAGGAATCCGGCACGGGAGTGACGACGGTCACGGTGACGTTGCTGCTGGCAGTGACGGCGACTGGATTGGTAACCAGCAATTGATAGGTGCCGGAGTTGGCGGAGGCCGCATCTGCGATGGTCAAAGTCGGGGTTTGCGATCCGGAGATTTGGCCGCCGTCGCTGAGATTGACGCCGCCAAATTGCCACTGATAGGTGATCGGGCCCGACCCGTTGATGCCGCTGGCGGCCAGCGTGACGGTGTTGCCCACATAGGTTGCGGCCGACTGGGGCTGAGTGGTGATGGACGCGGCAACCGGTCCCGTGCCCGTGCCTTTGCTGAACATCGCGAAAAGCTGGCTGCTGGTCAGCGCCGAGTTAAACACCGCGGCTTCGTCAATGTCTCCGTTAAAAACGCGGGTTTCCAGGTCGTAAGCGTCGGTGCCAATCGTGTTGGTTCCATCGCTGAACGATTCGGGTCCGTGCGCAATCGGATTGACCGCCGAGTAGAGATCGGGCTGACCCGTGACGGAATCCAGGTAGTAAAGATAGATCGTCGCCTGGTTCGATTGGACCACCAGCGCCACAAAGGACCATTGGCCAACCGGCGGATAAAGCCCGGATTGAAAATTGTAGGCCGCCGCTGAGTTGGTGTTCCAATTGTAACCCAATTCGGCCACGCCCGCGGCATTGACGGCAGAGCCAAAGCCCAAACCGGCGGCATCAGTGCCGCTGCGGCCAAAGAGCAAGCCCGAAGCCGCGCTGACTGCGCCGGCGGGGTTGATCCACATCGCAATGGTCACCGTATCGGTATTGAGATTCAGCGGCGGAAGCGTCACCCACGGATCCGTCGTGCCGATCTCCGTAAGCAACGCGCCATTGTTGGTGGCAAATCCGGGGAAGGCCGGGGCTTGCGGACCCGCAACGCCGTTGAATGCATTTTGCGCTGTCGCGCCATAAACTCCGTCCAAATTATGACCGCTGGCGTCATAAGCCGGCAAAACGCCGACGGATGGATCATTCGTTTCGTTAAGCTGCCAGTAGGCCGAGGGGCTGTCCGCCACAACGAAGGCCGCATAGCTGCCGGCGGCGGGCGCGGCTGGGTCGGGGAACACGGCCAGGTCGGAAGAGCTGCTCGGCAGGCTGCCCTGGGAGTTATTCGCGGTTACGGTATAGATTCCCGCCTGGTTCAGTTGGAGATTGGTCAGCACCAATGTGTTGGTGCCGGCGGTGGGATTGCTGGCAATCGAGATCGCCACCGGCCCGCTGCCTTTGTTGAGATACCATTGGTAGGTAATCGGCAGCGTCCCGGTGAAGGCGGTCGAGAATCTCAAGGTCTGTCCGACATAGCCTTCATTCGTCGTGGCCGGCGCAATGTCCTTCACCAGTATCGGCGCGCTGGCCGCGATAAAGTTCAAGGTCACGGGCGCGCTGGTCGAGGCGCCAAAGGTGTTGTTGACAATGGCGGCATATTTATAAGCGCCCGAAAAACCGGCGGTGTTCACCACCAGATTGGATCCCGTCGCATTGCCGACCGGCACCAAGGCGCCGCCCGTGCCGTTGTCCGTCAGCCATTGATAGGTCAGCGGCGGCGTGCCCACCGCCTGTTCATTCAACGTGACCGGCGTGGCGGCATAAATGGGATTTACAAACGGCGTGTAGGTGGGCACGTTGGCAAAGGGCTTCTGGGAAATAACCAGGCCCAGACTAAAGGTCGCGTCCGAGTTGCCGGTCGTGCCATAAGTGACCGGGCCGCCATTCGTGTTGGCGTTTGCGATGGTGATGAGCTGCCCGCCCAGGTAGGGATTGCCACCTTGGGTCCCGATGTGTTCCCAGCCGGTCGCCGAGGCATCGCGGCCGAACGCATAGGCGTAAGCCTTGTTGGGTGCCAGGGCCACGCTTAATCCCTGCCATTGGAACCAGTCCTCTTGTAGGCCGCCGCCGTAACCTTGGTAGTTGGCAATCAACGTGGCGGTGGTGCCATCGGCGGAAATGGAATAGAAGTACAGGTCATAAGGCTGCCAGACGCCAAAGCTGTTGCCGTTGCCGGCGCTCTTCCAGGCAAGGGTCTGCAAAAGATAACCGTTAGCATTGGTTCCGGTGGTAAAGGTCTGTCCACACCAGTTGCCGTGGCCCGCCCCGTCGTCAGTGTAGTAATTGAAACCGTCGTCGTTCTGCTGCGTATTTAGCAATTGGGAAATGTCGTTCGGTCCAGGCGCCGGCGCATTGCTGCCAATATCCATCATGGCGACGGGCGCAATCGTGATGTTGACGATGGAACTGGTGCTGGCGCCCAAGGAATTGGTGGCCACAAAATCAAATTGATAAGCGCCCACGGCAAAGCCCGTGGTGTTGACCAGCAAATTGGTGCCGGCCGCACCGGGAATATTGGTCAGCGCGCCCCCGGATCCGCCGTCGGTTTGCCAGAAATATCCAATTGGTTGCGAGCCGGCAGCTGAGGCCAGGAACGATACACTGGCTCCGGCCACAATGCCGCCGCTGCCGTAGGCCGGTGATTCGACCGGCGGATTGGCGATTGGCGCAGCCGGCAGGATCAGGCCGATGTCAAAAGTCGCGTCCGACCCATCGCTGGCATAAGTCACTGTGCCGGCGCCGCCGGCAGTGACGATGGAACAGGCCAGGCCGCCGGCATAGGGTTGGCCGGTGACGGTGCTTAGGCGTTCCCAATCCCCAGGCGAGCCGGGCGATCGTCCAAAGGTATAAGCATAGCTGCTGTTCGGTGCCAGCGAAAAGCCCAGGCCAGTCCACTGCAGCCAGTCATCTTCGGCAGCCAATGCGCCGGTTGCAGTGGCCGTGTTGACGAGCGACGCGCTGGTCAGGCCAGTGCCGGAGAGCTGATAGAGGTTGAGCGTAAAGGACTGGGAACCCAATTGTGCCCCGGCGCTGCCCCCGTTGCCGGAGGTTTGGATCGCCAACGTCGTGAGCGTATAACCTTGCGGATTATTTCCGGTCTTGAAACTTTGGCCCATATAGGCCCCGTTGTTGGCCCCGTTGTCCCAATAATAATTCAGGTTGGCGGGAGCGACATCCCCAAACGTGAGTTGAGAAATGTCATTGGGCCCGGGCGTTGGGGCCGTGGCCCCAATGTCGGTAATGGCGGGAGACTGTGCCTGCACGATGACCGCCGCTAACAACCCCAGGGCAAAGACCAGCGGCTTGCACCGGATAAAATCGAGCGCTGGCCGGCGCCTCGAGCGGTTAACGGGGAAGTATGTTTCGGGTGATCGGCAACTGCTTGTTTTTGAGGTGCACATAAACCGAGCGGTCTTTTTTTTGGGGTTACGTTTTCGTTTTCCTTTATGCTTGCTTACCACAACTGACTCAGAAGCGCTTTGCCAATGATTCTTTGGCGGTCGGCAAATTCTCCAAAATTTCCTCCTCGAAGAGGCGGATTTTGCCGATTCTTCGAATGTGTCCACGACCAACAGCGCAACGTGTGACATTTGCTTCCATATTGTCTCGGGTGACACAACACTTTACACAGACTGCTCTAAAAGGTCAAGACTTGTTGAACTCCATCCATTTGCCCTGGCCAAAGTCAGGGGCACAATCAAATGAGTTGTCATTGGCGAGGCACGGCATTAGTTTCGGGCTATGCTGCCGGGCTCTCCCGGCGGGCCAATTCACAATGTCGCCCGATGAGAATCATAACCAACCAGCAAATGAGACAAGCGCACATTCACTTCGCCATTGGGTGTTTGCTGTTGACCGGCAGTTCGCTGTCCGCGGCGGCAGATTACCACGATTATGCCCCGACGCCGCCGATGGGCTGGAATAGCTGGGACTGTTTTGGGACGACGGTGAGCGAGGCGCAGACCCGGCAACAGGCCGACTTCATGGCGGAAAAGCTCAAGGCGCACGGCTGGCGATACGTTGTCGTGGACATCCAATGGTACCAGCCGACCGCCAAGGGGCATGATTATGAGCAGGGCGCCCGGTTGACGATGGATGGGTTTGGCCGGTTGCTCCCTGCACCGGAGAAATTTCCCTCCGCCACCAACGGCCAGGGTTTCCAGCCGCTCGCCGATTACGTGCATCGCCAGGGACTCAAATTCGGCATCCACATGATGCGCGGCATCCCGCGGCAGGCGGTGCGGCAGAACACGCCGATCAAGGAGACGCCTTATCACGCGGCGGACATCGCCGACACCAACAGCCTTTGCGAATGGAATCCTGACATGTTTGGTGTGGACCTGAGCCGGCCCGGCGCCCAAGCCTATTACGATTCGCTCCTGGCACTGGTCGCGTCTTGGGGCGTGGACTTTGTCAAAGTGGACGACCTCAGCCGCCCCTATCACCAGGCCGAGATCGAAGCTATCCGCAAAGCTATCGACAAAACGGGGCGTCCCGTGGTCTTCAGCACGTCGCCGGGGGCGACGCCGCTCGCCGCCGCCGCGAACGTCAATCAAAACGCCAACCTGTGGCGCATCAGTGATGATTTCTGGGATAAATGGCCGCTGCTGCTTGAGCAGTTCAAGCGCCTGGATGACTGGACTCCTTTCCGCCTTAACGGCGCGTGGCCTGACGCCGACATGCTTCCGCTGGGCATCGTCGATTTCAACCGCCATACCCGCTTCACGACTGACGAACAATTCACGCTGATGACGCTCTGGAGCATCGCTCGCTCGCCGCTGATGCAGGGCGGGGACATGACGCGCACGGACGACTTTACATTTTCGTTGTTCACCAATGATGAAGTTCTGGCGGTCAATCAGCACAGTGCAAACAACCGCCAGTTGTTCCGCACCAACGGTCTGGCCGCCTGGACGGCCGACGCCCCGGGCGCCGCCGGCAAATACCTGGCCGTGTTCAACACCTGCGACCGCATCAGTGAAGATCCGGCCAGCGCAAAAACCAGCGTTCCCGTCAACCTGGCGGACCTGGGTTTCTCCGGCCAGGTGCTCGTGCGCGATTTGTGGCGGCAGGAAAATATCGCAATCGTCGGCGGCGGATTCGCGCCGGAAGTTCCCGCCCACGGGGCGCGATTGTTCCGCCTCGTGGCGCCCGCCCGTCTCACGGAGGACTTCGACGCCGGCTGGTTGTTCAGCCGGGGCGATTTTTCATCGGCGATGGTGCCGGCGTTCGATGACCACGGCTGGCGGCCAGTGCCGGTGCCGCACGACTGGAGCAGCGAAGGGCCGTTCAGCGCGGAATATGCCAGCGGCACTGGCTACGCGCCCGGCGGCGTCGGTTGGTATCGTAAGCATTTCCGGCTCGACCAAAGTCAGCCAGGCCATTCGGCCGCCCTCGAGTTCGACGGCGTCTATGACAATTCGGAAGTCTGGATCAACGGCCAGTTCGTCGGCGGGCGCCCGTTCGGCTTCATCGGTTTTCAATGCGACCTGACGCCTTACTTGAAACGGAACCAGGGCGAAAATGTCGTCGCCGTGCGCGTGGATCACTCGCGTTTGGCCGATTCGCGTTTTTACACCGGCTCGGGTATTTTCCGCAACGTCCGGCTCGTCATCACTGATCCACTGCGGATTGCCCCCGCGGGCGTTTTCGTGACCACCCCCAAAATCAAAACCGATTTTGCGCTCGTCCGCATCGAGACGGTGATCGAGAACCGTTGGGCCGGCCGAAGGGCGTTTTCGCTCGAATCGGACCTCGTTGCTCCGGGCGGCGAACAGGTGGCGGGCCGGACCATGGCAAATTCGGCAGCCGGGAATTCGGTCCAGACATTGGTCCAGGAAATCAAGGTGCCGCGGCCGGAATTGTGGTCGCTCCCCGCCCCGGCGCTATACACGCTGAAGAGCCGCGTTAAATCTGGCGACACCGTCGTGGACGAAACCGATACGCAATTTGGCATCCGGAGCGCCGCCTTTGATGCAAACCAGGGATTTTTTCTCAATGATCTTCCGATCAAGCTCAAGGGCGTTTGTCTCCATCACGACGCTGGCTCCCTCGGCGCGGCGGTGCCCGATAAAGTGCTCGAAAGACGTCTGAAGGCGCTGAAGGAAATTGGCGTCAACGCCATCCGTACCAGCCACAATCCGCCCGACCCGGCATTGTTAAACCTGTGTGATCGGCTCGGTTTTCTGGTGATGGACGAGGCCTTCGACGAATTCACCCCCGCGAAGAACAAATGGGTCTTTGGCGTGAACGTAGGTGTGCCGGCCCGGTTTGGCTACGCCGAATTATTTGCGCAATGGTCGGTGACGGACATTTCAGACCTGATCCGGCGCGATCGCAATCATCCCAGCGTGATTCTCTGGAGCGTCGGCAACGAGATAGACTATGCCAACGATCCCTTTTCCGACCCCGTGCTGGGCGGAGATTATCATCCGGAAAATCCGCCGGCCTCGGATCTGGCGAAATGTGCGGCGCCGCTGGTCGCCGCCGTGAAATCCCTCGATCACACCCGGCTGGTCACCGCCGCGCTCGCCACGGTGAGAATGTCCAATGTCGTTGGCCTGCCGGAGCTGCTGGATGCCGTCGGCTACAATTATCAGGAGGGGCGCTATGCGGCTGACCATGCGAAATTTCCGAAGCGGATCATTTACGGCAGCGAGAACAGCCAGCAGTACGGGGCCTGGCGCGCGGTGCAGACGAACAGTTACATCGCCGGCCAGTTTCTTTGGACGGGCATTGACTATCTCGGTGAGGCGGGCGCCTGGCCAAATCGCGCGAATGGCGCGGGATTGCTCGACCTTTGCGGTTTCAAGAAGCCCCTCGGCTGGTTTCGGCAAAGCCTCTGGAGCGATCGACCGATGGTCTATCTTTGCGCCTCGGATGGCCGTGGCGGGCCGCGCCGTTTTCCGGGCATTGAGAAATGGAACTGGCAGTCGAACTCAACCGTGACCGTTTATTGTTTTGCCAATTGTCCGGAAGTTACGCTGCTTTTGAATGGCCAGGTCGTCGGCACAAAATTACTTTCCGAAGCCGTCAACGGCGTTCTGCTTTGGCGGGTTCCCTTTGAGCCGGGGATGCTTGAAGCCGTGGGTCATGCTGGCGGTCCCGAGGTGTGTCATTATGTTATGAAAACGGCGGGCCCGGCCAAGCGGATCGAACTGCTGCCCGATTCGACTCAGCTCCGAGCCGACGGCAAGGATATCTGCCACGTTGAATTCCGGATCGTGGACGAGAACGGCGTCCGCGTACCCGACGCGGAACCGGAAGTCACCTTTGATCTGACCGGCCTGGCCGGCATTATCGGCGCCGGGAACGCTGATTTAAACAGCATCGAAGACTGCAAAACGAACCAGCATCGCGCCTTTCAAGGTCGCGGCTTGGTGATCCTTCAGGCCGCCACGGTTCCCGGCGTCGTCAGCCTCAAAGCCACCGCTCCCGGGCTCGATCCCGCCAGCCTGACTTTGCCCAGCCGTTAGAATGGATATTAATCATTGGCGAAAGCTGGCCTGCTCGGATAAATTGGCTGCATGACCGACCTCACGCTGGTTCTCGATGCCATCAATCGTGGCGAAAGCCAGGCCTCGGAAAAGTTACTCCCGTTGGTCTATAACGAGCTCCGCAATTTGGCCACCGCCCGAATGCTCCAGGAGTCCTCCGGACACACCCTCCAGCCCACGGCGCTGGTGCATGAAGCTTGGTTGCGCCTGGTCGGCGATGGCAATAAAAACTGGAAGAGCCGCGCTTATTTTTTCGCGGCCGCGGCGGAGGCGATGCGCCGGATTCTGGTTGAGCACGCCCGGAAAAAGGCGCGCTTGAAATATGGCGGCGGGCAGCAAAGGTTGAACGTGGAAGATCTGGATCTGGCCGACTCCACGCCGGACGACAAAATCCTGCTGGTTGACGATGCCTTGGAACTTCTCGAACAGACCAATCCGGACCGCACCCGCGTCGTCGTAATGAAGTTCTTCGCCGGCATGACCAACAAGGAGGTCGCCGACGCGTTGGGTATCGGCGAGCGTTCGGTGGACCGCCATTGGGTGTGCGCCAAGGCGTGGCTGTATCAAAGGCTTCAGGACGCCCCGTAACGGCGTTTTTTTTTGGCGGACAAACACGATCTGGCGGCGCAGGAATGTATGAAAGCCAAATGACTGAAGTGCCGACAGAAAGAGCGGAGGAGATTTTCTATTCCGCGCTTGAAATCAAGTTGCCCGGCGAGCGAGCGGCGCTGGCTTCGCAGCCGGCGGCGGAGAGATTCTTTCCGGACGGCGGCGTGGCGCGGCTTCCCCTGGGGGAACTTGAACGATCCCTCGGGGATGGGCCTGGTCCGGATGAGAACCTGCACGCGCTGGCTGCGGAAGATGAGTTTATCGGAAATTGCATCGGGCGTTACAAGCTGCTGCAAAGAATCGGTGAGGGGGGCTGCGGTGTGGTTTACATGGCCGAGCAGGAAAAACCGGTGCGACGGCGAGTGGCGTTGAAAATCATCAAGCTGGGCATGAATACCAAGAGTGTCGTGGCCCGGTTTGAAGCCGAGCGCCAAGCTTTGGCGCTGATGGATCATCCCAATATCGCCCGCGTATTGGACGCGGGAGCAACCGAGTCGGGACGACCCTACTTTGTAATGGAACTGGTGCGGGGCGTGAAAATCACTGAATACTGCGATCACAGTGAATTGGATACCCGACAGCGGCTCAGGCTCTTCATTCAAGTATGCCAGGCGATTCAACACGCCCATCAAAAAGGCGTGCTGCATCGGGACATCAAACCGTCCAATATCCTGGTCACCATCATCGACGGCATGCCGGTGCCAAAGGTCATTGATTTTGGCATCGCCAAAGCAATCGAAGGACGGCTGACGGATAACACGTTTTTCACGGCGTATGAACAGTTCGTGGGCACTCCTGCCTACATGAGCCCGGAACAGGCGGTGATGAGCGGCGTGGACGTGGACACCCGCAGCGACATCTATAGCCTGGGAGTCCTGCTTTATGAGCTGTTGACGGGGCGGACGCCCTTTGAAACCAAGGAGCTTTTGGAACGCGGCATCGATGGCCTGCGTCGAACGCTACAAGAAAAGGAACCGCAACGGCCTTCGGTGATCGTGACGACCCTGCAGGGGTCGGCCCTGACGCAGCTCGCCCATCTTCGTCAGGCCGAACCGCTTAAACTTGTCTTGCTGTTGCGCGGGGATCTGGACTGGATCGTCATTCGCGCCCTGGAGAAGGAACGTTCCCGACGCTACGAGACCGCCAACGGTCTGGCGATGGATGTGCAGAGATTTCTGGATAACGAGCCGGTGGTGGCCCGTCCCCCAAGCCGGCTTTATCGATTGCAAAAGCTGGTCCGGCGGAACAAGGCCACGTTCACCGCCGGAGCGGCCATCGCCCTCGCGTTGGTGGGTGGTTTGGGGGTGTCAACCTGGTTTTGGCATCAGGAACGCGAGGCCCGGCAAAGGGCCGTCGCGGCCGAGCAGCAGGCGTTGGACGCTGAACAAAAACAGACCCGCTTGCGCCTCGAGGCCGAGGACCGTGAACGCATAACCGAAGCCGCTTTCTTGGTCGGCCAGAACAAGCTGGCAGAGGCGGAGGAACTGGCAGACAAGGTGACCACCGCGATAAAACCTTCCTTGGAGGCGGAGTCCGTGTTGCGAGGGCTGGGACAATGGCACGCGCTGAAGGGGGAATGGACGCAGGCTGAAGCGCGGTTCAATTTGCTGTTGGAGGTGGATCAGAAGGACAATTCCTGGGCAATTACCCAGGACTTGCTCATGGCCGGTCCGATCCAGATTGACCACGGGGACATGCGCGGTTACGAGCGGTTTCGGCGGGCGGCAATTGCCCGCTATCTGGACACTGCCGACCCAGTGTTTGCGGAACGAACCCTTAAAATCAGCCTGCTCACGCCGGCGGATGGGGAGTTGATGAAATCTCTCGAAAAACTCTCGGGCGTTTCGGCGGATTCGATGAAAACGACCGGTAAGGACCCCGTTATGGAAGCTTGGCGGTGCGTTTCACTGGCGATCATGGCGTACCGCCAGGGAGATTCGATCGCTGCGAAGGCGTGGTGCCGGAGATGCCTTTCCTACCCGGAACACAATCCCAGCCGCATCGCGACCGCTCATATCATTCAAGCCATGGCCTGCTATCAATCGGGCGAAGAAGAAGCGGCGCGTTTGGAATTGGCGGAAGGAAGCGAGTCCACCAATGCCGAGTTTGCGGCGGGCTTGGAGGAAGGCACCGGCTTGGTGGGATTCTGGTATGACTGGCTTTTTGCCCGAATTCTATTGCGCGAAGCGCAAGGACTTATCGAGAAACCACCAAA
Source organism: Verrucomicrobiota bacterium (assembly GCA_049509875.1). Lineage (GTDB taxonomy): Bacteria > Verrucomicrobiota > Verrucomicrobiia > Limisphaerales > UBA11358 > UBA11358. The sequence goes on along the minus strand of JBEKZM010000082.1, from coordinate 27,069 downwards.
AGCGGGACCATAGGCTGTGTTGAATTGCACCTTACGACTTCCAACACCACGCCATTGCCCCTCACTCCGAAATCCGGCCAGGTACTGATTTAAATTCGTCACTTTGTGCCTCATCGCACTTCGGCGTTGAGCGTTGAATGTCGAATCTTTCGGAATGCGGAGTTGGCGAAGGTAGGGCGCGTCGCTCCGCGCGCGCCGCGCCTGCCAACCAAAACGCAAGCTCACCCGTCATTCGTGGCCAATCCGTTATCGGCTTTCGTTAAAGCCCCCTGGTTGGCCGACCCTTCGCGAGACAAATATGCGTCATATTAAGTTATTAACTAGATAATTCTGTCGCTATAACGCAAAAAATAATACGTATAGTGTTTAATATAAAAATATTATACGAAAAACACTGCAATCTATTGTATGTCTTATTGAGACTTTACATTTCCAATGTTCATGGTAGATTGACTCTGTGTTGGACGAAAACAGTCCGTTCGGCGGCAGCGCTACGACCAGACGCCTTGGAGAGCCATGGAGGTGCCCGGTCCCATGGCCTCACGCGGCGCGCCTTGTCGCCCGCAAGCTGCCGTCCCTTTCCTCCATTTGGTCCTACTCGTCCTATTCGGCCATCCGGGTACATCCCGTTACATCCGGCCATAGATCGAAATTATGAATGAGCCCTCAAAAGAAAACCAGCAACCATCCCAGTCAAAATTCGGGCATCGGGGACGCGGGCTTCGGATTTCCGATCCATCCCGCAATCGATGACTTTAACCAAATTAAACCAAGTTAAACCAAAGATCGTTTCCGACCATGCCAAACAGTCTTAAGTTTAATGGGAAGGCTCCGACCGAGGAGCCGATGAAGCCCACTCAAAAAAAACAACTTTCCGGGAAAAATGTTGGCGGGAATTCACCACAAAAAGGCGCATGAGTAATTGAAGCCCCACTGGAAAGCCGCGTCTGAATCGGCCGCGAAGAGTTTTTCCAGAGCGCTGAAAAGGAAGCAATTCTAATTGAAAGCCGACATTCATGGCGGTGGCGTGAAATACTGCCATCGGCCGGTTTTTGGAGCCGGGGAGCGAGCCGAACGGGAGCGCAGATCGATTGAGCGATTGAGATCAGGCAAATGAACAATTTGAAGATTATCGAAGAAACGCGAAGCGTTCGCCGCCCATCGCCGGGCACTACGCTGATCGAACTGCTGGCGGTGATCGTCCCGCTTGCTAGTCCGGCGGCATTGAATGCTCGAGCCTGCGCCGGCGGAGAAGGCCGGATTGCGGCGGCGGAATTGACGCGTCCGGTCTGGCATCCCCATTCATGAACTTCCCAATCTCGTTAGCCCCACAATACAAACCAACTAAACCCAACCCAAACATCATATGAACACAAAGCCTCCTCGAGGTTCTCTCCCGCTGGTATTCGGCGCCACCGCCCTATTGTTGTTTCAGCTCACGGCGTCCGCCCAGACTCTGACCCACCGCTACAGCTTCTTCGCGGAACCGGATGGCAGCCAGACGGCGACGGACACCGTGGCCCAAGCCAACGGCATACTTAATCCCAACGGCGGCGACGCCAACATCACCGGCGGGCAACTGGTCCTGGATGGCACCGGAGGAACCTATGTTGAATTGCCGGCGGGCATCATCACCAACGATTTGGCGGTCACCGTTGAGACGTGGGGTGATTTTCCGAATGCTTCTGTAGCTGGCAGTCAAGGCAATTGGGCCAACCTCTTTGATTTCGGCACACAGGACGCGGCCGGGGATGACTCTTACAGCATCTCGTTCTGCGTCAATGTGAGCGGTACAGACGGTGAATGCGACGCCGCCATATCCGATTATGACAATGCCAATACCGGCCGGGAGAACCTGTATTCCCCGGGCACCCCCTTGAATGGGCTCACGGGGGCCCACGTGGTGGCGGTTTTCAATCCGCCGCAACATTACGCAGCGATGTATGTGAACGGTGCGCTGATCGCCGAACGGTCAATCACCAATACGATCACACCAGGCATTAAGGATGAAAATAACAAAATCGGCGACGACAATTGGCCTGACCCGACCATGACGGGCAACCTGGACGAGTTCCGCATTTACAACGGCGCCTTGAATTCACTGCAAGTCGCCGCGAATTACCAGGCGGGATGGACCGCCACGAACACCAACCCCGGGACGGTTACCAACGTCCAATTGCAAACACCTTCTTACCAATTGGTGCTGGGCGGCGTTCAGTATGCAACGGTCATTGGGGCTGCCTCCGGACTCACCAATAAATCCATTGATGTAACCTTGCTCTCAACGTTTGGTTCCAGCAACACGAATATCCTGACTGTCTCCAATAACTTGATGACGGCGCTGGCTGAGGGCTCCGCCACGGTGACCGCGCAATGCGGGACGGGGACATCATCGGTGGTCATCACGGTGATTCCGCCGGTTTCCGTGCTGGCGCATCGCTACAGCTTCTTCAGCGCGACCGCAGGGGCCACCACGGTCGCGGATTCCGTCGGCACGGCCCTTTGCACATTGATGGGAACGGCTCAGATCAGCGGCGGTCAATTGGTGCTTGATGGTACCACCAACAGTTATGCCAGCCTGCCCAGCAAGATCATCACGACTAATTATTCCGCGGTGACCATCGATACTTGGGCGAGCTTCTCCAACTCGCTGCCCACCGGTATGTTCTTTGACTTCGGCAATACCGATACCAACTCTACCTATGGGGAGGATTACATCTTCTGTTCGGCCGCCAGCGGGCGGGCGGCCATCACAGCCGACGATCCCGGTTTTAATGGCGAACAAGGAGTGACCACTATCGGTTGGGCTGGCCGCACGAACCTGCATGCCACCGTGGTTTTCAATCCCCCGGGAGGATATGTCGCCATCTATACCAACGGCCTGCTGGCGGGCACGGCCACGGGTATAACCGACCCGCTTTCAGTGATCAACGATGTCGAAAGTTATATCGGCCGTTCAGACTATGAAGGCGATAGCGGGCTGCCCTGTGAAATCAAGGAGTTCCGCATTTTCAACGGGGCCCTGACTTCGCAGGAGGTCGCCATCAGCGACGCTGCCGGCATGCAAAGTGTCCCCGGCATTGTGACCAACGGGCCTGGCACGCTGACTTCGATCACCTTGAGTGTCCCGGCGACCTTGCACGTGCTCGAGGCTGGACACGCAAAGCTGTTGGCCAATTACTCCAACTTGACCAGTTGGGATTTGCTGGGGAACAGCCTCACGCCTCCGGCAGGCCTCACCGTTTTTACGAGCAACACCAATATTCTCAGCTACAGCTCCGGTGGCGTCCTGAATGCCAATAGTTTGGGCACGGCGACGTTGACCGTGATTTATCAAGGGACGACCAATACGGCCAGGATCGCGGTGGTGAATCCGCCAGCTCCGGCGCTGGCGCACCGGTACAGCTTCTGGAATGAACCCGATGGCAGCCTGATCGCAACCGACACCGTTTCCCAGGCGAATGGAACAATGCAGGGAGACGCCACGACCACGAGCGGACAACTGGTGCTGGACGGCACCGCCGGAACGGACGTGCAATTGCCGTCCGGCATTATCACCAACGACTTGGCGGTCACGATCGAGGTTTGGGGGGATTATCCCAATGCGGCTGTCTCAGGCAGCCAGGGAACTTGGGCGAATCTCTTTGATTTTGGCCAAAAGGATTCATCCGGGGCGGATTCGTATAGCCTCTCGTTCTGCGTGAATGTTGCTGGCAACGGCGGTCAATGTGACGCCGCCATATCTGATTATGACAATGCCAATACTGATCGCGAGAATCTGTATCCGCCGGGCACTCCCCTGAATGGCCAGACCGATATTCAGTTGGTGGTGGTTTTCAACCCGACCGACGGGTACTCGGCGATCTATACCAACGGTGCGCTGGCTGCCACGATGCCGATCCTCAGCACCATCACGCCGGGTATCAGGGACGTCAACAACTGGATTGGTGAGGACAATTGGGGGGACCCGACCATGATTGGCAAGTTGGATGAATTCCGCATCTACAACGGCGTGCTGGCGCCGTCGGAAGTCGCGCAGTCATATGCGGCCGGGCCGACGAATCTGCCGGCGTTTCTGTCGGCTGGTCCTACGCTCAAAGCCACGGTCTCGGGCACCAACCTCATCCTGACGTGGCCCTCGACCGCCACTGGCTTCTCGGTGCAATCCAGCTCCGCCGTGAAGTCGGGCAGTTGGAGCGCGGTCAGCGGTTCGCCTACGATAAACAATGGCAGTTATCAATTGAGTGTGCCGATCACCGGCGCCGCCCAATTCTTCCGCCTGGCCAATTAGGCGCGGTGGCGATCGGGCGCGTGGATCTGGATGCGAGTTGCCGTCAGCAACACGGCATTTAACGGGAGTGGATGTGTGTTCAGTGCAGGGTGGACAAGTGTAATTGCTTGTCCACCCTGTTTGTGCCGGAATCCCCGGGTCTGGGCCGAGGGGCTGTGTCCCGTTGTTTCTGCGAAACGCTTATGAATTCTTCCTCTTATGGGGTGCCCCTCGTGGGCCCTGAATGCGGCAATTGGAGCGCCGGTCTCCGACCAGGCTCGATCCCGTCGTTGGCACCCAACGCGCCGGGTGAGAAACCGGCGCTTCAGATTATTCGATGCGAGACGCTCCCCTCGCCGCGCAAGAAAATTCGCGCCTGGGCGGGTGAGAGCCGTCTTCGCGTCCCGCGCCGGCACCGATCCGCGTTCCTTCTCCCCGGGGGAGAAGGCCAGGATGAGGGGGAAGGTGGCCTACAACCAACGAGCAATTTCCTGATCGACGAGCGCGTAGCGCCGCCGCTTGACCCGCTAAGTGCTTTGAGCCACTTTGCCCGTTTGTTCGCAGGGTTGGGCCTTTTGATCGCCCTGGCCAGCTCTGCCAAGGCACAGACCAATGCCACGATCAACATTGAGTCGGACCTGCCGGGGGTTCAAATTAGCTCGAATCTTTTCGGCATATTCTTTGAAGAGATTAATATGGCGGGGGATGGGGGCATTTATGCCGAACTGGTGCGCAATCGGATGTTCGAAGATGCGGCCACGCCCGTTCAATGGACCTTGGTGACGAACGGCTCGGCGGCGGGCAGTTATAGGATTGACACATTGCTGCCGTTGAATCCGACCAACACCCAGGAGCTGGCGTTGACCAAGACGAGCGGCAGCGGCAGCATTGGCGCGGCCAACAACGGTTATTATGGCATTCCGCTGGCCGGCGGTGCGGCCTACAACCTCAGCGTTTACGCCCGCTGCGCGGCGGGCTTTACCGGCCCCATCGACGTCGAGCTCGAATCGGCGGATGGCGGCACCAGTTATGCCTTTGGATCGATCAGCGGCCTGACCACGAACTGGCAAAACTTCAATTTGTCCCTGGTGCCGACGCTGACCGATCCGTCAGCCCAAATTGCCCTCAAGATTTCCCAAACGGGAACGGTTTATTTGGGGTTTGTTTCGCTCTTTCCCGCGCAGACCTTCAATCATCGCACCAACGGTCTGCGGCCGGACCTGGCGAATATGCTGGTGAATTTGAAACCGTCTTTTATGCGATTTCCCGGCGGGAGCTGGGTGGACGGCACATCCCTGGCAGATGCCTACCACTGGGAACCGACCGTCGGTCCGCTGATCGACCGCATGGAACGCTACAACGTGTGGGGCTACATGGTGGATAACGGACTGGGCTTCTTTGAATACTTGCAAATGTGCGAGGACATTGGCGCCCAGCCGCTGTTCTGCATCAACTGCGGCATGGACGTCTCGCAAGATGCGGTTTCGACCAACAACCTCGGGCCGTGGGTGCAGGAAGCGCTGAATGCCATTCAATTCGCCAATGGCGAGGTCAGCACTTACTGGGGCGCGCAGCGGGCGGCCATGGGGCATCCGGCGCCGTTCAACCTCCAGTACATGGAAATTGGGAATGAAAACAACGGCGCCGCCTACAACGCCAACTACGGATTGTTTTACAATGCCATCAAATCCAACTACCCCGACATGCACTTGATTGCGGATTCACAGGGGACCATTCCCACTTCGGCGCCCGTGGAAATGGTGGACCAACACTATTATTCGGATCCGGGGTTCTTCGAGTCGAGCGCGACCCTGTACGATAATTATAGCCGGAATGGGCCGAAGGTATTCGTGGGCGAATACGCGGTGACCTCGGGTTCCGGCAACGGCAACCTGGCTGGCGCCCTGGGTGAAGCGGCGTTTATGACCGGTATGGAAAGAAATTCCGACGTGGTGCGGATGGCCTCCTACGCGCCCTTGTTCGCCAACCTGAATAACAAAGATTGGAACCCGGACTTGATCTATTTTACCGGCACCCAGGTCTATGGCACGCCGTCGTATTATGTGCAGCAGATGTTCGGCCTGAATCGCGGGAACCTGGTGTTGCCGACCACCGTGGCCTCGCCGAACAGCCCGCTGTATGTCTCTTCCAGCGTGATACCGGCCACCAGCCAGATCATTGTCAAGGTCGTCAATGTGAACGGGACGGCCGTGCCCACCACCATCAACGTGAGCGGTGTGGGTGCGATCGCCGCCAGTGGCACGCTGATCCAATTGACATCGGCGAATGCGACCGATGAGAATTCCCTCTCCAATCCCACGCTGGTTTTTCCCACCACGAATACCCTCACGACGGCCGGAACGAATTTTGCCGTAACCTTGCCGGCGAACTCCCTGTCGATTTTTAAATTGGAGGCGAGCGGGTTCCACGCACCCACGAATCTCCTGTTTTCAATCAGCCCCACGATCAGTGTGGGCCAGATTGTTCCTTCGGCGGTGGCGGTGCAGGAAGCCGGCCAGACAAATATCATCAGTCTGGCCGGTAATTATTCCGTGGTCTATTCTTCAGCCGATACGAATATCGCGCTGGTGGAAGGGAACGGCGACGTCGCCGGAATGGGCCTGGGGACGACCACGATTTTCGCTTCGTACGCGGGGTTGACGGCCACGCAAGCCGTGCAGGTGGTGCCCGCGCCGCCGACCACCCTGATTCACCGGTACAGCTTCAACGACGGCACAGCCAATGACTCGGTGGGAACCAATAACGGCACGCTTTACAACGCCAGCGGGGATGCGTCCATCGCCAACGGCCAATTGAACCTGGTGGGCGCGGTGGGCGACTACGTGGATCTGGGGCCGGGCATCATTTCGACCACCAACTTGACCACGGGCGCGGTTTCCTTTGAGGCGTGGGCCACGTTTTACCCGGTGAATGGTGCTTGGGCACGGCTGTTTGACTTCGGCAACATCTCCGGCGCATCCGGGGCCAATTATATTTTCCTCGCCGCCGACACGAGCGCCAACGGCGGAAGCTCGCGCGTGGCCATATCCGACATCGTGGGCAACGGCGATGAGACCGGTTTCGAATTGAATAATCTTCTGGGCTTGACCAACCTCCATGTGGTGGTGGTTTTTAATCCCGCGCCGAACCGCCAGTTCCTGGGGCTTTACACCAACGGCGTTTTGGCGGCGTGGACCCCTACCGGCGGCAAGAATATCGCCTCGGTGGACGACGTGTTCAGCTTTTTGGGCCATTCGCTCTGGTCGGCGGACGCATATTTGAACGGATCGATTGATGAATTTCGCATTTACAACGGAGAACTGAGCCCGGGCCAGATTGCCGCCAGCCAGGAAGCCGGGCCGAACGAGTTGAACTTGAATCCGGGCGCTTTTGTCAGCTTGGTCCTGAACGCCGGCTCTGCGCCCATCATCCTGGGCGGATCGCGCCAGTTGGCGGCCTACCTGAATTTCTCACAAGCCACGAATGTCAACGTCCTCGGCAGCCCGAGCCTGATGCTGACTTCGAGCGACACCAATGTCTTTACGGTGAATGCCGCCGGGCTGATTTTCGCCGCCGGATTGGGTACCGCCAGTTTGACAGGCGTGTATGATTATATCACCAACGGAATCACCAGTGCCTATACAAATTCCGTGGCGATCGAGGTCCTCGACAGTTTCCAGGCGACGTTGGTGCACCGCTACAGTTTCACGAACGGCACCGCGAACGATTTGGTGGGCCAGGCCAACGGCACTTTGCACGGCAACGCCAGCATCAGCGGCGGGAGGTTGATTCTGCCGAATACCACCAGCGCCGCCCCCGCAACGGATTATCTCCAACTGCCGGCCGGAATTCTAACCAATAGCGTCAATGGCGTAGGTCCCATTCAGAACGATCCGGCGGTGACCATCGAGGCCTGGGCCACCGTTGCGCCCAACCAATATGTCTGGGCCAACCTGTTTGATTTTGGCGCGCAGGACGGCGGCGGCGACTCGGCTTACGATATTCATGCGTGCGTGCATGCCAGCGACGGCGACACCATCGTCGGCATTTCCGATTCCGACAACGCCAACGTGGATTACCAATACGTGGACTGCGGCGCCGGCAGCGGCCTGGATGGCAGCGCCAACGTCCATGTGGTGTGCGTATTTGATCCGCCGGACGGCTACCTGGCCATTTACACCAACGCCGCCTTGCTGGGTGAAGACAGCGCGGTGACGATCACGATGGCTGGGGTGGACGGCGTCCGCAATATTATCGGCGCGGATAATTGGCCGGATCCCGGCATGCAGGGGTCGGTGCAGGAATTTCGAATCTATAACGGCGTGCTGCGTCCGGACGAGATTGCCGCCACGCAGTTGCTCGGGCCATCCCAGTTGTTGAGCTGCAACAGTCCGGCGATTTCCCTGGCGACGGGCGGCGGGAAACTCACTTTATCGTGGCCGTTGGCTTCGGCGGGATTCACCCTGATGTCCTCGTCATCGCTCACCGCGGGGAATTGGCTCCCGGTGGCGGTCCAGCCGCAAATCGTTAACCAAAACCACTGGCAGATCTCCGTCCCGATCTCAGCCGCGGCGCAATTTTATCGCCTGGAAAGGTAGGCGACACATTGACCCTTCGGTGGAACGTGCCGGCTCGTCGTGGAGCGTGGTGGGAGGCGCTGGCCTTTGAGGTTCGACAACTATTTCAACAAGCCATTGGACGCAGCAGGATTTGACTTTATCATGGCGGCAGAGGCGTGAAGCAAAAAGCCCAAAAGCGCGATCTGGCGGCCCCGCCGGCTTCTCCAATCGGAAGGGCCCGGCTGATTTGGTTTCGATTGCTGGCGGCGGTGGGAGTGCCCCTGATTTTGCTGGGGCTCCTGGAGGTTGCGCTGAGGGTTTTCGGTTTTGGTTATCCTACGGCATTCCTGCTGCCGAGCCTGCACCATGGGCAGCGAATCCTCGTGCAAAACAACCAGTTCGGCTGGCGGTTTTTCGGGCCGGCCATGGCCCGGACGCCGGCGGCGATCTGTCTGCCGGAGCCGAAGCCCCCGGGCACGGTGCGGATCTTCGTGCTGGGTGAGTCCGCGGCGTTCGGCGATCCCGCGCCGAGGTTTGGCTTGCCTCGGATGTTGCAAGCCATGCTGGAGCTGCGCTTTCCCGGAGTGCGCTTTGAAGTGGTCAACGCCGCCATGACGGGGATCAACTCCCAGGTCCTGCTGCCGATCGCACGCGATTGCGCGCAGGCGGAAGGGGACATTTGGGTGATCTACATGGGGAACAATGAAGTGGTGGGGCCGTTCGGCGCGGGCACGGTTTTTGGTTCCCAAACGCTCCCGCTGGCATTGATTCGGGCGAACCTGGCCATGAAAGCCACGCGCACGGGCCAGTTGTTGGATGGCATTTACCGGGCCGTCCACAAACCACCGGCAAGCAAGAGCGAGTGGGGCGGCATGGAGATGTTCTTGAACCAGCAGGTCCCGTTCGATGACGCCCGATTGAAGTTGGTGGACGATCATTTTCAGAAGAACCTGGCGGACATGATCCGCGCCGGTCGGCAACGCGGCGCGGGTATCGTGGTGAGCACCGTGGCGGTAAACCTGAAGGATTGCGCTCCCTTTGCGTCGGCTCACCGGACGGGGCTGCCGGAGGCGGATAAGACGCAATGGGAGGATCTTTATCAATCGGGACGCGACGCCGAGGCAGCCGGACGATGGCCGGAAGCCGCGGGATTGTTCCAGCGGGCGGGGCAGTCGGATGGCTCCGTGGCAGAATTGCGTTTCCGCGAGGGCCAGTGCGACCTGGCCTTGGACCAGGCGCCGGCCGCGCAACAGGATTTTACGGCGGCAAGGGATCTGGACACCTTGCGCTTTCGATGCGACAGCACGCTCAACGATTTGATTCGAAAACTGGCTTCCGGGCGCGAGTCCGAACGCATTCTTTTTGCCGATGCCGCGCGCGCCTTTGCCGACCAAAGCGCGGACGGATTGCCGGGCGATGATTTGTTTTATGAACATGTGCATCTGACGTTCGCGGGCAATTATCTCCTGGCCAGGACGTTGATGCCGCAGATTGAAAAATTGCTGCCGGCAGGCGTCATCTCCAAGGCCGCCGCGGGCCAACCGTGGCCTACTGAGACCGAATGTGCCGGGCGTCTGGCGTGGTTGGAGCGCGACCGGAAAGCGGCGTTTTCCGACATTTACACCCGTCTGCTGGAGCCCCCATTCACCCACCAAATCAACCATGAGGAACAGATGCGCCGGATCCAGTCGAAGATCGCGACGCTGCAAAATTCCATGCGGGCCTCGGATTCGAAGCAGGGCATTGCGATTTGCAAGGCCGCCGTGGGCCGCGCTCCCCAAGACCCGGCGTTGCGCGAACAACTTTGTGAACTCGAGATTTCGGCCGGCGATCTGGCGGCGGCACTGACGAATGCGCAATGCGCGGTCGATTTGCTGCCTTCCAATTCGGACGACTGGCAGCAGTTGGGGGCCATATTGGCGCGCCAGCAGAAGTATGCGGACGCGGCGGCCGCCTTCCAGCAGTCGTTTGATCTGGACACGGAAAACGTATGGGCTTTGAAAGATCTTGGGCAGTCCCTGGCAGGGCTGGATCGAAAGGAGGCCGCGCTTCGCGCGTATCGGCGCGCGCTTGCGATCAAACCCCGTTTCGGGCCGGCCTGGCTTGGCCTGGGCCAGGTTTTGGAGGACATGGGACGGAAAACGGAGGCCGACGATTGTTATCGCCGAGCACTGGCAAACCGGATTCGGAGGGGTGCCGAGCTGACCTTACTGGCCCGGTTTTGTGCCACCCGGGGCTGGTACGAGGCGGCCGCCACGAATTTTGATGACGCCATAAAGCTCAGCCCCATGGATGCTGACTTATATATGGACGCGGGCCAGAACTTTGCGGCGTTGGCAGAGCACCGGGAGGCGGCCCGCCGATATGCGGTGGCAGCCCGATTGGCACCAGATTCATTGCCGGCGCATTTTTTGTGCGGGTTGGAGTGGGGCCGGGACAATCAACCGGCGGCCGCCGCCGAGGAGTTTCAGGAGGCCGTCAGGATCAGACCCGATTTGGCTGAGACCCATTTGAATCTCGGCATGGCTTACATGAACGCCGGCATTTTGACCAACGCTCTGGCTGAATTCGACGGGTTACTGCAAAAGAACCCGACCAATGAACTGGCCTTGCGATACGATCGGCTGGTGCGGGAGAAACTCGCGACTGGCACCAGACCTTAACGGCGGGTCCGCCGGCCCCGGCGGTCTGGGGCCGGGTCTTTGAAGGGGACACGCTCCCGCTCCGCACACCCATTAGGTACGCCGAGGAACCAAAAAAGTTGGCGGAAACCGGCGGCAAACGTCGCATGAGTAAGTGAAGCCACTCTGCAAGCAGCCTCTCGGGCTTATCGCCTTGGGAACTTTCAGATTGGTTTGCGAACACAAGAACAGCAGCCACGGGTTGCGTGGCGGGGTGTGCGAGTGTTGTAAAAGCCTGCCAATCAACATTCGTTGTGAATACGTGGCGGGTCAATGTAATCGGGCCGTCTTTGAGGCAGGCAGGAGCCCAAAGCGAATGGCTGAACCCAATTTATATTCGAAAAATGAAAAACTCGAAGGAAGCTGAAAGCAACCGGAGCGTCCGCCGCCAAGCCGCCGGTTTTACTTTGATTGAATTGCTCGTCGTGATTGCCATCATTGCGATTCTGGCGGCACTGTTGCTCCCGGCGCTGGCCGCCGCCAAGGACCGGGCTCGCCGCGCCTCGTGCAAGAGCAATCAGCATCAACTTGGCATCGCCCTGCAAGTCTATGGTGGCGCGAACAGTGATAAAATCATGGACCTGACCAAGCCGCCAGTGACACCTTCTCAGCCGCCGCTGGCGCCGAGCACCACCCCTCCAGGTGCCTGGCCGTGGGACCTTTCCAGTGTTTTTATCAACGCCATGTCGGACAATGGTTGCAAGAAGGATGTCTTTTACGACCCTGGCTATCCGTCTTGGGATTGCAATGACACTTGGAACTTTCAATCGGTTTACGAAGGCGTGGCCCCGAATCTGATCTCGTTCCGGATTACCGGCTATCTGTGGCTGTTGAAGGGCATTCAACAAATACCGTCTTACGTTTATACGCCCACTAGCCTCACTTGCGATCCGTCTCATCCGCCGTCCAGCACGCCATTTGCAGCGTGTATCATCATCAGCAATCCGGCCAAGCAGGTCTATGCCAACATCACTTCCGTCGGCGAGGCTGGATTCGATACGACAAATCCGCAATCCACGGCCCATTTGGTCAAGGGCAAGCCGGCCGGCAGCAATAACGGTTTTATTGACGGCCATGTGGAATGGATTACTTACCGTACGATGACCAATAGTTTTGGCACCCCATTGTTCGAGTTTTGAATTTTATCTCGCGGTCATTGCGGGCGGCTGGAAGGTCATGGCACGGCCAGCCGGATTCGAAGTTTTTGGGCCAGTTCGGATTTGGTTTTTGCCGCGTGCCACGAATCACGCCGGAGTGGCCGTCGGTCCCCGGCCTCGAATGGGTGTTTGCCTGAACCCCCTGCCTCGGGCAATCTGTTTTCATTGAATCAAAATCACATGGTTGAAAACCGCAACTTGACCGCAACTTGAAACTGGGAATTAAGCATAGTTTTTTGTCCATTCTCGCCGTTCTTTTGGTTGGCGTAGCGGGCGCGCAGGCGGAAACTTCGGCGGCGGTTATCATTCGTGCCGATGAGCCCGGGGCGGCGGTTAGTCCCAATCTCTTCGGGGTGTTTTTCGAGGAGATCAACTATGCCGGGGAGGGGGGCCTTTATGCGGAGATGGTGCGCAACCGGACATTTCACTCAAGCAAGCCGGATTTCTGGACTTTGGAGACCCAGGGCGACGCCGTCGGGATGATGAGCGTGGATGCCACGGTTCCCCTGAACGACAGCACCCCGAACTCACTGCGGCTTACGATGAAATCCGGTTCCGGCAGCGTCGGGGCCTGTAACGCCGGTTTTTGGGGCATGTCGTTGGCCGCCGGGGCAACCTATAACCTGGATTTTTTTGCCAAAAGCTCAGATGCCGCCGGGCCCATCGACGTGCGTCTGGAAAGCGGCAACGGCGGGCACATTTATGCGCAGGCCTCCTTGCACGGGGTGACGGGCCAATGGCGGCATGTCACCACCGCACTCGTTTCCAGTGGCACTGACACCAATGCCCGTCTTGTGGTCGCCATATCACGGCCGGGCACTGTCTGGTTGGATATGGTATCGCTTTTTCCGCAGGCGACGTTTCACGGTCGGCCCAACGGGTTGCGGTTGGATCTTGCCGACAAGATTGCCGATTTGCGTCCCTCGTTTCTTCGGTTTCCAGGGGGCAACTTCATTGAGGGCTACCATGTCGCCAATGCGCTTCGCTGGAAGAAGACGATTGGCGCGGTGGCGGAACGGCCCGGACACTTCAACGATTCCTGGGGTTATTGGTCCACGGATGGGCTTGGCGCTCACGAGTTTTTTCAATTCTGTGAGGACGTGGGGATGGAGCCGCTCTACGCCCTGAACGCCGGTCTGATGCTCAATTACACCGGTGCCGCGGATAACACGGTGCCCCTGGACCAGCTGAAGCCTTGGGTTCAGGATGCCTTGAATTTGATTGAATATGCCAATGGCGGCCCCGACACCCCTTGGGGCGCGCGGCGCGCAGCGGCCGGCCATCCCGCTCCGTTCAATTTGAAGTACCTGGAAATCGGCAACGAAAACGGCGGGCCGTTCCTCGACGAACGCTATTCGCAGTTTTATGACGCCATCAAATCAAACTATTCGTCGGTCCACTTGATCGTTCCCGGAAATTGGACCGGCGGAAGCCCTTGGAGCCGCCCGGTAGAAATTGCCGACGAACATTATTATGACAGTCCGGCGGCCTTCCTTTCGTACGCCACCAAATATGACAGTTACAGCCGCCGCGGACCCAAGATCTTCGTGGGCGAATACGCTGTGACCTCGGGCTTCGGCACCCACGGCAATTTGGCGGCGGCGCTGGGCGAGGCGGCGTTCATGACCGGCCTCGAGCGGAACTCGGACTTGGTCAAGCTGGCCTCCTACGCACCGCTGCTGGCCAATGTTAACGACCTCCAATGGCGCCCGGACTTGATTTATTTCAACAACGCCAGCTCCTTCGGCACTCCATCATATTATGTCCAACAAATCTTCGCCAAGAATCGCGGCGACGTGGTGCTGCCGGCGACGGTGGATATCCCAACGAATTCGCCCTGGTTCAGCCGGCACGGTGCCATCGGTCTGGGCTCGTGGAATACCGCCGTTGAATTTGCCGACCTGGAAGTCAAAAATGATGATGGGACTTTATTTAAGCATGATTTTGGCACGCAACATCCGAGGGGTTGGCGCGTTTTCAAGGGAGACTGGAATGCGACCGGTGGCGGTTTCCAGCAGACGAATGTTTCCTTGACCGATTGTCGGGCGACCGTGGGCGATACCAATTGGGCCAACTATTCCGTTTCCCTGCGCGCGCGCAAGCATGGCGGAAGTGAGGGCTTTCTCCTCCTGTTCAACTGGCTCGATGATGACAATTGGACGTGGCTGAATGTCGGCGGTTGGGGCAACACTCTCACGGCTGTTGAGCAAAGCAGCAGCGGCGCCAAAGCCATTCTCGGCACGCCGGTTCCCCAGACAATTCTGGCTAATACCTGGTATGATCTCCGGATCGATCTTTCCGGTCCGCGAATCCGCTGCTACGTCAATGGCGTCATGGTGCAAGACGTGGCCTATCCAGGAAGGTTGTTGGTTTCGTCCACCTATGCCAGGGCCGCGGGCCAAATCATCGTCAAAACGGTCAATCCTGATGGTACGCCACTGACCACGACCTTCAGTGTCAAAGGCGCTGATTCCGTTGCCCCCGAGGCAACGCTGATACAGTTGACGTCCGCCAGCTCAGGCGACGAAAATTCGTTCGATGCGCCGACCCGCATTTTTCCCGTGACCAATGTCATCGCCAGCGTGGGAGGAGATTATACGGTTGAGCTGCCGGCGAATTCGCTCTCGGTTTTGCGGCTGCGGGCCGCCGGCTTCAAAACCATCACCAATTTGTCGCTCCAATTACCGCCGCAGATCCGGCGGGGGCAATGCGCCCCGGCATCAGTGTGGGGGAAAAGGTCGGATTCGTCAGCGCCGCTCAATCTGACTGGCAATGAACACCACGCGATCACCTATTCCTCCGACCATGCCGCGGTCGCGACGGTTGACGTTGCCGGCCAGGTCACTGGCATCACCGGCGGTTCGGCTGGCATTATCGCGACATATGAAAGCCTTGGTCTTTCCGCGACGCAAACGGTCGAGGTGGTCGGGGTTCCCATCCAGCTCGTTCACCGCTACAGCTTCAGCGAATCATCGGGGACCGTTTGCGCCGACTCGATTGGCGGCGCCGCTTGGAACGGGACATTGCCGGCCGGCGGAACTTTCCGCGGCGGCCAGCTGACGCTGTCGGCCGCGGCTGCGCAATACGTGCAACTGCCGGCCGGGATTTTGAGCAATTACACGGCCGTGACCATTGAGGGATGGATGACGTTTTCCCGCCGGCTCCCGGAGAACTGCTTTCTCTTTGGCTTCGGCAACATCAATGGAAACGAAGGCAACAACTACCTTTTCTGCGCGCCGCAATCCGGCCGCGTTGCCATCACCGACGGCAATTATGCGCAGGAGCAAAGTGCCGGCGGCAATCTCGATTTTAGCTTCCGTTCAAAGCTGCACCTGACCGCGGTCTTTAATCCGCCACTGGGATGCCTTGCCCTCTACACGAACGGGGTGTTGGCAGCCGTTAATCACAACGTCACTACGCCGGTGAGCTCGGTCCGGGACGTTTACAATTACATTAATCGCTCGCTGTATTCGCCGGACCCGTATGCGGATCTGAGCCTGGACGAGTTCCGCATTTATAATGGGGCCTTGAGCGCGGTGGAGATCGCCGAAACCCAGGCGCTGGGACCGGATCGGCTCACGGTTATCAAGCGTCCACTGTCCCAACGTCGGATAGTTTGGTAACCATGGTCCAGCTTCACATTCCAACACCCACCATCCGCATAAGCCAATGAAAAACCTTATTGCATTTTCGATTTGTACGGTGGCCGCCATCTCGCGCCTGGCGGCCGACGCAACGTTTACCGTCGATGGCAGCCAGGCAATCGGAAAGGTAAGTCCAACCCTCTATGGGCTGATGACCGAGGAAATTAATCACAGTTACGATGGCGGTCTTTACGCCGAGTTGATTCGGAACCGCGCTTTTCTCGATAATGCCACCAATGCAGTTCACTGGTCCGTTGTGAATGACCAGGATTCCGCCGCGGCGATTGCGCTGGATCCGGCAAATTCCTTCAACGACGAGCTCACCATGAGTCTGCGGCTGACGGTGGCGCAGGCTGCGAAGAAGCATCCCGCGGGCGTGGCCAACAGCGGCTTTTGGGGCATCCCCGTGCTGCCGAAATCGCACTACCATGCTGTCATAATCGCTAGGTCGGATTCCGATTTTTCAGCGCCGGTTACTGTGTCCATCGTGAGCGATGACGGGCGGACGGTTTACGCGACAGAAAAGTTTTCGGGGCTCGCGACCGGCTGGAAAAAATTTGAAGTGACCCTCAAGACGGGTTGGGTTGCCCCCACCGCCAAGGCGCATTTTGGCCTGACGATCGATCAACCGGGAACGGTTTGGCTGGGGTTGCTTTCGCTTTTCCCGCCCACTTGGAATGACCAGCCAAACGGTTTTCGCAGGGACTTGATGCAGATGCTGGTGGATTTGCACCCGAGATTCCTGCGTTTCCCGGGCGGCAATTATGTGGAGGGCGATACCGTCGAGACGCGCTTCGACTGGAAGAAAACGATCGGCCCGATCGAGCAGCGCCACGGCCATCCGTGTCCATGGGGGTATCGTTCGACGGACGGGCTGGGGCTTTTGGAATTCCTGGAGTGGTGCGAAGACATGAAGGCCGAGCCGGTGCTGGCGGTTTATGCCGGTTACTCCCTCAGAGGTGTTCACGTCAATCCCGGGCCCAACCTCGAACCCTTCGTGCAGGAAGCGTGTGAAGAGATCGAATATGTGATCGGCGGGACGAACACGCCCTGGGGCGCGCAGCGTGCCAGGGACGGACATCCAGCGCCTTTTAATTTGCAATACGTCGAGATCGGCAACGAAGACTGGTTCGATAAATCCGGGAGCTATGATGAGCGTTTCGCGCAATTTGACGATGCCATCAAAGCAAAATATCCGCAGCTTAAAACGATTTCCACCATCGGCTACGACCAGCCGGAACCGGCGCGCGTCAAGAGCCGGAAACCGGATCTGATGGACGAGCATTATTACCGTCCGGCGGAGGCATTCATCCGCATGTCGCCGGATTACGCCGCCAAATACGACCGCCATGGCCCCCAAGTATTCGTGGGCGAATGGGCGGCTCATGAAACCTCGTTTCCACCGTGGGACCGACGTTCTGTGCAGGAACCCCCGACCCCCAATTTGAAGGCCGCCATCGGCGACGCTGTCTTCATGGCGGCGATGGAACGCAATGCCGACCTCATCAAAATGCAATGTTACGCGCCCCTCCTGGTCAACGTGAACCCGGGCGGTCGTCAGTGGCGTCCGGACCTGATTGGCTACGATGCGATTTCGACTTACGGTTCGCCAAGCTATTACGCGTTCGAGATGTTCAGCCGGAATCTCGGCGACGAAATCCTTTCCACGGCGTCGCTCAACACTGCCGTCCAGGGCTGCGCTACGCGTGACAGCCGAACCGGCGAGATCATCCTCAAGCTGGTGAACCCGCAGGCCACGGCGGAGGTCTTGAATATCGACCTCAAAGGAATCGAGTCGCTTGCTTCGAAAGGCGAGGCCATGATGATGTCTGGAGACGCGGACCAGACAAATTCGTTGGATCATCCCCGGAATGTTGTCCCCGTGACGACCACGGTGCGGCATATCCAACCGCAATTCGTCTATACGCTGCCGCCAAACTGCATCGTGGTGCTCAAGCTGAAAACGCATTCATAAATTTATATGGCCCGCGCTGGCAAATATTTGGTTGGGCGTGTCGTCCAGGTCAACATCCATTCAACAATTCGTATAAAAATGAGCATTGCTCTTCGCCCCGCCCGTCTGGCTGTCGGCCTGATGTTTATTGCTTCCCGGTTGTCTTCGCCGGCCGCCCCAAGCCCGGCTTCACATGATTATCCTTTCCAGCCGGTGCCATTCACGGCGGTTCATTTGACGGACGCCTTCTGGGCGCCGCGCCTTGAAACCAACCGACTGACCACGATTCCCTATGCGTTTCGAAAATGCGAGGAGTCGGGGCGCATGCATAATTTCGAGCGGGCGGCGGCGGTGCTGCGCGGCGAAAACATTTCCGATCGCAAACCACCCGGTTTCCCATTCGACGACACGGATCCCTACAAAGTGCTCGAAGGCGCGTCCTATTCCCTGGCGGTCCATCCCGACCCGAAAATGGCGGCTTATCTTGATGAGCTCATCGCCCTCATCGCTTCGGCGCAGGAACCGGACGGCTATCTTTACACAACGCGGACGATTGATCCGCAGCATCCACATGAATGGTCGGGAACTAATCGCTGGGTCAAAGAGCAGGACTTGAGCCACGAGCTTTACGATGCCGGTCATTTGTTCGAGGCTGCCGTCGCGCATCACGAGGCCACCGGCGAAACCAATTTGCTCGAGGTCGCAATTAGGGAGGCCAATTTGCTTTGCAACACATTTGGCCCGGCGACGGACCAGCTTCATCTCTGGCCCGGCCACGAAATCGTTGAAATGGGTCTGGCCAAACTTTATCGCTTCACCGGCGACGAGCGTTTCCTCGACCTCGCCAAATACTTCATCGACGTGCGCGGCAGCCATCCCGGCGGTGACGATTATCATCAATCGCGCCTTCCGCCCGTGGACCAGACCGAAGCCACCGGCCACGCCGTTCGCGCGGGTTATCTTTACAGCGGCATGGCGGATGTCGCGGCGCTGACCGGAAATACGAATTATCTCCACGCGATTGACCTGATTTGGGAGAACTGCGTCGGTAAAAAATTTTATGTCACCGGCGGCATCGGCTCGCGGCCCGATGGCGAGGCCTTCGGCGGCAATTATGAACTGCCCAACCTGACCGCCTACAACGAAACCTGCGCCGCCGTGGCGAATGTTTATTGGAATGAGCGGCTTTATTTGCTGCACGGCGAGGCCAAATATGTGGACGTATTCGAACGCACGCTTTACAACGGATTGCTGGCCGGCGTTTCCCTTGACGGCACCAAGTTTTTCTATCCGAACCCGCTTGAATCCGACGGCAATTATGAACGCAGCGCGTGGTTCGGCTGCGCCTGTTGCCCCGGAAACATCACGCGCTTTCTACCGTCGCTGCCGGGCTGCTTCTACGCCCAGAAGAATGACAGCATCTTTGTGAATCTGTTTGCCAGCGGGGTGGCCGGCATCAAATTGAATGACGGACGCGCCATCAAGCTGACGCAAAAAACTCGTTATCCGTGGGATGGCGCGGTGAAAATTACCGTGGCACCGGAGCACAGCTCCCGGTTCACCATCGCCGTCCGCATTCCCGGTTGGGCTCAAAATGAAGCGGTGCCGGGCGGCCTTTATGAGTTTCTGATTCGCTCGGCCAACGAACCCGTCACGCTCAAGGTCAACGGCAGGAAAGTTCCGCTCCAATTGGACCAGGGCTACGTCCGCCTTGACCGCCGTTGGAAAAACGGCGACGTGATCAGGTTGGATTTGCCGATGCCGGTTCAAGAGGTGGTGGCCAGCCAAAAAGTGAGGGCGGATCATGGTCGAATCGCGTTGCAGCGCGGGCCGATTGTGTTCTGCGGCGAGTGGGCCGACAATCCCGGCGGCAAAGTCCGAAATTTGATCTTGCCGCGCGGCCAGGAATTCAGTCCGGCCTTCGAGCCGTCGTTGCTGAATGGGGTCGAAACCATCAGCGGCAAATCAGTCGCGGTTTCCAAAGGCGCCGACGGCGGGATTGTGAAAACGGAACAGCCGTTCAAGGCCATTCCTTATTTTGCCTGGGCCAACCGTGGCAAGGGCGAAATGGCTGTTTGGTTTGCCGATTCGGAAGGGAGCAGCGCAACCCCGTGAGATCAGCCTCCACACCATCGACCTATGCCTGCCTCCACGACCTCAGCAAGGCCGTCAACGTTCAGGCCGGTACAATGACCCTTGCCTATCGGGTTGGGTAACCGCCTCGCAGCGCGGTGACGGTTTTGCCTTTTTTACGCCGGCTGACTGGATTATTGTCCTTCCCGCCCTGTCAAAAGGGTTTGGAATTGATCAAACCCCGCGTTGGCGTAATGAAATTCGTTAAATTGACCCTGTTGTTGCTGATAATGTTGAATTTGGTCGGCTGCGTATCGTCCGGCTCGATCCATGAGGCCAGTCCAATCACCGCCACCAAACCGTTTGATCTAGACTTGATCTTCGTTAAGACCACGAGCTCCTCGAGTGATTTGGAAGCGGAAAAACAAATGCTGAACGACGAAATCGTTTCCGGCTTGAGAGACACTCATCTGTTTAATGCGGCCAGCGGAATCAGAGCTGATCTGGGTTCCGGAAGCGGAATAACGATTACCGCCGACGTGGTGAAAATCAAAAAGATCTCGAAAAACAAGCGATTATGGGCCGGGGCGTTGGCGGGCAGGGCACGAATCCGGGTTCAAGTGACGGTTTCGGATTTAAACTCCGGGCAACCGATTGAGACGTTCGAAGCCGACGGGCAATCCTCCGGCGGTTCTTCGCTGGCCGGCACGACTGACGAAGCGATCGAACGGGCGGCCGATATAGTGGTTGGTGAAGTGCTGAAAATCTACGCACAAACAGCCGAGTGATTTCGCGCGGCCGTGTTCGTTAAAGTACCGTTCATTCCTTCCGATGGTGGATGTGCAACAGCAGACAAATGTCTGATAGAAATATCAAATAATCAGTAATGGCAGTTTGGATGCGCTTGCCTGACTTGCATCCAGGCCAACAGGTCAATCGGCGGCGGTGAATTTATCAGCGTGAAAAAGGTCTTTGTCGCGAGCTTCCAGCGGTCGGGAACCCATTTTCTCATCAACAACCTGGCCACCAATTTTATGGGCGTTGAGGACGGCTGGGTTGACATCTTAAACAACGAGCTGAAGCGCTCATCTTCATTGCCAGCCCCATTATCTCCACGTTTCATGGCATTGTTTCTTTGGTGTGATTCTCTAAAAATGCAGTCTTGAAACTGTGGTTGGCAATTTCACGGATGCGTTCCGTCGCGGGTTTGTCCAGCAAAGCGGCGATCGTCACAAGTAATAATGGCAAATCCAGCGGCTTTTCCATGAGGGCATCGATGCCGCAGTCTGCAGCGCGTTTGTGCTGCTGCGACTTCGCGGTGATTACGATGACAGGCACCGTTGGATGCGTCTGGTGCATCAAGTTGAATACGTCCCAGCCATCCCGTTCCGGCATGTCCAGGTCCAATAAAACCAGGTCTGGCAAATCTGCGAAGAACTTCGTCGCCGCATCGCGGCCTGTCCTGGCGAGCGTTACGAGGTAATGTTCAGATTCCAAAACGCGTCCCATCGTCTCTCGCACGCTCTCATCGTCAGCAGCCAATAAAATCTTTTTGGGCATAGGCAAATCCACCCACGGATGGTTCGACTTAGTTGAGCGAAAATCATGCCAGCCTCGGCACGGGCTGACTGCGCAATTGTTTCGATTTTCAGCCCGTCGAGGGATGGAATGTGGAAATTGGCAGCAAAGCAACTATGCTCGGCAGCAAAAATTCTTGGCAGGTGGTGTTGTTGGATCGAACGGGACGATGGTTTTCAATCGTGCCCGTTGCTCGGCCGGCCGTTCATGGCTTGCTACGGGCCACCGCGGGAACGACGGCCTCCGCCTGATTGATCGGATTCGCCGCCTTCACTACTTTGTTGGTGTCTCACTCCCGATACGCTTTGCTGTCGGTCGGCCAATTCGTCAAGCATGGCCGTCTCGCTCTCATATTTTGTGAAACCATCGGGCGGTAAAAGTAATTCGTCCGCCGGCTTGAGCAACTGGATGTTTGAGAGTGTCAGGACGAACGAAAATGGGCTATTCGGCGACGAAGAAATCCTCAACGGCAAATTGCCGTCTTGAGATCTTAAGAGCTGGACGATCATCGTCTGGCCATCATTTCGCATCATGGTCACGTTGGACTTGTCAACTGAATGTCCTTCGATCCGTTCAGTTTCTCCGCCAATCGTTTGAACCAGAAGATTGGTGCAATGGGCCGCCACGCTGATCGGGGAATAGCCCTGTAAAGCCTCACTGAAAACAAATCCCTGATGGCCGGATGTATCCCAAATCACGCCGAAATCGCCGGTTCGCATGGCCTTCCCATTCGATCTGGCCGCTTCAAGGCGAAGTTTCCCTCCGCTCACCAGAAGCTGTCCCGACAGTATTAATGGCCTTCCGGAGGGGTCTTCCAATGCCAGTGAAAATTCCGACTCAAAGGCGCTGCCATTGGTCAGCAATACCCCGAGCGGCCAGGTTGTCACTGAGGTCAGCGCCGGCAGCGAGACCTCCGCTGCGCCTCTGGCCAAACCATTTTTCCGGTCGCGGTGAACACATCCGCTCGTCCATAAGGTGCACAGAATCCCCAAAAGCGGAATTCCCTGGCTACGCAACCGCCGTTTCAGTGAGTCATAATCTGGATTTGCCATCGCCGATAACTTTTCCCAAGCTGCGCCCCGTCCGCCCATTTTTCAAGAATATTCAACCATCGACAAGTTTGTCGGGGCGCGTGCGCTTCTCCCAAGTGTCCCCCGCGCGCGGGCGTCCCGGCCAATGGAGCGGGCTGAACAAACCTGCTGGAGCGTTTCGGTTTCACGCGAAGGGAAAGGGCACGGCGCCGACACCCTTTTCATGCCCGCGTTGGGCACCGGAGGTTCGGCCGTTGCGACTGTCATCTTACCGCCCACAAAGACGGCGTATTGATCATGAAATTCAAGACCTTGTCGCTCACGCCAGCCTGGCGCAGCCCGATCACATCCGTAGCGGCCAAGTGATAGACCGTCCGCGTGTTTGTGATCTGGTTGATGATCACGTCATCGCTGACTCCCGCTTTTGCCATGGCCTCGACATCGGGAACGCTTGTTGGCCGACCCGGAGCCACTGGAACATAGGCGCGCGGTGCCTGTGCGCTCAGCCGGGCGTCCTGTTCCCGGTCGGCCGTGTTGCCGATCAGACCCCCCGCCAGCGCGCCCGCCGCCGCGCCGATCAGCGCATCCGGTCCGGCATGGCCACGCCCGCCAATGGCCGCTCCAGTGAGCGCACCCATGGCACCCCCGATCAAGGCCCCGGAACCGGTGTTGTTTGGCGTGCCATCAGGATTCACGCAACCGGAAAGCAAAACCGCCATGCCTGCCAACGTCACGATCAATGTGTAATTTTTCACATTCATAGAATTGAATCTTCATCGGAAAAAACATCCCGAATTGATTCAGCGGTGCCCGCCGCCGTGGCCGCCGCCGCCATGAAAGCCGCCGCCGCCGTGCCAGCCACCACCGTATCCGCCATGATACCATCCGCCGCGCCCACCCCAGCCCCAGCCCCAGCCCCAACCAACGGTCACGGAAGGATACCATGCATAGCCCGGATAATAATAGTAGGGATAGCCATAGTACGGATAAGAAGAATAGTACGGCGCTGAATAATAGCTCGCATCCGGCACCGCCTGCACATACGACGCGGACGGGGCCACTGTGGCCGTCGACGCCTGTCCGGCATAGGCGGCTGGCGCCGGCTGCGGCGCGGGAGATGACGGAGTGGCCACGGCCACCCCCACCCTGGGCTGGCTCAACATGGCCGTGACGACGGCATCGGAAAGGCCCTGTTGCCGGAGATAAATGATCTGATCGGCGTTCAAACCGTAGCTGTTCCCCGAGTTTCTGATGTAGGCGATGATCGTGTCCTCGCTCAACTTGGCCTGCGCCAGTTGCAGGATTTGCGACGTGCCGTAGGAAAGATGCGGCACGGATGAATTGACGGTTGCCGCCGGTGATACCCCGGGCGCCACCAAATCCTGTGCTTTTGACGAGACCGCCGAAGCAACCGCGACGCTAACGATCATGACCGCCACCATTTTTTGCCAACTATTTGTTTTCATAAATCACCACTTAATTCTAACACCACACATTGAGCCCGGTTTCGCGAACTGTCAAGCCGGGCCCCATGGGCATTTTCGCCCTTTTATTCTTCATACAGGATTCGTTGCACCATCTTGCATGAAAATTCGCATAAACTTTTTTGGCCCGGTTCGCGCTGGCATTGGCAACGACTGGTTCGTTGCCCTCGCCCCCAACGCCCGCGCCCGGTTTGCCGGCGGCGTGATTTCCTGCGGTCGGTCGCCGTCAAATTCCTGAACTTGTTTGACCGCCACGACCCACGATATTGATTACGCCTATGTCTCCCAGATGACGCCGGGCAGCACACCGAGATTTCAAGACGCTTTTCACGCCGTCGAACCCTTTCAGGCGCAGCTCGGCCTGACGGCGCGGTTTTGAGGCCTGCCCCATTGGCAGGCTGACGTTGGCTTTCAATTCGTCTATCGCCCCCATGCCTTGGCATTAGCCAAATCTTGCTTGCCGACTGGCAAACGAGGTTTAAGCTGAAGTCGTGTTGGCCCACTGCGGCAAATGGCTGTTGGTTCTCGCCCTCATCCTGGCGACGGGTGCGCACTGGGCTGCACTGCAAACTGTCGCTTGGACCACGATGCTGGCGGGCGATCTTTGCGCAGTATCCATTTCCAAAGCAGTCGCCAACACGTTCGATGGGAAACATCCATGCTGTCTGTGCAAGGCCATCGCAGCTGCCAAACAGTCCGGGAAGAAATCTGAGGCTCTGTCGCCGGTGCTGAAAATGGAATTCCCGCCGCTGGCGAAACCAATGGACTTGATCCCACCCGCCCATTTTGAGATTCTGCCAATTCAAAACACGGTCGCTGATTCGCTTTCCATCAAACCGCCCGTACCGCCGCCGCGCGCCCTCCCCGCCTGATTCAGTACAGTTTTTCCGGCCAACGTCGTGAGATGTGGGCGCATTTTTTTAGATTAATTTGAGAACGCCGGGTGGCGTTCTCGCAACCTATAGGCTTGAAAATGAAAAAGAGAAATTTGTATTCGCAGATAAAAAAAGTCAGTTTTGGCGCGGTGGCGGGAGTCTTGGCCCCGGGCGCGGCCTTTGGCTGCGCCTGCGGTTGTGGTGTGTTTGAAGTGGGAACCAGTTCGATGCTGCCCGAAGGGCCAGGCGGCATGGGATTCCTGACTTATGCCTTCCAGGATCAGAACCAAAACTGGAGCGACAGCTCCAAAGCGCCAGCGGCGAACAACGATGACAAGGAAATCCGGACGGATTTCATGTCGGCCGGCCTGCAGTATTTTTTCAACAGCAGTTGGGGCGTAGAGGCTGAACTGCCGTTCGCCTATCGCAACTTCAAAACCGTCACGGCCAATCCCAACGTGCCGGCCGGCACCTTGGCGACAATCAACTGGTTCTCGCTGGGTGATGTTCGAATACACGCCATTTACACCGGGTTTTCGCCCGATTTGTCCAGTGGTCTCGACCTCGGATTGAGATTGCCCACCGGCAGCTTTTCCCACGAAAACGCCTACGACGACGTGGACCGGGACTCTGAAATTGGGAGCGGGAGCACCGATATTCTCCTCGGCGGTTTCCATCGGGGCAACCTTGGGCAAAATCAAAATTTCGGCTGGTTTGCGCAGGCGGAGGCCGATTTGCCTATGCTGACGCAGGCCGATTATCGTCCGGGCTTCGAGTTGGATGCGGCTGCCGGGGTTGATTATCACGGTTTTTCGCTCGGCCGGCTGAAGATTTCGCCACTGGCGCAGGTCATCGTCTCCGAGCGCACGCGCGACTTGGGCAATGATGCTGCCGGTGGCGCGAACGACGGCAATAACGGGAAGAACTCTGGTTACACCCGCGTGTTGCTTTCACCCGCCATCGAATTTCACCTCCACCCAGTGCTCCTTTACGCGGACGTGGAAGTACCCGTTTTTGCGCATGTCACCGGCAACCAACTGGTCGCTCCGATATTGTTCAAGGTGAACTTGAGCTACATGTTTTGAGAAGGGTAATCGCCTCGCAAAAGCCGATGGGTATGAAGACCCAATTTTGATTCGCCCGCCTTTCGCCCATTAATCACGGCGCGAGCATGAGGCGATAAAATTGCCGTCTGAAGTTGGTAGCCTGTAGATCGGTGAATTGCCAGACGTAATTCGTGCCCAGCGTATTCGTGGCGATATCGAACCAGTCGATCGGCGCCGTCAGATTGGTGGCCGCCTCCAACTTATAAGTCGAGCCGGGCGATCCGGTGAGGTTCAAAGCGATGCTGCCGTTGGAATTGACGGCCACGTGGCTGATACCGGGCGGTATTATGGATACCGTCAGGGTCACCACCGCGCTGGTAACGGATCCACCGGCGGCGCTCACCACCACGGCGTAATTTCCGGCGGCGGCCAGGTTGAGATTGGAAATGATGAACACGCTGTTGGTCTGCGTGGCCAGTGCGACGTTGTTGGACAACCACAGAAACGCCAGCGGGGTGCAGGCCGTGGCCGCAACGCTGATACTCACGTTTGCGCCGGCAGTGTTCGTCTGGCTTTGCGGCTGGACCAAAATCTGCGGCGGCGTTTGATCCTGGACCACGATGGTGTTGGTCGAATAGGCGGTATTGCCGTAAGGATCGGCCACGGCGATGATCACCAAGTTGGTGCCCAGCGGCAATGTCGCGTCGTTGGTGGGGC